>NZ_JAME01000001.1 GCF_000521865.1 Roseivivax isoporae LMG 25204
ACTTTTCAGGGGAGCAGGTCAGCAGTGCTGAACTGGTTGGCAAGACCCTCGAGAAACTGAACGGGGCAGGAGTGAGGATCGCGCCGGACGATTTCGGGACCGGCTACGCTTCGCTTTTTCACTTGCGAAATTATCCCGTAGATGTCGTCAAAATCGATCGCAGCTTCGTGCAGGGTATCGGTTCCGGTAAGGGGAACCGGGCGATCATCAGCGCGGTCATCGGTCTTAGTGAGAGTTTCGGCGTGCAGGTGGTCGCTGAGGGGATCGAGACGAAGGAGCAGGCGGATTTCTTGCGGCAGGCTGGCTGTATGGTCGGGCAGGGTTTTCTCTTCTTTAGTCCCGTGGCCGCGAAGCGGGTCCCCGGGTTGATGGATGAACTCCCGGCGAGGCAGGTGATGCCGACCAGTTTCTCGTCAAATACCGTCTCATTGGTTGACAAATCGTCGCCCGGCGACGGCGCGGGGCTGTCCGCTCTCCGCAACGACGGAACTCGTGTGTCAAGGCGCTGACAGCTTTGGCGCTAGGCCGGATCGGGCTGCTCAGCCTCGGGGCTCAAACATGTTTCGGGTGTGAATGCCTGCTGGTTGCACCGGCTGGCGCCTTTCGCTGGATGTCACTCAGCTTGAGGATTGGCCAGCCGATCCTTAGCGCTCAACCCGCCCCTTGCGTCCGGCGCCATTGTCGTGGTCCGCTCCGGTGGATCGAGGTGCCGTTGACGTCGACGGCGACCGTGACGGGCATGTCCTCGACGCGCAGCTCGTAGATCGCCTCCATGCCGAGATCCTCGAAGGCGACCGGCCGGGCGGCGCGGATCGCCTTCGAGACGAGGTAGGCGGCGCCTCCGACCGCGATGAGGTAGGCGGCGCGGTGGCGGCGGATGGCCTCGACGGCGGCGGGCCCGCGTTCGGCCTTGCCGATCATCAGTTTCAGCCCGGTCCCGGCGAGCACGCGGTCGGTGAACTTGTCCATCCGGGACGAGGTGGTCGGGCCCGCGGGTCCGATCACCTCGTCGCCCACCGCATCGACGGGCCCGACATAGTAGATCGCGCGGCCCCGCAGGTCGACGGGCAGGGGGTCGCCCGCGTCCAGCATGGCGACCATGCGCTCGTGCGCCGCGTCGCGGCCGGTATAGAGCGTGCCCGACAGGAGCACCGTCTCGCCCGGGGTGAGCGCGGCCACGACGTCGTCCGAGAGCGCGTCGAGGTCGATCCGCCGGGCGCCGGCCCCGGCCTGGTCGAGCAGGATTTCGGGCCAGTCGCCGAGATCCGGCGGGGCGAGCCGCGCAGGGCCCGAGCCGTCGAGCGTGAAGTGCACGTGCCGCGTGGCGGCGCAGTTCGGGATCAGTCCCACCGGCAGCGACGCGGCATGCGTCGGGAAGGACCGGATCTTGACGTCGAGCACCGTCGTCTGCCCGCCGAGCCCCTGTGCGCCGATGCCGAGCGCGTTGACCCGGTCCCAGATCTCGAGCCGCAGCTCCTCGGTCCGGCTCGCGGGGCCCCGCCGGCGCAGCTCCGCCATGTCGATGGGGTCGTTGAGCGACTGCTTGGCCAGAAGCATCGCGCGGTCCGACGACCCGCCCACGCCGATGCCGAGGATGCCCGGCGGGCACCATCCGGCGCCGAGCGTCTCCACCGTCTCGACCACCCAGTCGGCGATCGACGCGGAGGGGTTCAGCACGGCGAACTTCGCCTTGTTCTCGGACCCGCCGCCCTTGGCCGAGACGTGCACAGACACCTTGTCGCCGGCGACGATCTCGGTCGACAGCATCGCGGGCGTGTTGTCCCCGGAATTGCGCCGCTCGCCCAGCGGGTCGACCACGACCGAGGCGCGCAGCGGGTTCGTGTCGAGCCGGTAGGCCCGGCGGGTGGCCTCGTCGACCGCCTCCTGCAGCGAGCCCGACAGCGCGAGCCGCGCCTCGTGCCCGACCGACAGGAAGATGTTCGCGGTCCCGGTATCCTGGCAGATCGGCCTGTGCCCGATGGCCGCCATGCGGGAATTGACGAGGATCTGTGCCATGGCGTCCTTCGCGCCCGGGCTCTCCTCGCGCTGCCACGCGGCGGCCATCGCGCGGATGAAGTCCGGCGGGTGGTAGTACGAGACGTATTGCAGCGCGTCGGCGATGCTGTCGATCAGGTCGGCTTCGCGGATCACGGTCACGGCGCGGCTTCCTCCACCTGGCGGACCACGTCGGTCACGGTGCCGTCGCGGTATTCGGACACGGCGACCACCCGGTCGGTCGCGCGCGGCGGGGTCGGCCGGGTCGCGGCGGCGGCGGCCTCGGCGAGAAGCTCCTCGATCCGCCGGACCGGCAGTCCCGCGCTCTTCAGCCGGTCCTGCAGGTCGGCGCGGCCCGGGTTCACGGCGATCCCGGCATCGGTCACCACCACGTCGACCGTGGCGCCGGGCGTCGTCAGCGTTCCGACCTCGGGCACGATCTTCGCGTAGCCGCCCGCCGTCAACCGCGTGGTGATGATGGCAAGCCGCGAGCCGGCGGCGGTGTCCGCGTGCCCGCCCGATCCGCCGATGACGATCCCCCCGGCCTTGGTGGTGACGTTGACGTTGAAGCCGAGATCGATCTCGGTCGCGCCGAGGACCACGGCGTCGACCCGGTCGACCACTGCGCCGCCCAGATGCGGCGCGGCATAGGTCGCGGCGGACATGGACAGGTGACGCGGGTCGCGCTGGTAGGAACGGACCGCGTCCAGATCGAAGCACTGCACGTCCATCAGGGTGCGGAACAGGCCCTCGTTCAGCATGCCCACGTGGAACCCGGTGATGCCCCCCGAGCAGAAGCTGCCGGTGATCTGCCGCCGCGCCATCTCGCGCCCGACGGCGCCGGCGGTGGCGAGCGAGATGCCGCCCGCACCCGTCTGGAACGAGAAGCCCTCGGTCAGAAGCCCGCTCGCCGCGATCACCGAAGCGGCCTGCGCGCCGATGGCGAGGCTCGGGCCGTCCTCGGCGGGCTTGGTGGTGCCCGATGCGATGCCGTTCGGATCGCCGATCCGGTCGACGACGACCACGTGGTCGACCTTGCCCTGCGGGATGTCGATGGGGTGCGCGGGGTAGGGCATCAGGCTGTCGGTCACGGCCACCACGCGGCGCGCGACCTCCACGTCGGTCATCGGGTAGCCGAGCGTGCCGCAGGCGGTCTTGCCGGCACGTCCCGAGACGTTGCCGAGATCGTCCGCGGCCGGCGCCGCGACGAAGGCCGCGTCGACGACCAGTTCGCCCGTGTCGAGCGCGCGGGCCCGTCCGCCGTGGGTCCTGAGGACGACGACCTCGGGCACCAGCCCGCGGCTCACCGCCTCGCCCACCGGGCCCGAGATGAAGCTGGCCGAGATCCGGCCGACCGTCCCCGAGCGGATATGGTCGATCAGCGGCGCGTGCACCGGAAAGATCGAGGTGGCCGCCACGTGCAGGTTCTTCAGCCCGCGCCGCGCCAGCGCGTCCATCACCCTGTTCAGCACGCCATCGCCGTTGCGCAGGTGATGGTGGAACGAGACCGTCGCGCCGTCGGTCAGCTCGCAGGCCGAGATCGCCGCGTCGAGATCGGGAAGCACCTTGGAGGCGCGCGCGGCCTTCTTCCGCGACGCGGACTCCGTCGCGCGGGACGGCACATGTGCCCGGATGGCGCCATAGCCGTCGACGGTCACCGGAAGGTTCAACATGTCGTTCTCCTGCACCTCGTTCGCCCCGGCGGGATTGCGGCGGCCGGGGCGGCCTGCATGGGATGGATCGGCCTTCGGGCACGGGCCGCCCCTGCGCGCCGCGGTCGCGGCGGGGCAGGGACTGGGCCGTGCATCGGCCGTCAGACGGTCCGTCCGCCGTCGACCTCGAGCACCACGCCGGTGATGAACCCGGCCTCGTCCGAGGCGAGGTAGAGGCAGGCGCCGGCGACGTCGCCGGGCTCGGCCAGGCGGCCGAGCGGTACCGTGGCGATGAAGCGCGCGCGGTTCTCCGGCGTGTCCGGCACGCCCATGAAGGATTCGAGCAGCCCCGTCGCCCCCATGACCGGCGCCACGCAGTTGACCCGGATGCCGTCGGGGGCGAGTTCGACCGCCATCGACCGCGAGAGCAGGTTCACCGCGCCCTTGCTGGAATTGTACCACGTGAGGCCGGGCCGCGGCCGGATCCCGGCGGTCGATCCCACGTTGAGGATCACGCCGCCCCCCTGCGCGCGCATGACCGGGACCGCGGCGGCGCTCATGTGGAAGATCGACTTGACGTTGACCGCGTAGACGCGATCGAACTCGTCCTCCGTGACCTCCAGCATCGGCTTGTTGCGGTGGGTCCAGCCGGCATTGTTCACCACGATGTCGAGGCGCCCTCCAAACCGTTCCGCGGCCTCGACCGCGCGGGCGACATCGGCGGCGCTGGTCACGTCGCCGACCACCGCCTGCGCCGCCTCGCCGATCGCGGCGGCGGTGGCCGTGGCGGCCTCGGCGTTCAGGTCGAGAACCGTCACCCGGGCGCCCTCGCGGGCGAAGACCTTCGCGATCTCCGCCCCGAAGCCCGCGCCGCCGCCGGTGATCAGGGCGCTCTTTCCGTCAAGTCGCATCGCCTTCCCCTCAGCCCAGCATGCCGATCTGCTGTTGGAGACCGATATTGTCGATCGCGGGCCATTGTTCGGCGATCTTGCCGTCCTCCATGCGGAAGAGGTCGAGCACGGCGACGTCGAACCGCTTGCCGGTGGCCGCGTGGTCGCCGAAGGCGCCGGAATGCACGCCCCGGAACTGCAGCCGGACGAGCACCTTGTCGCCTTCGGCCACGGTGTCCTGGATGTCGAGCTCGATCTCCGAGAAGGCGCCGAGCAAGAGGTCGCCCAGCTGCAGCACGCCTTCGGGGCCGATCACCTCGAAGGGCAGGGTGGAATCGCGGCGCACGTAGGTCGGCGCGACATTGGCCTCGAGCCAGTCACGGTCCTTGGACGCGAAGGCCTTGAAGTAGTCCTGCGCCCGCTTGCGGTTGGCCTCGAGGGTGGCGGTATCGGTCATGGCGGTACCTTTCATGTCCCTGGATATGGGGGTCAGGCCGCGGACTGCGCGGCGCTCGACGCGGGCAGGGTCTCAAAACCAGCCCGCGGGAAATGCACGTGGATGCGCCCGGTCTCGGGCCTTTCGACGGCGACGACGACCTCCTGCTTGTCGGCCGAGACGAGCGTTCCCGACACAGGCACGCGGGCGTTGTCGTCAGGGGTCACCGTGACCTGCGTTCCGAGCTTCAGGCCGCTCGGGTCGGCGTCGGCGGCGAAGGTGCTGTCGGGCGTGGCGGCATGTGCCGCGGCCACGGCCTCTTCCGGCGTCATCTCGGACAGCGTGCCGTGCCCGACTGCCGCGACCCGGTCCATCCAGGCCGTCACGGCGGGGCTCAGCCCGAGCTGGGCGTCGATGGTGTCGGCGCCGGCATTGGCGCGCAACAGCCACAGCGAGTGATAGCAGGTCAGGTCGGCGGCGCCGAGCGCGTCCCCCGTCAGGTAGGCGCCGGTGCGGCCCAGCATCGAGTCGAGCCATTCCGCGAACGCGGCCATCTGCTGGACATAGACCGGCAGCATGGGCGCCATCCCCGCCTTCGAGATGTCGTAGCCCAGGTAGTGCTCCTTGCGATCCTTGAGGAAGGCCTCGGGCAGGTGCTCGCCGATATGCGCGACGAGGACGCCGATGGCCGGCTTCCAGGTCGCCCGGTCCCACCAGAGCGACAGCGCCTTCGACAGGCCCTCGCCGGTCGGGTAGAGCGTGGGCTCGGGCTGCAGGCGTTCGAGCGCGCGAAAGATCACTTCGGTGTCGCAGTAGACGTCGGCGCCGATCTGCAGCACGGGCACCCGGCGGTAGCCGCCGGTCAGCGCGTCGAGCAGCGGCCGCGGCGGAACGGCCTCCACCTTGACCGATCTCCACGCCAGCCCCTTGTGGCCGAGCGCGAGCCGGATCTTCTCGGAAAACGGCGACAGGTCGTAGTGGTGCAGAATGATGTCCGTCATCTGTTGGCTTCCTCCTCCCTCCGGGCGCCGTTCCGCGCCGCGATACCCCTTGGATAGCAGGCCGCGCGGCGCGGGCGGTAAGACGGGATTGATCACACGGCCATAGGAATTCGTTTTGACCGGCCCGCGGGGCCCGCCGGCAAGGCGCACGGATCCGCGCGGAAAATTGTCGTTTCTCATCCCGCCAGAGGAAACTACTATCGCTCGCGGGGGAGAGAGCGATGGACGTCAGGCAGCTGAGATACTTCGTGGCGATCGCGGAGGAGGGGTCGCTGTCCGCGGCCGCGCAGCGGGTGAACGTGGCGCAGCCATCGCTGTCGCAGCACGTCATCGCGCTCGAGCGCGAGCTCGACGTCAAGCTCCTGGAACGCAGCCCGCGCGGCGTATCTCTCACGCAGTCGGGCGAGGTCCTGCTCAGCCATGCCCGCGACGTCATCGACGCGCTCGACCGTGCGGCGACCGCCGTCCGGCAATCGGGAACCGAACCGCAGGGCGAGGTCACGTTCGGGCTGCCCAGCTCGATCGCGATGGTCCTCTCGGTCCCGCTGGCCGAGACGGTCCGGCTTGAACTGCCCAAGGTCCGCCTGCGGGTGATCGACGCGATGAGCGGCTTCATCAAGTCCTGGCTCGAGGACCAGTCGATCGACCTCGGCATGCTCTACGATCTCGGGTCGGTCCGGCACCTGAGCCACCGCCAGCTGATGACCGAGGAGCTTCATTTCTTCTCCGCCCCCGATGCCTGGCCGTTCGAGAGCCGCGCGGGCTCTGCGGTCACGCTGGCCGAGCTGGCCGAGGCCGAACTCGTCCTGCCCTCGCCCCATCACGGGCTCCGGATCATGATCGACCGGGTCCTGAAGTCGCAGGGCGTCGCGCTGAACGTCGCGACCGAGATGGATGGGCTCGGCCAGATCAAGACGCTGGTGGCGCGGGGCAGCAGCTACACGATCCTCGCCCCGGCCGCCGCGATCGACTTCGTCGAGCGGGGCGAACTGATCATGGCGCCCATCGTGGAGCCGCGGCTCATCCGCCCGGTCTACCTCGTGCGCAATCCCGCCAAGCCGGTCAGCCGCGCCAGCCAGGAGGTCGAGAGGATCTGCCACGACGTGATCCGGGATCTCGTCGACCGCGGCATCTGGCAGGCGCTCGAGCCGTCGCAAAGCCTGTCGGGCTGACCCAGGGCGTCACTCGGCGTCGAAATCGTGGGTAACCACGACCATGTCGCGCGCCGGCGCGCTGACCTCGAGCCTGAGCGCCCACCGTCCGTGCATGTCGAGCGTCAGGGGCACTGTGTAGCTGCCGGGCGCGTCCCCGGCCTCGGCCGGCACCGGCGCGATGTTGTGGGCCATCGGCATCGACGGCATGTCGGGCGCGACGGTGAAGACCGCGTCCTCGACCGGCGCGCCGTTGCGGCTGAGCTCGATGGTGCAGTCGTAGCTCAGCGCGGCGTCGGTCGGGACGCAGTCCGCGACGGCCTCAAGGCGGTCGGCGGCGAGGGCGGGCGCGGCAAGGGACAGCGCCAGCGCCGTGGCGGTGAAGGTCTTCATCATGGTGCAACTCCTTCGCGTCGGTCGGTGAAAAGCATCTCTTCCAGCGCCGCGGGATCCCCGAGGTCGCGCGCCGCGCCCTGGTGCACCGCGCGTCCGTGCCGCAGCGCGAGCACGCGATCGGCGAGGCCGACGGCGCGGCGCAGGTTCTGTTCGACCAGCAGGAGGCCGAGCCCGTCCTGCCGCAGGGCCGCAAGGATGTCGAAGACACGCGCGGCGGCCGCCGGTGAGAGGCCGAGCGTCGGCTCGTCCAGCAGCAGGAGCCGCGGACCTGCCATCAGCGCGCGGCCGAGCGCGAGCAGGGTCGCCTCGCCCCCGCTCAGCGTGCCGGCCCGCTGATCGAGCCGGCCGGCGAGCTCCGGCAGCCGGTCGAGCACGTCGGCCGTGCGGGCGCGGCGCACCGGGCGCCGGGTATTCCGCGCACCGAGCCGCAGCGTCTCGGCCACCGTCAGCGACGGCGCGAGCACCCGGCCCTCGGGCAGGAGCGCGATGTCGTCCAGCCGATGGAGCGGCATGCCCGTGATGTCGCGGCCTGCCAGGTCCACCCGGCCTCCGGCCGCCGGGGTGAGGCCTGCGATGGCGCGCACCAGGCTCGACTTGCCGGCGCCGTTCAGACCTGCGAGCAGCAGCACCTCGGCGCGCGATAGGCTCAGCGACACGGCGCGCAGGGCGTGGATGCGGCCGTACCGCACCGAGAGGTCCGTGACCGTCAGCACGTGCCGGCCCCGAAATAGCTCTGCCGGACCGCGCTGCCGGCCAGCACGTCGGTCGCTCGCCCGTCGGCGATCTTGCGTCCCGCGTCGAGGACCGCGATCCGCTTGCAGAGCGCGGTGACGAACGTGACCTTGTGTTCGATGATGATGGCGCTGCGCCCGGGCAGGAGATGGGTCGCGACGGTCCGCGCGAGCCGGTCGGTCTCGGCCTCCGTCATGCCGGCCGCGGGTTCGTCCAGCAGGATGAGGGCGGGATCCGCGGCCAGAACGCGGGCGATCTCGAGCTCGCGCAGTTCCATGAGGGTCAGCGCGTCGGGCATGTCGTGCGCCTTGCCCTCGAGCCCGAAGAGCGCCAGCAGGGAGAGGAGCCTCTCGCGCTCGCGGCGCCGTGCGGCGCGGGCCTGCCACAGCATCTCGATGCCGGGCGCGCGGGCGTGCCGGGCGGCGCGCAGGTTCTCGAAGACCGTCAGGCGCGTCAGCACGCGCGGGGTCTGGAAGGTGCGCGCCACGCCGAGGGTCGCGATGCGGTCGCTTGGCAGGCCGGCGATCTCGCGCCCCCCGAGCCGCACGCTGCCGGTCTCGGGCGCGTGATGGCCGCTCACCACGTTGAGGAGGCTGGTCTTGCCCGAGCCGTTCGGGCCGATCAGGCCCAGCGCCTCGCCCCGGGCCAGCGCCAGGTCGACCCGGTCGAGCGCCGTCACGCCGCCGAACCGGCAGGTGAGGCCCGCGACCTCTAGCGCCGCAGCCATGCCGCCACCCGGTGCATCATCCGCTCGTCCAGCACGCCGCGCGGGCGCAGGATGAGCACGACCGCCACCAGACCGCCGAACACGACCATCCGGTAGCCCGCGAAGATGCGCAGCGATTCAAGCAGTCCGATGTCGATCAGCACGCCCAGGATCGGTCCGAACACGGTGCCGAGCCCGCCGATCAGCCCGTAGGCCAGCGCGTGCACCCCGGTCATCACGGAGAACTGCGCGGGTTCGACATAGGTCGCGAGATGGGCGTAGAGGGCGCCGCCCAGCGCCGCGATGCCCCCCGCGAGCGCGGCCGCAGCGATCCGCGTCCGCGCGACCGGAAGGCCCATCATCGCCGCGAGGATCGGGTCCTCGCCGACGATCCGCAGCCGCGCCATGAACCGGCCGCGGGTCAGCAGCGCCACCAGCCCGATCACCCCCGCAAGGCAGCCCGCGATGACCAGGAGATACGCGCCGGGCGGGAGGCCCGCCTCGTAGACCCACCGGATGTCGCGGAAGCCGTTGGCGCCGTCCGGGCCGGTCGCGACGCCGCCCACGTCCCGTCGGTAGGTGAAGACGTTGAGCGTGGCCCGCACCAGTTCCGCGAAGGCGAGCGTGGCGATGGCGTAGTGCAGCCCGGACAGTCGCACCGCGGGCCACGCGACGAGCCCGCCGACCAGCGCGCCGAGGCCGATGCCGAAGGCCACGCCGAGCGCGAACGGCCATTGCCAGACGGCCGTGGCGATGCCCGCGCCATAGGCCCCGAGGGCGAAATAGGCCTGCTGGCCGAAGCTGATCTCGCCCGCGATCAGCAGCACCCAGGCCGAGATCGCCAGGAACGAGAAGAGGGCGATGTTCGACAGGACCGAGATCGTGAAGCCGTCCATCAGATCCTCCGCACCGCCTCGGCGCGTGCGAGCGTGTCCTTCCGGCCGACCAGGCCCTGCGGCAGCAGGATCAGCGCCGCGAACAGCAGCGCGAAGGTGCAGATCTCGCGCCCCGAGGCGCCGAGATACCATTGTGCCTGCGCCTCGACGACGCCCAGGACCAGCCCGCCCACCAGCGCACCCCGCAGGCTGCCGAGCCCGCCGATCACCATGGCGATCAGGCCCTTCATGGTCGCCCACATCCCGAGCTTGGTGCTGATCTGCCCGTCGGTCGCGGCGATCAGGAACCCCGCCACGCCGCCGATGGCCGCCGCGAGGCCGAAGGTCAGGACCGCCACCCGCCCGACGTCGACGCCCGAGACGCGGGCGGCATCGCGGCTGTCCGAGAGGGTGCGCACGCGGAGGCCGAAGAGCGTGCGCGTCAGCAGCCAGTGCAGCGCTGCCACGAGGACGGCCGCGGTCAGGAACATCGCCGCGTGTTCGGGCCGCAGGAAGAACGGGCCGAGTTCGAGCATCGGCAGCGCCTCGAAGGTCGGGAAGGCATAGCTTCGCTGCGGGAAGGCGCGCGCCACGAGTTCCTCGAGCTGCATCCAGATGGCAAAGCTCGACGCCATCGAGGCGAGCGCGGCGTCGCCGCGAATCCACGCGAACGACATCCGCTCCACGTAGGCCGAGGCGACGACCGCGCCGGCAACGGTGGCCGCGAAGATCGGGATCATCCCGGCCGCCCATTGACCGTGCAGCCATGCGCCCGCGAAGATGCCGACGAGGATCGACGATCCGAACGCCATGTTCAGCCGCCGCATCACCCCGAAGATCAGCGTGAAGCCCAGGGCGAGGAGGCCATAGGCCGAACCGATGGCGAGGCCGTCCAGCATGTTCTGAACGAGGTCGATCATCGGCCCGGCCCGGGTCTCAGCTTGCCTTGCGCGCGCCGAGATAGGCGCGGGCGATCAGGTCGTCGTGATCGACCGTCGCGGGGTCGCCGCCGAAGGTCACGTGCCCCTGTTCGAGCAGGTAGAAGTGATCGGCGTAGTCGAGCGCGAGGTTTGCGTTCTGCTCGACCAGAAAGATCGTGCGGCCCTCGTCCCGCAGCTGCCCGATGATCTCGAAGATTTCCTCGACGATGATCGGGGCGAGCCCGGTCGACGGCTCGTCCATCAGGAGAATCTTCGGACGCGCCATCAGCGCGCGGCCCACCGCCAGCATCTGCTGCTCGCCGCCCGAGAGCGTGCCGGCCTCCTGCGAGGCGCGTTCGCGCAGGCGCGGAAAGCGGTCGAGCACGGCGTCGAGGTCCTCGGCCACGTCGCCCTTCTGCCTGCGCCGGCTGAAAGCGCCCGCGACCAGGTTCTCCGTCACGGTCATTTCGGGAAAGACCAGCCGGTTCTCGGGGACGGTCACGACGCCCTTCTCGACGATCTGGTGCGGCTTCAGCCCCGCCAGCTCGTCGTCGCCGAGCCGCATCGAGCCCGACTGCGCCTTGAGGATGCCCGCGATCGTCCAGATCAGGGTGGTCTTGCCGGCGCCGTTCGGGCCGAGGAGGCAGGTCAGCCCGCCTTCGCGGATCTCGAGCGACACGCCCTTGAGCGCGGCGATCTTGCCGTAGGAGGTCCTGATGTCGCGGATCTCAAGCATGGATCAGCTCCTCGTCCTTGTGCTTGCTGCCGAGATAGGCGGCCCGCACGTCCGCATTGGCCTGCACCTCGGCGGGCGAGCCCTCGGCGATCTTGCGGCCGAAGTTCAGCACCGCGACCCGGTCGGAGATGCCCATCACCAGCTCCATCATGTGCTCGATCAGCAGGACGGTGACGCCGCGGTCGCGCGTTTCGCGGATCCGCTCGGCGAGGATCTGGCCGTCCTCGCGGCTCGCCCCGGCGGCCGGCTCGTCGAGCAGCAGGACACGCGGCCGCGAGGCCAGCGCGCGTGCCATCTCCAGCCGGCGCATCTCTCCGAAGGACAGGGCAGAGGCCTGCACGTCGCGCTTGGAGTGGAGCCGCGAGAACTTCAGCAGCTCCCCGATCTCGGGGGAGTGCTCGCCGCCGGCCCTGAACCAGCGTCCGAGGAAATGCGCCCGGCGTTGCTCGTGTCCGTTCTGCGCGACCCAGAGGTTCTCGGCCACGGTCAGGTTGCCGAAGAGCCGGATGTTCTGGAAGGTCCGCGCCACCCCCATGGCGGTCCGCTCGTGCTGCGCCATGGCCGTCAGGTCGCGGCCGTCGAGCCTGACCGTCCCGGTCGTGGGGGTGTAGAGGCCGGTGATGAGGTTGATCGTGGTCGACTTGCCGGACCCGTTGGGACCGATCAGGCCGAAGATCTCGCCTTCCTTGAGCGTCAGGCTGATGCCGTCGACCGCGCGCACGCCGCCGAAATGCTTGGAGAGGGAGTCCAGCGCAAGCATCACTTCGCCTCCTTCGTGGACAGGGGATCGGAGGGCCGCGCCGGACCGGCGCCGAAGAGGTTCTTGAGCCGCGGCGCATGCTCGCCGAGAAGCCCGTGCGGCCGGAGGTTCATCGCCAGCACGATCAGCGCGCCGAAGAGCAGCGAGCGCCATTCGCCCATGAAGCGCAGGCCCTCGATCAGGAACCCCTGGATGAACAGCACCGCGATCAGCGTGCCGAAGACCGAGCCGAGCCCGCCGAGGATCGGGTAGGCGATCGCGAAGGTGGCCAGCAGGACCCCGAAGACGCCGTGCTCGATGTGGGTCACGGTATGGGCGTAGATGCCGCCGCCAAGCCCGGCGATGAAGCCGCCCGCGGTCATCGCCCCGACCTTCACCGCAGTGAGATTGAGCCCGATCGACTGCGCCGCGGTCTCGTCGTGCCCCACGGCGCGCAGGACGGCGCCGGCGCGGGTGCGGTCCATCCACCAGAGCGCGCCCATCACGACGACCACGACGAACCAGATGAAGACCGTGACGTGCCAGACCTCCCAGCCGTTCTCGGGGAAGTAGCGGATCGAGCGGAAGCCCTCGGCGCCGTTCGGTCCCACGCGATCGCCGTTCCGCTCCACCTGCCAGGTGAGGTTGAAGAAGAACAGCCGCACCATCTCGCCGAAGGCGAGGGTGGCGACCACCAGCATCAGGCCCTTCACGCGCAGCGCCGGAAAGCCCACGATGCAGGCGATGGCCGCGCTGACGAGGCCCGCGATCACGATGGCGGGCAGGATGTGCAGCCCGAACATCGCCGTCATGGCCCCGGCAGTGTAGGCGCCGATGGCGTAGAAGCCGGCCTGCGCCATGCTGACCTGCCCGGTCAGGAGGACGACATAGGCGGAAAGGCCCAGCAGCGTGTGGACGCCGAAGATCTGGGCGAGCCCGAGGTAGAAATCCATCGTGGCCTCCGGTCAGTCGCGGCCTGCGGTCGAGCCGAAGAGGCCGCCGGGACGCAGGGTGAGAAAGAGGAAGAGCAGCAGCATCACGTAGATGTCGCGCTCGGTCACGCCGCGCAGCATGAGGAACACGTTCTCCGCCGCGCCGACGAGCAGCCCGCCGATGATCGCGCCAGGGATCGAACCGAGCCCGCCGATGACCACGGCGATCAGCCCCTTCACCGTCAGGCCCATAGCGATGATCGGCGAAAGCACGCCCACCGCGGCCGCGGTCATCGCGCCGGCGATGCCGCCCAGGATCCCGGCAAGGCCGAAGGTCAGCAGGTTCACCCGGGTCGGGTCGATGCCGCAGAGCGCGGCCGCGCGGGGCTGCTGGCTGACGGCACGCGTGGCGAGCCCGAGCGGCGTGCGGTAGAGCAGCCAGAACAGCACAGCCATCGCCACCACGCAGATGAAGAAGACGAACAGCAGGTCTCCGCGCACCCAGATGTCGCCGAGCTCGATGGTCGCCTCGCGGAACACCGACGGGTAGGGCAGGGGCATGCCGTGGCTCGCATGGATCACCACCTCGTCGATGAAGAGCAGCATGCCGACCGATGCCAGCAGGGACGCCATCGGGTAGTGCGTGGGCGTGAAGCGGAAGCAGCAGTAGTAGACGACGATCCCGATGGCGCCCGAGCCCAGCGCCGAGAGCAGGAACACCACCGGCGGCGGCGCGTCGAAGGCGAAGGTGGCCGCGACCCCGATATAGGTCCCGGCCAGGGCGGCCGCGCCGTAGGCGAGGTTCAGCTTGCGCATCACGCCGAAGATCAGCGTGAAGCCGATGCCGATCAGCGCGTAGGTCGTCCCGAACAGCAGCCCGTCGAGGAGCGACTGCACGAAGTCGATGATGAGGAAATAGTCCATGACGGGGCTGCCTCGAAGTCATCCGGCATCGCCGCCGGGGGCGGCTGGGCCGTGGAAATGTCGGGAAGGGGCGCGCCTGACCGGGCGGGCGCGCCCCGCAGGATCAGCTGCCGGGGTTGTGCAGGACTTCCCAGCCGCCATCGCGGGCATGGACGAAGACGTAGGGCTTCACCGCCTCGCCGTCGGGCATGCGCTGGTTGGTGCCGAGCAGCCCGGGCGCGCTTTCCATCGCGGCCAGCCCGTCGCGGATCTTGCGGCGGTCCTCCTCGAGCGATTCCGCGGTGCCCTCGACGCCGACCTGTTCGATCACGTCCTTGAGGATCATCGCGTTCTCCCAGGCCGATGCGCTGTGCAGGTCCATCTGCCCGCCTTCGGCGACGACGGCTTCGGCGGCTGCCCGGGCCTCGTCGTTGACCGGGGCGAAGCTCGTGGGGATGGTCAGGCCCTCGGCCTCGGTCGCGCAGCCGGACAGCGTCTCGAGGCTCGAGGACGAGGTCAGGCCCACGAGGACCTCGGGCTCCACGCGCTGGCGCGCCATCTCGCGCAGGACGCCGCAGGTGGTGAAGGGATGCGCCGAGATCGCGACGATGTCCGGCTCGGCCCGGCGCATGCCGCGCACCTGGTTCGAGAAGTTGGTGTCAGAGAGCAGCCACTGCGCCTCGCCCACGAGTTCGAAGCCGTGCTTGTCCGCGGCGGTCTTCATCACGTCGTACCAGGAGGCGCGGGAATGGGCGAAATCCTCTTCCACGCCGCCGAAGATGGTGGTGGCGTCGGGATGTGTCTCGCGCAGCCAGCCGAAGAGCTCGTCGTACATCGCCGCCTCGGACGGCGTGTTGCGGAAGACCCAGTCCGAGATGCCGGCGAGCCCGCCCTTGATCGCCACGTCGGTGAAGACCGGGAACTGGAGGCCGGTGTCGCTCTCGTCGTCGACCCGCGCCTGCATGATGCCGAAAAGCGGCTCTGCCACGTTCGAGCAGGTGGGGCCGATGGCGACCAGCGCATCGGTCGAGGCGATGCGCCGCAGGACCGAGATGCCTTCCTCGGCATTGCAGCGGTCGTCGTAGTACTCGGTGACGATGCGGGCCTGCGAGCCGTCGGCGAGCGTGACGCCCCCTTCGGCGTTGATCTTCTCGAACGCCGCGGACATCGCCGCGGTCGAGTTCTGGCCGAAGATGCCGACCACGCCCGAAGAGGCGCCGAATCCGACGATGCGGATGGTCTTGTCCTGCGCCGCGGCCGCGGTGGCCAGCGCCAGGGACGACGCTCCGACCAGCCCGGCCGCCACTAGTGCTTTGAGTTTCATGTTTCTCCTCCAGGTGACTTCCGTGGGCCGGCGTCGCGATGGGGATGACCCTCGCGCCTCCGCCGCCGACCTGCGGGCAAAGGCTGCCCGACTCGCTGTGGTCGCCGTAAATAGCGTTTTGCCATCGCCCCTAGAGGATTCCGCTATATCCCCTGCCGAACGCCCGGCCGTGGCGCCCGGAACCGACCTGCGCAGCGCCGCAATCCGTTGCAGGACCGCGGGAAAAGCCGTTCCGGCCGGGATGGATGCAAGGCACCGCGGCCGTGGTATATCGCAATCCTATTGCCCGTAGAGCGCGTTCATATTTGTTACAGCCGCCGGCTTCCGGTGATCTGCGGGGCAACGACAATGCGTGTGGAGGTGACGCGATGGCTGACCGTCTCAGGGACAAGGTGGTCTTCTTCTCCGGCGCCGGCTCGATCGGGCCGGGCTGGGGCAACGGCAAGGCTGCCGCGGTGGCGATGGCGCGCGAGGGCGCGAAGGTCTTCGCGCTCGACGTGAACCCCGATGCGGTGGAGGAGACCGCGCAGATCATCCGGGACGAGGGCGGAACGGTCGAGACCGCCGTCTGCGACGTCTCCAGGGGCGACGAGGTCGAGGCCGCGGTCCGGAAGTGCATGGACACCTTCGGCCGCATCGACGTGCTCGACAACAACGTGGGCATCATCGACCCCGGCGGTCCCGAGGAGCTCACCGAGGCGCAGTGGGACCGGCTGATGGCGATCAACGTCAAGTCGATCTACCTCACCTGCCGGAACATCCTGCCGATCATGACCGCGCAGGGCGGCGGGTCGATCATCAACATCTCGTCCATCGCCTCGACCCACAGCCTCGGCTACAGCTGCATCAGCTACTCGGCCTCGAAGGGCGCGGTGAACGCCTTCACCCGCGACATCGCGCTGAACTACGGGCCGAAGGGCGTGCGCTGCAACTCGATCCTGCCGGGCCTGATGAACACGCCGCTCATCCACAAGGGAAACGTCACGGGCGTCTACGGCTCCACCGAAAAGATGGTGGCGGCGCGCGACGCGCTGGTGCCGCTCGGCAAGATGGGCGACGGCTGGGACGTCGCCTGGGCGTCGGTGTTCCTGGCCTCCGACGAGGCCAAGCACATCACCGGCATCGAACTCGTCGTCGACGGCGGCATCACGCTGAAGGTGAAGTGACCATGCATCTCTACGTCAACACCACCTCGCCCTTCGTCCGTCTCGTCCGGCTGGCCATCGAGGAAAAGGGGCTGTCGGACCGGGTCGAGCTCGAGATCGTCGATCCCTGGAAGGACCCGGACGCGTTCCTCGAGGCCAACCCGGCGGGCCGGGTGCCGGTCCTGACCACCGACGACGGCCATGTCATCGCCGAGGCGCACCTCATTCTGCGGTATCTCGACGAGATCGCGGCGCCGTCGATCTACCCGGCAGAGGATCTGGCGCGGACCCTCGCCATCGCTGCGCCGGCGCTGGGCGCGACCGAGGCCGCCACCGCGATCATCATCGGGCGCAAGTCCAGCGACGGTTTCGACACCGACATGGTGGGCTCGAAGCGCTACCGCACCATGGCCGAGGGGCTGGCGCGTCTCGACGCCCACCTGCCGCGCGACTTCGACGACCGGCCGGACATTGCCAACTTCGCCGCGGTCACGGCGCTCGACTACATCGTGTTCCGCTTCACCGACCGCGACTGGCTGGCCGACCTGCCGAACCTGCGCGCCTGGCGCGAGCGGCAGAAGGGCCGCCCGTCGCTCGAAGCGACCATGCCCTACATCTGACCGCGCCGCGCGGTCCCGAAATACCGGAGCCTCCCATGAACGATCATGCCAACGTGTCCCGCGCCGACCTCCGGGTCCTCGACCACTGGATCGACGGCGCCTCGGAGAAACCGGCCGGCGGCGACTATCTCGAGGCCGTCAATCCGACGACCGGCCTCGCGCATCTGCGCGTGGCCTCGGGGACGGCGGACGATGTCGCGCGGGCGGTGGCAGCCGCGCAGCGGGCCCGCGACGCGTGGCGCCGCCACGTCGCCGCGGAGCGGGGGCGCCTGATGCTCGCGCTCGCTGCCGCGATCCGCGCCAACCGCGACCGCCTGGCCGAGATGGAATGCGCCGACAGCGGCAAGCCGGTCGCCGGCGCACTGGCCGAGATCGAGGGCAGCGCGCAGTATTTCGAGTTCTACGGCAGCCTCGTCTACCTGCCGTCGGGCGACGTGCTGGACGTCGCGCCCGACCAGCACGTGTTCACCCGGCGGGAACCCTACGGCGTGATCGGCGTCATCACCCCTTGGAACCTGCCGCTGAACCAGGCTGCCCGCGCCATCGCGCCCGCGCTCGCGGCCGGCAACGTGGTCGTCGCCAAGCCGTCCGAGATCACCTCGCAGACCACGATCGAGATGGCCCGCCTCGCGACCGAGGTCGGCTTTCCGGACGGCGTGATCAACATCGTCCTCGGCACCGGACCGGAGGTGGGCGAGGCCATCGTGCGCCACGACGCGGTGCGCAAGGTCGCCTTCACCGGCTCGGTCGGCGTGGGGCGCGCCATCGGCCGCATCGCGGCCGAACGGATCATTCCGCTGACGCTGGAGCTCGGCGGGAAATCGGCGAACATCGTCTTCGAGGACGCCGACCTCGACGTGGCCGCCGCCGAGGCGGTCAAGGGCTTCACCCTGAACGCGGGCCAGGTCTGCTCGGCAGGCACGCGCATCCTGGTGCAGCGCTCGATCTATTCCGAGTTCACCGAGAAACTGCGCGCCGAGGTCGCCAAGATCACGCCCGGAGACAATCTCGGGCCCATCATCACGCCCGCGCAGTTCCAGCGCGTGCAGGGCTATTTCAAGATCGCGCAGGAGGATGGCGCCCGTGTGCTGGCCGGCGGCAAGGTGGCCGAGGTGAAGGGGCAGGAAGGCGGCTTCTACATCGAGCCCACGATCTACGCCGATGTGGACAACGCCATGCGCATCGCGCAGGAGGAGGTCTTCGGCCCGGTGGGCGTGGCGATCCCCTTCGACACCGAGGAGGACGCGATCCGCATCGCAAACGACAGCGAATACGGCCTGATCGGCACCTTGTGGAGCCGCGACATCAGCCGTGCGCTGCGTGTCGCCGACCGGATCGAGGCGGGTCAGATCTTTGTCAACGTCTGGAACACCATGTCCGTCCAGACCCCGTTCGGCGGCCACAAGAACTCGGGCTACGGCCGCGAGAAGGGGATCGAGGCGATCCACCACTACTCGCACCTGAAGACGGTGACCGTGAAGATCTGACCGGCCGGGTCGCCGCAGGCAGGAGGACGCGGTCGTGAACGCCTTCGACAGAACCGGAACCGCCGAGGCGGCGACCAGCCGGTCCGGGATATTCATCGACAACGAGTGGCGGCCCGCGGAGTCCGGCAAGACGCTCGACCTCGTCGAGCCGGCGACCGGCCGTCCCTTCGACCGGATCGCGGCCGGCAACGCCCGCGACGTCGACGCGGCGGTCGCGGCGGCGCGCCGGGCCTTCGACGGGGCCTGGGGACGCATCGCGGCCGTCGACCGCGGGCGCCTCCTGTCCCGCCTGGCCGCGCGTATCCGCGAGGCGGCCGGCGACCTCGCGGTGCTGGAGGCGCGCGATACCGGCAAGCCCCTCTCGCAGGCGCGCGCCGACCTCGACCTCTCGGCGCGCTATTTCGAGTTCTACGGCGGCGCGACCGACAAGGTGCACGGGCGCAGCATCCCCTACCAGCCCGGGACCCTTGCCCTCACCGAACGCGTGGCGCACGGGGTGACCGGCCACATCATCCCGTGGAACTACCCCGCGCAGATGGTGGGACGCACGCTGGCGCCCGCGCTCGCCATGGGCAACGCGACCGTCCTGAAACCCGCCGAGGATGCCTGCCTCACCGCGCTGCGCCTGGCCGAGCTCGCCCGCGACGCGGGCTTCCCGGCGGGGGCGATCAACGTGGTGCCCGGGCGGGGCGAGGTCGCGGGCGCCGCGCTCTCGCGCCATGCCGGCGTCGATTTCCTGTCCTTCACCGGCAGCCCGGAGGTCGGCACGCAGGTGCAGGTCGCGGCCGCGCGGCGGCATGCGGGCTGCGTGCTCGAACTGGGCGGCAAGTCTCCGCAGGTGGTGCTCGCCGATGCCGATCTCGACGCGGCGGTCCCGGTGATCGTCGCGTCCGTCGTGCAGAACGCCGGCCAGACCTGTTCGGCCGGGTCCCGCGTGCTCGTCGACGCGGCGATCGCCGGAACGCTCACCGAGCGGCTCGCCGCCGCCTTCGCCGCGCTCGTCGCGGGCCCGCCCGAGGCCGATCTCGACCTCGGGCCCCTCATCAACCTGAAGCAGAAGCGCAGGGTGGCGCGGTTCTGCGACCTCGCCTCGGCCGCGGACGTGCCGCTCGTGGCCGAGGGCCGCCTCGATCCGCGCGCGGACCCGGACGGCTTCTACGTCCTTCCGCGTCTCTACGGCCCGGTGCCGCGGGACCATCCGATGGCGCTGCAGGAAATCTTCGGGCCGGTGCTGTCGCTCCTGACCTTCACCGACGAGGACGACGCGGTGCGGCTGGCCAACGGCACCGAATACGGCCTCGTCGCGGGCGTGTGGTCGCGGGATGGCGCCCGCGCGTTGCGCATCGGGCGGCGGATCGCCGCGGGCCAGGTGTTCATCAACGGCTACGGCTCGGGCGGCGGCGTCGAGCTGCCCTTCGGCGGCGTCGGAAAGTCGGGCCACGGGCGCGAGAAGGGCTACGAGGCGCTGTTCGAGTTCAGCGCGAGCCGCACCATCGTGATCGCCCACGGCTGATCCCGCCGGCGCCGCGGAACATCGTGCATGCGGCCGACGTTCTGGCGGGAAGGAGCGACCGCGCGAGGCTGGTCGCAGCTGTGCCCCGCGCGACGGGGCTGGAGGACGACGTCATGAGCATGAAGCGGATTCTCGGCACGATGCTGGCCACCCGGATGGCGGGGCGGGGCCGCAGCAAGGGCGCCCTCGGGACCGCCTCCGCCCTCGGGCTGCTCGGCTCGCGGCGCCGCGTGCGGCGCGGGGGGATGGGCTCGAAGCTCGGCCTCGCGGCGCTGGGCTACATGGCCTACCAAGCCTACCAGTCGCACCAGTCGAGCCAGGGCACCGCGTCGCGCGGCACCGGCGGGAGCGCCTCGCAGGGCTCCTCCGGCGGCGGCCTTTTCGACAAGGTGCGGGATGCCGCGAACGAGTTCCTGGGCGGCCCCGCCTCGCAGTCGCCGTCGCCGGCCTCTGCCGCGTCGGGTGCCCATGGCGGCGGCGTCGACGACGAGGATGTCCGCGCAGGGGAAGCGGCGGCCGAACGTTTCAGCGAGGACGAGGCGCTGCTGATGATCCGCGCCATGATCACCGCCGCCTACGCCGACGGGTCGCTGTCGCAGGAGGAACGCGGCCGCATCGTGCAGGCGATCAACGACGCGGATGCGACGCCCGACGAGCGGGCCATGATGGAGCGCGAGATCGCGAACCCCAGACCGCTCGACGAGCTGCTGACTCAGGTGGGCGACGAAGAGACGGCCGAGGAATTCTACCTCGCGTCCCGCGCCGCCATCGACGGCGACAGCGAGGGGGACCGGCGGTACCTGCAGACCCTTCGCGACCGGCTCAACCTGTCGGCCGAGCAGGCCGAGGAGGCCGACGCCATCGCCTCCTGAACTGCCGGGACCCCACCCGGACTGGCGCGCCCCCGTCAGGGGCGCGCCTCGAGGCGGACCCGCTAGGCGCGGTTCGTGGTCATGTACTTGCCGACCTCGGGGTCCGGTTCGGCCACCTTCACCATCGTGTTGATGCTGACATGCGGCCACCGGATCGGCCCCGGCATGCCGTCGGGCCGCGGGATGAAGAAGTCCAGCATCACCACTTGCAGATACTGCATCCTGAGCAGGGTCGAGCCGTCGTCCTGCGCGATCTCCTGGATCCAGAACGTCGACCTCATGCTCGCGGCGTTGGCTTCGCGCACGATGAAGGGGATGTTGACGATTCCCGCCTCCTCGAGCGTCGTGTCGAAATCGAGCACGGTGGTGCGCGTCACGTTCAGCTGGTCGTTGCCCAGCCGCAGGAGCCGCGTGGCATCGAGAGGGTTGAACCCCGGGAAGCCCGGCACCTGCACCGGATCGACGGTGCCGGTGAAGACGTTGTCGCGGAAATGCTTGTACGGGGCGAGGTAGGGGCTGTTCTCGATGTCGGTGCCCACGCCCACGGCAAGCGCGGTCACCGTCTCGGGGATCGGGGCCAGGCCGTCGACGACCGCGCTGGTCCCGAGCCCGAGCGCCGAGTCGCCGTGCGGGATCGTGGCGAGGCGCCCGATGTCGATCCCGTTCGTCTCATGGCTGAGCATGTGCAGGAACAGCCCCGGCTCGTGGTGGATGGCGAGACCCGCACCGCCCGCCTCCCCGCTCTCGGGAAAGTCCGCGGCCGCCACCTGGTGGATCGACTGCTGGTAGTCGAGCGTGACGATGCGCTGGTCCGTGGAATTGACGTCCGGGTCCAGCCGCACCCCGCGGTTCGGAACGCCCTTGTCGACCAGCGTGAACATCAGGCTCTCGTTGTACTGGTTCAGCAGCACCCGGAAGGGCGGTCGCGCACCCCCGAAAGGCAGCGCGATCATGTTCCAGCCGCGCCCGTCCTGCACCCCCGGCGCCACCTCGGCATTCGTCCAGGTGCCCGGCAGCAGCTTGAACGGTCCGAGATCGTCGTCACCGGTCTGTGCCACCTCGATGTGGCGGCGTTCGTTTTTCTGATAGATCCGAGGACTGGCCATGCATCCCTCCCATGATGAATTTTCGTGAAGCACTTTCGTCCAATGCGAGAATCCTATCATCTTGGGGGTGATTGATCGACGTTCCGATCGCGCGGAACGCGTGACGTGCCGGCAGCGCCCGCGGCGGCTGCGCACAACGTGCGACCTGTTCGGAAGAGTGTCGAAAATCGAATGGCCACAAGGGCTTCGGGCGCGGGTTCCAAGCGCGTCAGGCGCACGCGGAACCGCGGACCGCGGGCGCCCTGTCCCGCCTGTCGGTTCGCCTCGGCCATTTCCTGCTGACGTAAGGGCAACCACTCCCTGCGCGGTCGCGTTCGCGGCGCCTCGGGCAACGAGGCGGCCGCCGGCGTGGCGAAGGTCCGCGTAGCGCCGTGCGGTCCCCGTCGGCCATCCGCGCCAGCACGTGGGCGTCGTTCTCGGACGTTGCCATCGCCCCTGCGCCCCGTGTGGGTCCCTCGGACCGTGTCGCGGTCAGGGACGGGTCAGGGCGATCGTGCCGCGCTCGCGCGGCTCAGCGTGCGGGGCCGCACGCGCACGAAGGCCGCCGCGAGTGAGGCGACGGCCTTCGGAAGCATCTCATGCGTCGACTACCAGGCATATGCTGTGAACGAGACGCCGTAGACCTGCTTCCATGTACTTAGCATAACACGGATCGGACCGAGTCGCTTGTCACGAATCCGGTCACCGGTCCGCGGTGTCGCCGTCGGTGGTCTCCTGCTTCGATCCGGCGTTCGCGGGATCGGTACCGGCAGCGCGTGGCTCGCCGTCGGGGCCGTAGAACACGATCCGCGTGCCCTCCTGCAGCTCGCTCTGCAGCTGTCCGTAGGCCTCCTGGCGCAGCTGGTTCTCGATCTGCGGCCGGACATCCTCGAGCGGCGGGATTTCGGCGTCGGCGTTCGCCTTGATCTCCTCGTAGGTGGACCGGACCGCCTCGTCGGTGACCGCGCCGTCGAGCTCGCGCTGCAGGAAGACGCGCACCATGGCATCTTCCTCGCGCATGCGCGCGTCTTCCTCGACGGCGGCCTGCACCTCCTCGTCCTCCGACAGGCCGGCCTCGGCGGCGGCGGCGAGGACGAGTTCGTGCATGATGAGCTGCTCGACCGCCATCGGGATCAGCGTCTCCGCCGGCTGCTGGCGCATGCGCTCGGGCATCGCCTGGATCATCGCCATGACGTCGGCCTGCGTGATGTCGGCGTCGTCGACGCTGGCGATCCGCGCCTCGGGGTCAATCTGTCCCTCCGCGCCCGGCGCGCCTTGGGAGCTTGCGGTGGTGTCCTGGTTCTGGCGGGTGTCGGGGGCCTCGGCCGCACCGTCCTGCGACTGGGCGAAGGCGGCGGAGGTCAGGGCGATCGCCGCGGCTGCGGCGGAGGTCGTGAGGCGCGTCGCGAAACGCATGGGGTGTCTCCTGTGGTGATTGCCGTCTGCAGGACCAACAGGTGCGGCTGCCCGACGTTCCATGTCGGGCAGGCCCGCGCACCTCGCGGCGCTACCGGTGGCCGACCCAGCCGCGGTCGTCGGTGAAGGCCCGCGCCGGCGCCGGACGGTAGCGCGCGTAGCCCTCGGGCAGCGTGTCGAGCGCCGCGAGCGGCGTGCGGGAGGCGGCCAGGAGGACGTTGCCGCGCCCGCGCGCGCTTGTCGGTCCGCGGACCGCCACCACGTGCGGGTAGAGCCCGTCGAGGATCGCGTGGACCCCGCGCGCGAGGGGGCCGTCGGGTGCGTCGATGAGATTGACGTAAACCGGGCCTGCGACGATCTCGCGCAGCCGCGCGTAGGTCTCGACGGTGACGAGGTGGGCGGGCACCGACCCGGACGAGAACGCGTCCATCACCGCCGCGTCGAAGCGTCGGCTGGTCTCGTTCAGGTAGACCCGGCCGTCCGCGTGCACGATGCCGAGCCGGCCTGACGACGGTTCGGTTCCGTCCGCATCGTAGCCGGTCCGGTCGATCATTGCCGAGGCTGCGGGCATGTGGGCCTGCACGACCTGCGTCACCAGCGGGTCGATCTCCACCGCGACCGCCTGCGCCTCGGGCCGCGCCGCGAGGAGCCGCGTGGGCAGGGTGTACCCGCCGACGCCCACGAAGAGCACGTCCGGATCGGCCCCGAGGTCGCGGTCGAGCCGCGCCCAGAGCCATCGCGTGTAGGAGAGGGCGAGCGCGCCGTCCGCGGCCGCCGGATCGCCTGCGCGCGGCACCCGTTCGGCCGCCTGTTCGGTGCCGTCGGACAGCAGCCGGACCATGCCGCCGGTGCGCAGGACATGCAGGCAGGACAGGCCGGATTCGTACATGCAGGCGGGGGTGCCGACGACGCCCGCGAAGGCGACGAAGGCCGCGGCGGCGACCGTCACGACCGGGCGCGGGCCCGTCCCGTCGCTGGAACCCCCGGCGCCGTCGCCCGGCGGGGGCCGGCGCAGGAAGGGCAGGCAGAGCAGGCACACCGCGCCGCAGGCCGCGAACGTGGCCGTCGAGCCGATGAGCGGCAACGCGACGAAGCCCGCGAGGATCGCGCCCACGATCGCGCCCACCGACCCCGCGGCGAGGACGATTCCGAGCGACGATCCCTCGCGCCCGGGTCGCGCCTCGACCGCGAGCTTGGCGAGGTAGGGCGAGGGCAGCGTCACGGTGACGGAAGCCGGGAAGAAGGTGACGAAGACGCTGAGCAGCATGCCCCCGGTGCCGCGCGCCCCGGATGCGTGCACGAGCCCGAGCAGCGTCGGCGAGAGCGCCATCAGGACCGCCGTCGCCACCAGCGCATTGCGCACGGTGCCGGCGGCCGCGGCGCGCGGACGCTCCGCCACGAAGCCGCCGAACGCGCTGCCGAGCGAGAACCCCGCGAGCACGGTCGCGATGACCGCGGTCCAGGTCAGGAGCGAGGTGCCGAAGAACGGCGCGAGCACCCGGCCCGCGGCGATCTCGTAGGTCAGACCCACGCCCGACAGGACGAGGATCAGCGCGATGGCGATCGGGAACCGGATGGAAGCCTCCCTTGCGTTGCCCGGCGCCAGATAGTCCGTTCGCCGCGTCGCGCGACGGGATACGCGTCCGGCGTCCGGGGGTCTAGGCTTCGGACGGCCGGAGGCTGCGCGCCCAGGCCGCGAGGATTGTCGCGGCGGAGGCCGCGCCCGGGTCGACATGGCCAAGCACCCGGTCGCCGAGCTTCTGCGACCGGCCGCGCGCGCTGCGCATGTCGGCGGTCGCGGCGGCACCAGCCTGCGCGGCCGCCGCCGCGGCCTCGAGGCAGTCGCGGCTGGTGGCGCCGCTATCGGCTCGCGCCGAGGCCGCGTCGGCTGCCGGGCGCCAGGCGTCCAGCATGGTCTTCTCGCCCACCCGGGCCTGGCCGCGCGTCGCGATGCCGTCCGCGAACCCGTCGAGCCAGCGGGCCAGCGCCCGGCCATCGAGGTCCACCCGGTCCGCGACCGCCTCGCCCGCCGCCCGGAACCCCGAGGCGTAGAGCGGCCCCGCCGATGCGCCGACGGCGTCGAGGAAGGCCTCCGCGACGACGTCGCAGGTCCCGGTGATCGTCGTGTCGGCGGGAACGCCGCCCAGCGCGGTCAGGACCGCCTTCCAGCCGATCTCCATTGTGATGCCGTGATCGCCGTCGCCGATCGCGCCGTCGAGCGCGCAGAGATGGTCGCGCTCGGCAAAGATCGCTTCGGCGCCCGCGTGCATCATGGCGCGGAACTCGGCCGGCCCGAGATCGCCCCCGGATTTCAGCGCCGCGCGATCGACCGCCCGCGCGGTGCGCGCCGCCGGCCGGGCGGCGGCGCGGCGCGGGCGCGCCGTCGCCTGCGGGCCCGGCTCGCCGACGCGCAGGGCGGGTGTCTTGCAGGGATGGTCGAGCCAGGCCTCGAGATCGGCGTCGAGGCGCATGAGCGTGACCGACGCCCCCTCCATGTCGAGGGAGGTGCAGTATTCGCCGACCCAGCTGCGGTGGATTGCCACGTCGCGGGCGGAGAGCACCGCCGCGACCCGCCGGTGCAGCAGGTAGAGTTCGAGGAGCGAGGTCGACCCGAGGCCGTTCACCAGCACCGCGACGCGGTCCCCGGCGCCGAGGCGCAGCTCCTCCAGGATGGGCTCGAGCAGGCGGTCGGCGACCGCGTCGGCGCCTTCGGCGGGCCCGCGCTCGATGCCGGGTTCGCCGTGGATGCCCATGCCGATCTCCATCTGGCCGACCGGCAGGTCGAAGTTCGGCCGTCCGGTCTGCGGCAGGACGCAGGCCGACAGCGCCACCCCCATGGTGCGGGTGGCGGCGTTGGCGCGGGCCGCGGCGGCCTCGACCGCGTCGAGGTCAAGGCCCCGGTCGGCCGCGGCGCCCGCGACCTTGAACACGAAGAAGTCGCCGGCGATGCCGCGCCGTTCCCCCGCCCGGTCGGCGGGGGCCGAGGCGACGTCGTCCGTCACGACGAAGCACCGCGCGGGGACGCCCTCGCGTGCCATGTCCTCCGCCGCCATGCCGAAATTCATCACGTCGCCGGTATAGTTCCCGAAGAGGAAGAGCACGCCCGCGCCGCCGTCCGCCGCACGGCCCGCATCCGCGATCTGCGCGGGCGAGGGCGAGGCGAAGATGTTGCCGAGCGGCGCCGCGTCGGCGAGCCCCCGGCCGACATAGCCCGCGAAGGCCGGCTCGTGCCCCGACCCGCCGCCGACGACGATGCCGACCTTGCCGTCGCGCGGCCCGTTCCGCGCAACGATCGCGCGCCCGGTTCCGCCCTCGACGTGCAGGAGATCGGGATGCGCCGACACCATGCCCTCGATCAGGTCCTCGATCAGCGTATCCGGATCGTTGATGAGCTTGCGGTGGTGGTCGGACACGGGCGGAGATCCTTGCTGGCGGTCGTCAGGCCAAGTCTAGGTGCACGCCGTGGCGCTCGGCAAGGAGCGCGGCCAGCTCCCGAAGCTCCGTCTCCGCGCGTCCTTCGGGCCAGTCGAGCGCCGCGGCCGCGAGCGCCGCGACCCGGCGGCAGAGCGGCGGGGTCAGCCGGCCGCCGATCGCGAGCGGGGTGCGGCGCAACAGGACGTCGGACAGGTGCACGACGCTTTCGTGCCGCAGGATCCAGTCGATCTCGGCCTCGGTGAAGTCCGGCGCGTCCGGCAGGGGGGCCGGGTCTGGTCCCTCGTGCCGCGCGATGGCGCGCGCGGTGGTGCCGTATCGCTCGAGGAGCGTGGCGAGGCGCGCTGTCCCCGCGCCCGTCTCGCGTGCGGCCTCCGCGATCCAGCCCGCGCGTGCGGCCGCGTCGCGGGGCAGGTCGCGCCCGCCGCCGATCGCCATGGTGTCGGTCGGCCGGCGCCTTGCCGTGCCGAGTTGGGCGAGCACGCTGTCGCTCACCTCGGCGGCGAAGGCGCGGAAGGTCGTCCACTTGCCCCCGACGAGCGAGATGACCGGGAAGGGCCGCGCGGCCGTCGCGGGCTCGGTCGGGGCCGAATGGTCGCGGCTGATGAGGCCGGGCGCCACGCCCTCGGAATTCGGCAGGGGCCGGATGCCGGCATAGGCGTAGACGATCTGATCGCGGTCGAATGCCAGTCCGGGCAGGAGATCGCGCAGCGCCTGCAGGAAATACGCGGTCTCCGCGTCGGTGCAGAAGGCGGCGTCCGGGTCGTCGTCGGGAATGTCGGTCGAGCCGACGAGCGCGCGGCCCTCGAACGGCACGACGAGCAGGATGCGCCCGTCATCGGCCTCGAAATAGAGCATCCGGCCGTCGAGCTGGCGCAGGAGCTCCGGGTGGTCGAGCAGGACATGCGCGCCCTTCGTGCCGCCGATCAGCCGCGTGTCGAGGCCGAGCGCCGCGTTCACCCGGTCGATCCAGGGTCCCGCGGCGTTGACCGCGACGCGCGTGCGGACCGTGCGCGCACTGCCCGCCTGCGGCTGCAGCCGCAGCGCGCCATCGGCCATCCCGGTGACGGCGCACCAGTTCAGCGCCTCGGAGCCGGGCGACAGGGCGAGACCGTCCTGCACGAGTTCCAGAACCAGCCGTTCCGGCGCGGTCACCTTGGCGTCGTGGTAGGTGCCGAGCGCCACGATGCGCGGGGTCAGGGCAGGCAGGTCCGACAGCGCCCGGCGGCGCCCGACCATGCGGTGCCGCGGCATCTGCCGTGCGCGCGCACCGTAGATGTCGTAGAGCGCGAGCCCGATCTTCACGAGGAGGGCGCCGCGGCTCCGCGGCGCGGTCGTCGAGCCGAGAAGCGTGCGCAGCGCCGCCGCGACGCCCTTGGTCCAGGACAGGATCGGGATGGCGGTCGGCAGCGGGCGGACGAGATGCGCGGCGTTCCGCAACAGCAGGTTGCGCTCGTAGGTCGATTCGGCGACCAGCCGGAGCTCGCCCGTCTCGAGATATTTCAGCCCGCCATGGATCAGCCGCGACGGCGCCGCGCTGGTGCCCGAGCCGAAATCGCCCTTGTCGACGATCAGGCATTTCAGCCCCTGCGCGCAGAGGTCGCGGAAGACGCCCGCGCCGTTGATGCCGGCGCCGATGATGACGGCGTCGAAGGTATCGCCGGAGCGCTCAGTCACGGGGCCCCTCCCGTCCCATGGCCTCGAGTGCGTTCAGTCGGTCCCAGGTGGGTCCGAGCGCCTCGGCCACCTCGCGGTAGAGTGCGAAGCGGTGGGAATAGTGCGCGGCGCGGTCGGGCGCGGGGCGCCAGGTCGTGGCCTCGCCGTCGATGTCCCGCGGATCGGCGTCGAAGCGGGCAAAGGCCCCGATGGCGGCCCCGGCGCAGAGCGCGGCACCCCAGGCCGCGGCCTCGTCGGTCGCGGTCACGGTCACCGGCATGTCGAGGATGTCGGCGAAGAGCTGCGCCACCGTCGGGTTGCGCGAGGCGCCGCCGGTCAGACGGACCTCGGTCGCCTCGAATGGGCCGCGCAGCGCGTCGACATGCTGGCGGTGGTTGAAGGCGATGCCCTCGAGAAGCGCGGCCAGCATGTCTCCGCGGCCGTGCCAGCCGCGCAGTCCGAGGAACCCGGCGCTGGGCGCGGCCCCCATGGGCGAGCCGAAGAGGTAGGGGTGGTAGAGAAGCGGGGAGGGCCGTGCCAGCGCCGCGTCGATCTCGGACCGGAGCAGGTCGTGGATGCCCGGCCCGGCGTCGCGGCGTTCGGCGGCGCAGAGCGTGTCGAGGAACCAGTCGTAGTTCGTGGCCGAGGCGGGCGAGATCGCCATGCTGTTCCAGAAGCCCGGCGCGACCGCGTTGCGGCAGAACCATCGGGCGTCGATGCGCGGCGCGGTCGAGACGCATTCGTTGATCGAGTAGGTGCCGGCGACGACGCCGACGACGCCCGGACGGTGCGCGCCGATGCCGAGCGCAGAGGCCGTCACGTCGTGCAGGCCCGCCGCCACCGGCGTGCCCTCGGCGAGGCCGGTCGCCCGCGCAGCCGCGGCCGTCACGTGGCCCACGATCTCGGCCGAATGCGCCATGTCGGGCAGCGCGCCGGACAGGGCGGAGAGGCCGAAGAGGTCGAGCGCGGCGCCGCTGAACGCCTGCGTGCCGGGCTCGGTGAAGGAGGTGCTGGCCTCGGTCCGGTCGGTGCCGATCCGCCCGCTCAGGCAGAAGCACAGCCAGTCCTTGCAGGCCAGCACGTGGCCGATGCGCGCGAATCTCTCGGGCTCCTCGCGGCGCATCCAGGCGAGCAGCGCGGAGGGCGCCGAGACGTGCGGGACCTGCCCGGTCAGCGCCAGCGCGCGCTCGGCGGTGCCGTCGCGGGTCCAGTCGTCGACGACGCCGATGGCCCGGCTGTCCAGCGACAGGATCCCGGGCCCGAGCGGCGCGCCTTCGGGATCGAGCAGGTAGACCCCGTCGCCATGCGCGGTGGCGGCGACCGCCACGACCCGCGACGGGTCGGTGGCTCCGGCCGACAGGACCTCG
This sequence comes from Roseivivax isoporae LMG 25204, assembly GCF_000521865.1. Lineage (GTDB taxonomy): Bacteria > Pseudomonadota > Alphaproteobacteria > Rhodobacterales > Rhodobacteraceae > Roseivivax > Roseivivax isoporae. The sequence continues at coordinate 29,982 of NZ_JAME01000001.1, forward strand.
CGGATCGCCGCGGCGGTCTCCTGCCACAGCGTGTCCATGTCGCGCTCCACGCGCCGGGGACCGGGCTTCTGCTGCGGCACGGTGCGCCGGCTGACCGCGACCTGCGTGCCCTCGAGGTCGAAGAGCACGGCCTTGGTCACGGTCAGGCCGTTGTCGATTGCGAGGATCCTGTCCATCTGCCGCCTTCGCTGGTCGCCGCCGCCTGCAATCAGGCCTTGTGGTACTTTGCGTCGACCGCGTCGATCGCCTTGACGTTGCCCGCAGAGCGTCCCTCGGGATCGAAGGATGCCGAGAGAAAGGCATCGGCGATGTCCTTGGCCAGTTCCGGCCCGATCACGCGCGAGCCCATGGTGATGATCTGCGCGTTGTTCGAGGTAGCGGCCTTGCCGGCGGAATAGGTGTCGTGGCACTGCGCGGCGCGGATGCCCGGCACCTTGTTGGCCGAGAGGCAGACGCCGATCCCCGTGCCGCAGCACAGGATCGCGCGGTCGTAGTCGCCCGCGAGCACCGCCGATGCCACGCGGTCGGCCATGTTCGCGTAGAACGCGTCGGGCCCGTCCTCGGTGCGCGAGATTTCCGACACGTCGTGCGTGTCCTTCAGGTGGTCGGCGAGAATCTTGGCGAGCCCTTCGCCCGCGCTGTCGCCTGCGATCGCAATCTTCATGACGTCTTCCTTTCCTTTTTCAGAGAACCGCGGCGCAGCGCGCGAGGATGTCGAGGTAGCCCTCGACGGTCCACGCGGAGCGCCCGATGAACAGCCCGTCGACATGCGGGCAGCGGATGAGTTCCTCGCAATTGCCGGGATTGACCGACCCGCCGTAGAGGCAGGGCATCCGGCGGCCGAGCACGTCCTCGGCGACCGCGATGATCTCGGCCTGACGCGCATCCGCATAGTCGGAGGTCGCGGGGATGCCGTTCTCGCCGATCGCCCACACGGGTTCGTAGGCGAGGAGGATCTCGGCGTCCTTCCAATCGTCGCCGAGCCGGGCGAGGGCCCCGCGCACCTGCGCCGCGAGCACCTCCTGCGCGCGCCCGGCCTCGCGTTCCTCCAGCGTCTCGCCGATGCAGATCAGCGGGATCAGCCCGTGGCGCACCGCGGCCTCGGTCTTGAGCCCGACGGTCTCGTCGGTCTCGCCGAAATGCGCGCGGCGCTCGGAATGGCCGAGCTCGACGATGTCGAGCTCGCAATCCCGGAGCATGAGCGGCGAAACCTCGCCCGTCCACGCGCCGCTGTCCGCCCAGTGCATGTTCTGCGCGCCCACCTTGACCGAGCTGTCCGCGAGCATGGACGCGACTTCGCGCACGGCGGTGAAGGGCGGGATCACGAAGCGCTGGATGCGCGGGTCGCGCGCGGCGTCGGCGGCGGCCAGTGCCGCCGCGAAGGCCTGCGCCTCGGCGAGCGTCTTGTTCATCTTCCAGCTGGTGCCGATCCAGAAGCTCGGTCGGGTCATGCGGGGATCTCCTGCAGGTCGGGATCGTCGGACAGCGTCAGCGGCAGGCCGGCCGCACGCAGCGCGGCACAGGTCTCGGGATCGGGGGCGCTGTCGGTGATGATGTGGTCGAACTCCGCCAGCGTCGCGAGGCGGTGCAGCGCGGCGTGGCCGAAGCGGGCGTGGTTGACCAGGAGCACGCGGCGCGCGGCGCGGTCCATCATCGCCCGCTTGGCCCGCAGCACGCTGTCGTCCATGTGGAACACCTCGAGCCCCGAGACGGCCGGCGACGAGATGAAGGCGATGTCGGCGCGCAGTCCCGCCAGCGCGTCCTCGGTCACCTTGCCGAGATAGGCGTTGAACTTGGCGGAATGCACGCCGCCGAGCGCGATGAGCGTCACGCCCGCCTCGGCGCGCAGCGCGTCGATCACGGCCGCGTTGTTGGTGATGACCGTCAGCGGGCGCCGCGCGACCAGCATCTGCCCGAGGATCGCGGCCATCGACCCGTCGTTGATCATGACGGACATGCCGGGCTCGACCAGCCGCAGCGCCGCGCGCGCCATGGCGGTCTTGGCCTCGCTGTCCTGCCGCTCGCGGAAGCGGAAGTCGCTTTCGAACTGGGTGCCCGACCGGATGGTGGCGCCGCCGCGGATCTTGCGCAGGAGGCCCGCGCCCTCGAGGTCGTCGAGGTCGCGGTGGATGGTCATCTTCGACACGCCGAAGCGTTCCGAGAGCGCGTCCAGCTCGACCTCGCCCTCGGCCACCAGCATGTCCATGATGGCCTGTTGCCTGTCGTCACGTTTCACGCCGCGTCCTCCTGCGCATAACATCACACGTCACAAAGTTCACGTCAATGGTGTTATATTGAGATTCAATATTGTGATGTTTCCGCATTTGCGCTAGCGCTTCCACAGCTGAGGAGGACACCCATGCCGACAGAATCGCTCTTCGGGGACATCGCCGGGTGCGCCCTCGATCCCGCGCGCGCGGCGCACGCCGAGACGCAGGGGCCGAACCATGCCTGAGCCGATCGCCGCGCCCCTCCGGCTCAGCCGGGACGGCGCCATCACGGCGCCGACACTGGCGCATCACCTCGAGCAACGGGCGGGCGACGCGCCGCAGCGCGTGGCGCTCGCCGCCCTCGTCGCGGCCCTGGCCCAGGGCAGCATCCCGCTTGCCGGCCGGCTGGCGCAGGGACACCTGACCGGCGATCCGACCGCGGTGGTCGGGACCAACGATTCCGGCGACCGGCAGAAGGCCCTCGACATGGCCGCGCACGACCATTTCGTCGCGCTCCTGCGCGGGCTGTCGGTCGCGCGGGTCCTGTCCGAAGAGGCTGAGACGGTCATCGACCTCGACCCCGAGGGCCTGTTCGACGTGGCCATGGACCCGATCGACGGGTCGGGCAGCATCGGCATCGGCGCGCCGCTCGGCGCGCTCTTCGCGATCTTCCCGGCGGGCGGATCGTTCCTGCGCTCCGGACGCGAGATGATCGGCGCGGCCTACGTGTCCTTCGGGCACTCGGTCGATTTCGGCTTCAGCATGGGGGACGGGGTGTCCATCGCGACGCTCGACCCGGTGACCGGCATCTTCCACGTGGACAGCGTCGACGTGCGGGTGACGGACGAGACCTCGACCGTCGCGTTCAACGCCTCGAACCGGAAGCGCTGGCTGCCCGGGCTGCAATCCTACGTGCTCGACCTGCTCGAAGGGGCGGACGGGCCGCGGGGGCGCGATTTCAACATGCGCTGGATCGCGGCGGCGGTCGGCGACCTGCATCGGATCCTGCGGCGCGGCGGGCTGTTCATGTATCCCGCGGACACCCGTCCGGGCTATGGCGGCGGGTTCCTGCGGCTCGCCTACGAGGCCTTTCCCATCGCGTACCTCGTCGAGCAGGCGGGCGGCGCCGCGTCCGACGGGCGGCGGCCGATCCTCGATCGCATCCCCGCGCATCCCCACGACCGCGTGCCGCTGGTCTTCGGCAGCCGTGCCGAGGTCGCCGTGGTCGCAGACTACCTTTCAGACCCCGAGCACCAGGAGACCTGACATGGCCCGCATCACGCTTCGCCAACTTCTCGACCATGCGGCGGCCCACGACTACGCGGTGCCCGCCTTCAACATGTCGAACATGGAGCAGGGACTGGCCATCATGGCGGCGGCCGATGCCACCGGGTCGCCGGTGATCCTGCAGGCGAGCCGCGGTGCGCGGGCCTATGCCAACGACGTCGTGCTGGCAAAGCTGATCGACGCGCTCGTGGACATCTACCCGCATATCCCGGTCTGCATGCACCTCGACCACGGCAACACGCTCGCCACCTGCGTGACCGCGATCCAGCACGGCTTCACCTCGGTGATGATGGACGGCTCTCTGATGGAGGACGGCACGACGCCCGCGGATTACGCCTACAACGTGCGGGTGACGCGGTCGGTGGTGGAGGTCGCGCATGCCGCGGGCGTGTCGGTCGAGGGCGAACTGGGTGTCCTCGGATCGCTCGAGACCGGCATGGGCGACCAGGAGGACGGACACGGCGCCACCGAAAAACTGAGCCACGCGCAGCTTCTGACCGATCCCGAGGAGGCCGAGAGGTTCGTGGCCGAGACCGGCGTCGACGCCCTCGCCGTCGCCATGGGCACGAGCCACGGCGCCTACAAGTTCACCCGCCAGCCGGACGGCGACGTGCTGGCCATGGACGTGATCGAGGCGATCCACAGCCGGCTGCCCGACACGCACCTCGTGATGCACGGCTCGTCCTCGGTTCCCGAGGCGCTGCGGCTCCTGATCAACGAGTACGGCGGCGACATCCGGCCGACCTGGGGCGTGCCGCTCGAGGAGATCCGGCGCGGCATCCGCCACGGCGTGCGCAAGGTGAACATCGACACCGACCTGCGCCTCGCGGCCACCTCGGCGATCCGCCGCACGCTCGTCAGCGCACCGTCGGAATTCGACCCGCGCAAGTACCTCAAGCCCGCGATGGACAGCATGAAGGCGCAATGTGTCGAGAAGTTCGAGGCGTTCGGCACCGCCGGGCAGGCCGAGCGCATCCGCGCCCGCCCGCTGCGCGAGATGGCGCGCGCCTACTGACCGCGCGCGCGACGGCCGGCGGTCACGCGCCGCCGGTCACCAGCGCCCGCGCGGTGCGCTCGTCGGTGATGAGCCCCGAGAGCCGCCCGCTGTTCAGCACGGCGCGGATCGCGTCGACCTTGCCCATCCCGCCGGCCAGCGCGACGATGCGGTCGGTGCGCGCCGTCCCCTCGCCCAGGGAGGCTGCGATGGTTCGCTTCGTCAGGGGGGAATCAAGGATCTTTCCGTCCGCGTCGAAGAAGTGGCCGAGGATTTCGCCGCGTCCGCCCTCGGCCGAGATCGCCTCGATCTCGTCCTGTCGGATCAGCCCGGCGACGACCAGCTGCGCCTCGTAGGTCGCGGTGCCGATGCCCACGAGCTTGAGCGGCGCCGCCTCGGCCATCTGCAGCACCTCCGAGATGCCGCGCTGGGCCAGCAGGACCTCGCGGTCCTCGACCGAATTGGCGTAGAACGGAACCGGCATGACATAGGCCTGCGCGCCGGTCTTCTCCGCCAGGAGGTGCATCACGTCGTGCGGGTTCGCGGCGAAGTTCCGCGTGAGCCCGCCCAGCAGCGACACGAAGCGCCAGTCCGGCCGCGACATGTGCGGCATCGACCGCACGGCCGCGGTCAGAGTCCGTCCGTGACTGATGGCGATGACGCGGCCGTCGTCGTTCTCGAGGCAGCGGCGCAGCCAGGACGCCCCGGCCGCCCCGAGCGCCTCGAGCGGCAGGCCGTCCTCCTCGAGGTCGGGCGCGACCTCGCAGGTCTCGAGGCCGTACCGCTGGCAGAGCGCCTGCTCGAGCTCGATGCACTCGATGATGTCGCCCTCGATCGACACCTTCACGGCGCCCTCGGCCACGGCGCGCGCGATCAGCCGGTGCGCCTTCACCGAGGGCACGCCGATGCGCTTGGCGACCTCGGCCTGCCTAAGGCCGCCCACGTAGTGCAGCCAGGCGGCGCGGATCGCCAGCGAATGCTCGGCATCCGCGGTCCCGCGGTCCCTTGCCATGTTGCGTCCTCCGCTTCGCGGCGCCTAGCGCGCGCTGTCCAAGATCCCCGCGAGCGCCGCCGCGTCGAGCGGCACGGGATTCGCCTTCATCGACGAGGAACTCGCCGCCATCTCCGCCGCCTCGGCCCGCTGGTCCGCCGTCACGCCCTGCGCGTCGAGCCCGGGCAGACCGGCCGCCCGCGCCCAGTCCGCGAGCGACGAGAATGCGGCGTCGGGCGCGATCGACAAGGCCTGCACGAGCGCGCGGCGCACGTTCCCGATCCGGTGGGCCGTCTCGCCGTCCGCGCGCGCGGCATTGGCGGCCAGGCCATGCGGCAGGAGCGCGCCGCAGATCGCCCCGTGCGCCGCGCCCGAAAGTCCGCCGAGCGGTCCCGCGAGCCCGTGCACGACGCCGAGCCCCGCATTGGCAAGGGCGAGGCCGCCGCAGAGGCTGGTCCAGGCCAGCGTGTCGCGCGCGTCTTCGTCCTCGTTCTGCATGAGCGTCATCAGTGCGGCCGGGCCCGCCGCGATCGCGGGCAGGCAGAGCGCGTCGGTCATCGGGTTCGCGCGGGTGCAGAGATAGGGCTCGATCACCTGCGTGATGGCGTCGAGACCCGAGGCGAGCGTCACCGACCGCGGGCAGCCGTCGGTCAGCGAGGGGTCGACGACCGCTATCCGCGGCAGCATGCGCGCATCGCGCAGCGACACCTTGCGCCGCGCCTCGGGCACCGCGATCACGGCGTTGCGCGTCACCTCGGCGCCCGTTCCGGCGGTGGTGGGCAGGGCAGCGAAGGGGAGGGGATCGGCATCGAGCGGCAGGCCCCGCCCGACCACCTCGAGATGGTGGAGGAGCGGCCGGGTCGCGGGCACCAGCGCCGCGATGGCCTTGCCGGCATCGATCACCGCGCCGCCGCCGATCGCGACGACCGCGCGGGCGCCGGCCTGCCGCGCCGCGTCCACCCCGGCGGCGACCAGCGCGACGTCGGGCTCGCCGGGCACGGCAAAGGGCGCGACGTCGCAGCCCTCGGCCGCAAGCGCGTCCCTGAGCCAGGCCGCGCGCGCCCCGGTCGCGCCGTGCACCAGAAGGATGCCGGGACCGAGCCGGGCGAGGTCCGGCACCGCGGCGCGCGCCTCCCCGCGTCCGAAACGGATGTCGCCGGCGGTGGCAAAGCGGAAGGCGGGCAGGGGCATCGTTCAGACCTCCGGTGCGGCGACCGCGGCGGGCCCGCCGGCAGGGCCGGGCGCCGGGGGGTGCGGCTGGCAGGCGCCGCCAGCCGGCATCCGCGGGCGGTCAGACACGGAGGTCCCCGGCGCCGCTGTCGATGTGCGGCGCCCAGAAGGCGACGCTTTCGGCGATCTGCGGGATCACCTGCCGGTCGTTCGGTTCGCGTTCCTTGAAGGATAGTTCGAGGCAGATCTCGTTGTCCACCGCGCCGCCCTCGGCGAAGGCTCGCAGCAGCGGTCCGGGCTGGATCGCGCCCTTCGCGTTGAACTCGGCGGTGAAGGGGCGGTGGCCGGACTTGTCGCGCATCGACTGCTTGATGTGGATGATCGGGCTCACCTTCGGCACCGCGCGCGCCCACGCATAGGGATCGGTGTCGCGGGGGTCGGGCGAGGTCACGTCGCCATGGTCGATGTCGGCCATCATCCACATGGGGATCGCCATGTCGGCGGCACTCAGGCGGTCCTGCAGCTTCAGGCATTCCGCGATGGTCTCGCCGAATTCGCGGCCGACCGACATGGGTTCCCAGAACACGTAGGACAGCCCCGCGGCCTTCGCGTGCTCCGCCACTTCGGCCCAGCAGTCGATGGCGATCTTCAGCAGCTCTTCCCGCCGGGCAGGATCGTCGTAGTCGCGGAAGGTGAAGATCGCGAACTGCGTGCCGACCGACGTGCCGCCGAGATCGCCGATGATGTCGGCGAAGGTCTTGAACCAGTCGACGTAGTAGCGCCGCACGTCCCGGTCGGGATGGCCGAAATGGTTGAGCCGCCCGTAGGGCCCGGTCATGCCCGAGGTGACGCGCGCGCCCGTGCGTTGCAGCGCCGCGCCCGTGTCGCGGGTCAGCCGCCGGACCACGGGGGCGGGCCACGACGGGTTGATGAACTCGTGCGTGAGCTGGATGTCGCGGATGCGGATGTCGCGGGCGATGGCATCGACGAGGTCGTCCGGTTCGGCGAAGCGGTTCACCAGCGGGTTCGTGTTCAGCGAGAGCGTCAGCGCCATCAGGCGGCCTCCCGGCGGTCTTCGAACCACTTGGCAAAGGCCGCCTGCTCCGCCTCGGTCAGGTGCAGGCGGTGCTTGGTGCGGCGCCAGAGGATGTCCTCGGCGGTGCGGGCCCATTCGTGCTTCACGAGGTAGGTCACCTCTGCCTCGTAGAGCGTGCCGCCGAAATGCCGGCCGAGCCCCTCGAGCGAGGTCGCGCCGGCGACGATGCGGTCGATCCGCGTGCCGTAGAGCCGTCCGTAATGCCGGCGCAGTTCGCGCGGCATCCACGGATAGTCCTGCTTCATCCGGTTGCGGAATTCCTCGTAATCGGCGCCAGCCATGTCGCCGCCGGGCAGGGGGGCGTTCCCGGTCCAGTCGCCGCCCATCTCGGGAAAGTACTTGTGCACCTTCTGCAGGCCGCGCTCGGCCAGTTCGCGGAAGGTGGTGATCTTGCCGCCGAAGATGTTCAGGAGCGGCGCGCCGCCCCGGTCGTCGATGTCGAAGACGTAGTCGCGGGTGACGGCCGAGGGGTTGCCCTGCCCGTCGTCAAAGAGCGGCCGCACGCCCGAGAAGGTCGTGAGCACGTCGTCGCGCGTCAGCTGTTCCTTGAAGTAGCGGTTCACCGCGTCGATCAGGTACTGCACCTCGGCCTCGTCGGCGGTCACGTCCTCGGCGCGGCCCTCGTAGGCGATGTCGGTGGTGCCGATCAGCGCCTTGTCGCGCTCGTAGGGGTTTATGAAGATCACCCGCTTGTCGTGGTTCTGGACCAGGTAGGCGTTCTCGCCCTTCCAGAACTTCGGCACGATGATGTGGCTGCCCTTCACGAGGCGCACGTTGCGGGACGAGTTCGACCCCGCGACGCGGGTGACCACGTCGGTGACCCAGGGGCCGGCCGCGTTCACCAGCATCCGCGCCTCGAACTCCGAGGTCTCGCCGGTCAGGGTATCCCGCGTGGTGACGCGCCAGATCGCGCCGTCGCGCCGTGCCGAGATGCAGGGCGAGCGGGTCAGCACGGTCGCGCCGCGCTCGGCCGCGTCGACGGCGTTCAGCACCACGAGCCGCGCGTCGTCGACCCAGCAGTCGGAATATTCGAAGCCGCGGGTGTAGCTGTCCTTGATCGCCGCGCCCTCGGGCGCGCGGTGCAGGTTCAGCGTGCGGGTGCCGGGCAGCTTCCGGCGCCCGCCGAGATGGTCATAGAGAAAGAGCCCGAGCCGGACCAGCCAGGCGGGGCGGTCCTGCGGGCTGTGCGGCAGGACGAACCGCATGGGCCAGATGATGTGCGGCGCGTTCCGCATCAGCACCTCGCGTTCGATCAGCGCTTCGCGGACGAGCCTGAACTCGTAATATTCGAGGTAGCGCAGCCCGCCATGCACGAGCTTGCCCGACCGCGACGACGTCCCCTCCGCGAGATCGTCCTTCTCGCACAGCACGACGCTGAGGCCCCGCCCGGCCGCGTCGCGCGCGATGCCCGCACCGTTGATCCCGCCGCCGATCACGAAGAGGTCGACCTTCCGGATGTCAGTCATGTCTCAGGCTCCTTGCGATTTGCGCGCCGCCGCCAGCCCGTCCCAGACGGGGGCGAGGCTGTCGCGCGCGTGCCGATAGTTGGCGAAGAGGGTGTCGTAGACAGGCACGAGGTCGGGGCAGGGCGGCTCCGGCGCGCCGAGGAGCGGCGTCGTCCAGCGCGCGATGCAGGCATCCATGCTGTCGAAGGCGCCGATGGCGACCGCGGCCATCATGGCGCAGCCGGCCGCCCCCGCCTCGTCGCGGGAAGAAACGCGGACCGGCGTGTCGAGCGCGGCGGCCAGCACCCGGCGCAGCGCCGGCGACCGCGCGGCGCCGCCGGTCAGGCGCAGTTCGCGGGGCATGTCGCCCATGGCCGCGTAGCAGTCCCGCGCCGCCATGCCGAGGCCCTCGACAACCGCGCGGATCACGTCCGGAAAGCGGTGCGAGGCGTTGAGGCCGACGAGGCTCGCGCGCGCGTCGGCATTCACGAAGGGGCCGCGTTCGCCCGCCTCGGAGATGTAGGGATGGTAGACCAGCGCGCCCGGCCGCGACCGCGCCATCCAGCCGTCGATCCGGGCGACGAGGTCGGCATGCGACGGCGCGGCGCCCGTCTCGGCCATCAGGTCCTCGACCAGGGACAGCGCCCAGTCGATGTTGAGCGTCGCGGCCATGTTGGTCTGCACCTGCGTCACCAGATCGGGGACGGGCAGGCAGATGACGTAGCCCGTGCCCTCGGCGTTGAGGTAGACGTCGTCCGACCGGACGGCCCGCATGTGCACCCCGGTCGAGCCCACCGTGGAACAGGCCGCGCCAGCGTCGCCCGTGTGCACGCCCGCGCCAAGCGCGGTCATCACCATGTCCACGTAGCCGAGCGAGACCGGCGTGCCCTGCAGGAGGCCGGTCTGCGCCGCCGCGGCCGCGGTCAGGGGCCGGGTGTCGCGCGAGCCGTCGAGGATCTCGGGCAGGAGCGCGCGCCGGTCCTCGAGGCCGAGCGTCGCGATCACCGCGTCGCTGTAGGACCGCGTGCGGAAATCGCCGAAGGTGAAGCTCGCCTCGGACGGGTCGGTCGCCCGCACGCCGGTCAGGTTGAGGAACAGCCAGTCCTTGCAGTGGAGCGCGACCTCGGCGCGGTCGAGAAGATCGGGGCAGACGCGCGCCATGTGCGCCATCTGGCTGCCCTGCTGGCAGGTGTTGAGACCGGTGCCGGTGGCCTCGAACCGCGCTCGTTCGTCCGGTCCGCGGGCGAGGCCGCGCACGGTCGGGGCGGCGCGCGCGTCGAGCCAGAGCCAGGCATCCGCGACGGGGACGTCGCCCGGTCCCACGAGCCAGGTGCCGTCGCCCTGTCCGGTCAGCGCCACCGCGGCGGTGCGCTGCGCGAGGCCCTCGACCTTTTCCGCGAGCCCGCGCAGCGCGGCGGCGCAGTCGGCCCAGGTCTGCGACAGCGACTGCGTCGCCGATCCGTCCGCACCCATGACGTAGGAGTTGCGCACCGAGGATGACGCGAGCTGCGCGCCGCCGAGGTCGAAGGCGACCGCCTTGATGACCGATGTGCCGGCATCGACGCCGATGATCAGGTCCGACGAATCGGCCATGTCCTCTCTCCCTTGCCGCCGTCCGTCGCCGCGGCCTCTCCCCTTCGGCCCCGGGTGCGACGGGCCTGCACGTGCGGCCGGTCGCCCCGCGCCCGGCTGGACCGGGTCTATCACAGAAAAACGACAGCGTGTGAAATTTTTTGCAGACAGAGAAATTTATTTCCATTACGGTAGGCGCAATCGGTCGCACCCCTCGCGGTGCGGAAGGCCGCCGGCCCGGACGCGGAATTGAGGAGTTCCAGGGGCGCGGCGGCAGGGGAGGAACGGTTCGACGCCAGGCGTCTGGCCATTCCCGCAACAGCAGCGCGCCGGGTTTTCCCGGCACAGATCCATCGCGGTCCGGATCGCCGGGCCGCCCAGCACAGGGGCATGTCCGCCATGGCAACAACCGGTACCGTCTCCGCCCACTCCTCGAGGGCGACGCGCCGCAACGCGATCATCGCGGTGGTCGCGGTCGCGGTGCTGGGGGCGATCGCCTTCGACACGACGGTCGTGTCGATCGGCGGCGAGGGAGACCTGCGCCAGCAGGCCTTCGACCCGGACCGCTACGGCGCCGAGCAGTTCCCGCGGATCCGCGACTTCGTCAGCGGCAAGGCGCCCGAGGCGGTCGCGCTGGCCGAGGAGCTGGAGGCGGACAGGGCAGCGGCGGTCGAGGCCTACGGTACCATGGCAGGCGCGTTCCCGGTGATGCCGGTCACCTTCACCGGCACGGTGGGCGAGGGGACGTCCGGCATCTTCAACGTCGCCGTCGAGGGTCTGCCGGAGGGCACAGGCGTGCGCGTCCAGACCGGGCCCGCGATCAACGGCACCGAGCTGCGCGACATCGTCGGCGACATCTCCTTCGGCGCCTTCAAGAACCAGATCGAGTACCAGGACGCGGGATCGGGCATCAACCGCGCCATGGCGGCCGAGGTGCTTTCGGATCTCGATCGCGAGGCGCTGACCGGCCGGACCGTCACCGTCACCGGCGCCTTCACCATGATCAACCCGAAGAACTGGCTGGTCACCCCGGTCGCGTTCGAGGTGCAGGGATGACGGCGCCGCTGCACGACGAGACGCCGACCCTCGCGCCCGACCGGGCGGAGGTGGTCCTGGCGGCCCGCAACATCTCGAAGAGCTACGGCGCGGTGCATGCGCTCAAGAGCGTGAACTTCGACGTGCATCGCGGCCAGGTCACCACGCTCTTCGGCGAGAACGGCGCGGGCAAGTCGACGCTGATGAAGATCCTCTCGGGCGTGGTCGCGCCAACCGCGGGCGAGCTGATCCTCGACGGCCGGCCGGTCGAGATCCGCTCGACCGTCGAGGCGCGCGAGCTCGGCGTCTCGATCATCCACCAGGAGCTGTCGCTCGCCCCCAATATGAACGTGCGCGACAACATCTTTCTCGGGCGCGAGATCATGGGCCCCCGCGGCGTGAACTTCGCCGAGGAGGAGCGCCAGTGCCGTGCCCTCATGGAAGATCTCGAGGAAGACATCGATCCGCTGACCCCGGTCGAGGAACTGCGCCTCGGCCAGCAGCAGATCGTCGAGATCGCCCGCGCGCTGAGCGTCAATTCCCGCATCCTCATCATGGACGAGCCGACCTCGGCGCTGTCCGCCTCGGAGGTCGAGGTGCTGTTCAAGGTCATCCACGACCTGAAGGCGCGCGGGGTCTCCATCGTCTACATCTCGCACCACCTCGAGGAGGCGCTGACCATCACCGACCACGCGGTGGTGCTGCGCGACGGCGTGATGACCGCCTACGCGCCGCGCGCCGAGATCGACCTCGAATGGATCGTGCGCAACATGGTGGGCGAGAACTTCGATCTCGGCTCGCCGCCCGACACCACGTTCGGCGAGGTCGCGCTGTCGCTGCGGAACCTGTCGGTGCCGGCGCCCGGGGGATCGGGCTATTCCGTGGTGGACCGGCTGTCGCTCGACGTGCGGCAGGGCGAGATCGTCTGCATCTACGGCCTGATGGGCGCGGGGCGCACCGAGATGATGGAATGCGTGGCCGGGCGGCTGCCGGCCTCGGGCGGGCAGGTGCTGCTGCACGGACGCGACGTGGCCGGCATGACCATCGCGCAGCGCATCGACGCGGGTCTCGTGCTGACCCCCGAGGACCGCCAGCGCGACGGGCTGGTCCAGACCATGACGGTCGGGCAGAACCTGTCGCTCGCCTCCATCGGCGCCTTCACCCGGCGGCTTCTGACCTCGCGGGCCGCGGAGCAGGAGATCATCGAGCGCTCGATCCGGGAGGTCACGATCAAGACCGACGGCGGCGGGGCGGCCATCGGCTCGCTCTCGGGCGGCAATCAGCAGAAGGTCGTGATCGGCAAGATGCTGGCCACGAATCCCTCGGTCGTCCTGCTCGACGAGCCGTCGCGCGGCATCGACATCGGCGCCAAGGCCGAGGTGTTCCGCCTGCTGGCCGAGGGCGCGCGAAAGGGGCTCGCGGTGGTCTACTCGACCTCCGAGGTCAGCGAGTGCCTGTCCATCGCGCACCGCATCATCGTCATGCACAAGGGCAAGATCTCGGCCACGTTCGGGCCCGACGCGACCAAGGAACAGATCATGGCCGCCTCGGGCGAGGTGGACCTCGAGCAGAGCCTGCGCGCGGCCTTCGGGCTCGAGCAGTGCGAGGTCGTGACCGACCTCCACGAGGACGATCTGGCGCTCGGGCCGCTCGGCGCGGCGGGGGGCAGGTTCCTGTCGGCCGAGATCGCCGGCGGCCGCAACGCCATCATCGGCGCGGGTCATGGCCGGACGCTTCTGGCCTGCGTGGACGCGCTCGAGCCCCGGCACGCGCCCGCACTCAGGGTCGTGTCGCTGATGGGCTCGCTCACGAGCGGCTCGGACGTGAACCCGCATGCCATCGTCGCGCGGCTGGCCGAGGCGACGGGCGCGGAGCCCGCGTCGATGCCGGTGCCGTTCATCGCCAATACCGCCGCCGACCGCGACGTCCTGCTGAGCCAGAAGGCCGCGGCGCACGCGGCGGACCTCGCGCGGCGGGCGGACCTGATGGTCGTCGGCATCGGCACGACCGCCCCCGAGGCCGAGCTTGTCGCCACCGGCATGATCGAGCCGGCCGAGATGGCCGCCATCGCCGGGGCCGGCGGCGTGGGCGAGATCCTCGGGCACTTCTTCGACCGGCGCGGCCGGCCTGTCGGGCAGGAGGTCAGCGGGCGGATCCTGACGCAGCCGCTCGAGGCGCTGAAGGGCCGCCGCATCGTTGCCGTGGCCGGCGGCACCCTCAAGACCCACGCGATCAAGGCCGTCCTCGAAAGCGGCCTCCTGAGCGGCCTGATCGTCGACGAGCCCACCGCCCGGGCGATCGTCGACATGGACAAGCCGTCCTCGGCCCAGCACTGACACGGAGACACCCGAGATGACTGATGTCACCACCACCAAGAAGCAGGGGTCCGGCGGTCCGATGGCCGGCATGTTCGGCGAAGGCGCCGGCATCGTGCAGATCCTGCTCGAGGGGCGCGCCTTCTTCGCGCTCATCGCGATCATCCTGATCTTCTCGTTCCTGTCGCCGAACTACGCGACGGTGTCGAACTTCCTGATCATGGCGAACCACGTCGCGATCTTCGGCCTCTTGTCCATCGGCATGATGCTGGTGATCCTGAACGGCGGCATCGACCTGTCGGTGGGGTCGGTCCTCGGGCTGACCGGGGTCTTCGCCGGCTTCCTGATGCAGGGGGTCGAGATCGAGGCGGCGGGCGTCATCCTCTACCCGCCGGTCTGGGCCGTGGTGGTGCTGACCCTCGCACTCGGTGCCCTCGTCGGCGCGGTCAACGGCGTGCTCGTCGCCTTCTTCCGGGTGCCGGCCTTCGTCGCCACGCTGGGCTCGCTCTACGTGGCGCGCGGCGTCGCGCTACTGATGACGAACGGGCTGACCTTCAACAACCTCTCGGGCGATCCCGCGCTCGGCAATACCGGTTTCGACTGGCTGGGCTTCAACCGCATCGGCGGGGTGCCGATCGGTGTCATCGTGCTGGCCGTCGTCGCCATCGCCGCGGGGCTCCTGCTGTCGCGCACCGCCTTCGGCCGCTGGCTCTACTCGTCGGGCGGCAACGAGCGCGCGGCCGAGCTGTCCGGCGTGCCGGTCAAGAAGGTGCAGATCGCGGTCTACGTGCTCTCGGGCATCTGCGCCGCGATCGCGGGGCTCGTGCTCAGCTCGCAGCTCACCTCGGCCGGCCCGACCGCCGGCACCACCTACGAGCTGACCGCCATCGCCGCGGTCGTCGTGGGCGGCGCGTCGCTGATGGGCGGGCGCGGCACGGTGCGCGGCACGCTGCTCGGCGCCTTCGTCATCGGCTTTCTCAGCGACGGCCTCGTCATCATCGGCGTGTCGTCCTACTGGCAGACCGTCTTCACCGGCGCGGTCATCGTCCTCGCGGTGATGCTCAATTCCATCCAGTACCGGGGCAAGGCCCGCAAGGGCTGACCCCGTCCCCGTTTCGCGCAGTCCGGGCGAGGAGACCCGACGCGAAGACCCGCCGGACAACCGGCAACCACCAGACCCCTAGGGAGACCATTTAGATGATCGCATTCACCAGACGCGCGCTCTTGGCGGCCGCGGCCTCGCTGCCCCTCATGGCGGGCTCGGCCTGGGCCGAGGGCCTCATTTCCATCATCGTGACCGACCCGGCGAACCCCTACTGGTTCACCGAGGGCGAAGTGGCCAAGGCGACCGCCGAGGAACTCGGCTACGAGGCCACCGTCGCTGCCCACAAGGGCGACACCAACGTCGAGTCGAACCTCATCGACGCGGCCATCACCAACGGCGCCAAGGCGATCATCCTCGACCCCGCGAACGCCGACGGCTCGGTCGGCGTGGTGCGCAAGGCCACCGAGGCCGGCATCCCGGTGTTCCTCGTGAACGCCGAGATCAACGAATCCGGCATCGCGATCGCGCAGCTCGTGTCGAACAACGCGCAGGGCGCCGCCATCGGCGCGGTGCAGTTCCAGTCGCTGGTGGGCGACACGGCAAAGTACGTCGAGTTCTTCGGCAACCCCGCCGACAACAACGCCGCCACCCGGTCGAACGGCTACGAGACCGTGCTGAGCCAGTATCCCGGCCTCGAGAAGGTGGCCGAGGAGGTCGCCAACTGGGACCGCACGCAGGGCTACAACAAGATGCAGTCGATCATCCAGGCGAACCCCGAGATCGACGCGGTGATCTCGGGCAACGACGAGATGGCGCTGGGCGCGATCGCGGCCCTCAAGGAGGCCGGCATGCTCGACGGCATGATCGTCGGCGGCTTCGACGGCTCGCCCGACGCGGTCGAGGCGGTGAAGGCCGGCGAGATGGCCTACACCGTGCTGCAGCCCGTCGCCGTGTTCGCGCGCGAGGCCGTCATCCAGGCCGACCACTACATCAAGAACGGCGAGCCGATGGTCAGCGAGGAAAAGCAGCTCTTCGACTGCCTGCTGATCACCCCCGACAACGTGGACAAGTACACAGCCGCGTTCACGCTTTCCGAGTGACCTCCCGGACGGACGCGCCCCGCGCGCGCCCGTCCTCCTCCCGGCGGCGCGAAGGCAACTTCGCGCCGTTCGTATGTCCGCCGGAAAGGCGCGGCGACCGGGCGCAACGGGTTAGCGCCACTCGGCCGGCGCGTCGAGCGGCAGCCCCAGTGTCACGCGTCGGCGCAGCCAGGGGCTCGCTCGGTAGCGCGGATCGCCGGTGAGCGTGTGAAGCGCGTCGAGGATACGCAGGATGTGGGCCGCGCCGATTGCGTCGCCCCACCGCAGGGGCCCGCGGGGATACCCGAGGCCGAGCGTCGTTCCGAGCTCGATGTCCCCGGGCGAGGCGATCCCCTGCTGGGCAATGTCGCAGGCGATGTTCACGATGGTGGCGAGCGTGCGCTGCGCCACGAACCCGGGGCTGTCGGCGATCACCGTGACCGGCCGGCTGGCGGCAAGCCACGCCACCACCCGGTCGCCCATGACGGCACGCGTCATGGGCGTGCCCATCACCGTCAGCCGCCCGCCCTCTATCGCAGGTCCGAAGAGCGGATCGATCGCGACGACGCGTGCGGGGTCGAGCCCGTGGGCCGCCGCTTCCGCCGTCGCGTCGCGGCCGAGGGGGGCCGCGATCACGGCGCTTGAAGCGGAGGGTTTTGCGCCCTCGTCCCGCGCCTCGGAAGGAAAAAGCGCCGCGATCCGGTCGCGCCATGGCGTATCGAGCGCGCCCAGCCAGACCTTTCCGCCGTCGCCGTTCGGCACGGCGGAGGCCGTCGGGTCCTGTCGCACACCGTTGTCATAGCGGTAGAAACCCTCGCCGGACTTGCGGCCGAAAAGCCCGGCCGCCACCCGGATCGGCAGGATCGGCGAGGGGCGGAAGCGCGGCTCCTGGTAGAATCCGTCGTAGATCAGGTCGAACACCTTCGAGGATACGTCGAGCCCGGTCAGGTCGAGGAGCGCGAAGGGCCCGAGCCGGAATCCTGCCGCTTCTTCGAGGATCGCGTCCACCTGTTGGGGCGTGGCCACGCGATCCTGGACGATGCGCAGCCCCTCGGTCGTCAGACCGCGCGCGGAATGATTCACGAGGAAGCCCGGGGCGTCTGCCGCGCGCACCGGCGCGTGCCCGAAGTCGCGCGCGTAGGCGTCGAGCCGGTCCAGAACCGCGTCCTCGCTGCGCAGCCCGCCGATCACCTCGACCACCTTCATCAGCGGCACCGGGTTGAAGAAGTGGAACCCCGCGACCCGTCCGGGACGCGCGCATCCCGCGGCGATCTCGCTCACCGACAGGGACGAGGTGTTGGTGGCAAGGATGCAATCCGGACCCACCACCGCCTCGAGGTCACGGAATAGGGCGCGTTTGACCTCGAGGTCCTCGGCGACTGCCTCGACCACGAGGGCGGCGCCCGCGACGTCGGAGAGATCGGTCGCGACCACGATGCGGTTGGGAGCGTCGGCCGCGAGATCGGGCTCGAGCCGCCCCTTGGCCGCGAGCTTCTCGATCATGGCGAGGGCATGGGCGCGCGCGGCCTCGGCCGCCTGGCGGCTGGCATCGAGCGCGATCACCCGGCTTCCGGCCTGCGCGAAGACCTGGACGATGCCGCGGCCCATCGTGCCGGTGCCGATGACCGCGACCGGAGAGAGGGTGGTCATGGATCCGCTTCCTTTCCTGCTGTGTCGAGTGGACCGAGGACCGACGCGGTGTCGGCGCCGAGATCAGGCGCACGCGCCGCGGCGAGACGGGGATGCGCCGAGAGGCGCAGAGGGGTGCGCGGCGTCAGGACCGGGGGCACGCCCGGATGCGCCTGCCGGGCGAACATGGGGTTCCGGGGGCTCGCACGCGCGTCCTCTGCCAAGAGCTGCGCGGCATCGCGATAGGGCGACCAGCAGACCGACGTGCCCGCGAAGGCGTCCGCGATCTGCGTCAGGTCGCGCGCACCGGCCCAGTCCTGCACCAGCGCGGCGATCGCATGGCGTGCCCTGAAGCGCTCCGCGTCGTCGTCGAGCGGGGCGCCGAAGGCCTCGCCGATGCGATCCATGGCGGTGCCGAGCCCGGTTGCGGAGAGAAGCGCGCGCCACTGCTTGCCGGTGACGGTCGCAAGCATGAACCGCCGCCCGCACCGCGTCTCGAAATCGCGGCCGAAGCTGCCGTAGACCCAGTTCTCCTGCCGGGGGCGGGCCTCGCCCGAGAGCTCGGCCTCGGGCAGGATGCCCACATTGGCCATTGTCTCCATGGCGATGTCCGAGAGGCTGAGCGCGACGTGCTGGCCGCGCCCGGTGCGCCGACGCTCCAGTTCGGCGGCGAGGAGTCCCATTGCGAGCGTGCGTCCGGCGATCACGTCCCAGAAGGGCACTGCGTTGTTGACTGGCGAGTCGAGGCCTGCGGGGCCGGCCATCTGCGCCGCCCCGCATGCGGCGTGCACGGTATAGTCGATGGCGGTGGCGCCGTCGGGACTGCCGTCGAGCGTGACGACGATCACGTCTTGGCGGCGGTCCAGCAGCGCCTCGGGGGCCAGCGCGCCGCGCGCGGGCAGGTTCGTCACGAAGATGCCGTCGCCCTCGCAGACCAGCCGCGCGGCGGCCTCGCGTCCTTCCTCGGTGCGCAGGTCCAGCGTCACGGACTTCTTGCCGCGGTTGAGCATGGTCCAGTAGAGGCTCGCACCCTCTTGCGAGAGCGGCCAGCGCTGGTGGTCGAGCCCTCCCTCGGAAGGGTCGAGCCGGATCACCTCGGCCCCGAGCGCGGCAAGGCTCATGGTCGCGAGCGGCGCCGCGATGAAGGCCGTGGATTCGACGATCCTGAGGCCTGCGAGCGGCCCCTGGTCCGTGGGTGCGACGGCCGCTGCCATCAGCCGCGCTCCAGCAGCGGCAGGAGTTCGGCAGATTGCGCCACCACGAAGCGGTTTCGCATGAGCGCGAGCGAAGCTTCGTGGTAGGCGGTGTTGCTGCTGGCCACCGCGTCCTCCACGACGACCGTGTAGTAGTCGTGGTGCGCCGCGCTGCGGACGGTCGATTCCACGCAACCCTCTGTATTGGCGCCAAGGCACACGACGGTGTCGATGCCGTTGGCGCGCAGGATCAGGTCGAGTGCGGTGCGGTGGAAGGCGTCGGGGCGCATCTTGTCCACGACAGGATCCTCGGGGCGCGGCGCGATGCCGTCACAGAATTCGGCGCCCCAGCTTCCGGGCAAGGTGTAGTCGGGGCTCTTGCCGTCCCGAAGTTTGAGTCGAAGCCAGGCCGGGCTGTCGCCTGCCCCGCCCGGAAGTGTGACCTGCCGGACGAACACGGTCATGATGTCCGACGCCTGGGCGCGGCGCACGACGTCGACCATGATCGGCAGGTGCGCCTCGGCCAGCGCCATGTCGCGGCCTGCGCGGGCGAAAACGCCGTCCGGCGCGAAGAAGTCGTTCTGGATGTCGATGACCACCAGCGCCGTCTGCGCGGGGATCAGGATCTCCTCCAGTGTTTGGCGCACGATCTTGCCGTTATGATTCAACATGCGTGTTTCCTTGATGGTTTTCCGCTTCTTCCCCGGGACGACGACGCCAGTGCCGGATCGACGTGAGCACGAGCAGCGCCGCGCCCGTTGCGGCCGCGGCAAGGCCCGGCGCGATGAGCAGAAGGGCGGCCGCAATCAGGAGCAGGCGCTCCGGCCAGGTGAGGGGATGGAACAGGAACCCCGCCATCGCCGCGCCGATGACGACAACGCCCAAGAGCCCGGTCCCGGCGTAGAAACCGATCGCCGCCGGGTGGCCCGACATCAGGATTTCGGGGTGAAAGACGAAGATGAACGGAATGAGGAAGGCCACGAGCGCGAGCCGCACCGCGAGAAGGGAGGTCGGCAGCCAGTCGGTCCGGGCCATGGTCGCGGCGATGAAAACCGTGGCGCAGAGCGGCGGGGTCAGCCCCGCGATGATGCTGAAATAGAAAATGAAGAAATGTGCGTTGAGTGGCTCGACACCCAGCCGCACGAGAGCGGGGGCCACAACGGCGGCGGCGAGGAGATACGCCGCGGCGGTCGGAAGACCGGTGCCGAGGAGCATGGCCACCAGCATCGCAAGAAGTAGCGAGACCATGAGGTTCGCCTCTCCGAGCGTGATGATGGCCGAGGTGAAGGACACCCCGAGCCCGGTTGTCGAAATCATGGCGAGAAGGATCTGCGCCCCCGCGATCAGTACTGCGATCGCCACCAGCCCGACGCCCGCCTCGACCACGGTGCGACCGAGCCCCGACAGCTTGTCCCTGAGGTCCGCAACCGAGGTTGCAGCGAGTAGGTAGAATCCCACCAGCAGCACCACCGCCCAGAACGCCGCGAGCGCGGGCGAATACCCCTGCACCATCAGCCCGATGAGGGCAACGAGCGACGCCAGAACCGGCCCCGCGCCGCGCAAGGTCAACGTGTCGGACAGCCGGGGCATCTCGGCGGGGTTGACGGGGCGGTAGCCGAGCCGCCGGGATTCGAAGTGGATCCCCGCGAGACAGCCCGCGAAGTAGAGGATCGCGGGGATCAGGCCCGCCGCCATGATCGTCAGGTACGGCACGCCGAGAAGCTCGGCCATGATGAAGGCGCCTGCGCCCATGATGGGCGGCATGATCTGCCCGCCGGTCGACGCCACGGCCTCGACCGCGGCGGCAAAAGCGGGGCGGTAGCCGAGCCGCGTCATCAGCGGGATCGTGAACGCGCCGGTGGTCGCGACGTTCGCGGCCGCCGACCCCGACACGCTGCCGAACATGGCGCTCGAGATCGTCGCGACCTTGGCGCCGCCGCCCGTACTGCGTCCGCCGATGCGCATGGCGATGTCCATGAAGGTCTGTCCGCCTCCGGTGCGCAACAGGAAGACGCCGTAGATCACGAAAAGCGCGATCACGTTCGCGGAAATGCCGGTGACCATCCCGTAGAGACCGCGGTTCGACAGGTACAGCACCTCTGCCGCAAGCCGCGGGTCGAGACCGCGATGGGCGACGGCCTGCGGCAGGTGCGGGCCGAGCAGCGCGTAGGCGAGACCAGCAAGCCCGAGAAGCGGGATGGTGAGACCGATCACCCTTCGGCATCCCTCGAGGACGAGCGCGGTCGTGACGATGGCCAAAATGAAATCCGCCTCCGTCATTCGGAAGGTGAAGCCCATCACGCGGTCGTAGCTTAGGATGACGTGCGCGGTGCCGAGCGCGGCGCCCAGGATCAGCAGGCCGTCGAGGACCCCCAGCGGCCGCTCCCGGGCACTGTCCCGGTCGGCGCCGAAGAGCAGGAACGCCAGCATCAGCGTCCCGCCCACGTGGGCGGCGCGCTGTATCAGGTCCGGGAATGCACCGAACGCGCCGGTATAGAGATGGAAGGCCACCATGACGCCGCTCAGCGCCACGATACCGCCGCGGCGCACGCGCAGGGCGGCGCGTGGAGTGTCGGTGTCGGCGTCACGTGTCATGCTGGACTCCGCCTTGCGCCGCGGCCTTCGCGGCGATGGAGCGCACCCGCCCCGCGGGACGGGTGCGTCGAAGGACTGGGCTTACTGCATCTCGGGCGGGATCAGCCGGTCGGGGATCTCATGGCCCCCTTCGCGCAGGTAGCGCACGACGCCCGGGTGCAGCGGCGTCTGGGCCCGCTCGACAGTCTGCTGCGCTATGTCGAGCCCCGCAACCGCGCCGTAGGATTCGGCCACCTTGTCGACGTTCTCCGCCACGGTACGGAAGATGTTATAGGCAGTATCTTCGGGCATGTCCTTGGTGGTGCCCATGGTGATGAACACAACGCGCAGGTTCATGGGCCCGGTGTCGTACGGCGTGTCCTCGACCGCCATGAAGTCGAAGTGCGGATACTCCGCCTGCACCGCCGCAATGTCCTCCTCGGTCCAGTCGAGCAGGCGGATGTCGCGCGCGGTCTGCGCGTTCAGGATCGCGCTGTCCGGCGCTGCGGGTGGGCCGGCCTTGGTAAAGCCCACGATGCGGCGGTCCTGAAACGCGGTGACGGCGTCGCTCATGCCGGTACGGAACCAGTCGGGCTCAACGCCCATGGCGCCGAGAGCCTCGAACGACGCGCGCTCGGTCCCGGACCCGCGGCCGCCGCCGTTGAAGGCCTGCCCGTCGAGGTCGGCGACCGACCGGACGTCCGAATCCGCGGCCACCACGAACAGGTAGGCGAGGGGGGTCGTGGTCCAGAAAGTGCGGAAATCGGGGTTCGGCTGCCCCTCAAACGGGCCGAGCCCCTTGTAGTACTCGTAGAGGTCCGGCTCTGCCATCATGCCCCAGTCGACCTGGCCCTCGGACAGGCGGCGCATGTTGTCGAGCCCGCCGCCGGTCTCGACGACCGAGACGTTCACGTCGTCCAGCGTGCCGTTCAGCAGCTGGGCGACCGCGACGTGGTAGGCGTAGAGCGACGACGCCTGGCTCGTGGCGCCTATGGACAGCTGCGCGGTGTCCGCGAGCGCAGGGGTGGCGCCGGCGACGCACGCTGCGCTTCCCAGCCCGGCGCAGAGCGCGCGCACGGATTTAAGTGACATGAGTCCCATCGTTTTTCCTCCCTCGGGGATGTCTTGGCCCGCGCTTGGCGGACCCTCGGGCTGCCGATCAGCCGGTCGCGGCCCGCGCGGTGCCGGAAAATCGGCGGTCGAGTTCGCGCGTCACATCGGCATGACGTTCGACATCGGCGAATTTCATGTCCATGTCGAAGAGGCTGGCCTTGTGCGCCGAGGGACTGCGGTCGCCGACCGCGTCCTCCACCACGATCACGCGGAAATTGTGCGAGAATGCGTCGGTCACGGCGGCGCGCACGCATCCGCTGGTGGAAATGCCGACCACCACGAGCGTGTCGACGCGGTCATAGCGCAGGAAGGATTCGAGCGGCGTCTCGAAGAAGCACGACGGCTTGTTCTTCTCGACGACGACGTCGGCCTCGGTGGGCGCGTATGCCTCGGGCCATTCGTCGGCGCGCGGGTCTCGGGTGTAGCCGTGGCTCTCGGCGACAGAAAGCTTCAGGTTCCAGATGCCCCGGCGGACCGGGTGATTCCGATTGTCGCGGCGGCTGTAGTAGACTGGCAGACCCAGTCGCCGGAACTGGGCAGTGAGGTCGGTCAGCGCCTGCATCAGTTCCGGCATCTCGCGGCCGCACATGTCGTAGGCGGGATCGACGAACATCCACGTGGTGTCGATGTTCAGCAGCGCCACGCGCTCCCCAAAGCCGATCCGCTCGCCGAAGCCGCCCTTGCGGTAGGTCGCCAGCTCGGCGTCCGGGACGTAACCCTGCCATTTCTCCAGCTTGTCGCTCATGTCTCTCCCTTTCCGTCGGTGGCGGCGAAGCGCGATTCGAGCGCGGTCCAGTCCGGGTAGTCGAACAGGCCCCAGAGGGCGGCATGATCGAGCATCTGGTCGCGCATCCCCTCGGTGGTGCCGGTCTCGCGCAGCATTTCCATCAGGGCGCGGCCTTGGTGTCCGACGAGGCGGGTCAGCGAATTGGGGTAGATCGCGAGCCGGTAGCCCAGTGTCTCGAGGTCGGCGGCGGGCAAGACCGGCGTAAGCCCTCCCTCGACCATGTTGGCCAGCGTCGGCGCGTCGATGCGCGCGTTGATCTCGGCCATCTCCTCGCGGCTCTCGGGGCTTTCGACGAAGATCACGTCGGCCCCTGCCTCGGCATAGAGCGCTGCGCGGTCGAGCGCCGCCTCTAGACCGAGCGCGCTGCGCGCATCGGTGCGCGCGATCACAACGAAGTCCGGATCGTCCCGCCCATCTACGGCCGCCTTGATTCGGCCGGTCATCTCGGCCACGTCGACGACGCGCCTGCCGGGTTCGTGGCCGCATTTCTTGGGCCAGGTCTGGTCCTCGATCTGCACCGCGCTCAGGCCGGCGCGCTCCATCTCGCGGACTGTACGGATCACGTTGATGGGTCCGCCATACCCAGTGTCGACGTCGCAGATCACCGGGATGTCGATGCTGTCGGCGATGCGCCGTGCGCGTTCGATGACCTCTGCATAAGAGATCACGCCCATGTCCGGTGCGCCGAGCGCGCTCATCGAGACGCCGGACCCGGTCACGTAGGCCGCGGGAAAACCTGCCTGGGCCACGAGCCGCGCGGTCAGGCAGTCGAAACAGCCGGGGGCCATCACGATCCCGGGGCCGGACAGAAGCGCGCGCAGCCGCGCATTGCGGCCGCTCGCGTGAGCGAGGCCGGCCGGGTATCCCGGGCGTCGCGTGATCGTCTGCGTCATCGGTCGGTCTCCTGTCCGGCGGGGGCGGTGCGGTACTTCCGCTCGAGGTGTTCCGGGTCGAGGAAACGCCGTTCGAGCGCGTAGACGTGGTCCATCCCCACCAGGCGGTGGGTATCCGCGAAGTCGGCGAAGAGATCCGGGTCCGGGCCCGTCCCGTCGCGCGCGCGGATCGTGTCCAGCGCGCGGCGCATGGCGTGGATCGAGGCGAGAAGCAGCGACACGGGCAGGCTGACCCGTGCAACACCCATCTTCTGCAGCTCGGTGAATGTCAGCCCGGCTGGCGTCCGGCCGCCCTCGACCATGTTGACGGCCAGCGGGCCGCCGATCCCGTCCACCAGCCGGGCGACGGTGTCGCGGCGGTCCACCCCGTCAACGAAAACCATGGTGGCACCGGCCGCGAAATAGGTGCGGGCGCGGGCGATGGTGGCATCGAGCCCCTCGACCGCCAGCGCGTCGGTGCGTGCGTTGATGACGAAGTCGGGATCGCGACGGGCCTCGGCGGCGGCCTCGATCTTGCCGGCCATCTCGGCCTCGGACACGACCTCCTTGCCGTCGAGATGACCGCAGCGCTTGGGCATAACCTGGTCCTCGAGGTTTATGCCGGCAGCACCTGCCGCTTCGATCGCGCGCACGGTGTACCAGGTGTTTACGGCATTCCCGTAGCCCGTGTCGCCGTCGGCCATGAAGGGGATCTCGACCGCACCCGCGATCGCCACGGTGCGCTCGGCCATCTCGCGCATGGACAGGATGCTGGCATCGGGCAGGCCCATGCTCGCGGCCGAGATGCCGAGCCCGCTGGCCTGAACCGCCTCGAACCCCGCTTCCTCGATCAGCCGGGCCGAGAGCGGATCGTGGGCTCCGGGCATGATCAGGATCTCCGGCGCGTCGATCAGGCGCCTCAGTCGTGTCGTCTTGTTCATGGAACCCCCTTCTTGGGAGGCATCCGCGGGTGGCTCGTCCCGCGGATGCGCGGGCCTCAGTTCGAGGCCGTGTCGAAGAGTTCGTTGGTGTAGGCGGAATCGATGTCGAGGCCCTCGAACTTCTCGTCCGAGAACGTCTCGAGGAAGGTCACGACGCGCTCCATCTGCTCGCGCGTGATCTCGGGCGAGGTCGGGTAGGCCGGCACGACAGAGGTCCATGCGCGGTCGAACAGCTCCTTGTCGAACCGCTCGAAATAGGCTTCGTAAACCATGTCGCGCGCCTCTTCCGTGGTGTCGGGGTCGTGCATGGCCTCCTGCGCGCGCTGCAGTGCCGCCATCATCCGCCGCGCGAGATCGGGGTTCTCGTCCAGCCATGCGCGGCGGGTGTTCACCGAGATGTAGAGGTGGCCGTCAAGATCGGGCAAGGCGCCCGCGGCGGTGTTGAACAGCATGAAGCCGTCGAAATCCGCGATGGCCGTGTCGCTCGTCGGGTTCGACAGCGTGAAAGCGTCGATCCGGTCGCGCGAGAAGGCCGCGAGGATCTCGTTCGAGCCGCCGACGAAATTGACCGTCGCGTCGCGCTCGGGATCGAGACCTGCCTCGGTCAGCATGTAGAGCGCCAGCTGGTGCGTGCCGCTGCCCGCGCCGGTCACGCCGATGCGCGCGCCTTCGAGTGCCGCGAGGCGGTCCTCGATGCTGCTGTCCTCGGTCAGCCCCTTTTCCTCGGCATAGGCGCCGCGCATCACGACGTTCGATGCGTATTGCGTCATCAGCGCGCCGGCGATGACCGCGTTCGTGTCCTTCGACGCAGCGCGCAGCGCCGCAGAGGTCGAGCCGATGTAGACGTCCATGTCGCCGCCCAGAACCGCGGCCATGGACGTGCCGCCGCCGGCCTTGAAGACCTGCAGGTTGGGGTCAATGTTTTCGTCCGCGAAATAGCCCATCTGCTCGGCAACGTAGACCGGCAGGTAGAGCATCCCGACGCTTGGCATGGCGAAGTTGATGCGGTCCTGTGCCAAGGCCGCGCCGGCTGCCAGCGACAGTGCGCCCGCGGCAGCGACACGCACTGCTCCCTTCCCGAATTTTCCGAAGAACGTCATGGTGTTATTCCTCCCTTGGTTGCAATGCGGTCCATCCTCCCGACCGCGGGACGCCCCACCGCCGCGGCGGTGGGGCGGGTTTCGTCAGATCGACATCTCGCGCTTCGAGTTCGTCTCGCGCCAGGGCATCGCCCGGATCTCGATGAGCTTGACGGCCGCGTTCAGGCAGAAGGCCATGGCCATGATGCCGATGAGCGCGGTGAAGACGCCGGTCGTGTCGAACTGGCCGGCGGAGTCGGCCAGCAGGTAGCCAAGACCCCGGTTCGAGGCGATGAGCTCGCCCACGATGGCGCCGATCAGGGCGTAGGGGACAGACAGGCGCAACCCGGTGAACACCCAGGTCACCGCCGAGGGCAGCACGACCTTGAAGAGCACGTGCCGCTCGTTCGCTCCCATGAGCCGCAGGATCGCGATCTGTTCGCGGCTGACCGCGCGCACGCCCGTGTAGGTGTTCAGGAACACCAGAAAGAAGACGATGGTCGCGGTCAGCAGGATCTTCATGTCGATCCCGATGCCGAACCAAAGCACGAAAAGCGGCGCGAGCGCGACCTTGGGCAGGCTGTAGAACATCATGATGAAAGGATCGAGGACCTCGGCCACCAGCTGCGCGCGGCCCAGCCAGACGCCGATCACCATCCCGATCAGCCCGCCGAGCAGGAAGCCCGAGAGGGCCTCGAGCAGGGTGATCGCCCCGTGGTAGAAGATCTTTCCCGAGAGCGTCCATTCCCAGAACATCTGGGCGATGGCCGAGGGGCGGCTGATGAAGAATTCCGAGGCCAGTCGGCCCGAGGAGAGTTCCCAGCCGATGATGACGAAGGCGAGGAACATGGCTCGCAGGACCCAGATGCGCGTCTTGCTCAGCTCTTCCATGGTCAGTCCCCCATTCCGACAGCGGGCGCCAGGACGTCCCACAACGTTGCCGTGATCTCCTGGTAATCGCGGTCCTTGCGCAGCTGCAGGATGTCGCGGTCGGGCGGCAGCGGCACGTCGACCACCCGCTCGATGGTGCCGGGGCGTCCGGTGAAGACCACGCAGCGGTCGCCGATCGCCACCGCCTCGTCGAGGTCGTGGGTCACGAACATCACCGTCTTCCCGAGCCGTCGGCAGAGCGCGCGTATCTCGATTTGCATGCGCATCCGCAGCATCGCGTCGAGCGCGGCGAACGGCTCGTCCATCAGCAGCGTCTCGGGATCGTAGGCGAGGAGCCGCGCCAGCGCGCAGCGCTTGCGCATGCCTCCGGAGAGCTGGTTGGGGTAGCTGCGGCCGAAGCCGGTAAGCCCGACGGTCTCCATCAGTTCCTCGACGCGGGCAACGACCTGCGCCTTGGGCAGCCCCTTGATCTCGAGCGGGATCGCGATGTTGCCGATCACGTCGCGCCAGGGCAGCAGGTGATCGCTCTGCGTCATGTAGCCCACGGAATTGTTGTAGGGCTTCACCGGTGCTCCGCGGTAGATCACCTCGCCCTCGGTGGCCTCGAAGAGCCCTGCGGCCATGTTGAGCAGCGTGGACTTGCCGCAACCCGATGGACCAACCAGCGTGAGGATCTCGCCCTCGCGCACCTTCAGGTCGATGTCCCTGACCGCCTGGAGCGGTTCTCCCTTCACCGTGAAGCGCTTGCCCACGCCCCGGAATTCGATCAGGGGCACGTGGCCCTTCGATCCCGCTTGCTCGGTCATCAGTCCTCCCTTTCCGGCTCCCGTCCGGGCGGTGCATCCTCCCCCTCCTCCTCCGAAGGGGAGCCGCGCCGCACCGCAAGCGCATCCAGGGCACGCACTCCGCGGCCCTCTTCCAGCATCAGAAGCGGGTTGATCTCCGCCTCTGCCACGTCGTCGCAAAGCGCGAGACGCGACAGTCGCGCGACCGCGTCGGCCAGCGCGTCGAGATCGCCCCGCGGCCGGTTGCGGAAACCCCGGGCAACACGCAGGAAAGACACCTCGTTGAGCATCCGCCGCGCTTCCTCGGTCGTCACGGGGGCCACGCGGATGGCAGTGTCGCGCAGAGCCTCCGCGAGAACGCCGCCCGCGCCCAGCATAACCACCGGGCCAAGTTGCGGGTCACGGCGGAAGCCCACGAGCGCCTCGGCGATGCCCGTTTCCATCCGCTGCACGAGCACGCCGCGAAGGCGCGCCCTGGGATGCGCCGCGCGTTGAGTCGCCATCAGCCGGTCGAAGGCCGTCTCCACCGCCGCGCGGTCGGTCAGGCCCAGGATCAGACCGCCAGTGTCGGACTTGTGCGGGATGTCCGGTGACACGATCTTGAGTGCCACCGGATCGCTGCCGAGGCGCGCGAAGATCTCGCCTGCCGCCGTGGCGCTGTCGGCAAGGCCTCCCTCGGGCCCGGAGATGCCGAGAAGGTCGCAAAGCCGGCGGGCCTCGATCTCGTCGAGGGCCGGATCGTCGGCCGCGTTGAAAAGGGCGCGGACCGAACGAGCGAGATGTGCGTCGGGTGCAGCTTCGGCTTCGGGCGGACAGCGCGTGAGCCGCGCACGCAACCCTTCGGCGCAGGACTCCGCCGTCCGGAACACGGCCAGCCCTTCCTCTGTCAGCAGGAGGCGTGATTCGTCGGCGGCCGGCACGAGGTAGACCCCGAGGGGTTTCGCGCCCTGCGCGAAGCCACGCAGCGGCGCCACGGCGAGTTCGGGATGGAACTGCGACGACGAGCCGATGACCATGGCGATCGCGTCGACATCGTCGCTCGCCCGAAGGGCGTCAAGGACGGCGCGCACAAGCGCCGGCCGCGTGCCGGCCAGCGTCAGGTCGATCAGACCGGCCGGGCTTCCCGTCACGCCATGTTCAGCGAGGATCGCGTGGACCTCGGACAGGGGCGGCGCCATCTCGAGCCCGAGCGATGCGAGCGCGTCCACCACCATCGCGCCACCGCCGCCCGTGGTCGTCACGACGGCCACGCGCCGGCCCTTCGGAGCGCCCGATCCGAGAAACAGCGGCGGCGCCTCGAACAGGGTCTCGAGGATGCGCACGCGGGCGATCCCGAGATGTGCGAGGAGCGCGTCCGCCACGGCGTCGCTTCCAGCGAGCGCGCCGGTATGGGTCGCGGCTAGCGCCTGTCCGGCCTCGGACCGACCGAGCTTGTAGGCGAGGACGGGCTTGCCGGTGGCCTGGGCGGCGCGGGCAAAACGCGCCAATGCCGCCCGGTCCTTGATCGACTCGAGGAACAGCAGGATCGCCTCGCAGCGCGGGTCCTGCAGCATGACCTCGCCGATCTCGCCCACGGTCAGGTCGATCTCGTTGCCGACCGAGACGAGGCTCGAAAACCCTATGCCGCGCGCCGCGCCCTGCGACAGCAGAGCGCCGATCATGCTGCCGCTCTGCGAGATGACGCCGTACCGGCCGCGCGGCAGGGCATCCATCTCGAGCGTCGCGTTGGCGCTGCAGGTGAAGCCCTCGGTGTCGATGATCCCGATGGAGTTGGGCCCCAGCAGTCGCACGCCTCCCTCGCGCGCCGCCCGGGCGACCGCCTCCTGCCGGTCGGCGCCGGTCGCGCCTGCCTCGGCGAAGCCG
Source organism: Roseivivax isoporae LMG 25204 (assembly GCF_000521865.1). Lineage (GTDB taxonomy): Bacteria > Pseudomonadota > Alphaproteobacteria > Rhodobacterales > Rhodobacteraceae > Roseivivax > Roseivivax isoporae. Next base: position 59,948 of record NZ_JAME01000001.1, read on the forward strand.
TCGCTCAGGATCGTGGCGCAGCGGATGCCTCGCGCGGCACAGTCGCGCACGGCCTGCGCCACCGCGTCGGCGGCCACGAGGATGAAGGCATGATCGATGCCGTCGGGCGCGTCCGCGAGCGACGCACAGGCCGCGAGGCCATCGATCGTTTCGACACCCGGGTTGATGGGGAAGATCTGCCCCGCATAGCCGTGTTTCCGAAGGTAGCGCAGCGGGCGTGCCGTGGTCTTGGCCGGGTTCGAGGACGCCCCTACAAGCGCCACGGAGCGCGGGGAGAACAACGCCTGCGCCAGCCTTGTATCCGGCGTCCTGGTCCCGGCCAGCGTCATGAGCGCGGCCCGCGTTGCGAAAAGCGGGTGCCGAACACGCCTTCGGCGATGCGGTTGCGCATCATCTCGAGCGATCCGCCGGCGATCTGCCAGCCGCGCGTCTTGCGGAAGCAGTATTCGACGAGAGTCTCCTGACAGTAGCCCATGCCACCCATGACTTGCATCGCCTCGTTGCTGGCGCGAAAGCCGACCTCGTTGCACATGAGCTTGGCAACCGCGGTGTGCTGGGCGTCGGGCAGCCCGTGGTCGGCGCTGACCGCCGCCCGGTAGAGCAGGAGCTGCGCTGCCTCCATCTGTGCGTGGATGTCGGCAAACTTCCATTGCAGGCCCTGGAAGTCGCTGAGCGTGCGGCCGAACTGGCGTCGCTGCGCGGCGTAGTCGCGCGCGGTGTTGAAGGCATGCCGCCCCACGGCGAGTGCACGGGCGGAGTTGCCGATCCGCTCGGCGTTGAAGCCAGTGATCTGTTTCTTGAAGCCCCCGGGGCCCAGCAACAGGTTCTCTTCCGGGATGAACACGTCATCGAAGAAGAGCGGGCACCACGTCTCGCCGTTCATGTAGCTGGCTGGTGTGCCGAGGGAAAAGCCCTGCATGCCGCGCTCGACGATGACCGAACCGATCTGGCCCACGCCCTCCCCGAAGCGGCAGTAGACGAGGAACACGTTTGCCTCGGCCGAGTGGCTGGTGAAGACCTTTCCACCCTTCAGCAGCCACCCCTGGCCGTCGGGTGCGGGGCGGGCCGTGGTCCTGAGGTCCGTCACTGCCGAGCCGGCCTCGGCCTCGGTCATGCCGAGCCCGATGACCGTCTCTCCTGCGAGAAGCCCGGACAGGTAGCGTGCCTTCTGGTCGGGCGTGGCGTATTCGGCAAAGGTGCGGATCGGTCCGAAATTTCCGGCCTGGATGACATCGGCGGATTTCGGGCAGACCAGCGCCACCGCCTCGATGGCGATGACGGCGTCCATCAGCGTTCCGCCCTGCCCGCCGTCCGCCTCGGGAATGGTGATGCCGAGCAGTCCCATCTTCGCCGCCTCGCGCGCCACGTCGAACGGAAAGCTGGGGGCCCGGGCGCGTTCCAGCGCCCCGCCGGCCAGGGTCCGTTCGGCCCACCCGCTTACGGAATCACGGAAGAGGCGTTGCTCCTGCGTCAGTTCGAAGTCCATGTGCGCGTCGTCACTCCAGTCAGGTCTTAATGTCAGGTTGACTACATATTAATACTTTTGCAATAAATTCTTTGCGGCCGCCGCCGAAGACTGCAACGAGGGCGGGCTTGACGCTCGGAGACGAGGATCTCTTTACTGCCCCGATGCCGGCGCCGACTGCGCCAAACGGGTGCGAGACAGGAAGTGGGGCCGGTCGTCCATGATGGATCCGACACCGTTGTATCATCGGATCTATCTGGTCCTCCGCGAGCAGATCCTCGACCGCAAGTTCGATCCGGACAAGCCCATGCCGAGCGAGATCGAGCTGGCGCGTGCCTACAGCGTGTCGCGCGTCACCCTGCGCAAGACGATGGAGCGGCTCGAGCGCGAAGGGCTGATCCTGCGCCAGCGCGGCCGCGGCACCTTCGCGGTTCCGCCGTCGTCGCAAACGCCTGTGCAGGCCGATGTCAGCGGGCTGGTCGAGAACCTCCTCGCCATGGGGCTCAGTACCCAGGTCAAGGTGCTGGAGTTCGAGTACACCCAGACGCCGCCCGACGCCGCGAGCGATATGGGCGTGGCGCCCGGCACCATCGCGCAGCGCGCGGTGCGCCTGCGCAGCCTGAAGGACCGGCCGTTTTCCTACGCCGAGACATGGGTGCGCGAGGACATCGGACGGACCTACAGCGCCGAGGACATGGCAACGACGCCGCTCCTGCGGCTCTTCGAGATGGCCGGGGTCAAGATCGCGGGGGCCCACCAGAAGGTGATGGCCCGCTCCGCAGACTATGTCGTGGCCGACCTCCTCGGCGTCGAGGTGGGCTCGGCACTCCTCTGTATCAAGCGTGTAGTGCGGGACGAGAACGGCGCGGCGGTGGAGCGGATCCGCGCGCTCTACCGTCCTGATGTCTACGAGTTCGAGCTGAACCTGACCCTGGGGCAGGGTCCCGACGGCACCCTGTGGCAGCCGTCCCAGTGTATGCCGTGACGATCGCCCTCCGTCGCCGCGCCCGGCGCGCATGACCGGAATGACCGGTCGGCCGGCACGGCGCCACCCGCTGGTGGCGTTCGCGGCCTTTTTTCACCTTGCGGGCGTGCTTGGCACGCGACCCATCGTGCCGCTTTACGCCAGCGAGTTGGGGATCGGGCCGGCAGAGATCGGCGTGCTGGTCGCGCTGTTCGCCACGTTGCCGCTGTTCCTTGCCTTGCGCGCCGGCCGCTGGCTCGACCTGCGCGGCAGCCGCTCGATGCTGATCACGTGCACGATCGTGGCCGCGCTCGGCCTCGCGCTGCCCGAGCTGATGCCAGGGCGCCCGGGTCTCTACGCCTCGCAGGTCGTGACGGGGAGCGCGTCGACGCTCTTCATCCTCGCGGCTCAGCGCAGTGTCGGCGCGCTCGCGGCCGAGGCCGGGGCGCGCGAGCGCAACGTTGCGATCTTCAGCCTCGGCGTCGCGCTTGCAAGCTTCGCGGGACCGTTCCCTGCGGGTTTCATCGCAGAAACGCTGGGCTACGGGCCGTCCTTCCTGATGCTCGGCGGGGTGACGCTCGCATCGCTCCTCGTCGCGGTCAGGCTGCCAGCGGACAGGCCAGACGCGACCCCGGGCGTCGCGCCGTTCCCCGCCGGCAATCCGCTGCGCGTTCTGGGCTACAACCCCTACATGGGCCGCGCCTTCCTGATCTCGTCTCTCATCCTGATGGCCAAGGATATTTATGTCGCCTATTTCCCGCTCCATGCCGCGTCGATCGGCCTGTCCGCGGGGACGATCGGGGTCATCATCGGGCTCCACAACGGAGGAGGCGTTGTGATGCGCGTGGCCCTGCTTCCGCTGGTGGAGTGCTTCGGCAAGAATCGCGTGGTGGTCTCGTCGATCCTGCTCGGGGGCATCCTGTTCCTCGCGCTGCCCATGCTCGACGGCATCGTCCTTCTTACGCTTGCCTCGATCGGCATCGGGCTCGCGCTGGGTCTCGGTCAGCCGCTGTCGATCTCGACGACGATCGCACTGTCGCCGCGGGACAAGCTGGGCGAGGTGTTGGGCGTCCGGCTGGGCTTCAACCGCTTCACGCAGGCCGTCGTGCCCCTGGGCTTCGGCGGCGCCGTGCTGGTGACAGGCGTCGCCGGCGTCTTCGCGGTGGTGGGCGCGGTCCTGTGCGTCGGCGCGACGCGGCTGCGCATCCCGGACGAGCACAGCCGCTGACGCGCGGAACTAGCGGCGCGAGCCCGAGGGGGCGTAGCCGCTGCCGGTGCGGCGGGCGGCGGACCAGGTTTCGGATCCCTCCCGGCGGGTGTCCGCCATGCCGCAGGCCGCGAAGACGCGGTCGGCCTCGGCCGCGGCCGCGCCCAGGATGTCGTCGGCCGAGACGTGCTGCGGTATCCGGTCGCGCAGGACCACGCGGCCGTCGACGATCACCGTGGACACGTCGGCGGCGCCGGCGAAATGGGTGACGCGGTTGAGCGGCATGACCGGTGGCCAGAGATGCGCGCTCCGGCCGTTGAGCAGCACGATGTCGGCCTTCTTGCCCACCTCGAGCGAGCCGATCTCGGCCTCGAGCCCGAGCGCCCGGGCGGCGTCGCGGGTGCACATCTCGAGCACCTTGCCCTCGGGCAGGACGTTCGGATCGCGGAAGTGGCGGCGGTGATAATGCATGGCCTGCGCCATGTGGCGGAACATGTCGAAGCCGCGGTCGGGCGCGCCCGCGTCCGATCCGAGGCAGACGGTGACGCCCGCCTCGATCAGTTCCGGCACCGGGCAGCGTCCGAGGATCGACATGATGGCCGAAGGGTTGTGGATGATCGACGCGCCCGTGGCGACGAGCGTGGCGAAATCGGCCTCGACCAGGTCGACGCTGTGGCTGAGCGCGGCACGCGGGGTCAGGAGGTCCAGCTCGGCCGCCAGCGCGATGGTGCCCCCGCGGTGGCCGTCCTGGGTGAAGAGCACGCCGGTGCGGTCCTGCAGGTCGCGGATGTCCCGCGACATCGTCCGGATCTCGGCCGCGTGGTCGTCCATGTGGTGCCCGGCATAGACCGGCAGGATCAGCGCGACGCCGGTGCCGCGGCCCAGCACGTCGTCGTGCCGCGCGATGAGGTCCGCGCTGACGTCGAGCTGGTCCCGGAACGCCACCTGCCGGCCGTCCGGCCCGAAGGTGCGCGGGAACGGCAGCCTGCCGGGGCCGACCGCCATAACCGTGCGCAGGCCCGCGTCGCGGGTCGCGGCGCAATGGGCGTCGCCCGCCGCTGGCGTGTCGGTGCGCAGCACGTCGGGCCCGCCGCCGAGCAGCGAGACCGCGGTGGTTACCCCCGCCATCAGACGCTCGAGCAGAGCGAGGTCCGCCTCGGCCCGCCAGAAGGACGGCGTGGCTGGGCCCGCGTAGATCCGCTCGCAGATGCGGAACCACAGGTCGCCGTCGCCGTCGCCCGCCGCGCGGACGAGGCCGTGCCCCGCGTGGGAATGCGCGTCGACGAGGCCGGGCAGGGCGATGAGCCCGGGGCGGTCGATCACTGTCCGGCCCTCGGGCGGCGCGCCGGTGCCGATCGCCGCGATGCGGTCGCCGGTGACGGCGATCCAGCCGTCCTCGAGCACGCGGCGGCTGTCGTCCACGGTCAGGATGGTCTCGCAGCGGACGACGATGTCGTGCATGGCGGGTGCGCTCACAGCAGGATGTCCTTCAGGTCGCCGCCGGCGATCGAATCCTGGTCCAGGTCGAGCGACCCCTCCAGATGTTCGAGGTGGTGCACCATGAGGTCGGTGGCCCGCGCCGCGTCGCCGCGGGTGATGGCGGCCACGATCTCGGCATGTTCGTCGGGACCGCAATCGGTGCCCGTGCGGACCTGGTACATGGCGATGATGAGCGACGTGCGCGAGACGAGGTCGCGCAGAACCTCCCAGAGATAGGGCGATCCCGCGAGCTCTCCCACGAGCAGGTGGAAGCCGCCCGACAGCCGGATCGCGGTGCGGGTGTCCCCGGCGGCGAGCGCCGCGCGTTCGCTCTGCACGTGCCGTTCGAGCCGCGCGACGGTGTCGGGCGTGGCCGCGGCGCAGAGCCGGGCGGCCAGCTGCGTCTCGATGGTGCGGCGGGCGAAGAAGATGTCGCGCGCCTCCTCGATCGAGGGTTGCGCGACGAAGGCGCCGCGATGGGGAACGATGGTGACGAGCCCGTCATGCTGCAGCGCGGTCAGCGCGTGGCGAATCCGGGCGCGGCTGACCGAGAAGATCTCGGCGAGCTGTTCCTCCTTGAGTCGGGTGCCCGGACGCATCTTGCGGTCCGCGATCGCGCGCCAGATCCGGTTGTAGACCTCGGTCTGCGGCGTGTCGGTCGAAGTCTCTGAGGGGGACAAGACGTTCATCCTTTTGATTCAGTGAGACTTTCCATTTTGCCTAAACTTATGGCAACAATTTTGTTCGCACAAGTAGTAAAAATTGTAGACAATTATTGGTGAACCTGTTTGCAATATTGCTGACGCGGACAGCCGGCCTCGGGCGGCGGAACCGCGCAAGATCCAACGGGAGACCACATGATGTATCGCGACCTGATGATGACTGCCGCCGTGCTCGGCTGCATCGCGACCGGGGCCAGCGCGGAAACCCTGCGTTACGCCACCGCCCGCGACGTGTACGGGCTCGACCCGCACGCGGTGACCGACAGCTTCACCAACATCTTCACCCACCACATCTACGAGCCGCTGGTGCGCTACGACGCCGACATGACCGTCGAGCCGGCTCTCGCGACGTCGTGGGAGGTGATCGAGCCGGCGCGCGTCCGCTTCACCCTGCGGGAGGGCGTGACCTTCCACGGCGGCGAGACCTTCGATGCCGCGGACGTGCAGGTATCGCTGATGCGGGCGGTCGATCCGAAATCGCCCCTGCGCGGCAACCTGCCGGGCCTGAAGGCGGTCGAGATCGTCGACGATCTGACCGTCGACCTGGTGCTCGAAGGGCCGGCGCCGCTGCTCAACAACTACCTGACCAACATCTTCATCCTCGACAGCGGCTGGCTCGAGGAGCACGGCGCCACGACGCCCATCGACGCGAGCCAGGGCGAGGAGGGCTACACCACCAACAACGCCAACGGCACCGGGCCCTTCCGGCTCGAGAGCCGCCGCCCCGACGCGCTGAACGTGCTCGTGGTGAACGAGGACTGGTGGGACACGCCGCAGCACAACCTGACCCGGATCGAGCATTCGCCCATCGGGTCGGACGCGACGCGGGTCGCGGCGCTCCTGTCGGGCGAGATCGACCTCATCGAGCCCGCCCCGCTGCAGGACGCCGCGCGCATCGAGGCCGCCGAGGGCGTGCGGATGCTCGAGAACCCCGGCCTGCGCAGCATCATGATGGGCATCAACATGGGCGACAGCCTCGTCGACGGCGACGTCGAGGGCAATCCGCTCAAGGACCTGCGCGTGCGCCAGGCGCTCTACCACGCGATCAACATGGACCTGATCCGCGACCGCATCATGCGCGGCAAGTCGCGGGTCACCGGGTCGCTGATCGCGCCGCAGGTGACGGGCTACAGCGAGGCGATGGACGAACGGCTGCCCTATGACCCCGAGAAGGCACGGGCGCTCCTGGCCGAGGCGGGCTATCCCGACGGCTTCGCGTTCAACCTCAACTGCCCGAACGACCGCTACGTGAACGATGAGGCGATCTGCCAGGCGATGGCGGCGATGATGGCGCAGGCGGGCTTCAAGCCGCGGCTCCTCGCCGAACCGCGCCAGATCCACTTCCAGAAGGTCGACAACCGCGAGGTGGACGTCTTCATGCTGGGCTGGGCGACGCTGCCCATGCTCGACGGCTTCTCGGTCCTGTCGGCGATGCTGGCGACGCCGGAAGGCGAGTACGGCACCTTCACGCCGGCGGGCTACGCGAACCCGCGCGTCGACGAGCTGACCCGTGGCGTCGCGGTCGAGCTCGACCCCGAAAAGCGGCTCTCCATGATGCAGGAGGCGCTGATGCTCGCGCACGAGGACGTGGCCTGGCTGCCGCTGCACCAGCAGCCCTTGTCCTGGGCGGTGCGCGACAGCGTCGAGATCCCGCAGGCCGCCGACGACCTCGTGCGCCTCTGGTACGCGCGCATCCAGAACTGACCGGGCGGCGGGGCGCGGTCGCATCGCGTCCCGCCCCGTAGATCCGTCCCACCCCCGAGGAAGGAGCCCCTCATGCTCGGATTTCTGATCCGCCGCATCATCCAGTCGATCTTCGTGATGCTCGCCGTCGCGTTGATCGCCTTCATGATGTTCCGTTTCATGGGCGACCCGGTCAACTCGATGGTGGCCGAGACCGCCACGACCGAGGAACGCGAGGCCGTCCGCGAGAGACTGGGCCTCGACCAGCCGCTCTGGGTCCAGTACGGGCGCTTCGTGGCGCGCGCCGCGCAGGGGGATTTCGGCCTGTCCTGGCGCAACGCGCGCCCGGTCTCGACGCTCCTGGCCGAACGGTTCCCGGCGACGGCAGAGCTCGTTCTGGTCGCGGCGGGCCTGTCGCTCCTCGTGGGCATCCCGCTCGGCATCCTGACGGCGCTGAAGCCCGGCAGCTTGTCGGCGCAGACGCTGCAATTCGTGTCGCTGATCGGGATCTCGCTGCCGACTTTCGTGACGGGTATCCTCCTGATCCTCGTCTTCTCGGTCTGGCTCAATTGGCTGCCCTCGTTCGGGCGCGGCACCGTGGTCGACATCGGCTGGTGGTCGACCGGGTTCCTGACCGTGTCGGGGCTCAAGGCACTGATCCTTCCCTCGGTCATGCTCTGCCTCTTCCAGCTGACGCTCATCATGCGGCTCGTGCGGGCCGAGATGATGGAGGTGCTGCGCACGGACTACATCAAGTTCGCCCGCGCCCGCGGCCTGCCGAACCGGTCGATCCATTTCCGGCACGCGCTCAAGAACACGCTGATCCCGGTCATCACGATCTTCGGCCTGCAGCTCGGCGGCCTCATCGCCTTTGCCATCATCACCGAGACGGTGTTCCAGTGGCCGGGCATGGGCGCGCTGTTCATCCAGGCGGTCAGCTTCGGCGACGTGCCCGTGATGGCGGCCTACCTCGTCCTGGTCAGCCTGATCTTCGTCGTCATCAACACCAGCGTCGATCTCCTCTACGCGGTGCTCGACCCGCGCCTGCGCGCGGATGCCGCGCGCGCGGCGCATTGAGGGACGGGAGGCACCAATGGCAGACACGACCTTCCACCGCGCGCTCGACAGCGACCTTTTCTGGAGCTTCCGGAAGTCCTGGACCGCGCGCGTCTCGAGCCTCGTCCTCCTCGTGCTCTTCGGCGCCGCGATCTTCGCGCCCTGGCTCGCGACGCAGAACCCCTACGACATCTCGCAGCTCTTCCTGCTCGACAGCGAGCTGCCGCCCATGTGGATCGACGGGGGCGATCCGCGCTACATCCTCGGCACCGACCAGCAGGCGCGCGATCTCTACTCGGCCATCCTCTACGGGCTGCGGCTGTCGCTCGTCGTGGGCTTCGCCTCGGTGGCGCTGGCGGCCGCGCTGGGGATCACGCTCGGTCTTCTCGGCGGGTTCCTGGGCGGGATCGTCGACGCCGCGATCATGCGGGTCGCCGACATCCTCCTGAGCTTTCCGGCGATCCTCGTCGCGCTCCTCGTGAACGGGATCGCCCGGGGCGTCCTGCCCCCCGACCAGCACGCGGATGCGGCGATCTGGGTGCTGATCCTCGCCATCGGGCTGACCAACTGGGTGCAGTATGCCCGCACGGTGCGCGGCTCGACCATGGTCGAGCGGCAGAAGGAATACGTGCAGGCCGCGCGCATCAACGGCGTGTCGGGCAGCGGCATCATGATCCAACACATCCTGCCGAACGTGCTGGGTCCCGTGCTGGTGATCGCCACCATCAACCTCGGCATGGCCGTCCTGACCGAGGCGACGCTGTCCTTCCTCGGGGTCGGCATGCCGGCGACGCAGCCCTCGCTCGGCACGCTCATCCGCATCGGCAACGAGTACCTGTTCTCGGGCATCTGGTGGGTCGTGATCTTTCCCTCGGTCGTGCTCGTGGTGCTGGTGTTGGCCGTCAACCTTCTGGGCGACTGGCTGCGCGACGCCCTGAACCCGAAGCTGAGGTAACGACCATGACACTTCTGACCGTGGAAGACCTGACCGTGACCTTTCCCGGCCGCCGCGGGTCGGTGAATGCCATCGAGAACGTCTCTCTGTCCGTCGAGCCGGGGGAAATCCTCGGCATGGTGGGCGAGAGCGGGGCGGGCAAGTCGATGACCGGCGCGGCCATCATCGGCCTGATCGAGCCGCCGGGACACATCGCGGGGGGCCGCATCACGCTCGAGGGCGAACGCATCGACACCCTGCCGCCCGAGGCGATGCGACGCATCCGCGGCCGGCGGATCGGCGCGATCTTCCAGGACCCGCTCACGAGCCTCAACCCGGTGCTGACCGTGGGCGAGCAGCTGATCGAGACGATCCAGACCCATCTCGGGCTGTCGCGGGCCGCGGCGCGCGAGCGGGCAATCGACTGGCTGAGGCGGGTCGGGATCCCGGCGCCCGAGGCACGCATCGACACCTATCCGCACCAGTATTCGGGCGGCATGCGCCAGCGCGTGGTGATCGCGCTGGCACTCTGCGCCGAGCCGCGGCTGGTGATCGCGGACGAGCCCACCACCGCGCTCGACGTGAGCGTGCAGGCGCAGATCATCGCGCTGTTGCGGCGGCTCGCCCGCGAGACCGGCGTGGCGGTGATCCTCGTGACCCACGACATGGGCGTGATCGCCGAGACGGCGGACCGCGTCGCGGTGATGTATGCGGGCCGGATCGTCGAGGTCGGGCCGGTCGCCCGGGTGCTCGCCAATCCGCGCCACCCCTACACCGAGGGTCTGATGGCCTCGATCCCGCGGATCGGGCCGCGGCCGGACCGGCTGGCGCAGATCGAGGGCGCCATGCCGCGACCGCATGCGCGCCCGCCCGGCTGCGCCTTCGCGCCGCGCTGCCCGCACCGCTTCGCGCCCTGCGTCGAGCGGCGGCCAGAGCTGCGCGGCACGGCCGCCGCGGCGGTCGCCTGTCACCTGACCACGGAGGTTCCCGCATGAGCGCGCTTCTGACCGTCTCGAACCTGAAGAAGACGTTCGACCTCTCGCCGCCGATGCTCAACCGCTTGCTGTCCGGCGCCCGCCGACAGCATGTGCACGCGGTCGACGGCATCGACTTTTCAATCGAGCCCGGCACCACGCTGTCGCTCGTGGGTGAATCCGGATGCGGGAAGTCGACCGTGGCGAAGCTGCTGATGGGCCTCGTGCGGCCAAGCGCCGGCAGCATCCGCTTCGACGGGCACGAACTGGCCGGCAGCCCCGCGGGTAGCCCGCCGGCCGTGCGCCGGCGCATGCAGATGATCTTCCAGGACCCGTTCGCGAGCCTCAATCCCCGCTGGCGCGTCGCGCGCGTGATCGGCGAACCCATGAAGAGCTTCGGCATCGAGCCCGACGCCCGCGCCCGCCGCAAGGAGGTCGACCGCCTGCTCGAGTTCGTGGGGCTGTCGTCCGAGGATGGCGAGAAGTTCCCCCACGAGTTCTCGGGCGGCCAGCGCCAGCGCATCTCGATCGCGCGCGCGATCTCGACCAAGCCCGAGTTCCTGGTCTGCGACGAGCCGACCTCGGCGCTCGACGTGTCGGTGCAGGCGCAGATCCTGAACCTCATGCGCGAGCTGCAGCGCGAGATGGGACTGACCTACCTCTTCATCAGCCACGACCTCGCGGTGGTGAACTACATCTCGGACCAGATCGGCGTGATGTATCTCGGCCGTCTGGTCGAGCTCGCCCCGGCGGAGCGGATCTTCTCGGCGCCCCAGCACCCCTATACCCGCCTCCTGCTCGACACGGTGCCGGACGTGTCGATGGCGCACCGCGACATCGAGCGGCCCGCGGGCGAGGTGCCGAACCCGATCACGCCGCCCCCGGGCTGCCATTTCCACCCCCGCTGCCCCCTCGCGGAAGAGCGCTGCCGGCGCGAGGTGCCGGCCTACCGCGCCCAGGGCGCCTCGCAGGTGCGCTGCCATGCCGTGGAGGAGGGCAGGCTTCCCGCACATGATTTCGGCGCACTGACCAGAAAGGCCGGCTGATGGACTTCGACTTCACCCGATTGCCGCCGCAGGACCGCTACCGGCTGCTGACCAATTTCGTCGGGCCCCGTCCCATCGCGCTCGTGACCACGCGGTCCGAGGCCGGGCATCTCAACGGCGCGCCGATGAGCTTCTTCAACGTGTTCTCGCAGGACCCGCCGATCGTGATCCTCGGCATCCAGTCGCGGCCCGACGGCGTCGAGAAGGACACCCTGCGCAACATCCGCCGCACCAGCGAGTTCTGCGTCAACATGGTCGACATGGAGCTTGCCGAGGGCATGATCCTCTGCGGCGTGAACTTCGCGCCCGAGGTGGACGAGCCGGCCTTTGCCGGGCTCGGCACGCGTCCCTGCCGCCAGATCGGCGCGGATTACGTGGCGCGCACGCCCTGCGCAATGGAGTGCCGGGTCGAGCGCATCATCGACTACCCGCGCCGGGCCATCATCCTCGGCGAGGTGGTCGAGATGACCGTGCGCGACGACTGCCTCGACGCGAGCGGCCGCTACGTCGATCCCGCGGTCTACCAGCCGCTCGCGCGGCTCCACGCGGACAATTACGTCGTGGCCGACCGCCAGTTCGAACTGAAGAAGCCGGCCGAGGCGGCGGAATGGGAGGCGGCGCCGCAGGCCGCGCCCCGGAAGGCGGGGGCAGAGTGATGCGCATCCACGTGGTCAACCCGAACGCGACGGCGTCCATGACCGCCCAGATCGGGCGCGTCGCCCGCCGGGTCGCCCGGCCCGGGACCGAGATCGACCTCGCCACGGTGGCCGGGGCGCCGGTGTCGATCGAGGGCTATGCCGACGAGGCGCTGTCGGTGCCGGGGCTCCTTGCGGCGATCCGCGCGGCCGAGGTCCGGGGCGCGGACGCGCATGTCATCGCCTGCTTCGACGATCCCGGCCTCGACGCCGCGCGCGAGGTCGCCGCGGCGCCGGTTATCGGCCTTTGCCAGGCGGCGATGCAGGCGGCGACGATCCTGTCCGCCCGGTTCTCCGTGGTCACCACGCTGCCGCGCTCGGTGCCCATCATCGAGGACCTCGCGGACCGCTACGGCATGGGCCGGCGCTGCCGGCGCGTGCGGGCGATCGACCTGCCGGTCCTCGCGGTCGAGGACGCGGCGGGCGGAGCGCACGAGCTGATCGCCGCCGCGACGCGCGCCGCGCGCGACGAGGACGGGGCCGAGGCCGTGGTGCTCGGCTGCGCCGGCATGGCGGAGCTCTGCGACCGTCTGACGGCCGAGACCGGCATCCTCGTCATCGACGGCGTGACCGCGGCGGTGACGCTCGCCGAGGCGCTCGCCGCCACGACCTACCGGACCTCGAAGGCGGGTGCCTATGCCGCGCCGCGTCCCAAGGCCGGCGGCCTGTTCCCGGAGGCCGCATGACCGACCTCCTGATCCGAAATGTCCGCCCCATGGGCGGCGCCGCCTGCGACATCCTCGTCCGCGGCGGGCGCATCGACCGTATCGGCCCGGCCCTCGAGGCGCCCGGCGTTCCCGTCGAGGAGGGAGGCGGCGCCATCGCCGTGCCGGGGCTCGTCGAGGCGCACACGCATCTCGACAAGACGCTGATGGGCATGGGCTGGTACGAAAACGTGGTCGGCGCCGACTTGCGCGCGATGATCGACAACGAACGCGCCGAGCGGCGCCGTCTCGGCCACGACCCGCGCCGGCAATCCATGCGCCACGCGCTGGCGCTGGCCGGGGCCGGCACCACGCATGTCCGCAGCCACGTGGACGTCGATACCGAGAACGGGCTTGCCGCGCTCGAGGGCGTGCTGGCGACGCGCGAGGACCTGCGCGGCATCGTCGACATGGAGATCGTCGCCTTTCCGCAATCGGGCCTCGTCAGTCGCCCGGGAACGCGCGAGCTCTTGGACGAGGCGATGGCGCTCGGGGCGGATCTCGTGGGCGGGCTCGATCCCTGCGGGATCGACCGCGATCCGCGTGGCCATCTCGACGCGGTGTTCGGTCTGGCCGAAAGGCACGGACGCGGCATCGACATCCACCTGCACGAGGCCGGCGAGCTCGGCGCCTTCTCGATGGAAATGATCATCGAGCGGACCCGCGCGCTCGGGATGCGGGGGCGGGTCGCGATCAGCCATGCCTTCTGCCTCGGCATGCCCGACTGGGTCAGGACCGAGGCTCTGCTTGCGGCGCTTGCGGAGGAGGACGTGGCGATCCTGACCACCGGCGCGCCCTCGCGAGAGGTGCCCTCGGTGCGCCGGGTGCTCGACGCCGGGCTGCGCATGGGGGCGGGCTGCGACGGTGTCCTCGACACCTGGAACCCCTGGAACCGTCCCGACATGCTCGACCGCGCGCGCATCGTCGCCCAGAAGAACAATTTCCGCTCGGATGCCGACGTGGAGCTCGCGCTGCATGTCTGCTCGACCGGCGGCGCGGCGGTGATGGGCGTCGCCGATCACGTTCTCGCCGAGGGACGCCCGGCCGACCTGGCACTTCTGCCCGGAACCACGCTCGCCGAGGCGGTCGCGACGGGCGGGCCGGTCACGCTGACGCTGAAGGGCGGCCGCGTGACCGGCCGGCAGGGCAGACCCGAGCGGGAGGCACCGTGATGCTCGACACGCTTACACTGGGCGCGCGCCCCGAGGGCCGCACGGCGCTGCGGGCGCGCTGGATCCTCGCCTTCCGCGACGGCGGGCACCGTCTGCTAGAGAACGGCGAGGTGGTGATCGAGGACGATCGCGTGCTCTTCGTCGGGCAACGATTCGAGGGCGAGGTCGCCCGCCGGATCGACCTCGGCGAGGTGCTGGTGTCGCCGGGTCTCGTCGATCTCGACGCGCTGTCGGATCTCGACACCACCGTCCTCGGCGTCGATTGCGGCCCGCCCTGGGCCAAGGGGCGGGTCTGGCCCGAAAGCTACGTCGCGCGCGGGCCATACGAGATGTACGACCCCGAGGAACTCGCGTTCCAGAAGCGGTTCTCGTTTGCGCAACTCCTCTGCAACGGCATCACCTCGGCATTGCCCATCGCTTCGCTCTTCTACCGGGAATGGGGCGAGACGGTTGCCGAGTTCGAGGCGGCTGCAGAGGCCGCGGGCGCGCTCGGGCTGCGGGTCTGGCTTGGCCCCGCCTACCGCTCGGGCGGCATGGTCTGCACCGCGCCCGGCACGCTCGAGCCGCGCTTCGACGAGGCGCGCGGGTTGCGGGGGCTCGAGGACGCCCTCGGCTTCGTCAAGGCGCGGGCGGGAAGCCACGGCGGCCTCGTGCAGGGGATGCTGGCGCCCGACCGGGTCGAGACCTGCACCGGGACGCTCCTCACCCGCACGATGGACGTGGCGCGCGACCTCGACCTGCCGGTGCGCCTGCACATGGCGCAGGGCCAGATGGAACGCGACACGGTCCGGGCGCTGCACGGCACCACCGCGCCGGCTTGGCTGGCCCGGATCGGCGCGCTCGACGAGCGGCTCATCGCGCCGCACGCCAACTACGCCACCGACGAGGACCTGGCGCTCTATGCCGATCATGGCGTGACGGTCGCGCATTGCCCGCTCGTCTTCGCGCGGACGGGCGCGATGCTGAAGAGCTTCGGCCAGCTGCGGCGGCGGGGCATCCGGATCGGGATGGGCACCGACACCGCGCCGCCCGACATGGTGCTGAACATGGCGGTCGGGGTGATTATGGCGCGCATGGCGGGCGACGCGGTTGACGAGGTGGCGCCGCAACACATGTTCGACGCCGCCACGATCGGCGGCGCGGACGCGCTGCGCCGGCCCGATCTCGGCCGGCTCGCGCCGGGGACAAAGGCCGACATCGCCGTATTTGACATGTCGGACGCGCTGATGGCGCCGCGGATCGACCCGGTGCGGACCCTCGTCCTCGGGGCCACGGGGCGCGTCACGCGGGCGGTCTTCGTCGACGGGCGCCTGTCGATGCGGGACGGAGAGGTCGCGGGGCTCGACATGGCGGAGGCGCGCGCCCGCGCGCAGCGGCAGTTCGACGGCCTGCGGGCGAAATATCCCGACCGCACCTGGGGCCATCCGCCCGAGACCGAGATCTTCCCGCCGGCCTATCCGCCGTTTTGAGGCAGGCCGCGACCGGGGCAGGGGGCTGCGGCGCTTCGTCCGCGGGGCGGGGGACGGGCCCTTTGCGCGGGGCATAGGGCGCGATGACCGATTTCCGCGCGCCCGGCACCGCTCCGGTGTGCCTGCTCGTCCGCCGCGTGCTGGGCTCGATGCGCGCGCGGGCGGTCTGCACTATCCGGTCACCGCAGGATGCGTGGAGCCAGTCCCCCTGACGCGCCGGCTGCTGCTGGTATCCGAGGCGCGCGCATACGTCGCCGACGTCACCTTCCGCTTCGACGTGGCGATCCGCGTGCCCGTCACGAAGGGGCTCGTGGTGCGGTACCGGGGTTTCCTGATTGCCGGGGCGCCGGGAGATCTGGCGCGGGACCCCTCGCCTCGGGGGCAGTGCCCCGCCGCGCAAGGCAAAAAAAAGCCCGCCACGAGGGCGGGCCAGTCAGGTTCAGACTTGTTTCACGCCGCCTCGAGTTTCGCGGTGGCGCCGCCCTTGCCCATGAACGTGTCATGGAGGGTCTTGATGCAGGTCTCGAGGTCGTCGCGATGGATCACGAACTGCGCGTCGACCGTGCGGGTCGTCTGGTGGGCCGAGATCACGTCGATCCCCGCCTCGCGCAGCGCGCCGAGACCGCGTTCGAGCACGTGCAGGCCCCGCAGGTCGCGGCCGATCACCGAGGCGATCGCGGCCGAGCGCACGTTGATCTCGGATTGCGGGTAGTGCTTGGCGAGCTCTTCCTCGACCTTGCGCATGGCCGACAGCGGCGCGTCCACGTAGTGCGTGATCGTGTTCGCGTTCGACGTCTTGGACACGATGCGCAGGTCATGCTTGGTCAGGATCTCGAGCGTGCGGGCGTCGTAGCCCTTAACGCCGACCATGTCCTGCTCGAAGAGCTCGAGCGCGAAGACATGCAGGCCGCAGACGATCTCGGCCACGCCCTTCTCGGCCTCGGCCTCGTCGATCACGGTGCCCGGATCCTCGGGCTCGAACGCGTTCGTCACGCGCAGCGGCACCTCGGCCTGGCGCAGCGCCTTGGCGGCGGTCGGGTGGATCGCCTCCATGCCCATGTTCGACAGCTGGTCGGCCACGTCGTAGTTGGTGTGGCCGATCTTGCGCACGTTGTCCGCGCCCACGAGCTTCGGATCCGCAGAGGAGAGATGGAACTCCTTGTGGATGATCGCCTCGCGCGCCTTGGTCAGCGCCGCGATCTGGCTGAACGTGACCTCGGAATAGCCGCGGTCGAACTTGTTCATCAGCCCCTCGACGCATTGCGCGTAGCCGGTGACGATCGGCATCTCGCTCTCGAGGTCGATGTCGGACAGCCCGTCGCGGATGCGCTCCTCGAGGTTCATCTCGCGCTCGTCGCGCCAGCCCGAGAGATCGACGAACCGCGCGTCGACGCCGTTCCGGCGCAGGAGCAGCGTGGTCACGTAGGCCGAGTGCGCCTCGCCCAGCCCCGACAGGAGCTCGCGGGTCACCTGCATGTGCGCCGACAGGCGGAAGTGCCCGTAGGAACACAGCCGGTGCAGGTCGATCAGGCAGTTGCGCGCGCCCTCGATGCGGTCACGCACGAAGTCGTCGGCGTCCTGCTTGTCGCCCTTGTGCGAGAGCAGCTTCTCGTGCGCCTCGCGCATGGCACGGTCGACGCGCGTCAGCGCCGACATCCAGCCGTGCTCGGCCGTCTCGTTGGCGAACTCGGCGTAGACGCCGGGTTCGCCGCTCTTCTTGTGCTCGAGCAGCAGGTTCGTGATGCCGCCGAACGCCGAGACCACGAACATGCGGCCGTAGTCCGGTTGCGACACCCTGAACAGGGGCTCGAGCAGCTCGTCGAGACGCGACATCGTCGTGCCGCCGATCTTCTCGACGCTGTGGTTCCTGAAATCGAAGGTCATGCAGTCCCCGTCCGTCGCTTAGGCCGCCTCGTCGGGCGACGCGTAGGAGCCGTCCTCGCGGTGCACTTCCTTGCCCGTCACGGGCGGGTTGAAGCAGCAGGCGAGCACCAGCTCCTCCTCGCAGCGCACCGTGTGCTTGTCGTGCTTGTCGAGCGCGTACATGACGCCCGGGGTGATCTGGTGCGTCTCGCCGGTGGCGAGATCCTCGATCGTGCCCTTGCCCGAGATGCAGTAGACGCTCTCGAAATGGTTCTTGTAGTGGAACGTGTGCTCCGACCCGGCCTGGATGTAGGTGATGTGGAAGGAGAACCCCATCGCATCGTCGGCCAGGAGCATCCGCACCGAAGTCCACTTCTTGTCGGACACCGAACGGTCGGTGTCCTTCAGCTTGTTCACGTCACGAACGATCATGTCTGGTTACTCCGCTGCGATTTTGTGGTTCTGGGTCGCTTCCTGCGTCGCCTCGCGCAGGATCTCGAGGCCGTTGCGCAGCGTCTCGGGGGACACGGTCAGGGCGACCAGCACCTTGACCACCTCGTCGTCGGCGCCGGAGGTCTCGATGATCAGGCCCTTCTCGAAGGCGCGTGCGCAGATGTCGCCGGCAAGCTCGCCCGAGCCCACGTCGACGCCCTGCATCATGCCGCGGCCCTTGAGCCTGGCGCCCGGGACGATCTCGGCGACCGACTGCAGGCCGGTCGTCAGCATGACCGACTTCTCCTGCACCTTCTTCTGGAAGGTGTCGTCGCTCCAGAACTTCTCGAGCGCGACGCGCGCGGTGACGAAAGCGTGGGTGTTGCCGCGGAAGGTGCCGTTGTGCTCGGCCGGCTTCCAGATGTCGTGCTCGCGCTTGATCAGCAGCGCCGCGAACGGAAGGCCGAAGCCCGACAGCGATTTCGCCTGCGTGATCAGGTCGGGCTCGATGCCCGTGCCCTCGAACGAGAAGTAGGTGCCGGTGCGGCCGCAGCCCGACTGGATGTCGTCCACGATCAGGAGCGCGCCGTGTTCCTTGGCGAGCCGTGCGATGCCCTGCATCCACTCGGTCGACGCGGCGTTGAGGCCGCCTTCGCCCTGGACGGGCTCGAAGATGAAGGCCGCGGGCTTGTCGATGCCCGACGACGTGTTGTTCAGCATCATCTCGATCTGCTGGAGCGTGTCGACACCGTCGCCGAACGCGCCGTCATAGGGCAGGTGCGTCACGCCGCAGAGGCCGCCGCAGCTGTTGCCCGCGCCCGCCCGCTTGCCGGCATTGCCGGTCAGCGACAGCGCGCCCATGGTCATGCCATGGAAGCCGTTGGTGAAGGAGATGATGTTGCGGCGCCCGGTGATCTTGCGCGCGAGCTTCATCGCCGCCTCGACCGCGTTGGTACCGGTCGGGCCGGTCATCATGACCTTGTAGTCCATGCCGCGCGGCTCAAGGATCTTCTTCTCGAACGCCTCGAGGAACTGCGCCTTCTCGGCGGTGTACATGTCGAGACCGTGCGCGATGCCGTCACCGGCCACGTGGTCCAGCAGCGCCTGCTTCATGTCCGGGTCGTTGTGCCCGTAGTTCAGCGACGAGCAGCCCGCGAGGAAGTCGATATAGGTCTTGCCCTCGGTGTCGGTCATCTCGGACCCGACGGCCTTGGTGAACACCGTATCGAAATTGCGGCAATAGCTGCGCGCCTCGGATTCGCGGCGCGCGAAAATCTGTTTGTCTGTCGACATTCCTAGTCCTCCGGACTGAATAATGGGATGTGAACGCGTGAGCGGGAGCGCGGGTTTCAGGCCGCGCTCTGCACCGCATCGCGGAAGGTGATGGTCACCATGTGCTCGGTCGCGTGCTCACCCGCGAAGTGCGTGTCGCGGGTGAAGTGGGCGTCCGAGGTGAGCAGGCCGTTCGACCGCTCGGCGAACTTGCGGAACAGCGCCCAGGACGCATCGTTGTCGAGCGTGATGGTCGTCTGCATGCGCTTGACCTCTGCACACTCCTCGCGCGCCATCAGCGCGCTCAGCATGCGCGTGCCAAGCCCCATGCCGCGGGCCGCGCTCGACACGGCGACCTGCCACACGAAGACGGTGTCGGGATCATGCGGCGTCACGTACGCCGAGATCCAGCCGACGATCTCGCCATCCTTCTCCGCCACGACGCAGGTGTCGCGGAAATGGTCGGACTGCAGAAGATTGCAGTACATCGAGTTCTCGTCGAGCGGCTTGCAGTCGCGGATCAGTTCCCAGATCGCGGAGCCGTCCTCGCGCACGGGTTTGCGGAACGTCACCGTTCCTTCGGCCTTCATGCTTTGAAGTGTCTGCATCGGTCTGAACCTTCACTACGTCTTCTTGTTCGTGATGCTAAAGATAGGGCGATGGCCGAGATGTTTCAACAGGCAAAGTAATTTTCTTCCCCGAAATGGCATGTGCGACGGCATTTGTCATCTATGCCGCTGATTTTAATTGATTAAAACTTGTGGACAAGCCCGTGCTGATGGCAAAGGAATGCCGTGTATGGCGAACGGATGATGCGTCCGGGCCATTGCGCAGCTTGTATCGGTAGATTATTCGACTAACTAAATAACATGTTTGATTATACGACGACTCAGAGTGCCGCCGCCTCCTGTGCCCTTGCATCCGGCGGGGCGTCGCACCGGTCAGAGACGATTGAGCCGCCCATGGACAGAGACAGAACGGATGAAAGCCTGATTGCGTTGCGCAGGATTCTGCGCGCGACGGATCTTTACGGCCGCGACCTCGCGCGGGATGCGGGGCTGACGGCGGTGCAACTGCGCGTCCTGCAGATCGTCGCGGAACGCGGCCGGTGCCATCCGACCGACGTCGCGGCGCAGATGGGCGTGACCCAGGCGACGATCTCGGTCCTGATCAAGAAGCTCGAATCCTGGGGCCTGATCCAGCGCGAGCAGTCGGCGACCGATCGCCGCCAGATCGACCTCACCATCACGCCAGCAGGCCTCGAAAAGGTCGAGGTGGCGCCCGACGCGCTGCAGCAGCGTTACGTGCGCCATTTCGAGGCGCTTCCCGACTGGGAACAGGCGATGGTCGTGGCCGTGCTGGAACGGGTGGCGGGCATGCTCGGCGCCGGCAATTTCGACGCCGCGCCGGTTCTCGCCGCGGGCGACATCACGCGGCAGGCGCGGGGCACGAACGGCGAGACCGGGCACGGCGCGCCGCGCAACGGGATCGTTCCCGGGCGGAACCGGGCGCAGTAGCGCCCGCCCGCCGCGGCTCAGTAGTCGCGCTCGTAGTAGATGCCGACGCCGGTATTTCCGCCGCTGCCCACCGTGCCGCGCGCGGTGACGCTGGGCGTGATGGTCAGGTTGAGGTTGATCTCGGTCTCGCCCTCGCTGTTCACCGTCACGTCGGTATAGGCGCGTTCGTTGATGTAGCGCCCGAGCCGCAGCTCGGTCTGGCCGTCCGCCCCGGTCTGCACGTCGAGATCGTCGAGACCCGTCGACATCCGCAGGCGATCCACCAGCGAGGTGCCGCTGCGACCGGCAAGCGTGTTGATCGCCGAAGCGATGCGCAGCGCCTGCAGCCCCGAGATCTCGGACAGGTCGCGGCCGAACAGCAGCAGCGCCAGCACCTCCTCCTCGGGCCGGTCGGGGCTCGAGGTGAAGTCGACCTCGGGTTCCGACACCGGCCCCTCGATGATGATGGCGATCGTGTTCTCGTCGCGCTGGGTGTCCGCGCGCACGTAGATGAACGGGTTCAGGTCGCCCTCGAGCTGGATGTAGGCCTCGGACAGGGTCAGCCGCTGGCCCAGGATGTCGAGCCGGCCCCGGATCAGGTCGAACCGGCCGACCGGCTGGATGTTCTGCAACGTGCCGCCGATCACCACCTCGCCGCCCAGTTCCGCGTCGAGCCCGCGGCCCCGCACGAAGATCTGCGAGGGGGCCGTGACCGTGACGTCGAGGCCGTAGTTCACGCCCCCGCCGCCGCCACCGGCGCCGCCGTCGTCGGACGGGTCGCGGAAACCTGCGCGCGCGCGCGTCTCCTGGACGTCCGCGGGCGGGTTGACGTGGCGGACGTCGAAGCTCAACGAGGTGTTGCCCGTGCCGCCCGAGGGCACGCGCACCTCGGTCCGGCCGAGCGCGATGTTGCCCGACAGCGTCGCCGTCGAGGCGAGCGGTCCCGTCAGCCGCAGCGACCCGTTCGCGGTGCTCTCGATGAAGCCCGCATCGACATATTGCAGGCCGTCGAGGGTGATCGCGAGGTCGCCGTTGAACGGCGGTGACAGCGTTACCGGCCCCGAGACCGAGAGCTGCCCGCCGGACGACAGTCCGCCTGTCAGGTCGATGTCGGCACGTCCGCCCGACAGGCCCACCTGCGCGTCGATGCCGTTCACGGTCAGGCCCTGCGAGGGGAGGGCGAATTCGGACCCGGTCGTGGTCACGGTGCCCGACACCGCGTCGAGACCCGGCGCACCGTTCACCCGGAGGTCGAAGCGTGCCTGCCCCTGAAGGATGTTGGGCTCGATGAATCCGTTGGCGAGCCCGAGCGGCGCGGCGCCCGTCACCGACAGGTTCACCCGGCCGAAATCCTGCGCCGCGGTGCCAGAAACGTTGGCGTTCGTGCCGCCGGGGCCCGTCAGGCCCGCATCGATCCGGTAGCCGCCGCCGGCCAGCTGCGCGGTGCCCTCCGCGGTCAGCGGGCCCGACAGGTCAGGCACGAACAGACCCACGTCGCGCAGGCGCAGGTCGTACCGGACGTCGCCCGAGTTGCCGCCATAGGTGCCGTTCACGGTGGCGTCGATCTCGGTGCCATCGACCACCAGGCGATCGATGCGGATGGCGCCGCCCGGATCGCCCGCCGCCGTCGCGCCGAAGGTGGTCGTCCCGCGCAGGAGCTGGTCGATCGCGGAGATGCCGGTGCGCAGGTCCGCGACGCGGCCGTCCACGTCGGCGCTGAACTCCTGGCTCTCGAGCGCGTAGGAGCCCGATCCTTCGACCGATACCGACCCGCCGAGCCGCCGGCCCGCCACCGAACCATAGGGCGCGAGGGTCGTCACCGACACCGTGCCCGATCCCTCGACCGCCTCGAGCGCGTTCTCGACCACGCGAAGCGCCGCGTCGACCTGCGCCTCGGCCCCGCCGGGGCCCGAGGCGGTGGCGTCCACGTTCCAGACGTCGCCGTCCTGCTGCGCGGTCGCGTCGACCTGCGCGCCGCCCGACAGCCCGTCCAGCACGTCGCCGAGATCGGTCATGCGCGCCTCGAGCCGCACGTTCGAGCCCGTGTCGCGGTAGGTGCCTTCCGCGGTGGCGCGCGCGCGCGGCGCCTCGATCCGGAGGTTGCGCAGCACGATTCCGTCGTCGTCGCGCGCGGCGTCGATGTCGTAGGTCGCGGTTCCGGCGAGCAGGGCGTCGGCCTGCGGGATGCCGGTCGTCACGTCCTGCGACCGGCCGGAGACATCGGCGCTGAAGAATTGCGTCGCCAGCTCGTAGCTGCCCGACCCCTCGAACCGGGCCGAGCCCGAAAGCGGGCGGCCGACGAGCTCGGCATAGGGGCGGAGGGTCTCGATTCCGAGCGCGCCCGCCGCCTCGATCGCGCGGAGGGCGAGCCCGTCGAGCGTCGCCGCGCCCGCGATGTCCGCGGCGGCGCCGCCCGGGCCCGAGCCGGTGATGTCGAAATCGACGGTGTCGCCGGTCTGGTCGGCGGTGCCGCTGAGGCGCGCCTCGCCGGTCATGCCCTGGACGACCGAGGCGAGGTCGGTCACCACCGCGTCGAAGTTGGCGCGGCTGCCGGTCTCGGCATAGACGCCGTCGCCGGTGACGCTGACGCGGGGCGCGGCGATGCGCAGCTCGTCCACGGTGATCCCGTCCGCGTCGCGGCGCGCCTCGACGTCGTAGGTCGCCTCTCCCTCGAGCAGCGCGTCGAGCTCGGCGATGCCGGTCGCGACATCGGTGCTTGTGCCGCTCACATCCGCCGAGAAGAAGCCCGTCGCGCGTTCGAAACTGCCCGAGCCGTCAAAGGTCAGCGCGCCGCCGAGCGGCCGGTCCACGAGGCCCGCATAGGCCGACAGGTCGTCCGCGGCGATGCTGCCCGTGGCGTCCACGCCGCGGAAATCGGTGCCGACGAGACGCGCGGTGCCGTCGAGATCGGCGCGCGCGCCGCCCGGGCCGCTGCCGGTGACGTCGAAGCTCCAGGCCTCGCCGTCCTGGCTGGCGGTTCCGCTCAGGCGCGCGTCGCCCGACATGGTCGGCACGACGGCGGCAAGTTCCGACAACGCCACGTCGAATTCCGCCGTGCTGCCGTCGTCGCGCAGGCGCCCCTCGGCGGTGATGTCGGCGCGCGGCGTCGTGAGTTCGAGCGTGCGGAGGGTGATGCCCTCCTCGTTGCGCCCGCCGTCGAGCACGAACCGCGACTGCCCGGCAAGAAGCGCGTCGAGCTCGGCAATGCCGGTCGCGATGTCGGTGCCGGTGCCGGACACGTCGGCGGTGGCCGCGCTGCTCTGCAGGTCGTAGCGCCCGGTGCCCTCGACGCGGACCGCGCCGCCGAGCTCGCGCCCGGCGATGCCCGAGAACGTGTCGAGCGTGTCGACTGCCACGGTGCCGGTGCCGCCGACCGCGGTCAGCAGGTTGTCGACCAGCGTGGCCGTCACGTCCGCGTCGATGCGCGCGCCGCCCGGGCCCGCGCCGGTCAGGTCGAGCGTGTAGTCCTCGCCGTCCTGCACCACGGTGCCCGCGACCGCGAGCCGGCCCTCGAGGTCGGGGCGCACGCGCGTCATGTCGGCGATGTCGATGTCGAAGCGCGCGTCGGTCTCGTTGCCGCCGACGCGGCCCTCTGCGGTCGCGGTCAGTGTCTCCGAGGCGAGGTTGAGCGTGCGCAGGACGATCCCCGCCTCGTTGCGCGCCGCGTCGATGGCGAGGTCGAGCTGGCCCGCCACGAGGCCGTCGACCTCGGGGATGCCGGTCTCGATGTCGGTGGCAGAGCCATCGACGGCCATGTCGAACGCGCCCGAGACAGGTTCGAACGTGCCCTCGGCCTGCACGTCGACCGCTCCGCTCAGGTCGCGCCCGGCGAGACCGGAAAAGCGCGAGATGTCGTCCGCGACCACCGAGAGGTCCGGCGCGATGACGATGTTGAGGTCGTTGGCGATGCCGCTCACCGACACGGTGCCGGTGGTGGTGATGCCGGCGCCGGTCAGGTCGATCCCAGTGAGCTCGAGCGCCGAGCCCTGCGTCCAGTCGAAGCTCACGAGGCCCGACAGCGTGTCCCCCACCGCCTGGGCCAGGTCCGGATCGGCGAATTCGAGCCCCTCGGCCGACAGGTCGAACTGCCCCGCGGCCGCGCCGAGCCCCGAACCCTCGCCCTGGGTCAGGGTGCCGTCGCCGTCGAGCCGGAAGGACGCGGCGTCGAGGTCGGGACGGTCGAGCCCCTCGACCGCGATGCCGGCCTGCCAGGTGTCGCCCTCGGCGGCGTTGAAGTCGATGTCGATCGCCGCGCGGTCGACGCGGGTATCCTGCCCGGGCAGGGGCAGGGCGACCGGCCCGCCATCCTCGGCCTGCATCCGGCCGGTCAGCGAGACGAGCACGGGCCAGTTCTGCGCGTTGAGCTCGACCGTTCCGTCGAGCGTGATCGCGTCCGAATCGAGCGACAGCGTCTCGAGCACGAGGCCGCCCTCGGCATAGCTCTGGCCCGAGACGTCGAGCGACAGGCTCGGGCCGAAGAATTCGCGGTTCTCGGGCGTGAGCAGCGGGCGCACGTCGCCCTCGACGTCCACGTCGAACTGCGTGCCCGCGCGGTCGGCATCCGCGATGTCCGCCACGGCGATGCGGCCCGCCAGCCGGTCCTCGCCGTCGGTGGCGAAGGCGAGGTCGGCCGCGAAGTCGGACAGCGGCCCGCTGCCCTCGACCGTCAGCTCGAGCGCGGGTTCGCCGGGAATGCCCGCGAGCGAGGCCACGATGCCGCCCGGCCCCTCGTTCACGTCGAGATCGACGGACAGCTCGCGCGAGTCGTTGGCATAGGCCGCATCGAGCGTGATCTCGCCCTGCCGGTCGTCGGTGCGCTCCACGTCGAGCGCCACCTCCCCCTCGCCGCCGGCGAGGCTCGCCGAGCCTTCGAGCCGGAACTCGACCGGCTGGCCGATCACCGGCGCGCCGATCTCGACCCTTTCGGCCGCGATCCGGCCCACCTGGACCGAGACCGGCAGCTCTGGCAGCGAGAACGGCTGCGTGGCGGCATCGGGCACCTCCACCGTCGCGTCGGCCGGCTGCGAGGGCAGGCGCGCGAGGATGATCTCGTCGGCGGTCAGCTCGTTCACCGACAGCCTGCCCCGCAAGAGCGCGAGGCGGTTCCAGTCGAGCACCGCCCCCCGCAGCGTCAGCCAGACACCTTCCTCGTCGGCGATGGTCAGCTCCTCGAGCTGCGCCTCGGAACTGAGCGCGCCCTGGAAGCCGGTGATGTCGATCTGCATCCCCTCGGCCGACAGGTTGTCTTCGATCAGCGCCTCGAGCCGGCCGCGTTCGTCGGACTGGCCGTTCACGGCCGCGGGCGCGACGAAGGCGAGGCCGAGGGCGGTGGTGGAGAGGATGCGTCTCAAAATGCCTGTCCGATGCCGATGTAGAACTGCACGCCTTCGCCGGTATCGCCCGAGGTGGGCGCGGCCACGTCGAACCGGATCGGGCCGATGCCGGTCTGGTAGCGGACGCCGAGGCCCGCGCCCGAGTGCCAGCCGCCCGAGCCGTCGTAGAAGCTTTCCTCGCCGATGTAGCCCGCGTCGTAGAACGCGACGAGCCCGAGGCTCTCGGTCAGGTCGCGGCGGTACTCGGCGGACATGCCGACGAAGCTGCGCCCGCCGGTCTCGTCCCCGTCACCGAGGTCGACGTTCAGCGACTGGTAGGGCTGGCCGCGCACGGTGCCGCCGCCGCCCGAGTAGAACAGGAACTCGGGCGCCGTCTCCTCGAGGTCGGAGCCCACGACGGAACCGAGCTGCAGCCGGCCGGCCAGCACGTTCGGGTCGCCGTCGCCCCAGCCGAGATAGCCGCGCAGGTCGCCGTAGAGCCGCGCGCCCGACTGGGTGTCGTTGAGCCCCAGATAGGGCGTGGCCTCGGCGTTCACGTAATAGCCCTGCCGCGGGTTCAGCTCGTTCGAGCGCTTGTCGATCGTCAAGCCCGCGGGAAAGGTCAGCAGGAAGAACTCGCGTTCGCCGAGGTCGTCCTCGACGTCGCTGTAGATCAGTCCGAGCCCCAGCTCGACCTCGGTGTCGTCGCCGAGGCGCCGCGTGGCGCCGATCTCGGCCTCGAAGCGGTTCGACAGGTAGGTCGGTTCGTCCTCGCGCACGATCGCGGACAGCACGTAGCCGTCGGTATCGGCGCCGTAGATCGCGGGAATGTCGAGCCGGCCGCGCAGCGCGTAGTCCATCCCGCTCTCGCTGCTGCCGATGTTCCGGACCGAGGCGTCGAAGCGCAGCCGCTCGGCCCCGCCGAAGAAATTGCGGTGCATCCAGAACGCGGTGAGCCCGATGCCCTCGAGCGTCGAGTATTCCGCGCCGAAACCGATGCGCCGGGGTTTCTGGTCGGACACCGCCAGCGACATGTCCATCGTCCCGTCGGGCCGCACCACCTCGCCTTCCTGCAGCGTCACGGACGAGAACGCGCCGGTGCGCCGCAGCCGTTCGACCACGCGCTCGACCTCCTCGGGGTCGAAGCTCTCGCCCTGCGGGAAACCCGCGATGCGGCGGATCGCGCCCTCGCGGACCGCGCTGGGCGTGGTGACGAGCATGTTGCCGAAGCGGACGCTCGGGCCGGTCTCGATGCCGATCACCGCGGACAGGGTGTTGGTGCGGTGCTCGGCCACCACGTCTTCCGAGGCGAGGCCGGCCTTGGCGTAGCCGCGCGCGCGCCAGTCCTCGATGGCGATGTCGACGGCGTCGCGGATCACGGTGCTCTGCGCGACCTTGCCGACCGCGAAGCCCTCGGGCAGCTCGGTCTTGCGCGGGATGGGCGCCACCTCGGCGCGGGAAAATCGGAACTGCGGACCCGTCTCCACCTGAACCTGGATCACCCCGACCCGGTCGGGCAGGTCGAGGAGCGGGATCTGCGAGGCCTCGCGCCCGTCCACGAGGATGTTGATCACGCCGCCGTAATAGCCGCGGGAATAGAGCGCCTCGAGCAGGTGTGCGTAATCCGCAAGCGCCGTCGCCACGAGATCCTGCGGGTCGGTCCGCCCGTCGTTCTCGGCCGCAGAGATCAGCGACACGCTGCGCAGCAGGTCGCGGATCTCTTCCCGCTGCTCCTCGCTCGGGGCGCGCACCGAGTAGGACACGTCGTCGAGGGCGAGGGCTGCCGGTGTTGATGTGCAGATCGCAAGCGCCGCGAGGCGGACTTTTCTGGAAAGGTCGAACACGGCGCTCGGATCTCCCTGTCGGTCGGTTTCTTCTGACTGACGCGGGTTGAACCTAGCGGTGCCCGCCTATGCTGACCACCCGCTTGCCCCGCGCGGCCGGCGTTGCGCCGCCGGATGTGTCAATTGCGGAACGCAGGCGGCAGGGGCCCGTTTTCCTTGACAACGCGCGGACGCACGGTAGCAACGACCGGCCCCGGCACGAAAAGGACGCCCCGTCCATGTCCGACCCGCACAGGCACGATCTGCTCTGGCAGCGCAAGGTGCGGCAGTGCCGCAGCCGGCGCACGCAGGCCGCGCTTCTCGACGCGGCCGAGGCGCTGTTCGCGGAGCACGGCCTGGCCGAGGCGTCGGTATCCGACATCGCGCAGCGCGCGGGTACGTCGGTCGGCGCCGTCTACCACCATTTCCGCGACAAGTCGGCGCTCTACCGGGCCGTTATCCTGCGCATCGCGGACGAGATGGCCGACACCAACGCCGAGGCGCTCGACCCGGCCCGGTGGGACGGATGCGGGATCGCCGGCATCGCCCAAGGCTATCTCGACTTCGCGCTGAAGGACCTCGCCCGCTCGCCGGTCATGCGGCTTCTCGATTCGCCCGACCTGCGCGAGGTCCCGGACCTCAAGGACACGATCCTCGAGCTCAAGCGGCGCTTCAATGCCGGGCTGGCCGCGCTGTTCCTGCAGCGGCGCGAGGAGATCGGGCATCCTGATCCCGACCGTGCCGTGGCGGTGGCGGTGGACCATCTCGCCGCCATGACCAAGTGGCGGTCGGGCGCGATGATCTGGCCGCAGCAGAGCGCGCCGCTCGATGTACAGACCTACATCGACGAGGTGCTGCGCGGATTCTCCTGCTACCTGCAATTGAAACGTCACTGAGCGCCGCTATCCTTCGCGTCGAGCCCGGGCGCGGGACGTATTGACAGGCGCGCGGCGTTTGCGTCATTTTTGAATCCGAGTTCGGATTCTGTTTTTTGCGCTCCGGACCGCTGCGGCGACCGCGCCTCTGGCCCCTCGTCGCACGGCCCCCTCAACCCAGCCGCCGGCCTCCGAGCGCCGGACCGCCAGACGAAAGGGAGTAGCCCATGGCGACATTCACCGTGAACGGCAAGGACGTGACGCTCGAGGTGCCCGACGACACCCCGCTTCTCTGGGCGCTGCGGGACGACCTGCGGCTGACCGGCACCAAGTTCGGCTGCGGCATCGCCCAGTGCGGCGCCTGCACCGTGATGGTCGACGGCATGCCGCGGCGTTCCTGCGTGACGCCGATCGGCACCCTCGACGGAGCCTCGGTCGAGACCATCGAGGGCATCGAGGGCCCCGAGGTCGAGGCCGTGCAGGCCGCCTGGGTCGGCATCGACGTGCCGCAATGCGGCTGGTGCCAGTCGGGGCAGGTGATGAGCGCCGTGGGCCTCCTGCGCATGAACCCCGCACCTACCGACGAGGACATCGACAATGCCATGGCCGGGAACGTCTGCCGCTGCGCCACCTATGTGCGCATCCGCCAGGCGATCCACGACGCCGCCGACATGCTGGAGGGCTGAGCATGACCGTTCAGACACGCCGCCAATTCCTCGCCGCTTCGGCGGGCCTCGTGATCGGGGTGGCGCTGCCCATCCGCGCGCGGGCGCAATCGGGCGCCGCCGCGGCGCTGGGCGACGGCACGCTGGCCGAGGGCAGCTTTGCCCCGAACGCCTTCGTGCGCGTCGCGCCGGACAACACCATCACCGTCTTCTGCAAGCATATCGAGTTCGGCCAGGGCCCCTATACCGGCCTCGCGACGCTCGTGGCCGAGGAGATGGACGCCGACTGGTCGCAGATGCGGGTCGAGGCCGCGCCGGCCGACGACGAGCTCTACAAGAACCTCGCCTTCGGCATCCAGGGCACCGGCGGCTCGACCGCCATGGCCAATTCGTGGATGCAGATGCGGCAGGCCGGCGCAGCCGCCCGCGCCATGCTGGTCGCCGCCGCGGCCGAACGCTGGGGCAGTGATGCCGCGACCCTCACCGTGTCGGCCGGAACCGTCTCGGACGGCAGCAATTCCGCGACCTTCGGCGAGCTGGCCGAGGCGGCCGCCGCGCAGGACGTGCCCGTCGAGCCCGCGGTCAAGAACCCGTCCGAGTTCACGCTGATCGGCACCGACCGGCCCAAGGTCGACAGCCGGTCCAAGTCGGACGGCACCGCGATGTTCACCATGGACGTCTACCGCGACGGGATGGAGACGGTCGTGGTCCGCCGTCCGCGGGTGATCGGCGCCACCGTCGCGTCCTTCGACGACGCGGCCGCGCTCGAGGTGCCGGGCGTCACCGCCGTGCGGCAGATCCCGCAGGGGGTCGCGGTCTACGCCACGTCGACGGCGGCCGCGCTCAAGGGGCGCGAGGCGCTGAGCGTCGAGTGGGACTACACGGACGCCGAGACGCGCTCCTCCGAGGAGATCTTCGCCGCGTTTTCGGAGGCTGCGCGATCGCCCGGCCTCGAGGCCGAGAAGGTCGGCGACAGCGCGGGCGCCATCGCGGCGGCCGAGACCGTGCACGAGGCGGAGTTCCTGTTTCCCTTCCTTGCCCACGCGCCGCTGGAGCCGCTCGACGCGGTGCTCGAGCTGAAGGACGGCAAGGCCGAGATCTGGATGGGGGCGCAGTTTCCCGGCGCCGACAAGGGCGCGGTGACGCAGGTCCTGGGCCTCGAGCCCGCGGACGTGACGATGAACGTGATGCTGGCCGGCGGCAGCTTCGGGCGGCGCGCGCAGCCCACCGCCCATATCGGGGTCGAGATCGCCTCGATCGCCAAGGCCGCGGGCCGCGACGGCGCGTGGAAACTCGTCTGGACCCGCGAGGACGACCTGACCGGCGCCTATTACCGGCCGATCACCGTGCACAGGATGCGCGGCGGCATCGCCGCCGACGGCAGCATCGTCGGCTGGGAGGACCGCGTGGTGAACCAGTCGATCATGGCCGGCACGCCCTTCGACCAGGGCGGGGCGGACCCGACCTCGTTCGAGGGGTCGACCAACATGCCCTATGCGCTGCCGAACCTCACCGTCGACTGGGTCAAGCAGGAGCTGCCGGTCGCGCCGCTCTGGTGGCGGTCGGTGGGACACACCCACACCGCCTACGCGACCGAGGTCTTCCTCGACGAGCTGCTCGAGAAGGCCGGCAAGGACCCGGTGCAGGGCCGGCTCGACCTGCTCAAGGACGAGGCCGGGCGGGACCGCGCCGTGCTCGAGCGGGTGGCCGAGATGGCGGGCTGGGACGGCACCAAGGTGCGCGGCGACCGCGCCTACGGTGTCGCGCTGCACGAGAGCTTCCAGAGCTACGTGGCACAGATCGTCGAGATCTCGGACGCGGGCGGCCTGCCGCGCGTGCACAAGGTCTGGTGCGCCATCGATTGCGGCATCGCGGTCAACCCGAACGTGATCCGCGCGCAGATCGAGGGCGGCATCGGCTACGGGCTCGGCACGGCGCTCTACAACGAGCTGACGCTCGGCGAGGGGGGCGAGGTCCAGCAGCTGAACTTCGACACCTACCGGATGCTGCGCATCAACGAGATGCCCGAGGTCGAGGTCGCGATCATCGACAGCGACGCCGATCCCACGGGCGTCGGCGAACCCGGAACCCCGCCCATCGCGCCCGCGGTGGCCAATGCGTGGCGCGCGCTGACCGGATCGAGCCCGCGCCGGCTTCCCTTTGCACGAGCAGGTGTCTGAAGAACATGAAGAAATGGCTGATGATCGCGGCGCTCGCCGCGACCCCCGCACTGGCGCAGGATGCGGAATTGCGCGCGGTCGGGGACTTCGACGACATCGAGGGTGAGGAGGTGCGGTCGGTTGCGCTGTTCGAGGAGATGCTCAAGGTGATCGAGCATCCCCGCTGCCTGAACTGCCATCCCGTGAACGGCGGGCCGACGCAGGGCGACGACATGACCCCGCACATGCCCCCGGTGGTGCGCGGCGACGCCGATTTCGGCGCGCCCGGCATGTTCTGCACCACCTGCCACGGCACGCAGAACGTGGCCTTCGTGACCGGCGACGGATCGATCCCGGGGCACGAGCCCTGGGCGCTCGCGCCGGTCTCGATGGGCTGGCAGGGCCTTTCGGGCGCCGAGATCTGCGCGCAGCTCAAGGACCCCGAGCGCAACGGAGACCGCGACCTGGCCGAACTGCACGAGCACATGGCCGAGGACGGCCTCGTGGGCTGGGGCTGGCATCCGGGCGACGGGCGCACGCCCGTTCCGGGCACGCAGGAAGCCTTCGGCGAGATCGTGCAGGCCTGGATCGACACCGGCGCGGCCTGCCCGGGTTGAACGTCCGCACGGGGTCGCCCGACTTGGGCGGCCCCGCCGTTTCAGTCGTGGCCGAGCGCCAGCGTGCGCTGCCGGAGCCACGCGACGAGCTCGCGCCCGCTGCCCGCGGCGCGCAGCTCTTCCGGCGGAATCGGCCTGCCGATCACGGGCGCCTGCGGCGTGCGGCACGCCTTCACCACCTCGTGGATCAGGAGCCCCTGCCGCAGCGTGGGAGAGATCAGGTTGGCGATCTGGTAGGCGCGCGAGTTCTGGCCCGGGAAATGGATCGGGACCACCGTCGCGCCCGACCGCTGGATCAGCTTCGCGGTGAACGGGTTCCACTCCGCCTCCTCGGCCGGGCCGAAGGCCCGGCGCGAGGTCGCCACCACGCCCGAGGGAAAGAGCGCGACCAGCCCGCCCGCGCCCAGGTGGTCCATGGCCGTCTCCCGCATCCGCAGCCCCTGCGCGCGCGCGTCGGGTTCGTGCGGGAAGGGGACGGGGATCAGGAAGCGTTCGACCTCGCGCACGCCGGTCAGGAGCGAGCGGGTCAGGATGCGGTAGTCGCGCCGCACCCGGCCGATCAGCTCGGCCAGCACCATGCCGTCTACGAGGCCGTGGGGATGGTTCGCCACCACCACCACCGGACCCTTGCGCGGGATGCGCGCGATCTGCGCCTCGGGGGTCTCGAGCGTGATGTCCATGATCGACAGTGCCTGCGCCCAGAACGCCTGGCCCTCGGCCGGGCCGATCCGCTCGAAGGCGCGGACCATGCGCAGGAGCGTGACCTTGCCGGTCAGCCATTCCATCGCGCGGATCGTGCCGCGCTTCCACGGGTTCTCGAAGGTGTTGGCGTAGCTCAGCTTGCGCTTGTCGTAGGGCGCGGGGTCGCGCGGGGCGGGGCTGACAGGCGCGGCGGCGGGACGGCGGGTCTGGGGATCGACGTCGGGGCTCAGCATGCCTCACCGAAGCGGTTGGCGACGAGGGCCGCGATCGCGTCCGCCAGCGCCTCGGCATCGGGGCCCGACGTCTCGACCTCGATCGAGGTGCCCTTCGAAGCGGCCAGCATGAGGAGCCCCATGATGCTGTCGCCCGAGGCCGACAGGCCGTCGCGAGACACTTCGGCCTGCGCGTCGAAACCTTCGACCACCTCCACGAGCTTGGCCGAGGCACGGGCGTGCAGGCCCTTCTCGTTGACGATCTTGAGTTCTCTGCGGACAGACGTGGTCATGGCGCTCTTTTCGGGATTCACGTGGGGGAGGGGGTCAGGCGCTGCGCGTCGCCGGGTCGGCCACCTGATCGGGCTTGATGTTCTGTGTGTCAATGTATTTCCGACCGGCCTCCAGCGCACCCCGGACGGCGTCGGCCACGCCCTTCTGGCGGCTCTTCGCCAGCTTGATCAGCATGGGCAGGTTCGCCCCGTAGAGGATGCGGCGGTTCTCGGGCTGGCACGCCCGGAGCGCCAGGTTCGATGGCGATCCGCCGAACATGTCGACCACGATGACGACCCCGTCGCCCTGGTCGACCTCGTTGGCGGCGGCGCAGATCTCGTCCTGCTTGGACTGGCGGTTGTGGTCCGCCTCGATGGAGATGGCGCGCATGCCGTTCTGCATGCCGACCACGTGCTCGACCGCCGCGAGATATTCCCGCGCCAGCCCGCCGTGGGCCACGATGACGATACCGATCACGCGCTCGCCCTTCCGATCCCCTGCGGCGTCGGCCGACTGTCCCCGATCAAGCCCCGCCGCTCCAGCTCCCTGTGCCTTATTGACACCCGCCAGCCCACTTCCGCAAGGCCGCGCGCGACCGCCTCGGTCACCGCGACCGACCTGTGTTGCCCCCCGGTACAGCCGAAGGCCACGGCGAAGTGCGCCTTTCCCTCGTCGCGATAGGCGGGCAGCAGGAAACGCAGCATGTCCTCGACCCGCTCGAGAAAGCCCGCGTGCAGCGGGTCGGCGGCGACGTGCGCGACCACCTCCGGGTCGAGCCCGGTCAGATCGCGCAGCTCGGGGATCCAGTGCGGATTGGCGAGGAAGCGGCAGTCGAGGATCATGTCGGCGCCCTGCGGCACGCCGCGCTTGTAGGAGAACGAGCTGAGCGTGACCGCAAGCGGCCGCGCGCCGTCCGGACCGAACCGCGCGACCAGTTCGTCGCGCAGCTCGTGCGGGCTGAACTCGCTCGTGTCGATCAGCGTGTCGGCGGCCTCGCGCACCGGATCGAGCAGCGCGCGTTCTCGCGCGATCCCCTCTGTCGGCGCCGCATCGGGCGTCAGCGGATGGCGGCGGCGGGTCTCGGAATAGCGCCGCACCAGCACGTCGGGGCGGCAGTCGAGATAGAGCAGCTCGGGCGCGACGCCGGGCCAGCCCCGCAGCGTGTCGCAGAGCTCGAGCAGCGCCTCGACCGAGAATTCGCGGTTGCGCACGTCGATCCCGAGCGCCAGCGGATGCGTGGGCGCGGGGCCGTCCACCAGCCGCGGCACGAGGCTGACCGGCATGTTGTCGATCGCCTCGTAGCCCAGGTCCTCGAGCGCGTTGATCGCGGTGCTGCGCCCGGCGCCCGAGGGGCCGGTGACGAGCACCACGCGCGTGGCGGTGAGGGTCTGGCTGTCGCTACTCATGTCGTCCGCCTTTAAGATACTGGACGAGGGCCGCGGCGAAATGGGGGTGCGCAAAGTTGTGAAGGACAGGCACCGCGCATGACAAGAGCGTAACGTGACGCAGGGGGGGGAGTCGGGCGGTTTCCGGCGTATCGAGGTCGACCACCACCGAAAGGCGGACCGGACCCTCGGCCGGACGCGCGCGCAGGAGGCCGATGCCGCGCGCCTCGATCAACCCGCGGATCGCCTCGGGCGCCGAGAGCACGATGCCGTCGCCGTCGCGGGTCAGGATCACCCGGTCGTCCGCGACGAGCGCCGCGCCCGCGGCCATCATGCCGAGGGCCAGCGCGGACTTGCCGGAACCGGCCCTGCCGCGGATCAGCGCCGCGCGTCCGTCGAGCGCCACCGCGGTCGCATGCAGGATGGTGGTCTCGGAGGTCACCGCCGCCTCAGAGCGGCAGGCCCACGACGAAGCGCGCGCCCAGCGGTTCCGAGGTGACGTCGGCCTCGGTGGGGCGGATGTTCTCGGCCCAGATCACGCCGCCATGGGCCTCGACGATCTGTTTCGAGATGGCGAGCCCGAGACCCGAGTTGTTGCCGAAGTCGGTTTCCGGCCGGTGCGAGTAGAAGCGCTTGAAGATCTTCGTCAGCGACTGGTCGGGGATGCCCGGGCCGGTATCCTCCACCACCACCAGCACGCGGTTCTCGCGCCGGCGCGCCCAGACGCGGATCGCGTCGCCGTCCTCGCAGAAGGACACCGCGTTGGTGATGAGGTTGACGAAGACCTGGGCCAGCCGGGCCTCGAGCCCGTGGATCATGATCGGCCGCGGCGGCAGGTCGGTGATGAACTCGATCCCCTTGCGCTTGGCGTCCACGCCGAGGAACTGCGCGAGGTTGTCGATCATCTCGAGAAGGTTGAACTCCTGCTCCTCCTCCTTGACGAGCTCGCTGTCGAGCCGGGAGGCGTTCGAGATGTCCGAGACCAGCCGGTCGAGCCGGCGCACGTCGTGCTCGATCACGTCGAGAAGCTTCTCGCGGTGCTCCTCCTTCTTGACCATGCGCAGCGAGCCCACCGCGGAGCGCAGGCTCGCGAGCGGGTTCTTGATCTCGTGCGCCACGTCCGCGGCGAACTGCTCGTTGCCGTCGATCCGGTCGTAGAGCGCGGCGACCATGCCGCGCAGCGCGCCCGAGAGGCGTCCGATCTCGTCGGGCCGCGCGGTGAGGTCGGGAATGCGGATGCGCCCGGTCGCGCCGCGCGAGCGGTTCCTCTCGCGCCCGAGCTCGGCCGCCTCGGCGAGGTCCGAGATCGGGTGCGCGATGGTCGAGGCGAGGACGAGGCTGAGGCCGATCGACACCAGCGTCGCGATCACGAAGACCTGCAGGACGCGCTCGCGTTCGAGCCGGACCGCGATGTCGATCTCGGCGGCGGGCGAGATGACGCCCACCCAACCCACGACCGCCGCGCCCTGCCGGATCGGCGAGAGCGCGGTGAACAGGGTCTCGCCGCTCTGCGCGCTCGACTGGACGACCTGCGTGGCGTTCGGGTCGCCCGCCTCGATCAGGCGGCGCAGGCGGTCCTCGGCGCCGAGCGGCTCGTCGCCCGCGAGCATGCTGAAGACGCCCGAGACGGATTGCCAGATCGCGGCGAGGAAGTCCGAGATCACGGTGGGCTGCTCCGCCGGCTGGCCCGCGCCCGTGCCGGCCTGCGCCGGCGCGTCGCCCGTCGCCTCGCCCACGAGGAACACCTGGCTGTCGAAGACGAGCAGCCGCGTGCCGTCGCGCAGGTCGAGCCCCTCGACCGTGGCGGCCACGTCGATGCCGTCCCCGGTGGCCATGTTGACCGGCGCGGCGCGCGGCAGCTGCGCCTCGAACACGTCGGCGATGAGTTCCGCCTCTGACTGCGCCGCGTTCGCGCGCTGGATCGCCAGCGTGTCGCGCGAGGAGTTGAGGAACAGGATCCCCGCCACCAGCACGTTCAGCGTGATCAGGTTGAAGGTGATGATCTTCCGCGTGAGCGGCGAGCGGTTCAGCGAGAACAGGCCGCGGCGGGCGCGGCTTTCCCGCAATTCCTTCTCGACGGTCGCGTCGGGCGCCACCCAGTCGTCACCGAGCACGACATCGTCCTCGCGCCGGTCCTCGGCGCGTGACATGTCATCGGGCAGCCGCTCCGCGAGGGCCATGGATCACTCTTCGTTGTAACGGTAGCCGATGCCGTAGAGCGTCTCGATCGCCGAGAATTCCTCGTCCACCGAACGCATCTTCTTGCGCAGCCGCTTGATGTGGCTGTCGATGGTGCGGTCGTCCACGTAGACCTGGTCGTCGTAGGCCACGTCCATCAGCTGGTCGCGCGACTTCACGAAGCCGGGCCGCTGGGCGAGGGCCTGCAGCAGCAGGAACTCGGTGACCGTCAGCGACACGTCCTGCCCCTTCCACGTGACCGAGTGGCGCAGCGGGTCCATGGTGAGGGACCCCCGCTGCATGAGCTTCGTCTCTTCGGTCTCGCCCACGGCGCCGGTGGTCACGGCCTCCTGCCGGCGGAGCAGCGCGCGGATCCGTTCCACGAGCAGCCGCTGCGAGAACGGCTTCTTGACGTAGTCGTCCGCCCCCATGCGCAGGCCCAGGACCTCGTCGATCTCGTCGTCCTTGGAGGTCAGGAAGATGACCGGCATCTTCGACTTCTGCCGGACGCGCTGCAGCAGGTCCATTCCGTCCATTCGTGGCATCTTTATGTCGAAAACCGCCATGTCGGGCAGCTTGCGATTGAACGCTTCGAGCGCCTGCTGGCCGTCATTGTAAGTATCGACCTCGAAGCCTTCGGCCTCGAGGGTCATAGAAACCGACGTCAGAATGTTCCTGTCATCGTCCACAAGGGCGATTCTGGACATTGGGGATTTCCTCGTACTGCTCACTTTGTATTTTCCCGCAGTATGAGCGCGTTTCCGCTTTACAGCAATTCCTAACTGCGAATCACGCACCTGTGACCGTTTCCATGCAACCGAAAAACCATGAGTAATGGCTTAATTGTGACATTGCCACCCGCATGGGGAGAACGATGATTGCGCTAAACCTGAGATGGTTGCGCTAACTGCCTGAAGGCCTTCTGTTCAGCCGCAAAATCCTCGTGCTAGATGATGTCCTGCGCGCCGGAACCGAGACCTTCGGAGCGCGACTCTCGCAGGCGCTGACAGGAGCTAAGGCCATGACATTCGGACGGGTGAACCCGCAATTCCGGCTCGAGGATCAGGGAATCGAGGGACTTGGCAACGTCTACTACAACCTGCTCGAGCCCGCTCTGATCGAGAAGGCGCTGATGCGCGGCGAGGGTCGGCTCGGACGCGGGGGCGCCTTCCTCGTGACGACCGGCGCCTTCACCGGGCGCTCGCCCAAGGACAAGCACGTGGTGCGCACGCCCTCTGTCGAGGACACGATCTGGTGGGACAACAACGCCGCCATGTCGCCCGAGGGGTTCGACGCGCTGCATGCCGACATGATCGAGCACATGAAGGGGCGCGACTACTTCGTGCAGGACCTGGTGGGCGGCGCCGATCCCGCGCACGCGATCAATGTCCGCGTGGTGTCTGAACTGGCCTGGCACAACCT
Organism: Roseivivax isoporae LMG 25204; assembly: GCF_000521865.1. Taxonomy (GTDB): domain Bacteria; phylum Pseudomonadota; class Alphaproteobacteria; order Rhodobacterales; family Rhodobacteraceae; genus Roseivivax; species Roseivivax isoporae. The sequence goes on from NZ_JAME01000001.1 coordinate 98,204, forward strand.
CTTCATCCGGCACCTTCTGCGCCGCCCGGACCGCGACGAGCTCGACGAGTACGTGGCCGATTTCACCATCGTGAACTGCCCGAGCTTCAAGGCCGATCCCGCGCGCCACGGCTGCCGTTCCGAGACCGTGATCGCGCTGAACTTCGACCGCAAGCTGATCCTGATCGCCAATACCGAATATGCCGGCGAGAACAAGAAGTCGGTGTTCACGCTGCTGAACTACCTGCTGCCCGAGAAGGGCGTGATGCCGATGCACTGCTCGGCCAACCACGCGGTCGGCAACCCGGTCGACACCGCGATCTTCTTCGGCCTGTCCGGCACCGGCAAGACGACGCTGTCGGCCGATCCCGGCCGCGTGCTGATCGGCGACGACGAGCACGGCTGGTCCGAGCGCGGCACCTTCAACTTCGAGGGCGGCTGCTACGCCAAGACCATCAACCTCAGCCGCGAGGCCGAGCCCGAGATCTACGACACCACGACCAAGTTCGGCACGGTGATCGAGAACATGGTCTTCGACGAGGAGACCTTCGAGCTCGACTTCGACGATGACAGCCTGACCGCGAACATGCGCTGCGCCTATCCGCTCGACTACATCTCGAACGCCTCCAGGACGGCGCTGGGCGGGCACCCGAAGAACATCATCATGCTGACCTGCGACGCCTTCGGCGTGCTGCCGCCGATCGCCCGGCTGACCCCGGCGCAGGCGATGTACCACTTCCTGTCCGGTTTCACCGCCAAGGTCGCGGGCACCGAGCGCGGCGTGACCGAGCCGCAGCCGACGTTCTCGACCTGCTTCGGCGCGCCGTTCATGCCGCGCCGCCCCGAGGTCTACGGCGACCTCCTGCGCGAGAAGATCGCCAAGCACGGCGCGACCTGCTGGCTCGTGAATACCGGCTGGACCGGCGGCGCCTACGGGCAGGGCTCCCGCATGCCGATCCGCGCGACGCGGTCGCTGCTGACCGCCGCGCTGGACGGGTCGCTGTCGAACGCGCAGTTCCGCAAGGACCCGAATTTCGGCTTCGAGGTGCCGGTCCGGGTCGAGGGGGTGGCCGAGCTCCTGCTCGATCCGCGCCGCACCTGGGACGACAAGGCGGCCTACGACGCGCAGGCGGCGAAGCTCGTGCAGATGTTCGCCGACAATTTCGCGCAGTACGCGCCCTACATCGACGACGACGTGAAGGCCGTGGCGATCGGCTGAGCCCGGCAGGCGGCGGCCGCGTCCGGCCGCCGCTTGCGCTTGGCGCCGCGACGCCGCATCCTGCCGCCATGACACCCCGCCGTCCCGCGCTTCGCAGGCTCCGCGCCCTCATCCTGCCGCTCGTGCTCTCGGCCGCCGCGGCCGGGGCGCAGAACGCGCAGCAGGCCCTGCAGGACGGCGCGCGCTACGATCCCGACCTTTTCGAGCTGGTGCGGGGCGTCTTCTGCGAGGTGCCCTCGACCGGCAGCGTGCCGGCGCCGGGCACCGTCGCCGGCAAGATCGAGCTCTTCGACGCAGTGCCGGACTTCCAGTGGCTGACATCGGTGGTGCCGGCGGTGCCGGGCATCAGCTTCGGCGTGCAGACCCTCGCGCGCGACGGGCGGATCTACGATAACGTGGTGATGACGCTGACGCACCCCGCCTTCCGCGACAGCGGCGCCAGCACGCAGAGCTACGTCACCGCGCTGGGCGGCAGCGACACGGCGATCAACGCCTACACCTTCGACACGCCCGAGGAACTGGCGACCGGCACCTGGACCTTCACCGCGACGCGCGACGACGAGCTGATCTATTCCGCGCGGTTCGAGGTGGTGCCGCCCGCCGCCGCGCCCGAGATCGCCTCGGCCTGCGGCGGGCTGCCGATGTCCTGACCCGGGCGCCCGCCGCCCCTCAGGCGAAGAAGGCGCGCCGCACGAGGTTCAGCCCCGCCACCAGCAGGACGAGCTGCGTCGCGCGGCGGAACGCGTGCTGGTCGATGCGGTCCTGCACCTGCCCGCCGATCCACATGCCGAGGATCGCCGCCGGCACCAGCGCCAGGGACAGCCAGACCGTCGCGGCGTTCAGCACGCCCGACCCGATATGCGCGAGCGTCAGCAGCACGGCGCCGAGCCCGTAGATCACCCCCTGCACGCGCATCTGTTCCGTCTTCTCGGTGCCGATCATGGTGAGGTACGCCACGGTCGGCGGACCCCAGACGCCAGAGACGCCGCCGATGAACCCGGCGAAGGCGGCGATCGCGACCTCGACGCGCCGGCCGCCGCCGCCCGGCAGCTGCCCGGACCAGCCCAGAAGCTGCGCCGCGGCGAAAAGCACGATGGGCACGCCGATCAGCGCGAACATGACCTGCGCCGGCATCACCGACACGAGCTGCGCGGACAGCAGCAGCATCACCGCGCCGACCCCGAGGAACACCCGGAACCGCCGCGCCGATTCGACCGCGGCGCCGACTCCCTGCCGGAAGGCCTGCAACCCGTTCGAGGCGAGCGTCGGCAGGATCAGCCCCGCCAGCGCCAGTTCCGGTGCGAGCAGCGAGCCCAGGCCGGAAATGATGATCATCGGCATGGCGAACCCGACCATGCCCTTGATGATGCCGGCGACGAGGGCCACGATAAGGCACAGCGCCAGCACGGGCGGCGGCGTCAGCGTGAAAAGAGTGTCCATGTCGGGCTCTTAGCAGAGCGTCCCGGGGGCTGCCGCAAGAATCGCGCAGGCAACAATCGAACGCCCGCCGCGACGTGCGCGCATTTATGTTGCGCTGCGGGTGCGAAGGCCCTATGTCCGTCGGGACGGAGAAAGAAGGACGATTTGCATGGCACATGACGGTCAGGATCTGACGCTCTCCGGCAGCGCGCTGCTGCCCGACCTGCTGTCGCTCACCGGCGCGGCGGTGGCGCCCTGCGCGGCGCTCCTTGACGCGGCCAGGTCCCGCGTGCGCGAGATGGTGGTGGAGGATGGCCGCGTCTCGGGTGCGCTGATCGAGGTGCACCAGACCGCGGCGCACGGTCTCGCCTGGCTTGCGACCTACGTGGAATCACTGCGCCAGATGCAGGCCTGGGCCGAGCGGCTCGAGGCACAGGACCGGTTCGGCGAGGTCGAGGCGTTGATCCACCAGATCGCGTTCGGGGAATACCTGTCGCAGATCGTGGGCGGCATCCAGATGAACCAGGGCGAGATCGTGCGCCTGCAGGACATGGGGCTCGCGGCAGAGGACGCGCGGCCGCTGACGGAGGCGGGCGCCACGCTCATGCGGGCCGGCAACACGCAGTCCGCGCGCCTGCGGCTCGTGGAGCTGATGCAGGAACGTGCGGCCGAGATCACCGTCGGCCGGTCGGGCCTCGAGGACGAGCTCGAGATGATCCGCGAGCAGTTCCGCCGCTACGCGGTCGAGAAGGTCCTGCCTCACGCCCACGAATGGCACCTCAAGGACGAGCTGATCCCTATGGAGGTGATCGAGGAGCTGGCGGAGATGGGCGTCTTCGGGCTGACCATCCCCGAGGAATACGGTGGCCTCGGCCTGTCCAAGTCCTCCATGTGCGTCGTGTCCGAGGAGCTGTCGCGCGGCTATATCGGCGTTGGTTCCCTCGGCACCCGCTCCGAGATCGCGGCGGAGCTCGTGATCGCGGGCGGCACCGAGGAGCAGAAACGGAAGTGGCTGCCGGCCTTCGCCAGCGGCGAGAAACTGCCCACCGCCGTCTTCACCGAGCCCAACACCGGATCGGACCTCGGGGCACTGCGCACGCGGGCCCGCAAGGACGAGAACGGCGACTGGCGCATCACCGGCAACAAGACGTGGATCACCCATGCGGCGCGCACCCACGTGATGACGCTGCTGGCGCGGACCGATCCCGACAGCACCGACTACCGCGGGCTGTCCATGTTCCTGGCCGAGAAGGAGCCGGGAACCGACGACCATCCCTTCCCGACCGAGGGCATGACCGGCGGCGAGATCGAGGTGCTGGGCTACCGCGGCATGAAGGAATACGAGCTCGGCTTCGACGACTTCCACGTGAAGGCCGAGAACCTGCTCGGGCAGGAAGAGGGCAGGGGCTTCAAGCAGCTGATGGAGACCTTCGAGAGCGCGCGCATCCAGACCGCCGCGCGCGCCGTGGGTGTCGCGCAATCGGCGCTCGACCTCGGGATGCAGTACGCGCAGGACCGAAAGCAGTTCGGCCGGGCGCTCGTCGCGTTCCCGCGGGTGGCCTCGAAGCTCGCCATGATGGCGGTCGAGATCATGGTGGCGCGCCAGCTCACCTATTTCTCGGCGCACGAGAAGGACGAGGGCCGGCGCTGCGACCTCGAGGCCGGGATGGCCAAGCTGCTCGGCGCCCGGGTGGCGTGGTCGGCGGCGGACAACGCGCTGCAGATCCACGGCGGCAACGGCTTCGCGCTCGAATACGCGATCAGCCGCGTCCTCTGCGACGCGCGCATCCTCAACATCTTCGAGGGGGCGGCGGAAATCCAGGCGCAGGTGATCGCGCGCCGGCTTCTGGCCTGAGATCGCGGGGACGGGGCGGCCTGCCGCCCCGTCGCGCTCAGCGGGTCGGGACCGGCGTCTCGCCGCGGTAGTCGTAGAAACCGCGCCGCGTCTTGCGGCCGAGCCAGCCGGCCTCGACATATTTCGACAGGAGCGGGCAGGGGCGGTACTTGGTGTCGCCAAGCCCGTCGTGCAGTACGTTCATGATGGCGAGGCAGGTGTCGAGCCCGATGAAGTCCGCAAGCTCCAGCGGACCCATCGGGTGGTTCGCGCCGAGCTTCATCGCCTGGTCGATGGAGCTCACGTTGCCGACGCCCTCGAGCAGCGTGTAGACCGCCTCGTTGATCATCGGCATCAGGATCCGGTTCACGATGAAGGCGGGAAAATCCTCGGCCGAGGCCGCGGTCTTGCCCAGCTTCTCGACCACGGCGAGGCAGGATTCGTAGGTTTCCTGGTCGGTGGCGATGCCGCGGATCAGCTCCACCAGCTGCATCACCGGCACCGGGTTCATGAAGTGGAAGCCCATGAACTTCTCGGGCCGGTCGGTGCGGCTCGCGAGCCGCGTGATCGAGATCGACGAGGTGTTCGAGGTCAGGATGGTCTCGGGCTTGCAGGCGGGCACGAGCGTCTCGAAGATCTTGTTCTTGACCTCCTCGCGCTCGGTCGCGGCTTCGACCACGAGGTCGGCCTGGCCCAGGTCCGCCAGATCCTGGGTGGTGCGGATGCGGGCGAGCGCGACGTCGCGCTCCTCCGACGAGATCTTCTCGCGGCTGACCTGCCGGTCGAGGTTCTTGGCGATCAGCTCGGTCGCCTTCGTCAGCGCGTCGGCATTCACGTCGTTCAGCAGAACGTCGTACCCGGCCAGAGCCATCACGTGCGCGATGCCGTTGCCCATCTGCCCGGCGCCGACCACGCCGACCGTCCTGATCTCCATCTCGCGGTGTCCCTTCCTGCTGACCGGGGCAACCATAGGCATGCCGAAAAGGCAGGGGCAAGGGCGGCCCTGCCAAGTTCCTCTCGCATTCGACCGTTAGCGGTTTCGTAAGCCGATTCGAAAATCCTCGGATCCGGGTGAGACTGAATTCTAGGGTGTGAGATGAGCTATCCGTCCGGGGGCCGGGGTGGGCCCGATTATGCGCTCTGTCGCTACGGCAATTCGCGGCTGTCCTTCCGGGGACCGCGCAAGCCCTGCGTCGGGGATTTCGTCGCCTGCATCGGCGGCACAGAAACCTACGGCCGGTTCCTGCACGATCCGTGGCCGGATCTGCTGCAGCGCCGGACCGGCGTGCCCTGCGTGAATTTCGGCGTGCAGAACGCGGGCATCGACGCAGGCCTGAACGATGCCGCCGTGCTCGACATCTGCGGCGGCGCGCGGCTTACGGTGATCGAGGTTCTGGGTGCGCAGAACATGTCGAACCGGTTCTACACGGTGCATCCGCGCCGCAACGACCGTTTCGTGCGGGCGTCGACGCTGCTGACCGCGCTCTATCCCGACGTGGACTTCACCGACCATGCCTTCGTGCGCGGCATGCTGACGGCGCTGCACGCGCGGGATCCCGAGCGTTTCCGGCTGGTGGTGACCGAGTTGCAGACCGCCTGGGTCGCGCGGATGAAGCTCCTGCTGACGCAGCTGCGCGGGCCGGTATTCCTGCTCTGGTGCGCCGATGCCGCGCCTCCCGCGGCGATCGACTGCGCGACCGCGGCGGTGCTCGAGGGCGACCCGCTCTTCGTCACGGCACCCATGCTCGAGGCCCTGGGCGCCCGCGTCGCAGGGCGGGTGACCTATGTGCGCAGCGCCGCCGCGCGCGCGGCGGGGACCGAGGGCATGGCGTTCTCGGATTTCGACCGCGTGGCGGCCGAGGCGATGCTGGGTGCCCGCGCCCATGACGAGATCGCGGAGGCGCTCGCCGCGGCCGTGACCGGGTTTCTGCGCGTCGCCTGAGACGTGGCGCTCAGGCGGCCGGTCGCAGCCCCAGAATCGCGCGCGCCTCGGCCGGCGTCGCGACGGGACGCGCGTAGCGGGCGCAGATCTCGGCCGCGCGCCGGATCAGCGCGGCGTTCGACGGAGCAAGCGTGTGCCGGTCGAGGCGCACGTTGTCCTCGAGGCCCGCGCGGGTGTGGCCGCCCGCGGCGATGGCCCATTCGTTGACCACGACCTGCGCCGCGCCGATGCCCGCCGCGCACCAGAGCGCCTCGGGGGCCCGCCGCGCCAGGGTCTTCACGTAGAAGTCGAACACCTCCCGGTCGGCGGGCATGGCGTTCTTCACGCCCATCACGAACTGGACGTAGAGCGGCCCGTAGAGCTTGCCCTCTCCGTGCAGCCGGATCGCCTGGAGGATGTGGCTCAGGTCGAACGCCTCGACCTCAGGCACGATCTCGTGGGTGCGCATCTCTGCGGCGAGCCAGTCGACGAGGTCGGGCGGGTTCTCGTAGACCCGCGTCGGAAAGTTGTTCGATCCCACCGACAGCGACGCCATGTCGGGCCGGAGCGGCAGCATCCCGCCCCGCGCACGTCCCGCGCCCGACCGACCGCCGGTCGAGAACTGCACGATCATGTCCGGGCAGTGCTTCGCGATCCCCTCCTTCAGCCGGGCGAACTTGTCGGGGTCTGCGGACGGCGTCTGGTCCTCGTTGCGCACGTGGCAATGGACGATGCTTGCCCCGGCCTCGTAGGCCTCGTGGGTGCTGTCCACCTGCTCGGCGATCGAGATCGGCACCGCGGGATTGTCCCGCTTGGTCGGCAGCGATCCGGTGATCGCCACGCAGAGGATGCAGGGCTTGCCCGCGACGCCCGCGGCTGGGGCGTGCTCAGACATCGAAGAACACCGTCTCGTCAGGGCCCTGAAGCCGGATGTCGAAGCGGTAGGCGTCGGGCCCCTCGGGCTGCGCGAGGAGCGTCGCCACCCGGCCGCGGTGCTCGATACGCGCCAGCACGGGGTCCGTGTCGTTCGCGGCGTCCTCGTCGGCGAAGTACATGCGCGTGTGCAGCCCCAGATTGATGCCGCGCGCGACGATCCAGAGGGTCGCGTGCGGCGCCTGCAGCCGTCCGTCGGGCCAGGGCACGCGCCCGGGCTTGACCGTGTCGAAGGTCCAGTCGCCGGTCTCGGGGTCGGCCGCGCGGCGCACGAAGCCGGCAAAGGCCGGATCGGCCGGGCCGCGCGGATCGCCGCCGGGCATCCGGCCCTCGGCATCCGCCTGCCAGACCTCGACCAGCGCGTCGCGCACGACGGAGCCCGTGCCGTCGAGGATGCGGCCGCGCACGGTGATCTTCTGCCCGCGCACACCGTCGGCGTACATGCGCGCGCCGAGATCCTCGGGGTAGACGCCGTCGATGCCGCAGAGGTTCGGCAGGCAGCCGATGTGCACGTAAGGCCCGGCGGTCTGGCTCGGGCTTTCCTTCAGCATGGGGTCGCGGTGCATGCGGTCCTCCTTGTCCGTGCCGGCTCAGCCGCCCTCGGGGCGGGTCTCGAACAGCGTCTGGCGGCGCCCGCGCAGCACGAGGTCGAAGCGGTAGGCGCGCATGTCCATGGGCAGCGTGTTCGCCATGTCGAGCCGCGCGGTCAGGCTGTCGATCCCCTCCGCCGTCGGCACGGTGCGCACGATGGGGCAGAGCGGGATCATCGGGTCGCCCTCGAAATACATCTGGGTGATCAGGCGCTGCGCGAAACCCGAGCCGAAGATCGAGAAATGGATGTGCGCGGGCCGCCAGTCGTTGCCGCCATTGGGCCACGGATAGGGGCCGGGCTGCACGGTGCGGAAGGCATAGCTGCCGTCCGCCCCGCTGATCGTGCGACCGCAGCCGCCGAAATCGGGGTCGAGCGGCGCGAGGTAGCCTTCCTTCTTGTGGCGGTACCTCCCGCCGGCATTGGCCTGCCACACCTCGATCAGCGCACCGGGCACGCCGCGGCCGGTCTCGTCCAGCACGCGGCCGTGCACGAAGATGCGCGGGCCGATGGCGCTGTGGCCGGGACGGGCGAAGTTGCGGATGAGGTCGGCGTCGAGCGGCCCCAGCAGGTCGTGACCGAAGACGGGGCCGGTCTCCTCGGACAGCGAGGGCGGGAACGAGATCGGCGCGCGCGCGGGCGCGCGCGTCACCGAGGTGCGGTAGTCCGGCGTCAGCGCGGGCGGGTGGCGCCCACGGTCGCGGGCGAAGAACGTGCCGTCACCCATCCTGCCGCTCCGCCGCGTCCATCTCGGCATAGGTGGCGCGGGCGAGCTTCAGCGCGTGGTTCGCACGCGGCACGCCGGCATAGATGGCCACGTGCTGGAACGCCTCGAGCACGTCGCGCCGCGACGCGCCGGTGCGTTCGGTGGCGCGGATGTGCATCGGGATCTCGTCGAAATTCCCCGTCGCCGCCAGCAGCGCCAGCGTCAGCATGGACCGCTCGCGCAGGCTGATGCCGTCCGAGGCCCAGACCGTGCCCCACGCGCCCTCGGTGATGAGGTCCTGGAAGGGGGCGTCGAGCTCGGTCTTCGCCGCCTCGGCACGGTCCACATGCGCGTCGCCCAGCACCTGCCGGCGGATCCGCATCCCCTCTGCGTGCCGATCTGTCACCCGTGACGTCCTCCCCTGTCGAGACTAGCAGATGCCGGTCGGTCCGTCACAGCCGCTTGCGCGCGGTCAGTGCCGCGGTGATCGTGCCGTCGTCGAGGTAGTCGAGCTCGCCGCCGATGGGCACGCCCTGCGCGAGCGAGGACAACGCCACCCGGTCGCGCAGCAGGTCGGCGATGTAATGGGCGGTGGTCTGGCCGTCGACGGTGGCGTTGAGCGCGAGGATCACCTCCTCGACGCCCTCGGCGGTCACGCGGTCGACGAGGCGCGGGATGCGCAGTTCGTCCGGCCCGATGGCGTCGAGCGCGGACAGGGTGCCGCCCAGCACGTGGTAGCGGCCGCGGAACGTGCCCGAGCGCTCCATCGCCCAGAGGTCGGCCACGTCCTCGACCACGCACAGCACGCCGGTCGCGCGCGCCTCGTCGTTGCAGATCGCGCAGATGTCCGACGTGCCCACGTTGCCGCAATTGAGGCATTCGCGCGCGGTCTCTGCCACGCGCCCCATGAGTTCGGCGAGCGGGGTCAGGAGCGGCCCGCGCTTCCGGATCAGGTGGAGGACCGCGCGGCGTGCCGATCGGGGCCCGAGGCCCGGCAGGCGGGCCATCAGGTCGATCAGGGCGTCGATGTCGGACTTCTCGGACATGGGGCTGCCGCCGGCGCGGGCGCTCAGAACGGCAGGTTCATGTCCTTGGGCAGGCCGAGGCTTTCCGTCAACTTGCGCATCTCTTCCTGCGACCGGTCCGAGGCGCGGCTCTGCGCGTCCTTGATCGCCGCGAGGATCAGGTCCTCGACCACTTCCTTGTCGTCGCCGTTGAAGATCGACGGGTCGATGTCGAGGCTCTTCAGCTCGCCCTTGGCAGAGGCCACGGCCTTGACGAGGCCCGCGCCGGATTCACCGGTCACGGTGATGTTGTGCAGTTCCTCCTGCAGCTCCGCCATGCGGGTCTGCATCTCCTGCGCCTTCTTCATCATGCCGGCCATGTCGCCGAGGCCGCCCAGTCCCTTGAACATCGGATCTCCCCTCAGGGTGTGCTGTTTCCCAAGAGATACGCGCGCGACGCACCTCTCACAAGGGCGGGGGGCGGGATCAGTCCTCCTCGAAGGGATCCCATTCGTCCTCGACCTCGGGCAGGGCCTCGGCGCTCGCCGCCTGTTCCGCCTCGGCCTCGGTGCGGATGTCGGCGATGCGCGCCTTCGGAAAGGCTGCGAGGACCGCCTGCACCATCGGGTGGCGCGCGGCCTCGGCCCGGAGCGCCATGCGGTCGGCATCGCGCCGCTCGACGATGGTGGGGGCGTCGCAGCCGTTCACCACGATGACCGCCCAGCGGTTGCCGGTGAACCGCTGGAGCGCGGCGCCGAGCCGCTGTGCGAGGTCGGGCGCCGCGTCCTCGGCCGGCGTGAACTCGATCCGGCCCGGCTGGTAGGCGGCCAGCCGGACGCCCCCCTCGATCTCGACCAGAAGCTTCACGTCGCGGTTCGCGCGGATCACCTCGATCACGTTGTCGAAGCTCGGATAGCGCGCGAGCGCGCCCTCCACCGCGAGGGCGGTCGCGGCGCTTCCGCCCGAGGCGGAGGGGCCGGACGGGCCGCGATGGGTCGGCGCGGGCGCGCCGCCGCTCGCGACGCCGGCGCCCTCGCCACGCATGGCGCCGCCGCCGCCCCCGGACGGCGGCGGGGGCGGCGGCGTCTCGGACCGCAGCCTGCGCACCAGTTCCTCGGGCGAGGGCAGTTCGGCCACGTGCGTCATGCGGATGATCGCCATCTCGGCGGCCATCATGGCATTCGGCGCCGAGGCCACCTCGTCGAGCGCCTTGAGCAGCATCTGCCACATGCGGGTGAGCGCCCGCATCCCGAGACCCTCGGACAGCGCCAGGCCGCGGGTGCGTTCGTCCGGCCCGATCGTCGGATCCTCGGCCGCCTCGGGCGTGATCTTCACCACCGAGATCCAGTGCGTGATCTCGGCGAGATCGCGCAGCACCGCCATCGGGTCGGCCCCGTCGGCATATTGCGCCGACAGTTCGGACAGCGCCCCGGCCGCGTCACCGCGCATGACCTGCTCGAAGAGGTCCATGACCCGGCCGCGGTCGGCGAGGCCCAGCATGGCGCGGACCTCTTCGGCGCCGGTGCCGCCCGCGCCGTGACTGATCGCCTGGTCGAGGAGCGAGGTCGCGTCCCGCGCCGACCCCTCGGCCGCGCGGGTGATGAGGGCGAGCGCCTCGTCGGTGATCTCTGCCCCCTCGGCGGCGGCGATGCGGCGCAGGAGCGCGATCATCACCTCGGGTTCGATCCGGCGCAGGTCGAAGCGCTGGCAGCGCGACAGCACCGTGACCGGCACCTTGCGGATCTCGGTCGTGGCGAAGATGAACTTCACGTGCGCCGGCGGCTCCTCCAGCGTCTTCAGGAGCGCGTTGAACGCCGAGGTGGACAGCATGTGCACCTCGTCCACGATGTAGATCTTGTAGCGCGCCGAGGCGGCCCGGTAGTGCACGCTGTCGATGATCTCGCGGATGTCGTTGACCGAGGTGTTGGATGCCGCGTCCATCTCGAGGACGTCGACATGCCGGCCCTCCATGATCGCGCGGCAATGCTCGCAGGTGCCGCAGGGATCGGTGGTCGGCCCGCCGGTGCCGTCCGGCCCGATGCAGTTCATGCCCTTCGCGATGATCCGCGCGGTCGTCGTCTTACCGGTGCCGCGGATGCCGGTCATGATGAAGGCCTGCGCGATGCGGTCGGCGGCGAAGGCGTTCCGCAGCGTCCGCACCATGGCGTCCTGGCCCACGAGATCGGCGAACGTCTCGGGCCGGTACTTGCGGGCGAGCACCTGGTAGGCGGAACTGTCGGACATGCGCGACTCCTTTCGGGCAGCCGGCAGAGTAGGCGCTGGGCGGCACGGCGTCCACCGGGTCGCGGCGCTGCGGCGGGACGTGGCGTCAGCGGTGCCGTGCCGTCACGTCGCGCGCCCTTGCGAAACCGGGTCGGCTCGTAAGACACTCTCCCGCGGGAGCCATCTGGGAGGAGCACGCCCGTGACATTCGCATCGTTCGCGGATCGCAACGCCATCGAGGCCGAGATGCCGTGGGAGGCACGGGACGTGCCGCAGACCCTCTGGGGGCTCCTGTCCCGCACGGCCGACCAGTTCCCGGACCGCCCGGCGGTATCCTACCAGATCCTCTCGGGACCCAAGGACAAGGCCGAGACCCTGTCGTGGGGCAAGCTGCGGGAGCGCACCGCGCAGGCCGCGAACCTCTTCCGCACGCTCGGGATCGGCGAGAAGGACGTGGTCGCCTACGTTCTGCCGAACTGCAACGAGACCATCGCCGCGCTTCTCGGCGGGGCCGTGGCCGGGATCGTGAACCCGATCAACCCGCTGCTCGAGCCCGAGCAGATCGCCGCGATCCTGCGCGAGACGGGTGCCAAGGTCGTCGTCACGCTGAAGCCGTTCCCCAAGACCGACGTGGCGCAGAAGGTGCACGAGGCGGTGCGCCATGCGCCCGGCGTCTCGACCATCCTAGAAGTCGACCTGAATCGCTACCTGACCGCGCCCAAGTCGTGGATCGTGCCTCTGATCCGGCCGAAGCTCACCGGCACGAGCCATGCCGACGTCAAGGATTTCAACCGGGAGGCCGCGCGCCAGCCGAAGATGCTGAGCTTCCCGGACGCGGACGGGGACCGCGTCGCCGCCTATTTCCACACCGGCGGGACAACCGGCATGCCGAAGGTCGCCCAGCACCTCTATTCGGGCATGATCTACAACGGCTGGCTCGGGCACCGGCTCCTCTTCACCGAGGAGGACAACATCATGTGCCCGCTGCCGCTGTTCCACGTCTTCGCCTGCCACGTGATCCTGATGGCCGCGGTCAGTTCCGGCGCGCACGTGGTGTTCCCGACGCCCGCGGGCTACCGCGGCGAGGGCGTGTTCGACAATTTCTGGAAACTCGTCGAACGCTGGAGGATCAGCTTCATCATCACGGTGCCGACCGCCGTGTCGGCGCTGATGCAGCGCAAGGTCGATGCCGACGTCTCGTCGGTCAAGACCGCGTTCTCGGGGTCGGCGCCGATGCCGCTCGAGCTGTTCAAGCGGTTCGAGGCCGCGTCGGGCGTGACCGTGGTCGAAGGCTACGGCCTGACCGAGGCGACCTGCCTCGTATCGTGCAACCCGCCCGAGGGCGAGAAGAAGGTGGGCTCGGTCGGCGTGCCGTTCCCCTACACGGACGTCAAGATCGTGCGCCAGACCGATGCCGGCCCGCGCGAATGCGGCACCGACGAGGTGGGCGAGATCTGCATCTCGAACCCCGGCGTCTACGCGGGCTCGACCTATACCGAGGAGGACAAGAACCGCGACCTCTTCCACCAGGGGCTCTACCTGCGGACGGGCGATCTCGGGCGCATCGACGCGGACGGCTACCTCTGGATCACCGGCCGGGCCAAGGATCTCATCATCCGCGGCGGGCACAACATCGACCCGGCCGAGATCGAGGAGGCGCTGCTGCTGCATCCCGCGGTCGCCTTCGCCGGCGCGATCGGCCAGCCCGACGCGCATTCGGGCGAGCTGCCCTGCGCCTACGTGGAACTCGTCTCCGGCGCGACGGTGACCGAGGACGAGCTTCTCGCGCATTGCCGCACCCACGTGCACGAGCGCGCGGCGCAGCCTAAGCACCTCACCATCCTCGACGAGCTGCCGAAGACCGCGGTCGGCAAGGTGTTCAAGCCGGACCTGCGCAAGCGTGCGATCACGCGGATCTACGATGGCGCGCTCGAGGCGGCCGGCAGTCCCGCGCGCGTGGTCTCGGTCGTCGATGACAAGAAGCGCGGGCTCGTCGCCCGGGTCGCGCTGAACGGCGGCGATGCGGACGTGGTCTCCGAGGCGCTCGGGGCGTTCACGCGGCCCTGGGAATGGGCCGAGGAACGCGACACCGCGGCCGCCTGAGCCGCACCCGCGCCGGCGACGACCCGTCGGGCCGGCGCGGGGGTCAGGTCGACCAGACCCGTCCGAACTTCTCGCTCAGCAGCGCGACGAGGCGCTCCGTGTCGGCATCGCAGATGCGGTAGTAGACCGTCTTGCCCTCGCGCCGGGTGACCACTTGGCCCTCGTCGCGCAGCCGCGCCAGCATCTGGCTCACGGCCGCCTGCCGGATGTTCAGGAGCCGCTCCAGTTCCCCCACCGACTTCTCGCCGTTCATCAGGTGGCAGACGATAAGCAGCCGACCCCGGTGCCCGAGGGTCTTGAGGTACGCCGTGGCCGCGTCACCGTCGAAGGGCTCCTCGCTGAAGCCCGTTTGGCCGCCTTCCCGTGTCATTTCGGCCCCTTCTGCCGGATGAGACCATCCCCGCATAAAGTGCAAACTCGATGCAACAATAGGAGCGATACGGCCGGCGGGCGAACCTATTCTATTCGTGGAATGTCAGCACGTTGCGACGCGCGCCGCCGGCCGCCGTGTCGGCCATCGCGTCGTTGATCCGGTCGAACGGCCAGCGGCGCGACACCAGTTCATCGAGTCGCAGTCTACCCTGAAGGTAGAGGTCTGCCATCCACGGAATGTCGCGTCCGATGACGGCGTCGCCCATCTTTGATCCGACGAGGCTCTGGCCGGTGAACGCCGTCCTGAGCGGCTCGTAGGACGCCGTGGCCCCGGCATGCGGCATGCCCACCATGACGACCCGGCCGCCCCAGCCGAGGTAACGCGGCGCGTCGTCGTAGGCGCCGGTCGCCCCAACCGTGACGACGCACAGATCCGCGCCGCGCCCGAGCGCGCGGAGCGCCGCGCGCCAGGGCTGGCCCGCGGTCGCGAGCACGCCGTCCGTGGCGCCGAAGGCGCGGGCGTCCTCGAGCTTGGCCTCGGTCACGTCGACCGCGACGATGCGCCGCGCCCCCGCCAGACGCGCGCCCTGGATGGCGTTCAGCCCGACGCCGCCCGCGCCGATCACCACCACGTCCTCGCCCGCCCGCAATCCGCCCGCGTGTACGACAGCGCCCACGCCGGTCACCACGCCGCAGCCGAGGAGCGCCGCGCGGTCGGCCGGGATGGCGTCGGGAACGGCCACGACCTGCGTGTGGTGCAGGACCGCGCGGGTCGCGAAGGCGCCGCAATCCATCTCGTTCAGGACGCTCGTGCCGTCGGAGCGCGACAGGGTCGGGGGCGCGCGGTCGACGTCGCGGCAGATGGTCTGCCGGCCCGAGAGGCAGGCCGGACAGGCGCCGCAGAACCGCACGAGCGTGATCACCACCCGGGTACCGACTGCCGGTCCCGGCGTGCCGTGGCCGAGCGCCGCGACGCGTCCGGCCGCCTCGTGCCCGAGGACCGCGGGCAGGCGGCTGCGAAAGCCGCCCTCGGCGTAGTGGATGTCGGAATGGCAGATGGCCACCGCCTCGATCTCGACCTCGATCTCGCCCGGGCCGGGCGCCCTGAGGTCGAGGTCCTCGAGGGTCAGGGGGGCGCCGAAGGCGTGGCAGACCGCGGCACGGATGCGCGTCATGGGGGGAACCTCCTCGGGACCTGTCGCCCGCATGTTGTCGCCGCGGGCCGGTCGGGTCGCAAGCGGCTTCAGCGCAGCGAGGCGCGGCCCTGCCGGTCGGGGGCGAGCACGACGGCAAGCGCGGCGAGCAGGATCGCGAGCGAGACGAGGAACGGCGCACCGGGCAGGTGCAGGGGCGCGTCGGGCCGGGTGAAAGCGGCGAAGGTCGCGGTCATCACCGGCGGCGACACGATCGCGGCCAGCGCGCCGGCGGACGAGAAGAGACCCTGCAGCGCACCCTGTTCGTCCGCGCCCGCCCGCCGGGCCAGGAGGCCCTGCAGCGCGGGCGAGGTGACCGCGCCGAGCGCGGCGAGCGGCGTCAGCACGAGCGCCGGCGTGCCAGAGGCGACGAAGGCCAGCGCGAGGAAAGCCAGCGCGTTGAACACGAGCCCGTAGATCACCGTGCCCCGTTCGCCCATGAGCCGCAGGAAGACGCGGATGAGCCCTCCCTGCACGCCTGCGACGGCCACGCCGAACAGCGCCAGCGACAGCCCGATGGTCGCCGCGCTCCAGCCGAAGCGGGCGGTGCCGAAAAAGCTCCAGATCGCGGGATAGACGAAGAAGGCGGTCTGCAGCAGGAAGAACACGGTGAGTCCGCGCCGCGCGCCGGGCAGGCGGCCGAGCGCCCGGAAGGCCCCGAGAGGGTTCAGGCGCCGGCGGTCGAGCCCGCGGCGCGTGGCGTCGGTCACGGTCTCGGGCAGGACCACCGCGCCGAGGACCCCGTTCGCCGCCGCGAGCGCCGCCGCTGCCCAGAACGGCGCGCGCGTGCCCATGTCGCCCAAGAGCCCGCCGAGGAGCGGCCCGATCACGAAACCCATGCCGAAGGCCGCGCCGATCAGGCCGAACTGCGCCGCCTTCTCCTCGGGACGCGAGAGGTCCGCCATGGCGGCCGAGGCCGTCGCCTGCGTCGAGGCGGTGATCCCGCCGACGATGCGCCCCGCGAGCAGCAGCCACATGGTCGAGGCGAGCGCCATCACCACGTAGTCGACCGCCATCACCGCGAGCGAGAGCAGCAGAACCGGCCGCCGGCCGAACCGGTCGGACAGGGAACCCACCAGCGGCCCGCAGAGGAACTGCATCAGCGCGAAGGAGGTCGACAGGACCCCGCCCCAGAGCGCGGCGTCTGCAAGCGTGCCGCCCGTGACCTCGCGCAGGAGGTCAGGCATCACCGGGATGATCAGCCCGATCCCCATGGAATCGATCATCACCGTCGACAGCAGGAACAGCCTCGGCAGCCGGCGGTGCCGCGCCGCGGGCAAGGGCGTCAGTTCCCGGCCCGGGCGGCGGCGGCGAAGGCGCGCGCCTCGTCCGGGGCCGCGCCCAGCTGCCGCGCCGGATCGAAGAGCGCCGGATCGAGGTCCGGCCAGCGTGCGTGCGCCGCGCTGCCGAGATCGGTGCCGTGCGCCGCGACCTCCCGCGCCAGCGCCTTGACCGCGTCCTGCGCCTCGGGCCGCGGCATGCGCTCGGCCAGCGCGAAGGACAGCGCCTCGGCGGCGAGAAGCCCCCGCGACCGTGCGAGCGTGTCCGCCATGGCCTCCGCGTCGGGCGCGAGCGCCTCGGCCATCTCCGCGCCCCGTTCCAGCGCGGCGGCGAGGGCGAGGCAGAGCGGCGGCAGGGTGAGCCACTCGGTGAACCAGGCGGCGCCGTCCCGCTGCTGCCGGTGCGCGCCCGCGCCCTGCAGGGTGGCGTTCAGGCCCTGCACCTGCGCCGCGAGCGCGACGAGGATCGAGGCGGAGACCGGGTTCTGCTTCTGCGGCATGGTCGAGGACTGGCCGGCCGCGCCGAGGCGCAGTTCCGCCAGCCCCGACTGGGTCCCGAGGATCACGTCCTCGCCGATCTTGGCGAGCGCCGCCGCGGCGCGCGCGAGCCACGCGCCGAGCCGCAGGAGGATCGTCCGGTCGGTGTGCCAGCCATGGCCGGGATCGGCGAGCGCGAGCGCCTGCGCGAGGTCGGCCCGCAGCGCCGCCGCGTGCACGCCGAGCGCGCCCGACGTCCCTGCCGCCCCCGACAGCGAGACCGGGAGCGCCGCGCGCAGGGCGCCGAGTTCCTCCCGCAGGGCGAGGAGCGGCCAGCCCCAGGACGCCACCTGCGCGCCGAAGCTCGTGGGCGTCGCGTGCTGGCCATAGGTGCGAGCGGCCATCGCCGTCCCGGCGTGGTCCTCGGCGAGCGTCGCAAGCCGCGCGAGGAGGCGGCCGAGCGCAGCGTCGTAATGTCCGAGAACCTGCCGCAGCCGCAGCATGAGCGCCGTGTCCATGATGTCCTGGGAGGTCGCGCCCCAGTGCACGTATTGCGCGTGCTCGGGCGCCTTCATCCCGGCGCGGAAGGCCGCGACGAGCGCGGGCACCGGCACGCCGTTCCCGCCGGTCGCCCCGGCAAGGGCGGCGGGGTCGATCTGCAGTTCGAGGCTCGCGCGGTGGATCGCCGCGCCGCTGATCTCGGGAATGATGCCGCGTGCGCCCTGGGCGTGCGCCAGCGCCCCCTCGACCAGCATCATGGCGCGCACCTCGGCGCTGTCGGTGAAGAGCCGCGCGACCTCTCCGGCCGGCACGAGGCGCGCGTAGAGTTCGCTGTCGAAAAGCGATCCGGCCATGGCTCAGGCGGTCCGTGCCGGGCGTGCGCGGCGGTCAGCCATGGCCTTGCGCCTTCAGGAACCCGGTCAGGATCGACGCGTAGTCCTCGGGCGCCTCGACGCAGGGCAGGTGGCCCACGCCGCGCATCAGCCGGACCTGCGATCCCGGCACCAGCTCGGCGGTCTCGCGCACGAGGTCGGGCGGCGTCGACCCGTCCTCGGACCCGGCGATGCCGAGGACCGGCAGGCGCAGCGCGGCGGTGGGCGTGAAGAAATCCGCCCCCGCGATGGCGTGGCAGCAGCCGAGATAGCCCTCGCGCGGCTGCCGCAGCAGCATGTTGCGCCAGGCGTGGAATTCGGGCGTCGCGCGGAAGCGGGCGGAGAACCAGCGTTCGAGCACCTGGTCGGCGAGCGCGGCGATGCCGCCCGCCTCGACCGCGGCGATGCGGTCTGCCCACATCTCGCGCGTGCCGATCTTGGCGCCGGTGTTCGACAGGACCGCCGCGCGCACGAGGTCGTGCCGCTTGGTGGCGAGGCCCTGCGCGATCATGCCGCCGATCGACAGGCCCACGAAGACCGCGTCGGTCATCCCGGCATGGTCCATGAGCGCCTCGACGTCCGAGACGAGCATGCCCATGGAATAGGGGCCCTTCGGTGCCTCGGACAGGCCGTGCCCGCGCTTGTCGTAGCGCAGGATGCGCAGGCCCGCGGGCAGGTGCGGCAGCACCGCGTCCCAGAGCCTGAGGTCCGTGCCGAGCGAATTGGAGAAGACGACCGGCGCGCCGTCGGCCGGCCCGTCGATGCGGTAGTGCAGGCGCGTGCCGTTGACCTCGGCGATCTGCATGGTGCCTCCCGGTGATCCCGCTCCCGGTCTAGCCCGAAGGCCCGGGCCAAGGGAAGGGCGGCGCGCCTGCGACACCGGGGCGGACGATTCCCGCTGGCGGGCAGGGCGGCCGATGTCGTAGGACGGCCCAAGGCACGATACCGGAGGATGCGCGATGAACGAGCTCGTCAACAGCTTCATGACCGGGCCCGACGACAAGGGCCGCTTCGGCGATTTCGGCGGGCGTTTCGTGTCCGAGACGCTGATGCCGCTGATCCTCGAACTCGAGGAACGCTATACCTACGCCAAGACCGACCAGAGCTTCTGGGACGAGATGCACTTCCTCTGGAAGCACTATGTGGGCCGGCCCTCGCCGCTCTACCTCGCCGAGCGGCTGACCGAGCGGCTGGGCGGCGCCAAGGTGTACATGAAGCGCGACGAGTTGAACCACACCGGCGCGCACAAGATCAACAACGTGCTGGGCCAGATCATCCTCGCGCGCCGCATGGGCAAGACCCGCATCATCGCCGAGACCGGTGCGGGCCAGCATGGCGTGGCGACGGCGACGGTCTGCGCCAAGTTCGGGCTGAAATGCGTGGTCTACATGGGCGCGCACGACGTCGAGCGGCAGCAGCCGAACGTGTTCCGCATGCGGCTTCTGGGCGCCGAGGTGGTGCCGGTGACGTCGGGCCGCGGCACGCTCAAGGACGCGATGAATGACGCGCTGCGCGACTGGGTGACGAACGTGCGCGACACGTTCTACTGCATCGGCACCGTCGCCGGCCCGCATCCCTATCCCGCCATGGTCCGCGACTTCCAGTCGATCATCGGCAAGGAGGTGCGCGAACAGATGCACGAGGCCGAGGGCAGGCTGCCCGACACGGTCGTCGCCGCGATCGGCGGCGGATCGAACGCTATGGGGCTGTTCCACCCCTTCCTCGACGACAAGGAGGTGCGGATCATCGGCGTCGAGGCCGGCGGCAAGGGCGTCAACGACAGGATGGAACATTGCGCATCGCTGACGGGCGGGCGGCCGGGCGTCCTGCACGGCAACCGCACCTACCTGCTGCAGGACGACGACGGGCAGATCCTCGAGGGCTTCTCGATCTCGGCCGGGCTCGACTACCCGGGCATCGGGCCTGAACATGCCTGGTTGCACGAGATCGGGCGCGCCGAATACGTGGCGATCACCGACGCCGAGGCGCTCGAGGCGTTCCAGCTCTGCTGCGAGACCGAGGGCATCATCCCCGCGCTCGAGCCCTCGCACGCGCTGGCCCACGTGACGAAGATCGCGCCCGAGCTTCCGTCCGACCATATCATCTGCATGAACATGTGCGGGCGTGGCGACAAGGACATCTTCACCGTCGCCAAGGCGCTTGGCCACGACATGGGCTGAATCCGCAGGATTGTCCGGTTTGTGAAAGAAAGGGGCCGGTCCGGATGTGGATCGACCCCTTTCATGTTCGGAAAGTGAGGGCGTTTCCCCCGGGCACGCGGGGCGTCCGTGCCGTGCGGGCGAGGTCCCGGGGCGGCGCGGCCTGCGACGCCCGACGCGTGAGCATCCGACGGCAAATGCCCGGCTTTGCTCCGATGTCGCTCAGTCGGGCAGGTCGATCGCGTGCGCGCGCAGCTTGTCCTCGGGCACGATCTCGAGCGCCCGCCGATGGGTCGCGGCGAGCGAGACCCGCGGCGCGCATCCCTCCTCCGCCGCCTGGAGGAAGCGGCCGGCGCAGACGCACCAGCGGTCGCCGGGGCGGAGCCCCTCGAACCCGAACTCGGGGCGCGGCGTCGAAAGGTCGTTCCCCACGTACTTGGAATATGCCAGGAACTCGGCGGTCATCACCGCGCAGACGGTGTGGCTGCCCACGTCCTCGTTGCAGGTATTGCACGCGCCGTCGCGGAAGAAGCCGGTCAGGGGATCGACCGAGCACGGCTCCAGCGGCCCGCCCAGGACGTTGATCTTCGGGTCCATCTCCATGGGGCGCCTCCTGCCGACACAACCGGTTACACGCTGTCCCGAATACGACGGAACATCTGCAGCGAGTCCATGAACGCCCCGTCCTCGCGGAAGTTCCGGTCCGCCCCGTTGACCGCGATCACCACCCCGGCAGCGCGGTCGAGGTAGAGGTACTGCCCGTAAACCCCGCGCCCCAGGACCTCTCCGCTGTCGCCGTCCGCGGGGATCCACCACTGGTAGCCGTAGCGCAGCGCACCGGGCGCGGTGGGCGCAGAGGGCACGGTGCTGGCCGCGATCCAGTCCGCCGGCACCACCTGCCGTCCGTCCCAGTGGCCGCCCTGCAGCACCATCTGGCCGAAGCGCGCGTAGTCCCGCGTCGTCATGGCAAGTCCGCCCAGAGCGAAGGCCACGCCGTAACCGTCCGTCACGTAAAGCGGTTCGCGTTCGAGCCCGAGCGGCGCCACGATCCGCTCGGACATGAGGTCGGGCAGCGACTGCCCGGTGGCGCCGCGCAGGACCATCGACAGGACATGCGTGTCGATCGACACGTAGGCCCAGGACGTGCCCGGCGCGGCCGCCCGGTCGTCGAGTCCCGCGGCATAGCTGTCCATCGAGCCGCCCAGCGCAAGGACGCGGCCCATGCGGTTGATGTCGCTCCAGAAGTCCAGGTAGTCCTCGTCGAAGGCCACGCCCGAGGACATCTGCAGCACGTTCCGGACGGACACGCCGTCATAGGCCGACCCGGCGAGGGCCGGCGCGTAGCGTGTCACCGGGTCGTCGAGGCTGTCGATCGTGCCATCCGCAACGACGGTGCCGAAGAGCGCGGAAAGAAACGATTTCGCCATCGACCAGGAGATCCGCAGATCGTCCGGGCCCGTGCCGAGCCGGTAGGTCTCGTGCCGGATCGCACCCTCCTTCAGCACCACCATCGCCGTCACCGCCCTTCGGTCGAGCCAGGCGTCGAGCCCGTCCGGCGGCACAAGCGGCATGCCCTGCGGCAGCGGCACCGCGGGACCGTCGCCGCGCGGCACCGGCGCCGTGTGAAAGAGCGTGTGCATGTTGCTGAAGTTGCGCACGATCCTGTCCTCGGCGAACAGGCTCGTCACGGCCATGAGCCGCGTCAGGTCCTCGCGCTTCCACAGGCCGGCCGCCAGCACGGCAAGGGCCACGATGCCCGCCGCGGCGGCGGCGCGCGCCGTCCGTCTGCCCATCTTCCCCGTCCTCCCGGCACGCAGCGAACACCGGTGCCGCGCGTCCGGCAAGCGTGACGCTGCGGCGCTTCAGCGGAAGCGATCGGCGAGCCGCTGGAGCGGGGAGCGCGCGTCGGGCTCGGGGTCTGCGGGCCCTTCCGCGGCGGGGCGTTCGGTCTCGACGCGCCCGGGCTTCGGCGCGCTCTCGCGCTGGGGCTGCGTGCGCAGCGCGACCTTGGTGGTGAAGCCCGCCGCATCGCCGTCCGCGAGGGCCGGCGCCCCGTCCGAGATGCCGCGCAGCACGTCGTCGAGCCAGGCCTCGTCGGCCTTGGCGAAGTCGTGCAGCACGTAGCCCGACACCAGTTCCTTGCGGCCGGGATGACCGATCCCGATGCGCACGCGGCGGTAGGCCTCGCCGATGTGGGCGTGGATCGAGCGCAGCCCGTTGTGACCCGCATGGCCGCCGCCGGTCTTGACCTTGACCTTGCCCGGCGCGAGGTCGAGCTCGTCGTGCAGGATCACCACGTCCTCGGGGCCGAGCTTGTAGAAGCGCATCGCCTCGCCCACCGCCTGGCCCGAGAGGTTCATGAAGGTGCCGGGTTTCAGCAGGATGACCTTGTCGCCGCCGAGCCTGCCCTCCGCCGCCTCGCCCTGGAAGCGGGCGCGCCACGGCCCGAGCCCGTGGTCCTCGGCGATGCGGTCCACCGCCATGAAGCCCACGTTGTGCCGGTTGCCCGCGTATTTCGCGCCCGGATTGCCGAGACCTGCGAAGAGTTTCATGGCCGTCTCCCCTCTGCGTCGGGCCGAGAGATAGGGCGCGGGCGCGCCGGCCGCAACGAAAACGGCCCCGCGCGGGGGCGCGGGGCCGTGATGGCGGGGCAGGGATGCCGCGCCGCGTCGGGATCAGTCGTTCTCGCCCTCGACGGTCTCGGCGTTCTGTTCGATGACCTCGGTCTCCGTCACCTCGTCCTCGTCGGACGCCGCGGCCAGCGCGGACGGCGCGGTGATGTTGCAGATCACGAAATCGCGGTCGATCGTCTTCTTGGCGCCCTCGGGCAGCGGGACGCTCGAGATGGTCAGCGTGTCGCCGATCTCGAGGCCCTCGAGATCCGCCACGACCTTTTCCGGGATGTCGCCGGCGGTCACCATCAGCTCGACCTCGGGACGCACGACGGTCATCACGCCGCCCTTGCGCAGGCCCGGGCACTTGTCCTCGTTGATGAACTCGACCGGGATGTAGAGGTTGATCTTCGAGGTCCGGCGCAGGCGCATGAAGTCCACATGCGTCGGCAGGTCCTTGACCACGTCGCGCTGCACGTCGCGGCAGATCACGCGGACGTCCTCGTGGCCGTCAACCTTGAGGTTGAAGAGCCGCGACTTGAAGCGGCCGGCGCGCAGGCGCTTGATGAGGTCGTTGTAGGGCAGGTTGATGGGCAGCGGTTCCTTTTCGCCACCGAACACGATCCCCGGAACGAGATTGGCGCGACGCGCCGCACGAGCGGCGCCCTTGCCCGTCCCCGTGCGTTCCTGGGCGTGAAGATCTGGGATTTCTCCAGCCATGTCTTTAACTCCTGATGTCTGACGCGGCGTGCCTCCAAGGCTGTCACCCCGCGCGAGTGCTGCCCGTTACACGCATGCCCCCGCCATGGCAAGGCGATTCGGGGGTACGCGCGGCGCACACCCGCCGTCCCGTCGAGGGCGTCTGGACGCCGGGCGCGCCGCATGTCACAGGCACCGCCATGCAGATGCTGGGTGATCTCCGGGCCAGCCGCGGCCCCGCGGCGGCCTTTGCCGCGATGGGCGTGTTCTGGGGCGGTTTCGCGGCGCAGGTGCCCGCGGTCAAGGCGCAGGTCGGACTGTCCGACGGCGGCTTCGGGCTGGCGCTGCTCGTGGCCACGGTGGGTGCGGTCGCGGCCATGTGGCTCGCCCCCCTGGCCGAGGCGCGGCTCGGGCGGCACGCGCTGAGCGTGGCGACAGCGGCCTCCGCGACGGTCGCGCTCTTTCCCGGAATGATCGGCGACGGCGTCACCTTCGCGCTGGTGATGCTGCTGGGCTGCATGGGGCTCGGCGTCATGGACGTGGTGATGAACACCCGCATCAGCCTGATCGAGAGCGTCACGGGCCGCACGCTGATGAACCTCAACCACGCGATCTACTCGCTGACCTACGCCTTCGTCGCGCTGGCGGTCGGGCTCGCGCGGGAGGCGGGCATCGCGCCCGCGCCGATATTCCTCGTGCTCGGCGCGGTCATGTTCGGCCTCACGATCATCGTGGCGACGGTGCGCGACCCCGCGGCGCCGGCGGATGCCGACGACGACGCGGACGGCCCGGTCGTGGTGCGGGCGCCCTGGGCGCTGATCCTGCCGGGCGGCCTGATCGTGTGCCTGGCCTTCCTGTCCGAACAGGCGACCGAGGGCTGGTCGGCGCTTCATCTCGAGCGCGGTCACGGCGCGGGTGCCGCGGCGGGCGCGCTCGGGCCTGCGCTTCTCGGGCTCACCATGGGCATCGGCCGGCTGTCGGGGCAGGTGCTGGCGCAGCGGCTGTCGGAACGGTCGGTGATCGCCGCCGCCACCCTGATCGCCGCCGTGGGCGCGCTCGTCGCCGCGCACGGGCCCGGCCTCGGCTTCGCGCTCGCGGGCTTCACGCTGATGGGGCTCGGTCTCTCGGTCGTGGTGCCCATGGTCTTTGCCTGGGTGGGGCGGCTCGTGCCGTCGCGGGCGCGCGCGCACGCGATCTCGCGGCTGTCGGTCGTGGGCTATACCGGTTTCTTCCTCGGGCCGCCGATGATGGGCTTCGTGTCCGAGGGGTTCGGCCTCTCGACGTCCTTCACGGTGATCGCCGTCCTGCTGCTGGTGGTGCCGCTCGCGCTCCTGCCGGCGCTCGGGCGCGGGGCGATGCCCGTCCGCGCGCCCTGAGGAGACGCCTCAGGCGTTGCGGCGCGGCGCCTCCCAGCGACCCGAGAAGTCCTCGGGCACGAGAAGGATGTCGCGGTCGATGTCAGTGACGTGCCGCCGTCCGCAGAGCGCCATCGACACGTCGAGCTCGTTGCGGATGATCTCGAGCGCGCGGGTCACGCCCTTCTGGCCCATGGCGCCGAGGCCGTAGATGTAGGCGCGCCCGATATGCACGCCCTTGGCGCCCATGGCGAGCGCCTTGAGCACGTCCTGGCCCGACCGCACGCCGCTGTCGAGGTGCACCTCGACCTTGTCGCCCACCGCGTCGAGCACCGGGGTCAGCGCCCGGATCGACGACAGCGCGCCATCGAGCTGCCGGCCGCCGTGGTTCGAGACGATGATCGCGTCGGCGCCCACGTTCACCGCCTCGAGCGCATCGCGCGGGTCCATGATCCCCTTGATGATGAGGGGGCCGTCCCACATGTCCCGGAACTGCCGGATGCGGTCCCAGTTCAGCGACTGGTCGAATTTCTGCGCCGTCCACGTCATCAGCGAGGACGGGTCGTCCACGTCCGCCACGTGGCCGACGATGTTGCCGAACTGCCGCCGCCTGGTCGACAGCATGCCCATGGCCCAGGCCCACTTGGTCGAGAGGTTCACGAGAGTGCGCAGCGTGGGCTTTGGAGGCGCCGACAGCCCGTTGCGATGGTCCTTGTGCCTCTGGCCGAGAAGCTGGAGGTCGACGGTGATGACCGCGGCCGAGCATTTCGCGGCCCTGGCCCGGTCGAAGAGCCTGCGCATGTAATCGTCGTCGGTCAGCGTGTAGACCTGCAGCCAGAACGGCTTCGAGGTGTTGGCGGCGACGTCCTCGATCGAGCAGATCGACATGGTGGACAGGCTGAAGGGCACGCCGAACGCCTCGGCCGCCTTCGCCGCCTTGATCTCGCCGTCCCAGTGCTGCATCCCCGTCATGCCCACGGGCGCGAGCGCCACCGGCATCGCCACGTCCTGGCCGATCATGGTGCTGCGGGTGGTGCGGTTCGCCATGTCCACGGCCACCCGCTGGCGCAGGTAGATCTTGTCGAAATCCGAGGAATTCTCCCGGAAGGTCTGTTCCGTCCAGCTGCCCGACTCGCAGTAATCGTAGAACATCTTGGGCACGCGACGCCGGTAGATGCGCTTGAGGTCCTCGATCTCGGTGATGACGGGGGGCATGCGGCTCTCCTCGGGCGGACGTTCCGAGGAGGCTTAGCAAGCGTCGTGACGTCCGTCCATCTCAGGCCCCGCCGAGCCGCGCGAGCTCTGCCTCGAGCTCGGCGATGTGCGCCTCGCGAGTTTCGAGGGCGCGCGCCACGTCGGCGGCCTCGAACCGTTGGGGGATGTGCTGCGGGCAGTTCCGGTCGATCGCGGCCACGTCGATGATCAGCGCGCGTTCCGCCCGGCCGGTGCCGTCCCCGGGCATCAGCCGCGCCACGAGGTCGGGATCGTCCTCGACCATGCGGGCGGTTCCCCAGATCTTGACCCGCAGGCGGTTGGCGTAATCGATGAGAAAGAGGTGGATGCGCGGGTTCTCGGACAGGTTGCCGGTCGAGATGTACTGCCGGTTCCCCGCGAGGTCGGCCATCCCGAGCGTGCGTTCGTCGAGGACCTTCAGGAATCCCGGCGGCCCGCCGCGGTGCTGGATGTAGGGCTGGCCATCCGCGCTCGCCGTGGCGAGGAAGACGGACCGCTGGGCCGCGATGAACTGCGCCACGTCGGGCGAAATCGTCGTGTCCCACCCGCCCCGTGCCTCGACGCGGGCATAGGCGGCGCGCGATCCGAGCCGGTCCTGCACGGCCTTGACCGCGGGCGAGAAGGCGATGTCGGTCGAGGGCTGCATGGCGGTCGCTCCGGTGTGGTCCGGCAGGCCCCATGCGCCGCCGGCCCGTCGAACATGGCCCCGGAACCCGCGAGGAACAATCCGTGCAAAACGGAAGTCAGTATTCCTGTTTTCGCAATGACCGACGCTCAGGCGGAATGGGCGCCCCCGGCGAGCGAGGCGACGAAGTCCAGCACCTCGGGCACCGGGCGCCCCTCGGCCAGCGCCGCCACGATGGCCGAGCCCACGACGCAGCCGTCGGCCACGCCGGCGATGGCCGCGGCGCTCTCGGGTGTGCGGATCCCGAAGCCCACGATCACGGGCAGGTCGGTCTGCGCCTTGATGCGCGACACCTCGGGGCCCACGTCGCCGGCCTCTGCCGCTGCGGCGCCCGTGATCCCGGTGATCGACACGTAGTAGACGAAGCCCGAGGTGTTCTGCAGCACGCGCGGCAGCCTCCGGTCATCGGTCGTGGGCGTCGCAAGGCGTATGAAGTTCATGCCGGCCTTCTGCGCGGGCAGGCACAGCTCGTCGTCCTCCTCGGGCGGCAGGTCGACCACGATCAGCCCGTCGATGCCGGCCTCGGTCGCCTGCGCCAGGAACCGGTCGACGCCGCGCGAATAGATCGGGTTGTAGTAGCCCATGAGCACGATGGGCGTCTCGTTGTCCTCGGCGCGGAAGCGGCGCACCATGTCGAGCGTCCGGTCGAGCGTCATGCCGCCGGCGAGCGCGCGCTGGCCCGCGGTCTGGATCGTCGGGCCATCGGCCATGGGATCGGTGAAAGGCAGGCCCAGCTCGATCACGTCGACGCCGGCGCCGGGCAGCCCGCGCATGAGCTCGAAAGAGGTTTCCACGTCCGGGTCGCCGGCCATGATGTAGGCCACGAAGGCCTTCCGTCCGTCCTGCCGGAGGCTGGCGAAACGGGCGTCGATCCGGGTCATTGTCTCTCTCCCTTGCGCGGTCCGCTGAACCGGATGCCCGAGAGGGGCGGGGAAATCAACGTCATTCTCCGGAATGGCGGGCGCTCAGTCCTCCGCGCCGATGCGTCCGCGCACCCCGCCGGTCTGGCCGCGGTCGCGCAGGAGGTGGTCGAGCAGCACGCAGGCCATCATCGCCTCGCCCACCGGCACCGCGCGGATGCCGACGCAGGGATCGTGGCGGCCCTTGGTCACGACCTCGGTTTCCCGGCCGGAGCGGGTGATCGAGGCGCGCGGCGTAAGGATCGACGAGGTGGGCTTCACCGCGAAGCGCACGACGACGTCCTGCCCGGTCGAGATGCCGCCGAGGATGCCGCCCGCATGGTTCGACGCGTAGACCGGCTGGCCGTCCGGGCCGAGGGTGATCTCGTCGGCATTGGCCTCGCCGGTCAGCCGCGCGGCGGCCATGCCCTCGCCGATCTCGACGCCCTTCACCGCGTTGATCGACATCATCGCGGCAGCGAGGTCGGTGTCGAGCTTGCCGTAGACCGGCGCACCGAGCCCCGGCGGCACGCCCTCCGCGACCACCTCGATCTCGGCGCCGCAGGACGATCCGGCCTTCCGCAGCCCGTCGAGATAGGCGGCCCAGCGTTCGGCCGTCTCGGCCGAGGGCACCCAGAAGGGGTTCTTGTCGATCTGGTCCATGTCGCGCGGCCCCTCGAGCGCATGCGCGCCCATCCGCGTCATGTAGCCCGTGATCCTGAGGCCCGGCGCCAGCGCCGCGAGCGCGGCGCGCGCCACGCCTCCGGCGGCGACCCGTGCCGCGGTCTCGCGCGCCGAGGAGCGCCCGCCGCCGCGGTAGTCGCGGTGGCCGTATTTCTGGAAATAGGCGATGTCCGCGTGGCCGGGACGGAAGGTCTCGGCGATGTCGCCGTAATCCTTGGACCGCTGGTCGGTGTTCTCGATCATCAGCTGGATCGGCGTGCCGGTGGTGCGCCCCTCGAACACGCCCGAGAGGATTCGCACCGCGTCGGCCTCGCGGCGCTGCGTGGTGTAGCGGTTCTGGCCGGGCTTGCGCCGGTCGAGCCAGCGCTGCAGCGACGCCTCGTCGAGCGCGATGCCCGGCGGGCAGCCGTCCACGGTGCAGCCGAGCGCGGGCCCGTGGCTTTCCCCCCACGTGGTGACGCGGAAGAGGTGGCCGAAGGTGTTGTGGCTCATGCGCGCGCGGCCTCCCCGTGCCTGCAGACAGGTTTCCCAGCGGTCGCCTAGGCCAGCGGGCGCGGCGCATCAAGAGGTTTCGGCGGCCGCGACGGGATCGCGGGGTCGCCGGCGCGCGTGGCCGCGATGCCACCCGCGCCGCCAAACTGGCCGGCCGGATTGACTTGCGGCGTGCACTTGAACAAGAAACCGTAAAAACTTCCGTCCACACGGGAAATCGGGTCAGGCATCCGCCGGCGCGGTCCCCTCAGGAGAGGCCCGGATGAGCAACAGCCAAGCCAGCATCGACACCACCCTGCGCGACACGATCATCGCGACCCCCGACATCGTGCTCGAGGATCGCGACCTCATGCGCGCACTGGTCGCGGCCAACGAGCGGGCCATGGGCGCGAACATCGTCGACCTGCGCGGCATCGCCATGGAGCGTCTTGAATCGCGGCTCGAACGGCTGGAGGAGACGCACCGCTCGGTCATCGCCGCGGCCTACGAGAACCTCGCGGGGACGAACCAGATCCATCGCGCGATCCTGCGCATGCTCGACCCGGTCGAGTTCGAGGGGTTCCTGCGCGACCTCGGCGGCGACGTGGCGGACATCCTGCGCGTCGATTGCGTGAAGCTCGTGCTGGAAAGCCGCGAGGGCGGCGACATCCCGTCGGTGCGCCGGCTGGGCGAGATCCTGAGCGTGGCCGAACCGGGCTTCGTCTCGCATTACGTGACCGGCGGGCGCAACACGCCCGTGCGCGCGGTCACGCTGCGGCAGATCCACCAGGCGGATGCCCAGGTCTACGGCGAGGTGGCGAGCTGGATCCGGTCGGAAGCGTGCCTCGTGCTCGACCTCGGGCCCGGGCGGCTCCCGGGTCTCCTCGTCCTCGGCGCCGAGGATCCGGAGCTCTTCACGCCGCAGCACGGGACCGACCTGCTCGGGTTCTTCGGAGGCGTCTTCGAGCGTTCCATGCGCCGCTGGCTGTCGTGACGCTCGCGGTCTCGCCCCAGGCGCGCGATGCGCTCGAGGCGTGGCTTGCGCAGCTTTCGGCGGTGCGTGGTGCGGCGGCGGCGACGATCCGCGCCTACCGCGCCGACGTCGTCGACTTCATCGCCTTCATGGCCGTGCACCGCGGCGGGACCGAGGGCCTCGGTCCGCTGATGCAGGTCGACGTGCGCGACATGCGCGCGTGGATGGCGCATGCCCGCGGGCAGGGGGCGAGCGGGCGGTCGCTCGCGCGCAAGCTCTCGGCGGTCAAGTCGTTCTACCGCTGGCTGGCCGAACGCGAGGGCGTCGAGGCGACCGCGGTCCTGTCGGCGCGCGCGCCGCGCTTCGACCGCAAGCTGCCGCGCCCGCTGTCCGAGGAGGCCGCGCGCGCCATGATCGACCGGGTGGAGCTGCAATCCGAGACCGGCTGGATCGCGGCGCGGGACGCGGCGGTGGTCACGCTCCTCTACGGCTGCGGCCTGCGCATCTCCGAGGCGCTGGGGCTGGCGGGGCGCGACCTGCCCATGGGCGACTCGCTGCGCATCCGCGGCAAGGGCGGCAAGGAACGCGTCGTCCCGGTCCTGCCGGCGGCGCGGCAGGCGGTCGAGCGCTACCTGGCGCTCTGTCCCTTCCCGGTCGAGACCGACGCGCCGATCTTCCGCGGCGTGCGGGGCGGCGCGCTCAACGCGCGCGTCGTGCAGAAGGTGACCGAGGCCGCACGCATGCAGCTCGGCCTGCCGGCGACCGCGACGCCGCACGCCATGCGCCACAGCTTCGCCACGCATCTCCTGGCGGCGGGCGGCGACCTGCGCGCGATCCAGGAACTGCTGGGCCACGGGTCGCTGTCGACCACGCAGGCCTACACCTCGGTGGATGGCGTGCACCTGATGCGCGTCTACGAGGCCACGCATCCCAAGGCGCGCTGAGCCATGCATCCGAACCGCGTCTTCCGCAGCGTCGACCACGCCGGGGACATCGCCTTTGCCCGCACGCGCGGCTTCGGCGTGCTGGCGCTGTCGGGGCCGGGCGCGCCGCTGCTGGCGCACGTGCCGTTTCACCTGTCCGAGGACGGCGGCACCGCGCGGCTGCACCTCGTGCGCTCGAATCCGGTGGCGCGCGCCCTCGATGCGCCGCACCCGGCGGTGATCGCGGTCTCGGGGCCCGACGGCTACGTCTCGCCCGACTGGTACGGCCTGCCCGACCAGGTGCCCACGTGGAACTACGTGGCGGTGCACCTCGCCGGCCGGCTGGAACGCCGCCCGGGCGACGAGATGCGCGCCATGCTGGACCTCCAGAGCGCGGCCTACGAGGCGCGGCTCGCGCCCAAGGCGCCGTGGACCGCGGACAAGATGACGCCCGACGCGCTCGAGCGGCTGATGCGCGCGATCGTCCCCTGCGTGCTGCACGTGGAGGCGATCGACGCCACGTGGAAGCTCAACCAGAACAAGCCCGACGCTGCCCGGCTCGGCGCGGCCGGGGCCGTCGCCGAGGGCATCGGGCAGGAGCTCGACGCGCTGGCGGCGCTGATGCGGAACCCGCCCGCCCTCTGACCAAGCGGCGGCGCGAAAAGCGGATTGCCGTTCCCGTCCCGCCCTCTAGTGTCGGCCGCACACACGTGGCGACAGAGGAGAGCCGGACCATGATGACGCTTCTGATGGCAGGGCCGTCGCCCTTCGTGCGCACGGTCCTCGTCACCGCGCACGAGACCGGCCAGATCGCCGAGATCGAGACGCGCAAGGTCGCGGCGTCGCCCACCGGCGCCGATCCCGAGCTCGTCTCGGCCAACCCGCTGGGCAAGATCCCGGCGCTGATGCGGCCCGACGGGCCGGCGCTCTACGACAGCCGGGTGATCTGCCGCTACCTCGACCACCGCGCGCAGGCCGGCCTCTATCCCGACAGCCGCCTGTGGGAGGTGCTGACGCTCGAGGCGACGGCGCAGGCGATGATGGATGCGGGCGTGTCCATGGTCTACGAGCGCCGCGTGCGGCCCGAGGACATGGTGTACGAGCCGTGGATCGCGGGGCAGTGGGGCAAGATCACGCGCGCGCTCGACGCGGTCGAGGCGCGCTGGACGAGCCACCTGTCGGGGCGGCTGACCATGGCGCAGATCGCGCTCGGCTGTGCGCTGGGCTATCTCGACTTCCGCCACGGCGACCGCGGCTGGCGCGAGGGACGCCCGACGCTCGCCGCGTGGTACGCGCGATTCGCGGAGCGTCCGTCGATGCAGGAAACGGAACCCGCCGCCTGAGGCGACGGGCGCGCGGTCAGAACTTCAGCGTGACGCCGAAGTTCACCGCGTTGGTCTTGATGTCCGATTGCAGCGATCCCTCGCCCTCGAGGTCGACGTCGTTCGACGAGTAGGTGAACTGGTACTCGCCGAAGACCGACACGCGCTCGGTCAGGTCGTAGCTGGCACCGGCCATGAGGCGCGCCGCGGGGCCTGCATATTGCAGCTCGTAGGTCTCGAAGCCGTTGGTCGAATCGACGTCCACGTGCGGGACCGAGATGCCGATGCCGCCGCCGACGTAGGGCGTCACGGATCCCCAGCGGTTCGGCCAGCGGTAGAGCGCGTTCGCGGTCACGATGTTCAGGCCGTCGGTGAACTCGAGGTCGTCGAACCCGATCGCCGCCTTCTCGTCGTCGGGCGCGTAGACCTTGGTGTGGGTGAACTCGAGGCCGAAGCCCACGTTCTCGGACCGCCACCAGGTGCCGCGGATGCCGTAATAGGGCGGCATCTCGAAGGATTTGCCGTCCCAGCCGATGAGCGCGTCGAAATCCGCGCCGGTGCCGGGATAGTCGCCCTTGACGCGGCTGTGCGGGGCCGTCTGCCAGCCCGAGTAGAGCGAGAATTCGAGATCCTGCGCCGCGACCGGTGCCGCGCAGAGCGCGGCGGCCGTCGCGAGGCCGATCAGTGCAGACGTCCGTCCGGTCTTCATTCCATGTCCCAATGTCGCGTGGCGCTTCGACTTTCCACATATAGGCGCGCCGTGCGGCACTCAACCGCGACAGATGCGCGCTAGGTCCAATTGCACCGTTTTGTGTTCTGGACGGCTCAGCCGCGTGCCGTTAAATACCGCGCCCATGATGATGATGCCGCAGCGCCCCGCGCCGCGGCTGCCATGCAAGTGCCCCGCAGAGGGGCCCAGGACTGGAGGTGACCTCGTGTCCCACGCAGACGATACCGCAGGCACCCGGAGGGATTTCCTCTACTACGCCACCGCCGGGGCCGGTGCCGTGACCGCGGGCGCGGCGATCTGGCCGCTGGTGAACCAGATGAACCCGTCCGCCGACGTGCGGGCGCTGTCCTCGATCCGGGTCGATGTCGGCGGCGTCGCCGAAGGCACGCAGCTGACCGTGCAGTGGCTCGGCAAGCCCGTGTTCGTGCGTCACCGCACCGCGACCGAGATCGAGGAAGGCCGGGCCGTCGACGTGTCCGACCTGATCGACCCCGTCGCGCGCAACGGCAACCTGCAGGGCGAGGTGCCCGCCACCGACGAGAACCGCACCCTCGACGAGGAAGGCAAGTGGCTCGTGATGATGGGCGTGTGCACCCATCTCGGCTGCGTGCCGCTCGGCAACGGCGCCGGCGATTTCGACGGCTGGTTCTGCCCCTGCCATGGCTCTCACTACGACACCGCCGGCCGCATCCGCCGGGGACCCGCACCGACGAACCTGCCGGTCCCGATCGCCGAGTTCGCCGACGAAACCACCATCGTCCTGGGCTGAGGACAAAGGGAGGAACGACTATGGCCGGCATTCCCCACGACCATTACGAACCCAAGACGGGCGGCGAGAAGTGGCTGCATTCGCGGCTGCCGATCGTCGGCCTGCTCTACGACACGATCATGATCCCCACGCCCAAGAACCTGAACTGGATGTGGATCTGGGGCATCGTGCTGACCTTCACCCTGGTCCTGCAGATCGTCACGGGCATCACGCTGGTGATGCACTACGCGCCGGACACCGACATCGCCTTCGCCTCGGTCGAGCACATCATGCGTGACGTGAACGGCGGCTGGGCGCTGCGCTACCTGCACGCGAACGGCGCCTCGCTGTTCTTCGTCGCGGTCTACTTCCACATCTTCCGCGGCCTCTACTACGGGTCCTACAAGACCCCGCGCGAGGTGACGTGGATCATCGGCATCCTGATCTACCTGCTGATGATGGGCACCGCCTTCATGGGCTACGTCCTGCCGTGGGGCCAGATGTCCTTCTGGGGCGCCACCGTGATCACCGGCCTCTTCGGCGCGATCCCGTTCGTGGGCGAGACGATCCAGACCTGGCTGCTGGGCGGACCCGCGGTGGGCAACTACACCCTGACGCGCTTCTTCTCGCTGCACTACCTGTTCCCGTTCGTCATCGCGGGCCTGGTGATCGTGCACATCTGGGCCTTCCACACCACGGGCAACAACAACCCCACCGGGGTCGAGGTGCGCCGCGGGTCCAAGGCCGATGCCGCCAAGGACACGGTGCCGTTCTGGCCCTACTACGTGATCAAGGACCTGTTCGCGCTGGCGATCATCATGGCGGTGTTCTTCGCGGTGGTGGGCTTCATGCCGAACTACCTCGGTCACCCCGACAACTACATCGAGGCGAACCCGCTGGCGACGCCCGCGCACATCGTGCCCGAATGGTACTTCCTGCCGTTCTACGCGATCCTGCGTGCCTTCACCTCCGAGGTCTGGGCGGTGCAGTTCGTGAGCTTCATCACCGGCGGCATCATCGACGCGAAGTTCTTCGGCGTGCTCGCCATGTTCGGCGCGATCGCGGTCATGGCGCTGGCGCCGTGGCTCGACACCTCGACCGTGCGCTCGGGCCGCTACCGGCCGATGTTCAAGTGGTGGTTCGCGCTCCTCGTGGTGGACTTCATCGTCCTGATGTGGGTCGGCGCGCAGTCGACCGAGTTCCCCTACGACTGGATCTCGCTGATCGCCTCGACCTACTGGTTCGCCTACTTCCTGGTGATCCTGCCGCTCCTCGGCGTGATCGAGAAGCCGCTGGCGCGGCCCGACACCATCGAGGCCGACTTCGACGCCCGCAAGGCCGCCTCGGGCTCCGGCAAGGCTCCGGGCATGGCGCCGGCGGAATGAGAAAGGATCCGATCGCGATGTTGAGACAACTTGCAGCACCGGCCCTGATCGCGGGCCTGGCCCTCGCGGGCAGCGGCGTCGCCGCCGCCACCGGCGAGGTGCACCAGGAAATCCACGACTACCAGTTCTCGTTCGAGGGGCCCTTCGGCAGCTACGACCAGGCGCAGCTTCAGCGCGGCCTGCAGATCTATACGCAGGTCTGCTCCGGCTGCCACGGCCTGAAATTCGTGCCGCTGCGCTCGCTCGGGGACGAATCCGGCCCCGGCTACAGCGACGCCGAGGTGCGCGCCTATGCCGAGCAGAACTTCGAGGTCTTCGACCCCGAGCTCGACGACTACCGGCCGGCGCGTCCGACCGACAACTTCCCCGAGGTCGACGCCGTCGGTGCCCCGGACCTGTCGCTCATGGCGAAGGCGCGCGCGGGCTTCCACGGCCCCTACGGGACCGGCATCAACCAGCTGGTCAAGGGCATGGGCGGCGCGGAATACATTGCGTCGCTGCTGAACGGCTATACCGGCGAGCAGATGGAACAGGCGGGCACCATCCTCTACGAGAACACGGCGTTCCCGGGCGGCTGGATCTCGATGGCGCCGCCGCTCTACGGCGAGGACGTGTCCTATGCCGAAGGGCAGCCCGAGCCCACGCTCGAGCAGGAGGCGCAGGACGTGGCCGCGTTCCTGATGTGGACGGCCGAGCCCAAGATGATGGCGCGCAAGCAGGCGGGCTTTGCGGGCGTGCTGTTCCTGACCGTGCTGTCGGTGCTGCTCTACCTCACCAACAAGCGCATCTGGGCGCCGATCAAGAAGAAGGGCTGACCGCCCGACGGTCCGGCCCGAAAAACAAAAGCCCCGCGCGAGCGGGGCTTTTTTCTTGGCCGGTGCCGGGACCGACCGAAGGGGGGCGGCAGGGGCCCTTGCCCCTGCCGAACCGGTCACACGATCTTGATGCCGGCCTGCTGGGCGTCCTTGACGAAGGCGTCGAGCCCCTTGTCGGTCAGCACGTGGTTCGCCATCGCCTTGATCACCGCCGGCGGCGCGGTGGCCACGTCGGCGCCGATCTTGGCACACTCCGACATGTGGTTCGCGGTGCGGATCGAGGCGGCCAGGATCTGCGTCTCGTAGCCGTAATTGTCGTAGATCTGGCGGATGTCCGAGATCAGCTCGAGCCCGTCGATGTTGAGGTCGTCGAGCCGGCCGACGAACGGCGAGATGAACGTCGCGCCGGCCTTGGCGGCCAGCAGCGCCTGGTTCGCGGAGAAGCAGAGCGTGACGTTGACCATCTTGCCCTCGCCCGACAGCACCTTGCAGGCGCGCAGGCCGTCCCAGGTCAGCGGCACCTTGACCGCGATGTTGTCCGCGATCGCGGCGAGCTTGCGGCCCTCCTCGATCATCACCTCGGAGTCGAGCGCGACGACCTCGGCAGAGACCGGACCGTGCACGATCTCGCAGATTTCCTGCATCACTTCGAGGATGTCGCGGCCGGACTTCAGGATGAGCGACGGGTTGGTGGTGACACCGTCGATCATGCCGAGCGAGTCCAGCTCGCGGATGGCGTCGATGTCTGCGGTGTCGACGAAGAACTTCATGGGCGTGCCCTCCAGGCGTCGCTTGGCAATCTGTCGTCGCTGTCATACCCCATGGTCCCGGGGGCTGAAACCCCTGCCAGCGATCCCCCGAACGCCGGAGCGCCATGGACGGCTTCTTTCATGAGAACGACCTCGTCGGCGTGCTGACCACGCAGCCGCTCGACCGGGCGCTCGATTACCGCGCGCCCGAGGGCGGCTGCCATCTCGGCGCCTTCGTCGAGGTCCCGCTCGGGCCGCGGCGCGTCGTGGGCGTGGTCTGGGGACCGGGGCAGGGCGGAATCGACGCGAACCGCATCCGCAAGGTCCACCGCGTGCTGGACGTCCCGCCCATGCGGGAGGAGTTGCGCGAGTTCCTCGTGAAGGCGGGCGATTACACGCTCACGCCCATGTCCGCCATGTTGCGCCTTGCGACACGCGCGCCCGGACTCGGCGATGCGCCGTCGACCCGGCGCGTCCTGCGCCGCGGCCCGGGGCGCCCCTCGCGCGAGACGGACGCCCGCGCGCGGGTGCTGGCCGTCCTCGACGAGATGGGCGGCCTTGCGCTGACGCAGGGCGAACTCGCGGAGGCGGCGGGGGTGACCGCCTCGGTAATCAAGGGCCTCGTCGCGCAGGGCGTCGTGCTCGAGGAGGAGGCGCCGCGCGACACGCCCTATCCGCGGCTCGATCCCGACCACGGCGGAAAGACGCTGACCGACGACCAGAAGGAGGCGGCCGAGTTCCTTCGCGCGGGCGTGCGGGGCGGGCGCTACGGCACGACGCTCCTGCGCGGTGTCACCGGGTCCGGCAAGACCGAGGTCTACCTCGAGGCGGTGGCGGAATGCCTGTCCCGCGGCCGGCAGGCCCTGGTCCTGCTGCCCGAGATCGCGCTGACGGCCGAGTTCCTCACCCGCGTCGAGGCGCGCTTCGGCCACAAGCCCGCCGAATGGCATCACGGCGTGACCCAGACCGAGCGGCGCCGCGCATGGCGCATGGTGGCGACGGGGGGCGCGGAGCTGGTCGTGGGGGCGCGGTCGGCGCTGTTCCTGCCCTTCCGGAACCTCGGGCTCGTGGTCGTCGACGAGGAGCACGACACGTCGTACAAGCAGGAGGACGGCGTCCTCTACAATGCACGGGACATGGCGGTGCTCCGCGCCTCCCTGAACGATGCGGCCGTGGTCCTGGCCTCGGCGACGCCCTCGCTCGAGAGCTGGGCCAATGCCGAGGCGGGCAAGTATGCGCGCCTGACGCTCGGGTCGCGCTACGGCGAGGCGGTGCTGCCCGAGATGCGCGCGATCGACATGCGGGCCGAGGACCTGCCGTCGAACCGCTGGATTTCCCCGAGCCTGCAGCGCGCGGCGGCGACACGGATCGGCCGCGGCGAGCAGGTGCTGTTCTTCCTGAACCGGCGCGGCTACGCGCCCGTCACGGTCTGCCGTGCCTGCGGCCACCAGATCGGCTGTGCCCAGTGCGACGCGCGCATGGTCGAGCACCGGTTCCTGAAGCGGCTCGTCTGCCACCAGTGCGGCGACAGCGTGCCGATCCCTGCCGCCTGCCCGTCCTGCGCGGCGGAGGACAAGCTGGCCGCGGTCGGTCCCGGGGTCGAGCGGCTGGCCGAGGAGGCGCGCGCGCTCTTTCCCGAGGCGCGCATCGCGGTCCTGTCCTCGGACCTCTACGGCAGCGCCCGCCAGCTCAAGGCCGAGATCGAGACGATCGCCTCGGGCGGGGCCGACATCGTCGTGGGCACGCAGCTCGTGGCCAAGGGGCACAATTTCCCGCTGCTCACGCTCGTGGGCGTGATCGACGCGGATCTCGGTCTGCAGGGTTCGGACCTGCGCGCGGCCGAGCGCACGTTCCAGCTGATGCGGCAGGTCGCCGGTCGTGCGGGGCGGGCCGAGAAGCGCGGGACGGCGCTCCTCCAGACGCACCAGCCCGAGCACCCGGTGATCCGCGCCATCCTCTCGGGCGACGAGGAGGGGTTCTGGCGCGCGGAGGCGGCCGAGCGGCGCGCGGCGGGCGTGCCGCCCTACGGGCGCATGGCGGGGATCGTGCTGTCCTCGACGGACGCGCAGGAGGCCTTCGACCTCGGCAACGCGCTCGCCCGGCAGGATGCGGCGCTGCGGCGCGTGGGCGCGCAGGTCTTCGGGCCGGCACCCGCCCCGGTCGCCCGGGTGCGCGGGCGCCACCGCGTGCGGCTGCTGGTGAAGGCGCCGAAGGGCGTGCCGCTCCAGCGCGCGCTCGCCGACTGGGTGGGGCAGTTCCGGCTCAAGGGCGACCTGCGGCTCGCCATCGACATCGACCCGCAGAGCTTCATGTGACGCGACGGCGGCCGCCTGTGTGGCCGCTGCGTCGCCTTCATCTGCGCGCGCGTCTTGTCTGCACACGAGGCAGCCTCTAAATGCCCGACATGACCCGTTGGAACCCGTTCAAGAAGAACCGGCCGCATGTCGCCATCGTCCGGTTGCAGGGCACGATCGGCGGTCCGGGCCGAAGCAGCCTGACCGACCGCTCGACGTCGTCGATGATCGAGAAGGCGTTCTCGCGGGGCAAGCCCGCCGCCGTCGCGCTGGAGATCAACTCGCCCGGCGGCTCGCCGGCGCAATCCTCGCTCATCGCGGCCCGCATCCGGCGTCTGTCCGAGGAGAAGAAGGTTCCGGTCTTCGCCTTTGTCGAGGATGTGGCAGCCTCGGGCGGCTACTGGCTGGCCAGCGCCGCGGACGAGATCCACGCCGATCCGTCCTCGATCCTCGGCTCCATCGGCGTCATCTCGTCGGGCTTCGGCGCGCATGTCTTCCTGCAGCGGCAGGGCATCGAGCGGCGCGTGCACACGGCCGGCCGGTCGAAGAGCATGCTCGACCCCTTCCGTCCCGAGAGCGAGGAGGACGTGGCGCGCCTGAACCGCTGGCTTTCCCAGCTGCACGACACCTTCATCGCGCAGGTGAAGGAGCGCCGCGCCGGCAAGCTCGCCGAGGACGCGGATCTCTTCACCGGCGAGATCTGGATCGGCCGCAACGCCGTCGAGGTGGGGCTGGCCGATGGCATCGGACACCTGGTGCCGGTGATGAAGGCCCGCTTCGGCGACAAGGTGCGGTTCCGCCGGTACGAGGTGCGGCGGCCGTTCCTCGCGCGTTTCGGCACCACGCTCGTGCAGGACGCGCTGGGCACCATCGAGGAGCGTGCGGATTTCGCGCGTTTCGGCCTCTGACGTGATCGTAAAGATCGTCCTCCTGTTCCTCGTGTTCGTCGGCGTGCTCGGCATGTTCGGCAAGCTCCGCGCGCCCAAGATCATGCGTCTCGGGCAGCGCAAGTGCCCGGAGTGCGGGCGGTATCGCATCGGGCGGGGGCCCTGTCCCTGCAAGACCCGGGAGGGCTGAGATGGTCTGGGCATTGGCGGCGCTGGGTCTCGTGATCCTGCTTCTGGCGGGGGACGCGCTGGTGAAGGGCGCGGTGAACCTCGCGCTCCGGGTCGGCGTGCCGGCCCTGATCGTGTCGCTGACCATCGTCGCCTTCGGCACTTCGGCCCCCGAGCTCCTGATCTCGATCAACGCGGCGCTTGACGGCGCGCCGGGCATCGCGCTTGGCAACGTGGTCGGGTCGAACACCGCCAACGTGCTCCTGGTGCTCGGCATCCCGTCGCTGCTGGCGGTCATGCACACTTCCGAGCACGACACCCGCAAGAGCTACTGGGTGATGCTGGCATCCACGGTCCTGTTCATCGGGCTCGCCTTTCGGGGCGTGTTCGACTGGATCGCCGGGCTCGTCCTGCTGGCGGGGCTCGGCCTGATCCTCGCGGACAACTTCCGGGATTCGCTGCGGCACCGCCGCGCCGGCCAGGCCGTGCCCGAGGACGACCCCGAGGAGGTCGAGGGCGCCGATCCCGAGATGGCCTGGTGGAAGATCGCCGTCTACATCGTCCTGGGCCTCGTGGGCCTGCCGATTGGCGCCGACCTTCTCGTGGACAGCGCGACCGAGATCGCGCAGCGCTTCGGCGTCAGCGACACGGTGATCGGCCTGACGCTCGTCGCGGTCGGCACCTCGCTGCCGGAGCTTGCGACAACGGTCGCGGCGGCCCTGCGGCGGCAGGCGGACGTGGCGCTCGGCAACGTGATCGGGTCGAACATGTTCAACCTGCTCGCGATCATCGGTGTCGCGTCGCTGATCGCGCCGATGGAGGTCGACCCGTCCTTCCTGCGCTTCGACCTGTGGGTGATGCTGGCCGCGTCGCTGCTGCTGATCCCGTTCGTGCTCCTGCGCCGCAACCTGACGCGGGTGTGGGGGGTGATCCTGACGGCGCTCTACGCCGCCTACGTGGCCGTCGTCCTGACGATGTGAAGAAGGGGCCGACCGAGATGACCGAGACGATGCAACACAGGGCGCTGGTCACCGGCGGGGCGAAACGGCTCGGGCGCGCCATGGCGCTGTACCTGGCGCGGAACGGCTGCGACGTCGCGGTGCATTACGGCGGGTCGGCCGACGCCGCCCGGGACACCGTGCGCGAGATCGAGGCGCTGGGTCGCCGCGCCGTGGCGGTGCAGGCCGACCTCCTCGACGAGGCGGAGACGCAGGCGCTGCTGCCGCGGGCGGCCGAGGCGCTGGGCGGCCCGGTGACGCGTCTCGTGAACAACGCGTCGATCTTCGAATACGACGATATCGCGGGGGCGACGCGCGAGAGCTGGGACCGGCACATGGAAAGCAACCTGCGCGCGCCTTTCGTGCTGACGCAGGCCTTGGCAGCGCAGGTGCCCGACCCGTCCGGGGACGAGAACGGCGAGCCGGTGGCGCAGGGCCTCGTCGTCAACATGATCGACCAGAGGGTGCGCAAGCTTACGCCGCACTTCATGACCTACACCATCGCCAAGATGGGGCTCTGGGCCTTTACCCGGACGGCGGCGCAGGCGCTGGCGCCGCGGGTGCGGGTGAACGCCATCGGCCCCGGCCCGACCCTGCAGGGGGCGCGCCAGAGCGACGACCATTTCGCCCGCCAGCGCGCCGCGACCGTGCTCGAACGCGGCGCGTCGCCGGACGACATCACCGCGGCGCTGGGATATTTCCTGTCGGCACCGGCCATCACCGGGCAGCTTCTGTGCGTCGACGGGGGCCAGCACCTTGCCTGGCAGACCCCGGACGTCTTGGGGGTCGAATAGGGGCTCCCGTGCTGCCCTGGCGGCAACTTGTGCACCGGCGACCGGAATGTTTAAGAAAAGGTAAAGGGGCACCCCCAGGAGCGGACATGCTCGGCAGTCTCTAGAAAATTTCCTTTTGTTACAACAGCTTATTTATGCGCCTAAAAAACGGGCAACTTAACCAAACTGTTAAGATTCAATAAAAAATTTGTGACTTACGCAAACGCTCCCAAGGCTTATCCACAGGATCGGTGGATGCCTCCGGACTTGAAATCGGGCTGCGGTGCAGCCTCGGACAGGACGAATCGGGGCCTGTATCGGCAGGTTGACACGAGGCGATGAACGAAGGCGTGGAAAACGACATTCCGGCCGGTCCGACCGGCCACGACTGCATCCAGGGCTACCTCCGGACGCTGCCGTCGCGGCCGGGGGTCTACCGCATGCTCGATGCACAGAGCCGGGTGCTCTACGTGGGCAAGGCGCGCAACCTCAAGGCGCGGGTGTCGAACTATGCCCGGCCCTCCGGGCACACGCCGCGCATCGCCCGAATGATCCGCGAAACCGCATCGATGATGTTCCTCACGACGCGGACCGAGACCGAGGCGCTGCTGCTCGAGCAGAACCTGATCAAGCAGCTCAAGCCCAAGTTCAACGTGCTCCTGCGGGACGACAAGTCGTTCCCGAACATCCTCGTGACAGGCGACCATCCCTATCCGCAGATCAAGAAGCATCGCGGCGCAAAGAAGGAGAAGGGCAGCTATTACGGCCCGTTCGCGAGCGCCGGCGCGGTGAACCGCACGCTGAACCAGCTGCAGAAGGCGTTCCTGCTGCGCAACTGTTCGGATTCCGTGTTCGAGACGCGCACGCGGCCGTGCCTCCTGCACCAGATCAAGCGATGCAGCGCGCCCTGCGTCGGGCGCATCTCGGGCGAGGACTATGCCGAGAGCGTGCGCGACGCCGAGCGCTTCCTGTCCGGGCGCGACACCAAGGTGCAGGAAACGCTTGCGCGGCAGATGCAGGACGCCTCGGACGCCATGGAGTTCGAGCGCGCGGCGGCGCTGCGCGACCGTATCCGGGCGCTGACGCAGGTGCAGACCGCGCAGGGCATCAACCCCCGCACTGTGGGCGAGGCCGACATCCTCGCGCTGCACATGGAGGGCGGGCAGGCCTGCGTGCAGGTCTTCTTCATCCGCGCGCACCAGAACTGGGGCAACCGCGACTTCTACCCCCGGGTGGGCGAGGACGTGGACCACGCGGAGGTGCTCGAGGCGTTCATCGGCCAGTTCTACGACACGAAGGAGCCGCCGCGCCTCTTGCTGCTGTCGCATCCGATCGAGAGCCCCGACCTGATGATCGAGGCGCTGAGCGAGAAGCTCGGCCGCAAGGTCGAGATCGCGGTGCCGCAGCGGGGCGAGAAGGCCGAGCTGATCGAGGGGGCGTTGCGCAACGCGCGCGAGAGCCTCGGCCGGAAGATGGCCGAGAGCGCGGCGCAGGGAAAGCTCCTGCGCGGGCTGGCCGAGGCCTTCGGGCTCGAGACCGTGCCGGAACGGATCGAGGTCTACGACAACAGCCACATTCAGGGCGCGCACGCGGTGGGGGCGATGATCGTCGCGGGGCCCGAGGGATACCTCAAGAACCAGTACCGCAAGTTCAACATCCGCGGCGACGAGCTGACGCCGGGCGACGATTTCGGGATGATGAAGGAGGTGCTGTCGCGCCGGTTCAAAAGGCTGCTCAAGGAAGACCCGGACCGGGACAAGGGGCTCTGGCCGGACCTGCTGCTGATCGACGGCGGGCAGGGGCAGGTCAGTGCCGTGCACGAGATCATGGCCCAGCACGGCGTCGAGGACGTGGCGATGGTTGGCGTGGCCAAGGGCATCGACCGCGACCACGGCAAGGAGGAGTTCCACCGCTTCGGCGAACGGCCCTTCGCGCTGCGCCGCAACGACCCGGTGCTCTACTTCGTGCAGCGGCTTCGCGACGAGGCGCACCGCTTCGCCATCGGCACCCACCGGGCCAAGCGCGCCAAGGCGGTGTCGGCCAATCCGCTGGACGAGATCGCGGGCGTGGGAGCGTCGCGCAAGCGCGCTCTCCTGCAGCATTTCGGGTCGGCCAAGGCGGTGAGCCGCGCCAACCTCGCCGACCTCAAGGCGGTCGAGGGCGTGTCCGAGGCGCTGGCCGAACGCATCTACGGACATTTCCACGAAAGCGGCTGAGGCCCTTCAACGCTTTCTGAATGCCTTGTCCTCATGGTGTCGCCTCGGATGGGGCAAGCGGGGGACATCGCGGGGATGACACGGGCGGCGCTGCTGTGGCTCACCTGCTGCGCGGGTCTCGCGGCCGCGCCCGGCGCCGGGGCCGAGGCGCTCGCCTTCTTCGACCGGGGACGCGCCGCCGCGACGCCCCTTGTCGCGCTCGCGGAACCCGGGCGCCGCGGCGGCGCGGCGGGCAGCCTCTTTTCCGGGCGCACGGATGGCGGGCTCTTCGCGCCCTGGTCCGAACGGGGCGACGTGGTCGCGGCCGTCGCGCCCTGGACGGGGGGCGGCAG
The DNA here is from genome assembly GCF_000521865.1 of Roseivivax isoporae LMG 25204. Lineage (GTDB taxonomy): Bacteria > Pseudomonadota > Alphaproteobacteria > Rhodobacterales > Rhodobacteraceae > Roseivivax > Roseivivax isoporae. The sequence goes on from NZ_JAME01000001.1 coordinate 142,438, forward strand.
CGACGCGCTGCGCATCCGCGACCTGATTGCGCGGGCCGAGGCGGGGCAGGCCGGCTACGACGCGGTCCAGCACGGCGCGCGCCTGCGCCCGCCGCGGCCGCCCACGCAGATGCGCGTGCAGGACATCTACGACTGGATCCGCGCGACGCCGGGCCAGCCGCATGCCATCGGGCGCTACCAGTTCATTCCCTCGACGCTGCGCCGGCTCATGCGCGACCTGGGCGTCGATCCCGCCGCGCGCTTCTCTCCCGACCTGCAGGACCGGCTGGCGGACCGGCTCCTTTCGGAGGCCGGGCTGCACGCGGTGCGGGACGGCACGCTCGGGCGCCGCGACTTCATGGTGAACCTCGCCGGCATCTGGGCGGGCTTTCCGCTGCCGAGCGGGCGATCGCGCTACCACGGCCATGCCGGCAACAGGGCGACCATGAGCTGGCCCGCCTTCGAGGCCGAGATGGTGGCGATCTTTCCGCGCTGATCGGCCCCCCGTGATCACGATCGAGGGAACCCGTGCCCCGCAGTGTCCGTTCTGCCTGCACTCTGTCCGGACAGAAAGGATGACCATGTCCCGCACCGCTCTTGCCGCCGCCCTGGCCGCGGCCCTCGCGCTTCCCGCCTACGCCCAGACGAGCGGGACCGACACGGACCAGCCGGCCGACCAGGGCGCTTCGGCGACCCAGGACCAGTCCGGCGATGCCGGGGCGCAGCCCGTCTACATCACCGCCGAGATGATCGAGGAGGCGGACATCGTGTCGCTCGAGGGCGACTACGACCCGCAGAGCTGGGACACCGACCAGCCGCTGCAGCCGATCCTCGCCGGCCTCGAGCGCATCGGCGAGGTCGAGGAAATCCTGCTCGACGATTCGGGCCAGGTGCAGGGCGTGACCACCGACGTGGGCGGTTTCATCGGCATCGGCGAGAAGACGGTGATGATCCCGCTCTCCGACCTGCGGCTCGCGCGGTCGCCCGAGGACGGCACGATCACCATCGTCACGCGGCTGAACCAGGAACAGCTGGAGCAGGCGCCCGAGTTCCAGCAGGAAGACTGACCTCCACGCCCCGGGCCGGTCTCAGGACGTGCGCAGCCGGTCCAGCACCGCGCGCAGGCCCTCCGGGATCGGCCGCGGCCGGCCGGTCGCGTCCGTGAGCACGTTATGGAAGAAGCCGAGGGTCGCGGCCGCGTCCTCGCCCTCGCGGAACAGGGCGACCTCGATCCGGTAGGACGAGGTCCCGATCTGCGTCAGCCTCAGGCCCGCCTCGAGCGCGTCAGGAAAGCCCACCTCGCGGAAATAGGTGCAGCCGTTCTCGACCACGACGAAGCGGATCGCCCCGGGTCCGCGGATCGTCACCCCCTGCGCCATCTGCCAGACCGAGATCACGTTGTCGAAGATCGCGTAATAGGTCGCGTTGTTCATGTGGCCGTATTCGTCGTTGTCCGCCCAGCGGGTCTGGACGGGCAGGAAGGCGGCAAAGTCGGCGCGGCGGGGCGGCGGCGTGCGGGGCATCGCGGTCAGTTCCGGATCGCGCGGAACGCGGCCGACGCTCCCCAGCCGGCGAAGATGGCGAGCGACAGCGACAGAAGGCCGTAGAGCAGCGGCTGGTCCTTCGACAGGTTGAAGAGCCAGCGCTCGAGGCCGACCTTGCGCACGTCGATCACCGCCTCGGTCTGGCCGATCACCGACCCGTCGCGGGTCAGGAAGATGCGGGTGACGTAGGCGCCCTCGATCAGGTTTGCGGGCAGCCGCACGCGGGTGGAAAACAGGGTCTCCTCGCGGATGTTCACCTCGCCCTGCAGCAGCCGGTAGAGCCCCGAGGTCTCGCGGATGCGGATGACCGCGTCGCTGAAGGTCTGCGCCTCCTCGACCTGCGCGCCGACGGAGCGGATCGCGCGCGGGATCGACACGGAATGGCGCAGGTCCTCGACATGCGAGATCACGTCCTCCCACGGACCCGAGGTCGCGACGGCGTAGAACGACGGTGCTGCGTCCACCTCGACCGCGTCGGCGTTCACCCAGATGCCGAGCTTGCGTTCCTTGCGGTAGACCGTCAGCGGCACGAAAGGGCCCGCGACCGTCACCAGCACCTCGAGCGGCGGGTCGACCGGGATCGGGGTCTCGCGCTTGACCGCGCCGTAGACGAGGATCTCGGAGCCGTCGAAATCGGCCGAGATCGACACCTCGTCCTGGCTGAGGCCCAGCACCACCTCCTCGCGCGCCGAAGCGGGCAGGGCGAGCGCCATCCCGAGCGCGAATGTCACGAGCGTCCGGATCACGTGGGCGCCCCCTCGAACGAGATGACGTAAAGTTCCTCGGGCGTCAGCACGAGTTCCAGCGCGAGCTTGATGCAGACGCCCACGACGAGGAGCGCGAGCAGGATGCGCAGCTGTTCCGCCCTGAGCCGCGCGCCGAGGATCGCGCCCAGCTGCGCGCCGACCACGCCCCCCATGATGAGCGCGAGCGCGAGGAAGATGTCGACCGTCTGCGTGGTCACCGCGTGCAGGAGGGTCGTGAACGCCGTGACGAAGATGATCTGGAACAGCGACGTGCCCACGACGACCTTGGTCGGCATGCCGAGGAGGTAGATCATCGCGGGCACCATGATGAAACCGCCGCCCACCCCCATGATCGCCGCCAGCACCCCGACCGCGGCGCCGACCAGGAGCGGCGGCAGCGCCGAGATGTAGAGCCCCGAGGCACGGAAGCGCATCTTGAAGGGCAGGCCGTGCACCCAGCCGTGGTTGCGCCGCTTGGGCGTGCGGCCCTTGTTCGCGTTGAGGAGCGCGCGCACGCTCTCGACCAGCATCAGCGCGCCGATCACGCCGAGGAAGACGACGTAGCAGAGCTGCACGAGCAGCTCGACCTGCCCGAGCGCCTTGAGCCAGTTGAAGAGCCAGACGCCGAGGGCCGAGCCCACGAGACCGCCCGCGAGAAGCACCGTGCCCATGCGGATGTCGACCGTCCGGCGTCTCAGATGCGCGAGCACGGCCGAGACGGAGCTCGCCACGATCTGGTTGGCGCCGGTCGCCACCGCGACTGCAGGCGGGATGCCCATGAAGAAGAGGAGCGGCGTGATCAGGAATCCGCCGCCCACGCCGAACATTCCGGACAGGATGCCCACCATGGTTCCCACGCCGAGAAGCAGGATCAGGTTGACCGAAACCTCGGCAATGGGAAGGTATAGCTGCATGTGCCCAGATTGCGCAGCGGCGTGGTCGTTGGCAACGGGGCGCGATGCAAATCACCGCGCCCCCGATGTCAGAAGCCCACGGCCTGTCCGTCCTTCCGCGGATCGGAGCCCGCCATGTACCCGCCGCCGGGCAGCCGCTCGATGATCTGCGCGCCGCCGAAGCCGAACGCGCGGTCGGGTTCCTCCACGTCGATCTCGTGCCCGAGATCCGACAGCGCGGCGCAGGTCGCCCTGGGCAGCGCGGATTCGACCGCGACCTTGCGCCCCGAGACGAAGCGCCAGCGCGGCGCGTCGACCGCCGTCTGCGGGTCCTGCCCCCAGAGCCGCGTGCGCAACACCATCTGGACGTGGCCCTGCGCCTGCATGGGGCCGCCCATGACGCCGAAACTCGTGACCGGCGCGCCCTCGTGCATGAGGAAGCCCGGGATGATGGTGTGGAAGGGGCGCTTGGACGGGCCGACCTCGTTCGGGTGGCCGCGCTCGAGCGTGAAGCCCGCGCCGCGGTTCTGCAGGCTGATCCCGGTGCCGGGCACCACGGCGCCCGAGCCGAAACCGGCATAGTTCGACTGGATGAAGGACACCATCATGCCCGAGGCATCGGCCGCCGTGAGGTAGACGGTGCCGCCGTTCTTCGGGGCGCCGGGGCCGTGGACCTCCGCCCGCGCGGGATCGATCCGCGCCGCACGTTCCTTGAGGTAGGCACCGTCCAGCAGCGCCTGCACCGTCGGATCGGTCATCTGGCGCCCGTCGGCGACGTAGGCGTGCAGGTCGGCGAAGGCGAGCTTGATCGCCTCGATCTGCAGGTGCATCGCCGCCGGGTCGTCGGGGCCGAGATCGGCGATCCCGGTATGGTCGAGCATGGCCAGCGCCATGAGCGCGGCGATGCCTTGGCCGTTCGGCGGGATCTCGTGCAGCCTGTCGCCGCCCGCGGGGCCCGAGATCGTGCCGCACCATTCGGCGCGGTGCGCCGCGAGGTCCTCGAGCGCCAGCGCGGCGCCGTTCGCCCGGGCCGCCTCGGCGATGCGTTCGGCAAGCGCGCCTTCGTAGAAGGCGCGGCCGCCGCTTTCGGCAATGGCGCGCAGGCTTTCGGACTGGGCGGGGTTGCGGAACCGCTCGCCCGGGCGCGGGGCACGGCCGCCGGGCATGAACGCCTCGGCAAAGCCCGGCTGGGCGCCAAGTTCCTCGGCCCCGCGCTGCCAGAGCGTGCCGATCATCGGCGTCACGGTGAATCCCTCGGCGGCGTAGCGCACCGCGGGTTCGAGGAGCGTCTCGAGGTCGAAGGCGCAGAACCGCTCGGCAAGCTCGGCCCAGGCGCTGACGGCGCCCGGCACGGTCACGCTCTCCCAACCGCGGAACGGCATCGCGTCGCGTCCGGCGAAGCGCTCGGGCGTCCATGCGGCGGGCGAGGCGCCCGAGGCGTTCAGGCCGTGCAGACGGGCACCGTCCCAGAGGATGCAGAACGCGTCCGACCCGAGCCCGTTGCCCGTCGGCTCGACCACCGTCAAAACGGCGGCGGCGGCGACCGCGGCGTCCGCGGCGTTCCCGCCCCGCGCCAGCATCGCGAGCCCCGCCTGGGCGGCCAGCGGGTGGGAGGTGGCCACCGCGTTGTCGGCCAGGACCGGCGAACGGCGCGCGGCGTAGAGCGGATCGGGGCGAAGATACATCAGGCGGACTCCTTGGCGCTGTCGCGCGCCCTTCTTGCGGTGAGGTGCGACCGGACCGCCCACGCGACGGAGGCCGCGGCGGCGAGCAGGAAGACGAGGCTGACCGGCCGGGTCAGGAACAGCGACCAGTCGCCGTCGGTCATCAGGGCGCGGCGCAGGTTCGTCTCGGCGATGGGGCCGAGGATGACGCCCAGCACGAGCGGCGCGAGCGGGTAGTCGAGCGCGCGCAGCGCGTAGCCGAAGAGCCCGACGAACCCGAGCAGGTAGAGATCGGTGACCCGGTTGTTGAGAGCGAAGGATCCCACGACGCAGCAGACCAGCACCACGGGCACGACGACCCATTTCGGCACCTCCGCCACCCGCAGGAAGCTCTTCATCGACAGGACGCAGACCACGAGCATCATGAGGCTCGCCACGGTCATCGCCACGAACATGCCGTAGACGAGATCGGCGTTGTCCATGATGAGCCGCGGCCCGACCGAGATGCCGTGCACCATGAGCGAGGCCATCAGGATCGCGTCGACCGCCGATCCCGGGATGCCGAGCGCGATGAGCGGGATGAGACCGCCGCCGGCGGTCGCCGAGTTCCCGGCCTCGGACGCCACGACGCCGTCGGGGGTGCCCTTGCCGAACGCCTCGGGCGTCTTCGAGGCGCGGCGCGCCTGGTCGTAGGCCACGAGGTTGGCGATCGACCCGCCGGCGCCGGGCAGGGCGCCGATGGCCACACCCACGAGCGAGGACCGCACGAGGTTGACCGGGCGCATCAGCACCTCTCGCATGACCGCCCAGGTGCGGAACGAGATCTCGCCCTGCACCAGCTTCTCGCCGCGCTTGATGGCATCGGCGTCCTCGACCTCGGAGGCGAGCTGCGAGATGGCGAAGATGCCGATCAGCACCACGAGGAAGGGCAGGCCCGCCGCCAGCACCTCGAGGCCGAAATCGAAGCGCGGCCTCCCGAGGATCGGGTCGGTGCCGATGGTCGAGATGGCGAGGCCGATCATCGCGGCGATGAGCCCACGCTGCAGCGAACTGCCGACGAGGCTCGCCACGATGGTCAGGGCAAAGACGATGAGCGAGAAGTATTCCCACGGGCCGAGCCGCACAGCGAAGATGGCGAGCGGCGGTGCCGCCACGATCAGCACCGCGGTCGAGATCAGCGTGCCGAAGAAGGACGCCCAGACCCCGATCGACAGCGCGCGCCCCGGCTCGCCGTTCCGGGCCATGGGAAAGGCGTCGAAGGTCGTGGCGACCGAGGACGGCGTGCCGGGGATGCCGAGCAGCGCCGCCGAGATCAGACCGCCGGTATATCCGCCCACGTAGACCGACAGCATCACCGCGATGCCCTGCAGCGGCTCCATGCTGAAGGTCAGCGGCAGCGTCAACACGATCGCCATGGTGACGGTGAAGCCCGGGATGGCGGCGGCGATGATGCCGGCGATCGAGCCCAGCAGCATGTAGAGGAGCGTCGCCGGCGCCAGGACCTGTGCCGCGCCCGACAGAAAGGCGTCCATCGTTCAGCGTCCTCGCGGCAGGAACACGTTGAAGACCTCGGCGAAAAGCCAGTTGAGGCCGAAGGAGAAGAGGAGCGCCAGCACCAGCGAGATGGCGATGGCGGTGCGCGTCTTGGGGGCGAGCGTGACCTGCAGCACCGCCAGGAAGGCGAGCGTCGCCAGCGGGTAGCCCACGACCGGCATGGTGGCGAGGTAGAGGGCGAGGCAGGCGAAGACCACGATCACCAGCCGGCGGGTGCGTACCCAGTGCCCCGCGGCGGCGGCGAAGGCGGTCCAGGCGCCCGCGGGCAGTCGCCGGAGCGACCCGATCGCCGCGCCGGCCAGGAGAAGCATCAGGACGCCGTGCACGAGCATCGGGAACGCGCCCGCGCCCAGCGTCTCGAACCGCGACACGGGGATCGCCCAGGCCTCGGCGAAGAGGCCGGCAGACACTGCCAGGAGCGCCACGTAGGAAATGAGCCGGGCGACCTCGCCCGGCGCATCCTGCGGTGCCAGCCGCACGTCCGTCGCGGCGGGCCCGCTCACGGTGCGAGAACCTCGGCCAGCCGGTTCACGGTGTCGTCGAGCGTCTGCAGGTAGGAGGTGTAGCCGTCCTGCCCGCGGAAATCGACCTCGGCGCCGGCATTGTTCACCTGCGTGACGAAGGCCTCGTCCTGCGCCAGCGCCTCGAGCGCGGATTCGAGCGTGGCGCGGGCCTCCTCCGGCGCGCCCTTTGGCATGACGATGCCGCGCGTCACCGCGAGGTCGAGCTCGGCGCCAAGTTCGGTGAAGGTCGGGACGTCCGGTGTCTGCTCCATCCGTTCGGCCGAGCCCACGGCGAGGAAGGTCAGGTCGCCGTTCTCGACGAATTGCTGCGCCGAGGAGATGTCGCCGATCGCCACGTCGAGATTGCCGCCCACGAGCGCGCGGACGCGCTCACCCGTGCCCTCGTAGCCCACGTACTGGAACTGCAGGTCGAACGCTTCCTCGATCATCGCCGCGTGCAGGTGGGGCACGCCGCCGAGCGTCACGCCGATGATGATCTCGCCCGGGTTCTCCTGCGCGTAGGTCACGAATTCCTCGAAGGTCGCGTAGGGCTGGTCGGCATTGGCCACCAGGTATTGCGGCGAGGCGGTCATCAGCGCGATCGGCTCGAAATCCTGCCAGGACAGTTCGGTCAGGCCGGTCGCCGTCGCGGTCAGGAGCCCCTCGTGCACCTGGCTGATCGTGTAGCCGTCCGCGTCGCGCCGCGAGGCTTCGGTCAGCCCGACGGTGCCGCCGACGCCGGGCATGTTGATGACCGGCATCTCGACGCCGAGGTGCTCGGGGACGTTGTTGGCGATGATCCGCATCAGCGTGTCGCTGCCGCCCCCGGGCGACCACGGCACGATGAACTCTACCGGTCGTTCGGGATATTCCTGCGCCGCCGCGGGGGCGGCGAGGGCGGCGGTGGCGAGCGCGAGGCCGGTCGTGGCACGTGCCAGGATGGTCATGGTCGTCTCCCTGTCTGGTCGGCCCGTCTTTGCGGACCCATGCAACATCATGTAACCGGGCTATGACACAAGCCAGCCTTTCGAAAGCGATTTCTCTTTGCCTTTTGCTGCAGCTTTTCTTAACTAAAGCCATGGACATGCGGCAATTGCAGACGCTGGTCGCGGTTGCGGACACCGGCAGCTTCGCGGCCGCGGCGCGGATCGTGAACCTCACGGCGTCGGCGGTGAGCCAGCAGATTCAGGCACTTGAAGGCGAGCTTGGCGTCGTGCTGTTCGACCGCCGCACGCGGCCCCCGCGGCTCAACGCCAAGGGCGAGGAAGTGGTGCGCGCGGCCCGCGGCGTCGTGCGGATCCTGACCGAAACGCGGGCGGCGATCAGTGGCGGCCGCACGGCGGGAGTGCTCAAGATCGGGGCGATCCGCACGGTTTCGATGCAGCTCGTGCCTCTCGCTTTCGCGGCGATCCGGCCCGCCTATCCCGACCTGACCTTCGACCTGAAGGTGGGCATGTCCGAGGGGCTGATGGCGGACGTCGCCGCGGGCCGGCTTGACGCGGCTGTCGTGGCCGAACATGTGGGCGTTCCGACCGGGCTGATCTGGCGACCGGTCCTGACCGAGCCGCTCGTGCTCGCCGCGCCCGCAGGCGCCGAGGGGCGGGATGCCGCGGCGCTGCTCTCCGACCTGCCGTTCATCCGCTACGAAACGGGCGTGCCGCTCGCCCGCCAGATCGAGACGGAGCTGTCGCGCATGGGCGTGCGGCCGGCCGGGATCGCCGTGACGAACACCATGCCCGCGATCGTGGGCTGCGTCGCGGCGGGGCTCGGCGTCGCGGTGGTGCCGCGGATCGCGCTTCTCGACGTGCCGCTGGGGCTCGTGCGGGCGGTGCCGTTCGGCGACGGCGCGATCACCCGGCGGCTGGGGCTTGCCGAACGGCAGGTCTCGGCCCGCGCCGAGGTGCTGAAGGCGCTGGCGCGCGCGCTGGGCGATGCCGTCGCGCCGTCCCCGGCGGAACTCGACCCGCCGGTCTGAGGCTCAGCGTTCCTTGACGTAGGGCTCGCCGCCCGCGCGCGGCGGGATCGCCTTGCCGACGAACCCCGCGAGGATCACCACGGTGAGGATGTAGGGCAGGGCGTCCATCACCTGCACCGGGATGGTCAGCCCGCCGAGGTCGATGTTCTGGTAGCGCAGCGCCACCGCCTGGAGGAGCCCGAACAGAAGGCAGGCGCCGAGCGCGTGCCACGGCCGCCACTTGGCGAAGATGAGCGCGGCGAGCGCGATGTAGCCGCGCCCCGCGGTCATGTCCTTGACGAAGCCCGCCTGCAGGCCGGTGGCGAGGTAGCTGCCCGCGAGGCCGCAGAGAAGCCCGCAGATGCCGACCGCCGCGTAGCGCAGGCCCACCACCGAGACGCCCGCCGTGTCCACGGCCTCGGGGGCCTCGCCCACGGCGCGCAGGCGCAGCCCGAACCGCGTCCGGAAGAGGATCCACCAGGTCAGCGGCACCATCAGGAACGCCACGTAGACGAGGATCGAATGGCCCGAGATCAGCTCGGCGTAGATCGGCCCGATGACCGGGACGCCCGACAGGGTCTCGGCGAGGGGCAGGGTGATGTTGTCCCAGCGGCCGCCGCCCACGAGCGAGGGCGTGCGCCCGCCCTGTCCGAACCAGTCCTGCGCGATGAGCACGGACAGTCCCGCGGCGAGAAAGTTGATGGCCACCCCCGAGATCAGCTGGTTGCCGCGAAAGGTGATGGAGGCGAGCCCGTGGATGCCCGAGAGGACGAGCGACGCCGCGATGCCGGCGAGAAGGCCCAGCCAGACCGATCCCGTGGCCGCGGCGATCGCCGCCGAGAAGAAGGCCGCCACCAGCATCTTGCCCTCGAGCCCGATGTCGAAGATGCCCGAGCGTTCCGAGAAGAGGCCGGCGAGGCAGGCCAGCAGCAGCGGGGTCGCCAGCCGCACGGTGGAATCGAGGACCTGCAGGAGGGTTGCGAAATCCATGGGCCGTCAGCTCCGCATCTGTCGGGTCATTCCGCCGGCGTCCGGCGGGCGCGGCGGCGGCGCGCGGCGAAGACGCGTTCGAGCGGCATGCGCACCATGTTGTCGAGCGCGCCGGTGAACAGGATCACCAGAGCCTGGATCACCACGATCAGCTCCCGCGGGATGCTGGTCCAGAGCGCGAGCTCCGCACCGCCCTGGTAGAGGAAGCCGAAGAGGATCGCGGCGAGGAAGACGCCGAAGGGATGGTTCCGCCCCATGAGCGCCACCGCGATGCCGATGAAGCCCGCGCCCTCGGTCGCGTTCAGCACGAGGCGCTCCGCCTCGCCCATCGCGGTGTTCACGCCCATGAGGCCGGCGAGCGCCCCCGAGATGAGCATGGTGATCACGATGATCCGCACCGGCGAGATGCCGGCATAGCGCGCCGCGCTCTCGGAATGGCCGAGCGCGCGGATCTCGTAGCCGAGCCGCGTGCGCCAGATCAGCAGCCACACGGCCACGCAGGCGAGCAGCGCGAGGAAGAAGGTCACGTTGCCGGGGGCGCCGCGAAAGAGCGGCGACGCCTCGGTCGCGAACATGTCCTGGAAGGTGGGCAGGTGGGTCGCGGCGGGAAAGATCTCGGTCGCGGGATCCATCTGGCCCGCGGGCTTCATCAGGTTCACGAGGAGGTAGTTCAGGAACGCCGCCGCGATGAAGTTGAACATGATCGTCGTGATGACGATGTGGCTGCCGCGCTTGGCCTGCAGCCAGGCCGGGATCAGCGCCCAGAGCGCGCCGAAGAGCGCCGCGCCGAGCGACGCGCCGAGCAGCGCCAGCGTCCAGTGCGGCCAGGGCAGGTAGAGGCAGACCAGCGCCACGCCGAGGCCGCCGAGCGTCGCCTGCCCCTCGCCGCCGATGTTGAAGAGCCGCGCGTGGAACGCCACCGACACGGCGAGGCCGGTGAAGATGAAATTCGTCGCGTAATAGAGCGTGTAGCCCCAGCCGGTCGATCGCATGAGCGCGCCGTCGACCATCAGGCGGAAGGCCTCGACCGGGTTCTCGCCGATGGCGAGGATCACGAGGGCCGACAGGAGCGCCGCCAGCAGCAGCGAGATCAGCGGGACGAGGATCGCGTCGGCCCAGGCTGGCATCCTATCCATGGCTGGCCTCCCGGCGTTCCTTTTCCGCCATCGCCGCGTCGATGGCGGCGATCGCGTCGCCGCCCGGATCCTCGGTGATGCCCGCCATGAGCAGGCCGAGCTCGCGCTGGTCGGTCTCGGCCGCCTCGCGGATGCCCATGATCCGGCCGTCGAACATCACCGCGATGCGGTCGGACAGCGCGAAGATCTCGTCGAGCTCGACCGACACGAGCAGGATCGCCTTGCCGGCGTCGCGCAGGGCCACGATCTGCTTGTGGATGAACTCGATCGCGCCGATGTCGACGCCGCGCGTGGGCTGGCCCACCAGCAGGACGTCCGGGTTGCGCTCGATCTCGCGGGCGAGGACGATCTTCTGCTGGTTGCCGCCCGAGAAGTTCCGCGCCGCGAGGTTCGGGTTGGGCGGTCGCACGTCGAAGCGTTCCATCTTGCCCGCCGCGTCCTCGCGGATCGCGGCCTGGTCCATCAGCGCGCCCTTCTGGTAACGCGGGTCGCGGTGATAGCCGAAGACGCTGTTCTCCCACGCGGTGTAGGGCATGATCAGCCCCTCGCGCTGTCGGTCCTCGGGGACGTGGCCGATGCCCGCGGCCCGCCGGGCCATGCCGTCGCAGCCCGCGCCGGACAGCGGGATCTCGCGGCCGTTCACGCGCACGGTGCCCGTCGCCTCGGCATAGCCTCCCAGCACCTCGAGCAGCTCGGACTGGCCATTGCCGGCGACGCCCGCGATGCCCAGAACCTCGCCCGCGCGCAGGCCGAAGGAGATCCCGCGCAGCCGTTCGACCCCCTGCGCGTCGACGAGGTGCAGGTTCTCCACCTCGAGGAGCGTCGCGGCGGGCCGCGCCGGCGCCTTGTCCACGCGCAGCAGGACCTTGCGCCCCACCATGAGCTCGGCCAGCTGTTCGGGCGAGGTCTCGGCGGTCTTGACCGTCGCGGTCATTTCGCCGCGGCGCATCACGCTCACCGTGTCGGTGATCTCCATGATCTCGCGCAGCTTGTGGGTGATGAGGATGATCGTCTTCCCCTCGGCCCGAAGGTTGTCGAGGATGCGGAAGAGGTGGTCGGCCTCGGCCGGCGTCAGCACGCCCGTCGGCTCGTCGAGGATCAGGATGTCCGCCTGCCGGTAGAGCGCCTTGAGGATCTCGACCCGCTGCTGGTGGCCGACCGACAGGTGCTGGACCTGCGTGTCGGGATCGACGTGCAGCTCGTATTCCTCGGCGAGGCGCTTCAGCACGCCCCGGGCCTTGGCGAGCGACGGCTTCAGCAGCGCGCCGTCCTCGGCGCCGAGGATGACGTTCTCGAGCACGGTGAAGTTCTGCACGAGCTTGAAGTGCTGGAACACCATGCCGATGCCCGCCGCGATCGCCGCCTGGCTGTCGGGGATCTCGGTCCGCCGGCCCTTGACGAAGATTTCGCCCGCGTCGGCCGCGTAGAAGCCGTAGAGGATCGACATGAGCGTCGACTTGCCCGCGCCGTTCTCGCCGATGATGCCGTGGATCGTGCCCGGCATGACGCGGATCGAGATGTCGCGATTCGCCTGAACCGGGCCGAAGGCCTTGGAGATGCCCTTGAGTTCGATGGCGGGGGCGCTGTCGGTCATGGCGGGGAAGCCCAGAAGAATGCTGCGGGGCGGCGCAGGACGCCGCCCCCGGAAGTCATGCGGGCGGCGGGGGCCGCCCGTGCGCTCAGAAGGTCAGGGCCGGGCAGCTGTCGTCCGAGGTGTAGTCGTGTACCTCGGTCTCGCCCGCGACGATGCTGGCCTTGGCCTCCTCGACCGCGGTCCGCATCTCCTCGGTCACGAGGTCGGCATTGTGCTCGTCCATGGCGTAGCCCACGCCGTCCTCGGCAAGCGTCAGGACCTCGACGCCGGTCTCGAGGTCGGCGCCGGCCTGCATCGCGTCGTAGGTCGCGACGTCCACGCGCTTCAGCATAGAGGTCAGGACCGAGCCCGGGTGCAGGTAGTTCTGGTTGCTGTCGACGCCGATCGACAGGATGCCCTCGTCGGCAGCGGTCTGCAGCACGCCGATGCCGGTGCCGCCCGCCGCGGCAAAGACCACGTCAGAGCCCTGGCTGATCTGCGCCTTGGTGAGCTCGGAGCCCTTCACCGGGTCGTTCCACGCCGCGGGCGTGGTGCCGGTCATGTTGGAGATGACCTCGATCTCGGGGTTCACCGCCTTGGCGCCCTGCGCGTAGCCGCAGGCGAACTTGCGGATGAGCGGGATGTCCATGCCTCCCACGAAGGACACGGTGCCGGTTTCGGAGGCCATGGCCGCCATCATGCCCACGAGGTAGGACCCCTGGTGTTCGGCGAAGAGGATCGACTTCACGTTCGGATGCGCCTCGGGATCGACGAAACCGTCGATGGTCACGAACTTTGTGTCCGGGTAGTCGGCGGCGACGTTGTCGATCGGCGTGGACATCGAGAAGCCGGTGGTCACGATCGGGTTGAAACCGGCCTCGGCGAAGCGGCGGAGCGCCTGCTCGCGCTGGGCTTCCGACTGCAGCTCGATGTCGCGGTAGGACCCGCCGGTCTCCTCGGCCCAGCGCTGCGCGCCGTTGAACGCGGCCTCGTTGAACGACTTGTCGAACTTGCCGCCGAGGTCGTAGATCAGGGCCGGATCGGCCAGCGCCGCGCCGGCGCTCAGGGCCAGCGCCGCCGAAGCGCCGAGAAGGGTCTTCGTGAAGTTCATGTCGGGCTCCCAGATGTCGTGAGCGGGGGCTCTGCGGCCCTCCGCCCTGTTGGATCGTGGCGATCTGCCCGCGATTTAGGACCGAGCCCCGTGACAGGGTCAACCGGTTTTTCCCGGCCTCCCGGAGCCTTGACCCCACGTCCCGGCAGGCTCCCGCGCGACTGCGCGTGCCATGAGCAGCGCATCCGCGCGCCGTCCCTCGGCCCGCGCGTAATAGCCCCGGCGGCGGGCGGTCTCGGCATAGCCCGCGCGGTGGTAGAGCGCGCGTGCCGGCCCGTTGTCCTCGGCCACGTCGAGGAGGGTGCGTGCGACGCCGCGCGCGGCACAATCGGCATGAAAGCGGTCGAGGAGGGCGGTCGCGACGCCGCGGCGCTGCTTGGCGGGATCGGTGGCGAGCGCGAGGATCTCGGCCTCGTCGATCACCACCTGCGCGATCAGGAAGCCGCCGGGGGCGTCGAGGACGAGCGTCGTCGGCCGCGCGCGCAGCGCGGTGATGTCCGGCGCGGTCCACGGGGCCTGGTGGCGGTAGGCCCGCGCCATGAGCGCGGCCATGTCGTCGTCTGTCATCGTTCAGGCGTCGTCGAGAAGCGCCGGCGGCGTGTCGCGCGCCGGGGCCGCGTCGGCGGGCCGGATGTAGAGCGGCGCGGGCGCGGACGGCCGGATGCCCCGGGCGAGGTCCGCGCGGGCGCGACGCGCGATGGCGCGGACGGTGTCCTCGGGCGTGCCGGGCATGCGCGCGCCGGCGGCCTCGGCGTCGGCCAGGGGCACGAGGCGCGGGGCCGCACCCGGGCGCTGCAGGTAGGCCTGTTCGCGCGGGGCAGGCACGGCTGCCACGACCTCGTCGCCATCCGCCGCCGCGTCGAAGGCGGTGACGCCGAAGGCCGGCACGCCGAGGCTCAGCGCGAGCCCGCGCGCGGCCGAGACCGCGATGCGGATGCCGGTGAAGTTGCCGGGACCCACGCCCACGGCGATCGCGTCGAGATCGGCCCAGCCGACGCCCCGCTGCTCGAGAAGGTTCTCGATCAGCGGAAAGAGCGCCTCGGCCTGGCCGCGGCTCATGGCCTGCGCCAGTGCCGGCACGTCGCCTTCGGCCACAAACAAAGCGGCGGCGCAATGCGCCGCCGACGTGTCGAATGCGAGGATCAGGGGATCAGGCGACGCCAACCGGCCGCACCTCGGTCACCTCGGGGATGTAGTGCCGCAGCAGGTTCTCGATGCCCATCTTCAGCGTCAGGGTCGAGGACGGGCAGCCCGCGCAGGCGCCCTGCATGTTCAGGTAGACCACGCCACGCTCGAAGCCGTGGAAGGTGATGTCGCCACCGTCCTGCGCCACCGCGGGGCGCACCCGGGTGTCGAGCAGTTCCTTGATCTGGCCCACGATCTCGGAATCCTCGCCGCTGTGCTCGGCATGGCCCGAGCCCGCCTGCACGGCGTCGTCCGCCATGACCGGCTGGCCGGACTGGAAATGCTCCATGATGGCGCCGAGGATCGCGGGCTTCACGTGATCCCAGTCGGTGTCCTCGGCCTTGGTCACGGTCACGAAATCGTTGCCGAAGAACACGCCCCGGACGCCCGAGACGTCGAAGAGGCGGGTCGCCAGCGGCGAGGCCGCGGCACCCTCGGCAGAGGGGAAGTCGGCGGTGCCCGCGTCCAGCACGGTCTGCCCGGGCAGGAACTTGAGCGTCGCCGGATTCGGGGTCGATTCGGTCTGGATGAACATGTTGTCCGCCTTTCTCGCTTGACCGCGAATATGCGCAGCCGGGCGCGCGGGGTCAAGGTTTGGAACGGTTCTAAAGTGGCGAGGCCGGTTTCCGCGACGGAAAACCTGTGCCGCGCGGCGAAACTTCTTCGATCGCCGCCGCGTGGCTGGCGGTATCGACACCAGAGAAAGGACCACAACATGCGCCGCATTCTCATGACCGCAGCCTTCGCCGCCACCGCCGGCCTTCCCGCCCTCGCGCAGGAGACGCCGATGGTCGAGGCGTCCGACCAGTCCGTCGCGAACGGCGTGGTCAGCGCCGAGCGCGTCGTCGCCCCGGCGAACGGCTGGCTGGTCGTGCACCGCACCGACGCCGAGATGAAGCCCGGCCCGGTGGTCGGTCACGCGCCGATCCGCGAAGGCGAGACCGCCGACGTCGCGGCCATCCTGACCGAAGACGTCGCCTCGGGCGACATGCTGATGCTCATGGTGCACGGCGAGGACGGCGGTGCCGAGACGGGCATCTTCGAATACACCCTCGGCGCCACCGAGGACGGCCCGATCCGCATGGACGACGCGCTCGTCATGACGGTCATCACCGCAGAGTGATCGTACCGCGCGGACGCGTCGAGCATCGCGTCCGTGCCAACCGGCCGGAGGGGACGGCGCGCCACCGCGGCCGCCGCCGGCCGGTCTGGGCCCCCCGAGGGCGCCCGGACGTGGCTCAGGTGATCGCCTCGAGCCGTTCCTTGGACAGGTCGCCCGGCACGATGGTGATCGGGATGGGCAGCGAGCCGGCATTGCGCGTGAGCTGCGTCACGAGCGGCCCCGGTCCCTTCTTGTCCGTCCCGGCCCCCAGCACCAGCACGCCGATCTCGGGATCGTCCGCCACCTGCGCGATGATCTGCGTCACCGGGTCGCCTTCGCGGATGACGAGTTCGGGGTCGACCTTCTGGCGGTCGCGCATCCATTTCGCGAACACCTCGAAATGCGCGGTGATGCGCTCGCGCGCCTCCTCGCGCATGATGTCGCCGACACCGATCCAGTGGTTGAACTCGTCCGGCGGGATCACCGACAGGATCTCGACGCCGCCGCCGGTCTTCGACGCGCGCATGGCGGCGAAGCGCATGGCGTTCAGGCATTCCCGGCTGTCGTCGAGCACGACGAGGAACTTGCGCATGTGAATTCTCCGAGCCTCGGGGCGATCATGGCGAAGGCCGGGCGGCCTGTCCATGACCCCGGGCGGCCCGGGCGGTCACCACGCCTGCGAGGCGGCCCAGTCCCAGTAGATCTCGCGCGCGCGCCGGGTGATCGGCCCGATCTCGTAGGTCCGGTCCTCGAAGCGGCCGACCGGCGTCACCTTGTTGAGGTTGCCGGTGAGGAACACCTCGTCCGCGTTCTCGAAATCCTCGAAGCTCAGGACCGTTTCCACCACCTCGACGCCGTCGGCGCGCAGCGTCTCGATATGCCGTGCGCGGGTGATACCGGCAAGGAAGGTGCCGTTCGGGATCGGGGTGAACACGACGCCGTCGCGGACCATGAAGACGTTCGAGGTCGCGGTCTCGGCCACGTTGCCCATGGCATCGGCGACGAGCGCGTTCTCGAACCCGCGCCGGCCGACCTCGGCCAGCATGCGCGCGTTGTTGGCGTAGAGGCAGCCGGCCTTGGCGTTGACCACGTTGTCCTCGAGCACCGGCCGGCGGAACGACGTGCGCCCGAGCGACACGGCGTGGTCCGACGGCAGCATCGGGAACTCCTCGAGGCAGAGGGCAAAGCCCGTGTGCTCGGGCCCGATCTTGGGCAGGATCGCCGAGGCCTCGGAATTCAGCGCCCAGTACATGGGCCGGACATAGACCGGGGCCGTCCTGGGGAACATCTCGAGCCCCTCGCGCGCGATCTCGAGGATCTCGGCGTCGGTCTTGGTGGGCTCGATCATCAGCGCACGGGCCGATCGGTTGGTGCGCGCGCAGTGGCGGTCGAGGTCCGGTGCCATCCCGTCGACGAAGCGCGCGCCGTCGAACACCGTCGATCCGAGCCACGCGCCGTGGTCCGCCGCCCGCATCACGGCCACGTCGCCCTCGTGCCAGGCGCCCTCGAAATAGGTGCGGATGTTGCGGCCGGTCGCCATGGCGCGCCCTCCCTGTCCGGTTCGGGCGCGACGCTATCCCCGGGGGCGGGGAAGGTCCAGCCGCGATCCGGGCGCGGGGCTCAGGCGTAGGGCGCGAGCAGCGGCCGCAGCGCCACACGTGCGCCGAGCCGCGCAGCGAGAAGATAGAGCCCCGCCACCTTGCGCTGCAGGAACAGCGCGTCGGCCGGCGGCACCGGCGCGATGTCGCGGTCCCGCCCGAAGGCCATGGCCGCCGCGGTCAGCCGCTGCGGCAGGTCCGAGCGGGCAAAGTCGAAGGGCCGGTCGTCGCGGAGCGGCTCGAAACACATCTCCATCATGTCGAGCAGCGCCGAGAGCCGCGCGGGAGACAGGTCGTCGGAGAGGTAGCCGATCCGGGTCGCGGCCGCGCGCATGTCGTCGCGGTCGCCGGCGAGGCCGGCCCGCAAGAGCGCGCGGAACTCCGCCACGAGCGGTTCGGGATAGTCGCGCGCCGCCCCGAAATCGAGCAGCACGATCCGCCCGGCTTCCGCGTTCCAGCGGAAATTCGCGAAGTTCGGATCGGTCTGCACCAGACGGAACGCGAAGAGCTCGCGCAGGGTGAGCGCGATGAGCCGCGCCGCGACCTCGTCGCGCAGCTCCTGGTCGGCCGCGGCGAGCGTCTCGATCGGCACCCCGTCCATCCATGTCATGGCGAGGATGTCGCGGGTCGAGAACTCGGGCACCCCCTCCGGCACGGCAAAGCGCGGATCGTCCGCCAGCAGCGCGCCGAAGCGGTCGAGCATCCGCGCCTCGGCGCCGTAATCGGCCTCGTCGTGCAGCTGCGCGCGTGCATCCTCGAGCAGCGCCGAGAGGTCCATGCCCCTGGGCGCCAGCCCCGACCACCGCATGAGCGCGCCGAGGTTGCGGATGTCGCTGTCGATGCTGTCGCGGACGCCCGGATACTGCACCTTGACCGCCAGCGCGCGGCCGTCCTTCGTTTCGGCCCGGTGCACCTGCCCGATGGAGGCGGCGGCGACGGGCCGGACGTCGAAGCTGCGGAAGCGGGTGAGGAAATCGGTGCCCCAATTGTCGGACAGCACGCGTTTCAGCTGGCTGCCCGGCATGGCGTGTGCCTCGGACCGCAGGCGCGACAGGATGTCGGCCAGGTCGGGAGACAGGTATTCGCCGGCCTCCATGGACAGGAGCTGCCCGAGCTTCATCGCCGCGCCGCGCATGCGCGCGAGTTCCGAGGCGAGGTGCGCGGCGTTGGCGGGTGTCAGGAACGCGCTGCCGAGTGCCGGCCGGCGGCCCCGGGCGAGGTCGCGCGCCCCGGCGAGTGCCGCGCGGCCCAGAAGCCCGCCGGTCAGCCCGCCGAGCCGCGCCATGCGCCCGAGGCGGTGCGAGGGCACCGCGTAGGGGCGCGAGAGGTAGTCGTCGGACATGGGTCGATTTCCAGCGAGAGGTGGCCGCGATGCGGCGGATCTATGCCGCGGCGCGCGGGCTTCCACGGCGGCGCGCGCATCCGCCGCGCTGGCATTCGCGCGGCCTCTCGACTAGGTCGGACCCCGAGACGCACCTGCGGGGGACCGATCATGCACTCCGATCACAACGCGAACCCGGTGAATCCGCTGCCACCGGCGGTCTGGGCGCTTTTCGGCATCATGCTCGTCGCGGAGGTGGCGTTCTCGCTCGGGGCGCGCGGCCTGATCGGCGGGCCGCAGGCCGTGGGCTGGCGGATCGCGGCGGTCGAGCGCTTCGCCTTTTCCGGCGAGATCCTCGACTGGATGGTGCAGACGCGCACTTTCCCGCTCGAGCACGTGCAGCGCTTCTTCACCTATTCCTTCGTGCACCCGGCCTTCACCAGCACGCTTTTTGCCTGCGTGATGCTGCTTGCGCTGGGCAAGATGGTGGCCGAGGCGATCGGGCAGGCGCGCGTGGTCGCCATCTACTTCCTCTCGGCGATCGGCGGCGCGCTGGCCTACGGGCTCGTCCTCGACGATCCGCGGCCGCTGATCGGCGCGTTTCCCGCGGTCTACGGGCTGATCGGCGCGTTCACCTACCTGCTCTACGTCCGGCTCGGCCAGATGGGCGAGGCGCAGATCCGCGCCTTCACGCTGATCGGCATGCTGCTCGGCCTGCAGCTGGTCTTCGGGCTGTTCTTCAATGCCGGCCTCTACTGGGTGGCCGAGGTCGCGGGCTTTGCCTGCGGCTTCGCCATGACCGTGGTGCTGGTCCCGGGCGGCACGCGCCGGCTGATCGCGCGGCTGAGGCGCTGAGGTCTCAGAACATCTCGTCCGGCAACAGCGGCAGGTAGCGTGCGAAGCGCCTGCCGCGGCCGAGCGGGTAGGGCATAACGAAGCCCTGGCGCTCTTCGGGGGGGCGCGCGGCGTTCTCGCGCGCGGCGACGTTCCAGACCTCGGCCCGCGTCGAGTCCTGATCGCCCAGATGCGCGCCGAGCCACTTGCGGGCCAGCTTGAGCCGCAGATCGCGGATGACCGTCGGCCGGCGGAAGAGGATCGAGGCCTCGGTGTCCCAGCGCATCGACCGCCCGTTCAGGTTTGCGGATCCGACCATCCCGAACGTGTCGTCGATCAGCGTGACCTTTGCGTGCACGTAGATCGGCCCCGCGCCGCCGAGCGCGCCGGCGAAACCTTCGCTCGCCGGCCGGTTCTGGCCCGGCGAGATCAGCGCCACGCGGTCGCCATAGGCGTCGCGCACGTCGTTCAGCGAGAGCGTCTGCAGCGCGTGGGCGTGGCGCGCGTCCCAGGTGTCGTCGCCGCCGAAGAGGATGCGCTCGGGCTCGGGCGGCAGCAGCAGGACGAGCTGCAGGTCCGGCACGCGATTGGCCGCGGCGATCAGCGCGCGGGTGATCGGGCGGTGCCGCAGGAACTGGCTCTCGATGTAGATGTGCCGGCGGGCGGCGGCGATGCCCTGCAGCGTGACGTCCTCGTTCTCGGTCAGGTGCGGCGCGGGGCCGAAGCCGAAGGGGCCGTTCCGGGCGGTCGAGACCGTGCGCACGAGCCGCAGTTCCGAGGTGCCCTGTTCGCGCACCGGCGCCTCGAGCGGCGTGGCCCGGCCATCGACGGAGGACGCGCCCGCCTCGATCGCGGCGTTCCAGGTGTCGACCACGTGCGCGCGCACGGCGCCGGCAAAGCTGCCCTCGACCCGCGCGGACACGTCGTGCCACGTCTCCTCGGCCGGGCGGTCGTGGTCGTTGTCGTCCCAGCGGCGTTCGTTGAGGTCGAGCCCGCCGACGATGGCGACGCGCCCGTCGGCCACCGCCACCTTCTGGTGCAGCGACACCGGCCAGAGAAACGGGCGCGACTTCAGGACCTTGCGCTGGACCGGGGTCAGCCGGTTCTGTGCCTCGCGCTTCAGCTCGCGCAGCTTCTCGGCGACCTGCAGGATCAGCGCGCGGCGCCAGATCCAGCCGACCTCCTGCCCGTGCGGAGCGATCAGCACCTCGGCGTCGCCGGTCACGCGGTTCACGATCCCGCTCGCGGTCGACCACGACAGGCGGTGCAGGTCCGAGGCGAAGAGCGGGTCGAAATCGGTGACGACGAGCCTCAGCCGCACCCCGCGCCGCACGACGAGCGCCAGAAGGTCGCCCCAGTCGTCGAGCCCGCGATCGCGCAGCGCGGGCGTGCGCAGCTTGGTCTTCGGGTCGAAGATGCGGAACGACAGCAGCAATTCCTCGCGCGCGCCATCCGCGAGGGCCTCGAGCTCGGGAAAGATCTCGGCCGCGGTGACGTGTACGGAAAGCTCCGTCCCGGTCCCGGAGTCAGGATTTTCGGCGCCGGAGCGCGTCTCGGAATTCCGAGAGTCTGAAGGCCCCGAGAGCCTGTCCGACGATTCCATATGTGACGGCCCCTACCGTGATGAGCACCAGAAGCGCGGCGTATCTCACGCCCCCCTGTTCCAGAAAGGGTGCAAGTGCCTGCATCGTTCCCCAAAGGACGACTCCCATCAACCCCGAGGCGGCCATGACGCGCCAGAACCGCTGGTGATAGCGCGCGTCGAAGCGCGTCACCTCGCCGAACCGCCGGCCGCCCACGAAGAGCAGGATCACCATGGCCCAGCCCGACGCGGTGGTCGCGACGGCGGGGGCGAGCCAGCCGACCAGGGGCACGAGGCCGATGGCGAGGACGGTGTTCACCACCACCGAGACCACGGCGTAGCGGAACGGGGTCCTGGTGTCCTCGCGGGCGAAGAAGATCGGCTGCAGGACCTTCTGGAACACGAAGGCCGGCAGGCCGAGGCTGTAGATGGCGACGGCGAGCGCGATGGCGCGGCTGTCCCCGGCGTCCGTCGCGCCACGCTCGAACAGGACCGACACGATGGGCAGGGGCACCACGACGAGCGCGACCGCGGCAGGCAAGGTCAGCGCCAGCGAGATCTCGGCCGCGCGGCTCAGCGCGTGGCGCCCGCCGGCCTCGTCCCCGGAGGCGAGCCGCCGCGACAGGTCCGGCAGGAGCACGATGCCGACCGCGATGCCGACGACGCCGAGCGGAAGCTGGTAGAGCCGGTCGGCGGCATAGAGCCAGCTGATCGCCTTGTCGAAGGTCGACGCGACCTGCTGGCCCACGAGGAGGTTGATCTGCATGACCCCGCCGGCAAGCGCCGCCGGCAGCGCCACGACCACGAGGCGCCGCATCTCGGGCGTCCAGCGCGGGCGGCGGGGCCGCAGCCGCAGATCCGCGCGCTCTGCCGCGAACCAGCAGAGGGCGAGCTGCGCCACGCCCGCGACCGGCACCGACCAGACCAGCGCCGTCACCACGTCGCCGCCCACGATGTCCGCGGCGACCATCGCCGCGATCACCACGACGTTGAGGAGCGTCTGCGCCGCCGTCGCCGCGGTGAAATGCCCGGCCGCGTTCAGCACGCCCGACATGAGGGCCGCAAGCGAGATGAAGAGGATGTAGGGAAAGACGATGCGCCCGAACCCCACGGTCAGGTCGAACCGCTCGTCCCCGGCAAAGCCGCTCGCGGTGGCCCAGACCAGCGCCGGCATGAACACCATGGCGAGCGCGGACAGCACCACCAGCACGAAGGCGAGCCCGCCGAGCGCGTCCGAGCCGAAGCGTTCGGGCGCGTCGCCGCTTTCGAGACGTTTCGAGAACATGGGCACGAAGGCCGAGTTGAACGCGCCCTCGGCAAAGAACCGGCGGAAGATGTTGGGCAGCCGGAACGCCGCCACGAAGGCGTCGAGCACGGGGCCGGGGCCGATCAGCGCGAGGATGATGATCTCGCGCCCGACGCCCAGCACGCGGGAGACCAGCGTCCAGAATCCCACGGTCAGGACGCCGCTCATCAGTCTTATGGGTTTCATCTGCCGTCGTCCCCGCCCGGCGCCGACCGGGCCTATCCTTTTCCGCGAGCAGTAGCGCATAGGCCGCGGGCGAGAAAGCGCATCCTCCGGCGGCGCGGGGAAACCCGCGCGCCACTCAGGAATTGGCGCGTTCGGCGCCCTCGGCGATGGCGTCGCGCAGCTTGCGCTCGAGCGCGCGCTGCCGCGAGGTCGAGTGCAGCTTCAGCCCGAACATGTCCTTGACGTAGAAGCTGTCTACGACCTGTTCGCCGTAGGTCGCGATGACCGCGCTCGCGATGTAGATGTTCTGTCCCGCAAGCGTGCGCGTCAGGTCATAGAGCAGGCCCGGCCGGTCGCGGGTGTCGACCTCGATGATCGTGTAGATGTCCGAGCCGTCGTTGTCGAAGGCGATCGAGGTCGGCACCTTGAAGGCGCGCTCGCGCTTCTTGAGCTTGTCCTTGGACTTCATCGCGTCGCGCGCCACGACCTCGCCCATCAGCGTCTTGCGGATGGTCTCGCGCAGGCGGGGCAGGCGCGCGGCCTCGTAGGGCGACCCGTCGCCGTCCTGGATCCAGAAGGCAGCCGTGGCGAAGCCGTCCTTGGTCGTGTAGGTCCGCGCATCCACGACGTCGGCGCCGACGAGCGCGAGCGCGCCCGCGAGCCGCGAGAAGATGCCCGGATGGTCCACGAGCGCGAAGCAGACGCGGGTGGCGTCGCGGTCCTCGTCCGGATGGATGTCGACGCGGATCTCGTCCACCGCGATGTCGCGCAGGAGCCGCGCGAAAACCACGTGGGCGGTGACGTGCAGCCCCTGCCAGTAGGGCGGGTAATGGCGCTGCACCTCGGTCTTGAGCGCCTTCTGGTCCCAGTCCGACAGGCGCTCGCGCAGGAGCCGCTTGGCCTCGGTGCCGCGGTTCTCGCGGTTGAGATCCTCGAGCCCGGATTCGAGCCCACGCCGCGTCTGGCGGTAGAGCGCGCGCAGAAGCGCCGCCTTCCAGTTGTTCCAGGTGCCCGGGCCCACGCCGCGGATATCGCAGACCGTGAGCAGGAGCAGGAGGTCGAGCCGCTCGCGCGTCTGCACCGCCTTGGCGAAGTCGCGCACCGTGCGCGGGTCGGCGATGTCGCGCTTCTGCGCCATGTCGGACATGAGCAGGTGATGGCGCACCAGCCATTCCACCGTCGCGCATTCGGACTTGTTCAGACCCATGCGCGGCGCCACGCGGCGCGCGATCTGCGCGCCCAGCACCGAGTGGTCCTCGTCCCGGCCCTTGCCGATGTCGTGGAGCAGGAGCGCCACGTAGAGCACGCGGCGGTTCACGCCCTCCTCGAGGATGCGGGTCGCCACCGGCAGTTCCTCGACCACCTGGTGCTCCTCGATCTGGCTCAGGTGCCAGATGCACTGGATGGTGTGCTCGTCCACCGTGTAGTGGTGATACATGTTGAACTGCATCATCGCCACGATGGGTTCGAATTCCGGGATCAGCGCCGACAGCACGCCCAGCTCGTTCATCCGCCGCAGCGCGCGGTCGGGATTGCCGTGCTTGAGCATCAGGTCGAGGAAGATGCGCTGCGCCTCCTTCGACTGGCGCAGGCCGTCGTCGATGAGGTGCAGGTTCGCCTTGATGAGCCGCATCGCTTCGGGGTGGATCAGCAGCCCGGTGCGCAGCGCCTCCTCGTAGATGCGCAGGAGGTTCAGCTTGTCCGAGAGGAACTTGGCCTCGTCCGAGAAGATCAGCCGCCCGTGGCGCACCGCGTAGCCCGCGCGCACGCGCGGCGGACGCTTGAACACGCGGGCGAGGAGCGGCGGGTCCTTGCTGTGCTGCGCCTCGAGCGAGGTCAGGAAGATCCGCGTGACGTCGCCCACGGCGGTCGCATGGCGGAAATAGCTCTGCATGAAGATCTCGACCGCGCGCCGTCCGCCGCGGTCCTTGAACCCCATGGCGGCGGCCACCTCGACCTGCAGGTCGAAGGTCAGCTGTTCCATCGCGCGGCCCGCGATCAGGTGCAGATGGCAGCGCACCGCCCAGAGGAAGGCGCCGGCCTTCACGAAGGTCTCGTGCTCGTCGCGGCGGAACACGCCCGAGCGCACGAGCTCGGCGGTGTCGTCGCTGCGGTAGAGGTACTTGGTGATCCAGAACAGCGACTGGAGGTCGCGAAGGCCGCCCTTGCCCTCCTTGACGTTGGGCTCGACCATGTAGCGCTGACCGCCCTGCTTCTCGTGGCGCTGGTCGCGCTCGGCGAGCTTCGCGTCGATGAACTCGCGCTCGGTCCCGGCAAAGAGGTCTGTCCAGAGCCGGCGGTCGAGCTCCTCGGCGAGCGCCGCCTCGCCGATCAGGAAGCGGTGTTCGAGCATCGAGGTCCGGATGGTGAAGTCCTCGGCCCCGAGCCGGAGGCAGTCCTTCACCGTGCGGCTGGAATGGCCGACCTTCAGCTTCAGATCCCACAGGATGTAGAGCATCGATTCGATGACGCTCTCGGCCCAGGGCGTGATCTTCCAGGGCGTGAGGAACAGGAGGTCCACGTCCGAGAACGGTGCCATCTCTGCGCGGCCGTAGCCGCCGACCGCGATCACCGCGATCCGTTCGCCCGAGGTGGGGTTCGGCCGGCGGTGCAGGTGTCCCGCGGCCAGTTCGAAGGCCAGCGTCACCAGCCCGTCGGTCACGTGGGTGTAGGCGCGCGTCGTTTCGGCCGCGGCGAAGGGCCGCTCGGCGAAGGCCTCGGCGATCACCGCGCGGCCGCGGTCGCGGGCCTCGCCCAGCACCCGGACCGCGATGCGGCGCACCGCGGCCTCTTCCTTTTCCTCGCCGATCTCCGCGTGCATCTCGGCGCGCACGGCCGCGCGGTCGAAGATCCGCTCGGCCGGCGCGATCAGCGCGGGGGCGGAGGCGCCGTCAGGAGCCTGCGCCGCCGAAACCTCTTGGAGCTGGGTCAAGGATCACCACCTGGCCGTTGCGCACCGTCGCGACGGCGAGCCCGCGCTCGTTGGTGCCGTCCGACCGCAGGCGGAATACACCGGAGGCGCCCTGGAAGCCAGAACCCTGTGTCAGCGAATTGACCGAAAGCGCGTTGCTGCGGCCCTGTCCCACCAGGGCGCCCACCGCCGCCACGCCGTCGAAGGCGAGCCCGGCCAGCGGGTGCGGCGTGCCGCCATAGGTCTGGGTGTAGCGGCTCTCGAAGGCCGATTGCGCGCTCCGCGAGGGCATGGTGAACCACGCGCCCTCGATTCCCGGCAGGCGGAAGCCGTCAGACCGCGTGTCCCACCGGGTGAGGCCCATGTACTGGACCGCCGACGGCGCGATGCCCTGTTCGGGTCCGAGCTGCAGCACCACGGACAGGCCGCCCTCCCAAGTGTCGGTCAGCACCAGGCCCTCGGCCTCGCCGCTGTCGATCACCGGGCTGATCCGGCCGAGCGCGGACGTCAGGCTCTGCGTGTTGAGCGCATAGGGCTCGGAGGCCACGACGCGCGCGCCGCTGCGCGAGGCCGCGGACTGCACCGCGTTGCGGCCGACCTGGCCCGCCACGTCCTGCGTGTAGAGCACCGCAAGGTCGTCGACGCCCTGCCGCGCGCCGTAGGACACCACCCGTTCGGCGGCATTCTCGAAGGTCGCGCCGAGGATGAAGAGGTTCCCGCCGGCGATGGTGGGGTTGTTCGAGAAGCTGAGCACGCTCACGCCCTCGTCGGCCACCGACACCGCGGCGGCGTTCGCGGCCTCGGCGAAGAGCGGGCCGAGGATGACCTGCGCGCCTTCGTCGACCGCCTGCTGCGCGACGGCCGCGGCGGTCGCGGGCTGGCCCGCGGTGTCGTAGACGCGCAGATCGACGTCGACGCCGTTCAGGTCCGCGACGGCAAGCCGTGCGGCGCGCTCGAGATCGGTCGCCACGGCGCGCGCGCCGGCGTCCGAGCGCGGCACGAGCAGGGCGACCTGCACCGCGCCGCCGCCGCCCCCGCCTGCGAGGGGCCCGCCCGAGCCGCTCGGCAGGAGTGCCGCGTCGCAGGCGGCAAGGGACAGGATGGCTGCACAGGCGGCGGCACGCGGCCACGCCTTGAAGCTGCTGGTATTACGGGCGATCATGTCGGAACGGGCTCCCCTCGGACGCATGGGCGGGACGGGTCGGACGAACCCGCGCGGTGGTGAGGGCGAGCTTAGGGCAGGCAGGAGGCGGGTCCAACTATGAATCCCGAGGACGGACCGCTGCCGCCGGGGCTTTACCTCGTGGCGACACCGATCGGCAACGCGCGCGACCTGACGCTGCGCGCGGCGGACATCCTGCGGCAGGCCGACATCCTGGCCGCCGAGGACACGCGGTCGCTGCGCAAGCTCATGGAAATTCACGGGATTTCCCTGAACGGGCGACCCATGATCGCCTATCACGACCACAACGGCGCCAAGGCGCGGCCGCGCATTCTCGGCGCGCTCAAGGACGGGCGGTCCGTCGCCTACGCCTCCGAGGCGGGCACCCCGCTCGTGTCGGACCCGGGTTACGACCTCGTCGGCGCGGCGCGGGACGCGGGGCACGCGGTGACCTCGGCGCCCGGCGCCTCGGCGGTGCTGGCGGCGCTGACCGTGGCGGGGTTGCCGACCGACCGCTTCCTCTTCGCGGGCTTCCTGCCCGCGGCGGGCGGCCCCCGGCGCGCGGCGCTCGCCGAGCTCGCGGCGGTGCCGGCGACGCTGGTCTTTTACGAATCACCCCGGCGTCTCGGGGCGATGCTCGCGGCGGCGGCCGGGGCGCTCGGGCCTGGGCGTCCCGCCGCGGTGGCGCGGGAGCTGACCAAGCGGTTCGAGGAGGTGCGGCGCGGCACGCTGGCCGAGCTGGCCGAAACCTACGCCAGCGAGGAGGCCCGCGGCGAGGTGGTCGTGCTGGTGGGCCGCGGGAGTTCGGAGAAAATTAGCGATTCCGACCTAGACCTGTCGCTGCGCGAGGCGCTGCGGACGATGTCGGTGCGGGACGCGGCGGACTTCGTGTCGCGCATGCACGGGATGCAGCGGCGCAAGGTCTACCAGCGGGCCATGCGGCTCGACGCCGCCACGCGCGAGGGCGACGGGGACCTGGGCGATGACGCGGACGACGGACCCGACGACGACGGCTGATCGCGCGGCCGTGCGGCTGGGCCGCGCGGCGCGGGGGCGTACCGGGCATCTCGCCGGGCTCTCCGCGGAGGCGCGGGTGGCGCAGCACTATGTCGAGCGCGGCTGCACCGTCGCGGACAGGCGCTGGCGCGGCGCGGGCGGCGAGATCGACCTCGTCGTGTCGGATGGCCCGGTCACGGTCTTCGTCGAGGTCAAGAAGGGCCGCAGCTTTGCCGGCGCGGCCGAGCGGCTCGGCCGGCGGCAGATGGACCGCCTCTGCGCCGCCGCCGAGGAATATCTGGGCGGTCTGCCCGGCGGGCTCCTGACCGAGATGCGCTTCGACGTGGCGCTCATGGACGCGCAGGGCGCGGTGCGGGTGATCGAGAACGCCTTCGGCGCCCCCTGACGGCACCGCACACCTGCCTCCCGCCGGCGCGCCATTGCCTCCGCCTGGCGCTTGCCCCATCTATGGGCGCGTCCAAGCGCGAGGAGCCCCATGAAGATCGCCTTCCAGATGGACCCGATCGGTCCGGTCGACATCGACGCCGACACCACCTTCCGGCTGGCCGAGGCGGCGCAGGCCCGCGGTCACGAGCTGTTCTACTACACCCCCGACCACCTCGCCTACGAGGAGGGGCGCATCACCGCGCGCGGGCAGGACCTGCGGGTGCGCCGGGTGAAGGGCGACCATGCCGAGCTGGGCGAGATGCGGCAGGTGGACCTCGCCGAGTTCGACGTCGTGTGGCTGCGGCAGGACCCGCCCTTCGACATGCACTACATCACCACGACGCACCTGCTCGAGCGGCTGGGGCCGCGGACGATGGTGGTCAACGACCCGTTCTGGGTGCGCAACTCGCCCGAGAAGCTGCTCGTGCTGAACTTCCCCGAGCTGACGCCGCCCACCGCGATCGCGCGCGACCTCGCGACGCTGCGCGCTTTCCGCGAGCGGCACGGGGACATCATCCTGAAGCCGCTCTACGGCAACGGCGGCGCGGGCGTCTTCAAGCTGGCGCAGGGCGACGGCAACCTGTCCTCGCTGCACGAGATGTTCACCGGGTTCTCTCGCGAGCCGCTCATCGCGCAGAAATACCTGCCCGACGTCTCGAAGGGCGACAAGCGCGTGCTGCTGGTCGACGGCAAGCCCGTCGGCGCGATCAACCGCGTGCCCGCGAAGGGCGAGGTGCGGTCGAACATGCATGTGGGCGGCCGCCCCGAGAAGGCGACGCTGACCGACCGCGACCGCGAGATCTGCGCGGCGATCGGGCCGGTGCTGCACGAGAAGGGGCAGGTGCTGGTGGGCATCGACGTGATCGGCGACTGGCTGACCGAGATCAACGTCACCTCGCCCACGGGCGTGCAGGAACTCGAACGGTTCGACGGCGTTGACGTGGCAGGCGCGGTCTGGGACGCGATCGAGGCAAAACGACGATGAGCTGGCAGTCCAGGATGGTCGGGTTCCACCTGCGGTTTCTCCTGAAACCGTGGCTGGCGCGGCTCGATGATCCCGGACGCTTCGCCGGCGACGTGGACGCGCTGAGCCTGCTGCTGCGCCGGCCGCCGTTCCTGCGCCGGGTCAGCCGGCCCGACGGCCTCACCTGGATCTCGGCCGGCAAGACGCGTCGCGACGCCGTTATCCTCTATTTCCACGGCGGGGCCTACGTGGCCGGCAGTCCCGAAGGCTATGCCGGCCCGCTCGGCAACCTCTCGCGGCTCTCGGGCATCGAGGTCTGCGCGCCGCGCTACCGGCTCGCGACCGAGGCGCCGTTCCCTGCCGCCTACCGTGACGCGGTGCGCGCCTGGCGGCGGCTCCGGCGGCTGGGCTACCGCCCCGAGAACATCGTGATCGGGGGCGATTCCGCCGGCGGCGGCCTCGCGCTCGCGCTGCTGTCGCGGCTTTGCTGCCGCGGCGCGCCGCCGCGCGCGGCCTTCGCCTTTTCGCCCTGGACCGACCTCGCCCTGACCGGGCGCAGCCTCTACGAGAACCGCGAGGCGGACGTGATGCTGCCGGTCGGGCGCATGGAGGAGGTGGTGGAGCTCTACCTCGGCGACGCGCCGCGCCGCGACCCGCGCGCCTCGCCGCTCTACGGCCGCTTTCCCGGCTGCCCGCCGATCCTGCTGCAATACGGCGAGGACGAGATCCTGCGCGACGATTCGCGCCGCATGGCGGACCGGCTGCGCGGCTTCGGCGCCACGGTGACCGAGGACGCCCTGCCGGACGTGCCGCATGTCTGGCAGCTGATGGACGGCTGGCTGCCCGAGGCGCGCGCGAGCCTCGAGCGCACGGCGGCCTTCGTTCAGGGCTCGTTCGAGGCGACGAGCCGGTAACCCAGCGCCTCGGCCACGTGCGCGCGCCGCACGCCGTCGCAGCCGGCGAGGTCCGCGATGGTCCGCGCCACCCGCAGCACCCGGTGATAGCCCCGCGCCGAGAGCCCCAGCCGGTCCGCTGCCCGGTCGAGCAGCGCGCGGCCACCCGCATCGGGCGTGGCGATGCGGTCGAGGAGCGCACCCTCGGCATCGGCATTGGTGCGGGCCTGCGCGTCGGGGCCGAAGCGGTCCGTCTGGACCGCGCGCGCAGCCGCCACGCGGGCCGCGACGCGGGCGGAGGGCTCGCCGGCCGCCGCCGCGTGCAGGTCGGTGAAGGCCACGGGCGGCACCTCGACCCTCAGGTCGAAGCGGTCCATGAGCGGTCCCGAGATGCGGCCGAGATATTCCGCCCCGCAGGCCGGCGCGCGCGGGCAGGCGCGGTCGGCCTCTGCCATGTGGCCGCAGCGGCAGGGGTTCGCGGCCGCCACAAGCAGGAACCGGCAGGGATAGCGGAACCGGGCCGAGGCACGGGACACCACCACCGTGCCGGTCTCGATGGGCTGGCGCAGCGTCTCGAGCACCTGCCGGGGAAATTCCGGGAACTCGTCCATGAAGAGGACGCCGTTATGCGCGAGGCTGATCTCGCCCGGCTGGGCGGTGCGCCCGCCGCCGATGATGGCGGCGGGGCTCGCGGTGTGGTGCGGTTCGCGGAAGGGCCGGTCGCGCGACAGCCCGCCCGCGTCGAGCAGCCCGGCGAGCGAGTGGATCATCGAGGTCTCGAGCGCCTCGGCCGGGGAGAGCGGCGGCAGGATGCCGGGCAGCCGCGCGGCGAGCATCGACTTGCCCGAACCCGGGGCGCCCACGAGGATCAGGTGATGCCGGCCCGCCGCGGCGATCTCGAGCGCGCGCTTGGCGCGTTCCTGCCCCTTCACGTCCGCGAGGTCGCGCGCCTCGCGGGACGCGCGCACCTCGCCCGCCGCGCAGGAGGGCAGCACCGACTGACCCGAGAGGTGCTGCACCGCCTGCAGGAGCGTCTCGGCCCCGATCACGTCGCAGGCCTCGACCCAGGCCGCCTCGGCGCCCGAGGCCCGCGGGCAGACCAGCGCGCGGTCCTCGGCCGCCGCCGCCATGGCCGCGGGCAGGGCGCCCGGCACCGGCACGAGCGTGCCGTCGAGGGACATCTCGCCGATCGCCACCGTGCCTGCGACCGCGTCACGCGGCAGCACGTCGAGCGCGGCGAGGAGCGCCAGCGCGATCGGCAGGTCGAAATGCGAGCCTTCCTTGCGCATGTCCGCGGGCGAGAGGTTGATGGTGATGCGCTTCGACGGCAGTGCCACAGACATGGCCGAAAGTGCCGCCCGCACGCGGTCGCGGGCCTCGGTCACCGCCTTGTCGGGCAGTCCCACGATGGAGAAGGCCGGCATGCCGGCGGTCACCGCGCACTGCACCTCGACAAGGCGCGCCTCGACCCCCTCGAAGGCGACGGAATCGGCATGCGCGACCAACGGCACCTCCGGTCCTGTTCCGGGGCAGCGTTGCGCGCGCAAGGTTAGCGCGAGGTTAAAGAAGGTTACCGGGCGCCGGTCAGCGCCCGTAGAGCGCCCCCGCCGAGAGGTAGAGCATGAGCGTGCCGCCGAGCGCGAGGCCCATGGGAAAGCGCGTGCCGGAGGACCAGCTCTTCCACCCGGGCGCGAGGCGCACGAGGGGCGTCGCCCGCACCGCGCGGTGCCCGATGACGGCCGCGAGCAGCGTCGCGGCGAAGAGCGCCATCAGGAAGCGCAGGTCGCCCAGATGCACGAAGGGGGCGGCGGCGGCGAGGAACTTGGCGTCGCCCGCGCCCATGACCCCGCCCGCGTTCAGTGCGATCCCCGCCGCGAGCACCGCCGCGAGGTGGGTGAAGCGCCAGAGATAGGCGTCGAGCGGCAGCGCGACCGGGCCGGCGATCAGGAAGACCGCGAAGAGGAGGCCCACCGCGCGGTTCGTGATCTTCATCCACGCCATGTCCGTCCACGCCACGTAGAGGCAGATCGGCACCACGAACGGCAGGAACCAGCGCGCCGAGGACGCGAGGATGTCCATGGCGTCCTCAGTTCACGGTGGTGGCGTTCAGCGCGTCGAGGCTGCGGGCCGCGGCCTCGAAATGTTGGGGATGGGTCTCGAGCGCGTCCTCGAGAAGGCCCTTGCCGATCGAGACGTCGCCACGCTTGATCGCCGAGAGCCCGAGCGTGTGCAGAAGCTCCGCGCGTTCGACCTGCGTCATCGGGATCACCGGCAGGGCGTAATTGCCCTGCGCGCCGCGCGCGAGCATCAGGTTGTTCTTGGCGGTGAACATGTCGGCATCCTGGCGGATCGCGTCCGAGAACAGCCGCTCGGCCTCGGAATAGCTGCCGCGGGTAAGCTTGGAAAAGCCCCAGTTGTTGAGGACGCCCGCGGGCGTGGTCGTCAGACCCACCGCGATCTCGTAGAAGCTGTCCGCCTTGGCCCAGTTCTCGGAATAGTCGGCGATCATCGCCTCGAGCCGGTAGCGCTCGAACGTCTCGTGGGTGGGCGGGATGGCGTTCAGCACCTCCTGCGCGCGGGTCCAGTCGCCGGTGCGGATCAGCGCGTCGGCGAGCGACACGCGGTCGTCGTTGCCGGCCTCGGGGTGCGCGGCGACGCGCTGCCAGATCGGCACCGCCTCGGTCACCCGCTTCGCGCGCACGAGCGACGTGGCGAGGCCGCGCTGGAATTCCAGGCGCTCGGGTTCGTCCTGCGCGGATCTTTGGAAGTAGCGCACCGCCTCTTCGGGATCGGCGGCCTTCAGCATCACGTCGTTCAGGCCGGTGCCGTCGATGGCGTTGACGCCCTGGAAGGCGCGGTCGACTTCTTCTCCGGTGGGGCCGCCGCAGGCGGACAGACCGAATGCGCCCGCGATGCAGGCGACGGCAAGGATGGGGTGGCGCATTTGCTGCGTCCTTCGCTGCTCGCGGCTCGCGTCAACCCCCGGTCTGGATCAGGTAGTCCCCGGTGCCTCGTCGCACGAGCCTGTAATCTTCTGCCTCTGCGGCATCGTACCCGGTATTGTCGAGTTTTGCGAGCGTCAGGCGCAGATTGTCGCGGATTGCGTCACTTCTGCCATTGTCGAGCGCGTAGGCCTTGCGGAAGATCTCGGAAGCCTCGGCGGTCTTGCCGCGCTCGACGAGCACCACGCCGAGATTGTTCCAGACCGCGGGCGAGGCCGCCTCGGTCTTGACTGCGCGGCGCAGCAGGTCCTCGGCCTGGTTCAGCCGGCCAAGCGCCAGGTTGGCCGAGCCGATGGCGCTCAGCACCTCGCCGTCGAGCCCGCGGTCGAAGGCCGCCCGCTGGAACGCCTCGAGCGCCAGTTCGTGTTCGCCCGCGTCCATCAGGCGGTGCCCGACGAGCAGCCCGTCCACGGGCGTGCCGCGCCGGTCGATCGAGGGCGCGAACAGGCGATCCCCGGATTCGGAGAATTCGTCCCGCGCACAGGCGGCGGCAGCGAGGGCGAGAAGGAAGAGGGCCAGCCGGCTGGGCCGCATGGGTGGGGTCGTCTTTCGTCTGCTATTGCCCCAGCGACATGATGCCCACCACCGAGGGGCCGACAAGGATGATCAGGAGCGGCGGCACCGTGAGCATCATTGTGGTCAAAGTCATCTTGGTCGGCAACTTGTTTGCCTTCTCCTCGGCGCGCATCACGCGCTTGTCACGCATCTCGGACGCGTAGACCCGGAGCGCGTCCGCCACCGAGGTGCCGAAGGTCGCGGACTGGTTCAGCACGCTAACGAAGGACGACACGTCCTGCACGCCGCAACGCTCGGACATGTCGTTCAGCACCGACGAGCGGTCCTTGCCGGCCTTCATCTCGTAGCTCACGAGCTGGAACTCGTCGGCGAGGTTCGGGTAGGACGGGCGCAGCTCGCGCGCGAGGCGGACGATCGACTGGTCCATGGACTGCCCGGCTTCGACGCAGACGAGCATCATGTCGAGCGCGTCGGGAAAGCCGTCCTGGATCTCCTGCGTGCGCTCCTCGACACGGCGCGTGACCCAGTATTTCGGCGCCATGTAGCCCACGACGCCGGGACCGAGCACGTACATGATCGTCTGCTGCATGGTGGCGGCATCGCCCGAGATGAACAGCATGTAGTAGACGAGGCCGGCACCGAGGAGCCCGATCGCAAGCGCGAACTGCAGGAAGTAGTAGACCTGCACCGCCTCCTTGCTGCGGTAGCCCGCCTGCAGCAGCTTCAGCCGCACGTCCGACAGCTCCTTGGCGTCCTGCGGCTCGAGGAACTGGGCGTAGCGGTTGAGCTTCTCGTTCTTGTTCTTCTCGCGCAGGACCGCGCGCGTCTCCTTCTCGACGCGGGCGCGCGCGTCGTGCGCGAGCCGGTCGAGCGGATCGGGTTTCGATCCGATCATCAGCGGGATCGCCGCGAGCATCAGCAGCAGACCCAGCCCCGCGACGGCGATGAGCGGACCGGCCGGGCCCAGCAGGTCGACCAGCAGGACGTTCAGTTGGGACAGGATTTCCATGCCGGAACCTCAGACCTTGATGTTCGTGAGTATCTTCATGACGAAGAGGTTCAGCGTCAGGAGGATGGCGACGACGAAGCAGGCCGGGATGAACAGCGGGTGGTCGATCACCTCGTCGTAGTAGTGCGGGTCGGTGACCTGGATCACGATGAGCGCACCCACCGGGAAGCCCGACAGGAACTTGCCCGACCATTGCGCCTCGGCGGTGATCGCCTTGACCTTGCGGAAGAGGCGGAAGCGCGCGCGGATCACCTTGGCGAGGCCCTCGAGGATCTCGGCCAGGTTGCCGCCCGATTGCTGCTGGATCGTCACGGCGACGGCGAGAAAGCGCAGGTCCTGCATGTCGAGCCGCTCGGCCATGTGCCGCAGCGCCTCGCCGATGTCGCGGCCATAGGCGCTTTCGTCCGCGATGACGCCGAACTCGGTGGCGAGCGGGTCCTTGATCTCCTTCGACACGATCGAGATCGCGGACGAGAACGGGTGCCCGACCCGGAGGCTGCGCACCATCAGCTCGACCGCGTCCGGCAGCTGTTCCTCGATCATCGCCAGCCGCTTCTTGGCCTTGAAGTTGATCCAGGCGAAGACGCCGCCGACGCCGAAGCCGACCCCGAGCAGCAGCCGCACCGGCAGAGACGCCTCGGTGCCCACGCTGAGGGCCACGAAGGCCGCGACCGACACGGCGACCATCAGCATGATCAGCTGGCGCGGGGTGAAGGCGAGCGCCGCCTTCTGCGCGCGGTCTGCGAGCA
Organism: Roseivivax isoporae LMG 25204; assembly: GCF_000521865.1. Lineage (GTDB taxonomy): Bacteria > Pseudomonadota > Alphaproteobacteria > Rhodobacterales > Rhodobacteraceae > Roseivivax > Roseivivax isoporae. The sequence goes on from NZ_JAME01000001.1 coordinate 177,827, forward strand.
GCGAGTAGAGAGGCACCGACCTGCTGTCGAGATGCTGGTCCATCTCCTTGCGCAGCTTGGCGAGCACCTCGTCCCGCCGCGAGCCCTTGTCGAGCATCTGCAGGCGGCGGTTCACCTTGGAATTGAGGCTGATCGACTTGCCGAAGGCGACGAGGTAGACGCCCTCCACCAGCACGAGCACGCCCACGAAGATCAGGCCGTAGATGATGATTTCGGCGCTCATGGCAGCTCAGTCTCCGCGGAAGGGTTCGTAGATCGACGGCGGCAGGTCGTAGCCCCACATCTTGAAGCGTTCGGCGTAGTGGCTGCGCACGCCCGTCGCGGTGAAATGGCCGATGATCTTGTTGTCCGGCGTCAGCCCCACGCGCTGGAAGCGGAAGATCTCCTGCATCGAGATGACCTCGCCCTCCATGCCGGTGATCTCGGTGATCGAGGTCATGCGCCGCGAGCCGTCCTGCAGGCGGCTGGCCTGCACGATGAGGTTGACCGCGCTCGAGATCTGGCTGCGCATGGCCTTGAGCGGCATCTCGATCCCGGCCATGGCGATCATGTTCTCGAGACGGCTGATGCCGTCGCGGGCGGAGTTCGCGTGGATCGTGGTCATCGACCCGTCATGGCCGGTGTTCATGGCCTGCAGCATGTCGATGACCTCCTCGCCGCGGGTCTCGCCCACGATGATGCGGTCGGGGCGCATCCGCAGCGCGTTCTTGAGGCAGTCGCGCGGCGTCACCGCGCCCTTGCCCTCGACGTTCGGCGGGCGGCTTTCCATGCGCCCCACATGCGTCTGCTGGAGCTGCAGTTCCGCGGTGTCCTCGATGGTCAGGATGCGCTCGCTGTCGTCGATGAAGGAGGAGAGCGCGTTGAGCGTGGTGGTCTTGCCCGAACCGGTACCGCCCGAAACGATCACGTTCAGCCGGCAGGCGACGGCCGCCTGCAGGTAGACCGCCATCTCCTCGGTGAAGGCGCCGAAGCGCACGAGGTCGTCGATCCCGAGCTTGTCCTTCTTGAACTTCCGGATCGACACGAGGCTGCCGTCCACCGCGATCGGCGGCACCATGGCGTTGAAGCGCGACCCGTCCGCCAGCCGCGCGTCCACGTAGGGGTTCGATTCGTCGACGCGGCGGCCCACGGCGGACACGATCTTGTCGATGATCCGCATCAGGTGGCGTTCGTCCTTGAACTGGACGTCCGACAGGCGGAGCTTGCCGTTCTGTTCGATGAAGATCTGGTGCGGCCCGTTCACCAGGATGTCCGACACCGTGTCGTCCTTGAGCAACGGTTCGAGGGGGCCGAGGCCCTTCACCTCGTCGTAGAGCTCCTGGTTGAGCGTCTGGCGTTCGTCACGGTTGAGGACGATCGCCTTTTCCTGCAGCGTCTCCTGCGCGATGGCCGAGATCTCGGCGCGCAGGTCGGCCTCCGTCGCCTGGTCGAGCGCGGCGAGGTTCAGGTTGTCGAGCAGCGCGCGGTGCAGTTCGAGCTTGATCTCCTGCAGCCGCTCGCGGCGCTTCTTCTCCTTGTCCTGCGGCGCGGCCTTTGCCGGGATCGTCTTGACCTGCGGCTTGCGGGACGCGGCGCCGGCGGCGCGTTCCAGCACCGGGGCGGGCTCTGCCGCCGGTCGCGCGGCGGGTGCTGCGACCGGAACCGGGTCGGCCTTCTGCTTCTTGTACCGTGAAAACATGGGTCACTTTTTCCTGTTACGCCGCGTCGGCGTCCGAGAGACCGACGCGGTAGAGCGACTGCGCCAGCTTCGCGATCTCGCGGCGCAGCGGGTTCTTGGCGGCCTGGCTGGCAAGCGGCAGGCCGTGATCGCAGGACTGCGACACCTGCCGCCCTCCGTCGGGGAGCTGCAGGTCGAGCGTGATCCCGAGGCTTTCGGCCATGCGCTTGGCCCGGCTCTTGCCCTGCAGGTCGGTGAAGCGCGGCGCGCGGTTCAGCACGAAGCGCAGCTTGTCGAACGGCAGGTCCTCCGATTGCAGCGCGCGCTTGAGACGGATCGTGTTCTGCGCCGAGCGCATGTCGAGCTCGATCAGCGCAAAGAACACCTGCGCGGCGTTCAGGACCGTCTCGGACCAGTGGACCACCGCCTGCGGCATGTCGACGACGACGAAATCGTAATGCTCGCGCGCGATGTTCAGCAGCTTCTGGACGTCGTCCGGCCCCACCATGTCGAGCGGCAGCAGGTCGGGCGGCGCGGTCAGCACGTGCAGCTTCTCGTCGAAGATGGCGAGCGCCTGCGCGAAGACCTCGGCATCGACCGATTCGACGTCCGACAGGAGCTCCATCACGGCCTCGCGCCGCGACAGGTCGAGATAGGTCGAGACCGATCCGAACTGCAGCCCGAGATCGAGCAGGCAGACGCGCGGCGGCTTGTCCTTGCTGACGGTGGCGAGCTCCCACGCGAGGTTGACGGCAAAGGTGGTGGCGCCGATCCCGCCGGCCATGCCCTGCACGGCGATCACCACGCCGTCGCCGCCCGAGGTCAGCTTGACCCGGTTGCGCCGGTCGACCGGCGCCGGGGGCTGGGCGCCCTCGGCCACGACCTGCGGCAGCGGGCGGCGCAGCCGGTCGACCGCCGCGGCCAGCTCGCCCTCGGGCAGGGGATAGGGCACGAACTCGTCCGCGCCGCTGCGCAGGAGCTGGTGCAGCGCCGCGGGGCTCACGTCCTCGGCGATGAGCACCACCTTGATGCCGCGCGCCCGGGCGGCGGCAATCAGCCGCGCGAGCCGCTCGAGGTCGTGCTCGTCGGTGTCGTCGATGGCGATCGCCACGAATTCCAGCGTCTCCGCCTCGGGTTGCTGCAGGAAGGTCTCGGCCTCGGAAAAGCCGAGGTCACCCCAGGCCTCGCCTAGGAGCGTCTCCATGTCCTCGATCAGCAGATCGAAGAGCTGCACGTCGCGGCTGACGGTGCAGGCGCGCAGGGGCGCCTGTTCCGCGGGCTGGGCCATGCTGGTTGCCATGTGCCTCGAATCCTCTCGCTTTCTGTCGCGTCGGGTCGGTCGGCCCGCATTGGCCAGAAGGGCCGGGCGGGCCGCGATCCGGCCCCGTCGCGCCGGCGCCGCGGGGTGCGGACATGCCGGGACTTGGAGCGAGAAGTCGCAGCCAAAGGGGGCAACATTTGGACGAAAAAACCGTAATTGTACGGTCTCGCCGCACGATCACGCGCGGCGTCGGGCGCTCTCTACTCGGCGGTGAGCGTGCTCGAATCGAGCGTCGATTTCTGCGCGGCGCTCTGCACGTAGTCGCGGTAGACGATGGCGGCATAGCGGCCGTCGAGCACCTGGCTGTGCGACTGCACGAAACCCGAGACCTCGGTCACGGTGCGCCGGTTGCGCCGCTCGCGGCCCTCGGTGACGATGAGCGGCTGGGTCTCGCCCTCGGATACCACCGCCTCGAGCCGGTTGAGGTTGACGCCCTGCGTCGACAGGAAATGCACGACCGCCTGCGCGCGGCGCAACCCGAGGGCGCGGTTGTAGGCTGCCGAACCCACGAGGTCGGTATGCCCGTAGACGCGGAAGCGCACCTCGGGGAACTGCCGGATCCAGTGCGCCTGTTGCGCCAGGACCTGCTGCGCGGTGGCATCGAGCGCGGCGGAGTTGAAGGCGAAGGTGACGGTGCTCTCGACCTCGGCGGCAAAGCGGCGGGCGAGGCTGTAGGTGTACTGGCGTTCCCCCGACATCACCGCGACGTTGGTCTGCGTCGCGACGCCGAAGTCGTCCGCATCGAAGAGCGATCCCGCCTCGCGGTGGAACTGCGTGTAGACGGGGTCGTGCCCCGCCTCCTGGCAGCCGGTGACGACCGTCAGGGCGGCCAAGGCGGTGCAGATGCGAAGGGACATGCGACCGTTCCTCAGTCCATCACGTAGCCGTAGGAGCCGTTGAAGTCCTGCTTGGCGACCTCGCCCACGGCGCCGCGCTGCACGCGCGTGCCGGCCTGGGTGCGGCCGTAGAGAAAGAGGTCCTTCTCGGTCGGCGGGCGGACGCGGTCGGTCGGCAGGGCCAGCGCCTCGCCGCGCGTGGGCGTGACGAGGTGCGGGGTCACGATGATGACCAGCTCGGACTGCTCGCGGGCATATTCGGCGCTGCGGAAGAGCGCGCCCAGGACCGGCACGTCGCCGAGCCACGGCACCTGGCCGTTCACGTCGCGGAAGTCGTCCTGCAGGAGTCCGGCGATGGCGAAGCTCTCGCCGTCGCGCATCTCGACCGTGGTCTGCGCCTCGCGGCGCGAGAAGCCGTCGATCTGAATGTTGCCGAGCGAGACGCCCGAGGTCGGATCGATCGACGAGACCGCGGTGCGCAGCTCGAGGTTGATCAGGTCGCCGTCGACCACCCGGGGGACGAAGTTCAGCTCGATCCCGAACGGCTTGAACTCGACCGAGATGTTGCCCTCGTCCTGGGCCACGGGCACGGGATACTCGCCACCCGCGAGGAACCGCGCCTCCTGGCCGGAGAGGGCGGTGAGGTTGGGCTCGGCCAGCATGCGCACGAGGCCCTTCTGCTCGAATGCCTCGAGCAGGATGCCGACCTCGAGGCCGCCCATGTCGAAGCCGAGGATGGCGGCGCCTGCGGTCTCGCCCGCGGGCGTCACCGGCTGGCCGAGCGCGTTGTCGCCGCTCAGCCAGGTCCCGGTCTCCGACGCGACGCCGAGATCGCCGCCAAGGAGGTCGCCCGCCACCGACAGCGACGAGCGCAGCGCCTTCGACACAGAGCGCTGCATCTCGGCGAAACGGACCTTGAGCATCACCTGCTGGACGCCGCCCACGGTCATCAGGTTCGACACCCGCTCGGGCGCGTAGCGCTGGGCGAGGCTCAGCGCGCGGTCGAGCTTCTGCGCCGAGGAGACGGTGCCCGACAGCACGATGCCGTCGTTGGCGGTGCGGACCTCGATGTTCTCGCCGGGCAGGATCTGCTGCAGGCGCTCCTTGAACTCGGTCACGTCCGCCGCGACGCGCACGTCCACGTTCGAGATGAGCCGGCCGCTTTCGTCGAGAATCGTCAGGGTGGTGGTGCCGGGCGCCTTGCCCAGGACGTAGATGGTCCGGTCGGACAGCGAGGAGATGTCGGCGATGGCGGCGTTGGCGATGGACAGCTCGGCGAAGGGGACGTCGCTCTCGACCACCACCGCGCGGTTCATCGGCACGGTCAGCGCGCGTCCCACGGAGCCCTGCACGACGCGCAGCGTCTCGGCCTGGGCGGGGGCATGCGGAAACGCCATTGCGAGCGCCATCCCCGCGACGGCGGCCCGCAGAAACCTGTCGATGTACATGTGACCTGCCTTTCCGATCACGCCTCTGGTGCAGATCTTCCGCCTGCATTGGTCGCAGCCTGTGCGACTTCGGTATTTTTTGCAACAATCAACGCAGTCCGGGCCGGAACTTATGTGGATAACCGGCAACAGACAGCCCGGCGCCGGGCCGGGCTGTCCGTCATCCGCCGTGGCGGCGCGGTGCCGTCAGTTCGTGCAGGGGATCGGCAGGTCGTGCACCTCGGAGCCGCGCCGGGTGCGGATCGTGCAGACCTCGGGTTGTTGCGGCTTGGGGGCCTCCTGGCGTTCGACGATGCCGAGCAGCGCACGCTGGTCGACTTCCACGACCTCCGCGATGGTGTCGTCCGTCGCCGACATGAGCGACAGCGACAGCCGGCCGGTGGACTGCGCCTGCGCCAGCGCCGCGATCTGCTGGGGCGTCGCGGCCACGGTCACGGTGCGCGCGATCGTGGTGTCGGTGCTGTCGTAGTTCGCCATCTGGTCGATGGCGATGAGCTCGATCCCCGTCTGGATGAGCCGCGTCACGTCGCCCTGCGGCATGCCCGGATCGGAACTGCGCACGCTGCCCGTCCAGTAGACGTCGACGCGGTCGCCCGGCCGCAGGAAGCCCGACACGCCCGTCGCGACGTCGACCCGCAGCGCGAAGGCGCGCTGCCCGCGCGACAGGCGCGAGGTCAGCCCGGCATCGCCGCCGGGTTCGCTGACCTTCAGCGTCATGAGCGCCTCGTTCTTCTCGATCTGGCGCAGCGCCACGCGGCGTGCCTCGCCCTCGGCGGCAAACGGGCGCTCCGCATCGAAATATCCCTCGGGAAGCACGTCCAGGGGCCAGGCCGTCAGCCGCACGTCCTCGGCCGCGATGGTCTCGCCGTAGGCGATGGCGCGGGTCGCCACGTAGATTTCCTTGACCGGAACCGCGTCGGCGGTCTTGGCCCGCTCTTCCTGCAGCGCGGTCTCGTAGGCGCCGATATAGGTGTTGGCCATGTAGACAGCGATGCCCCCCAGCCCGAGGCCGACGATCAGCACCAGTCCGAATACCAGTCTCATGGTTCTGGCCCTCCATAAACATCTGCATGCCGGACCGCGTCTGTGCGGGCCGGCCTCGTCGCGTTACACGTCGTCGGGATTTGCGCGCCCCGTCGCGTCCTGTTCAGTCGCCAGCTGCCGAGGGCGTGGCGTCCTGCCGTGCGTCGATGCTGGTGGATGCGGTCTCGACGAGGTCCATCGTCTGGCCGCCGAGGATCGTGTAGGCCGATATCGCCAGGCCGACGATCGCCGCGGTCAGGACAACCCAGTCCACCGTGACCGCGCCATCCTGATCCTTCATGAAGGTCGTGATACGTTCAAACATCTGCACTGGCCTGCACACGTGCGACGGACGACTTGCGGCCGTCAGGCTGCCTTGGCCCCGGAGGGCGATGCGTCATCGCGACCGGGAACGGAAAATCACAAAGTGCCGGAGCTTCAGGCTGCGGGAAGGCCGGTGTCGGCCTTCCCGAGGCTGTTCGTGTCTGCGGCGATCAATCGTCGGCAGCTTCGATCGTTGCGGTCTCCTGGCCGTCCACGGCGGTGGCGGCGGTGCCAATCAGGTCGAGCGCCTGGCCCGAGATGCCGCCGTATGCGGCGATGGCGAGGCCGACGACGGCTGCGGTGAGAACGACCCAGTCGACCGTGACGGCGCCGTCTTCGTCCTTGCGGAAGGTCTTGATGAACTTGAGCATGTTTAGTCTCCGTGGATACCGATGTTACCAACCAACCGCGCCGGACCTTCGCTGGGCTCTCTCACTTCCCCGCCCGCTGCGGTATGACGCCAATTAGCCGGGGGATTCGGGCAGGAGTTTGGCCGGATCGCGCCGATTTTGCAGTTAACGTTAATTTCGCGAAGTCCCCCCAAGCCGTTGATCCACGGACGCAATCGCCGCACCGCGCGCCGCGGGCAGGCCACGGGACCCGCGCCCATGTGGCCGACATGTCGCCCTCGGCAGCAGGTTCGGACGCCGGTCTTTGTGCAGGAGTGTCCCTGTGGCATGCTCCCCGGACAAAGAGACAGAGGCAGAGCAGGCCCATGATCTTCCGACCGGTCCTCGGTGCCGCGCTTGCCGCGGCGCTGGTCACGGGTGTTCCCGCGCCTCCCGTCGCGGCCGAGGTCGCGCGCGTCATCGCCAATTCCTCCGCCCGCTTCGTCAAGCCGCCCGGCTCCGGCACGGCCAAGCGCATCACCGTGACGATCGCCCCCCGCGACAATCCCGCCGTCCTGCCGCCGCCCGAGAAGCCCGCGCCGGTCGAGCGCACCGCCGCGACCGTGGCGCCCAAGCAGCCCGCGGGGGCCGCCACGGGCCGCTACGCCTGGTACTGGGACGTGATCGCGCCCGGTTTTGACGGCGCGGGGCCGGGGCGGCTCGAGCCCGCGCTCGCCGGTCTCCGGCAGGGTCCGGCGGGCGGCACCGTCGCCGCCCCGCGGCTCCAGGCTCTGCAGGACATGGCACGCGCCCACGGCGCCCACATCCTGCGCGAGAGCGTCGGCACCGACGTCTCGCCCGCATTGGCGCTTGCGGTCATGGCGGTCGAATCGGGGGGCCGCGCCGATGCGGTCAGCAGCGCCGGCGCGCAGGGCCTCATGCAGCTCATGCCCGGCACCGCCAGGCGGTTCGGCGTCAGCGACAGCTTCGACCCGGCGCAGAGCATCGCCGGCGGCGTCGCCTTCCTCGACTTCCTGATGAAGAAGTTCGACGGCGACCCGCTCTTCGTGATCGCGGGCTACAACGCGGGCGAGAACTCCATCGCGCCGAACGCGGGCGTGCCGCCCTACGCCGAGACGCGCGACTACGTGCCCAAGGTCCTCGCGGCCTTCGAGGTGGCCAAGGGGCTCTGCCGCACGCCGCCCATGTTCCTCTCGGACGGCTGCGTCTTCCACGGCATGAACTAGGATGCGCGCAGGACGGCGCCCGGGTTCATGATGCCCATCGGGTCGAGCGCCGCCTTGATCGCCCGCATCGCGCCGAGCTTGGCCGGATCCTGGTAGCGTTCGAGGTCGTCGACCTTGAGCCGCCCGATGCCGTGCTCGGCGCTGACCGATCCGCCCATCTCGTGCACGAGGTCGTGGACCGTGCGCTTGATGGCGTCGCGGCGATGCTCGTGGTCCGCGCGTGTCGCGCCCGGCGCGGGAAAGACGTTGTAGTGCAGGTTCCCGTCGCCCACGTGGCCGAAGCAGTTCACCCGGAACGCGCCGAGCCGCGCGAGCCGCGCGATCCCCTCGGGGATGAAGTCCGGGATGGCGGAGAGCGGCACCGAGATGTCGTGCGAGGACACCGCGCCAATCTTGCGGTTGGCCTCGGGGATGCGTTCGCGGATCTCCCAGAAATCCCGCGCCTGCGCCTCGGACTGCGCGACGAGCCCGTCCGTGACGAGCCCGGCCTCGGAGGCCTCGGCGAAGAGCGTCTCGAGCGCCGCGGCCGGGTCGAGCCCGCGGGCCAGGCCCACCTCGATCAGCACCGACCAGTCGGGCGGCGTCGCGAAGGGCTGGCGCACCTCCGGCAGCACCTCGGCGAGGAAGTCGTAGCCGGTGCGCCCCATGATCTCGAACGCGCTCACGCCCTCGCCCAGCTGGTCGCGCGCCAGCGCGAGCAGCGACAGCGCCGCGCGCGGATCCCGCACCACGAGGAGCGCGGTGCCGGTGGCGGCCGGCTGCGGAAAGAGCCGCAGGCTCGCCGCGGTGATGAAGCCGAGCGTGCCCTCGGCCCCGATCAGGAGGCTGCGCAGGTCGTAGCCGGTATTGTCCTTCCGCAGCCGCCGGAGCCCGTGCCAGATCTCGCCCGAGGGCAGCACCGCCTCGAGCCCGAGGCAGAGCTCGCGCGCATTGCCGTAGCGCAGCACGTTCACCCCGCCCGCGTTCGTCGACAGGAGCCCCCCGATCCGCGCCGAGCCTTCCGAGGCGAGCGAGAGCGGAAAGAGCCGCCCGGCCGCGCGCGCCGCGTCCTGGACGTCGGCCAGGATGGCACCGGCCTCGGCCACCAGCACGTTCTCCTCGGCCCAGGTGCCGCGGATCGCGGTCATGCGCTCGAGCGAGACGAGCAGCGGCGCCGCCGCACCCCCGGGCATGATCTGTCCGCCGACGAGCCCCGTGCCGCCGCCATAGGGCACAAGGCCCACGCCAGCCCGCGCGGCGTGGCGGACGATCGTCGCCACCTCTTCAGCGCCGCGCGGCAGCGCCACGCCCGCGACCGCCCCCTGCCAGCGGCCGCGCGGCTCCTCGAGAAAGCGCGGCTCGGGCGGGCGGAGCGTGTCGTCGGGCAGCGCGGCGGCGAGGGTGTCGAGAAAGGTCTGGTCGGCGGAGGCGAGCGTCATGGTCTGGCGGGTCCCGGTCATCGTCTGGGCTGCAGACCTAGCCCGGCTCGACCGGCGACCCAAGGCGTTTCCGCGGCCGCGCGGCCGCTCAGCCGTCGGTCAGCCATTCGGGGTCGAGCACCATGACCGTTCGCCGCGCGGGCAGGGTGGCGAGCGAGACCTCGAGGGACGAGGTGCCGGGCCGCTCGACCGCCCAGACCTCGGACACGCCGTCGAGGAAATCCTCGAGCGCATAGGGCGAGAACCAGTGCATGGGGATCACCACCGACGCGCGCAGCCGCTCGACCACGCGGATCATGGCCTCGCGCGACATGGTGTAGCCGCCGTCGACCGGCACCATGACCACGTCGAGCCGCCCGAGCGCCGCGTATTGCGCGTCGCTCGGCTCCTGGTGCAGGTGCCCCAGGTGCCCGATGCAGAGCCCCGCCATCTCGAAGACGAAGATCGAGTTGCCGCGCTCCTCGACCCCGCCATAGGCCGAGCGGATGTCGGTCGACACGTTCCGCACCAGCACCTCGCCCAGGTCGAGATGGTGGTCGATCCCCGCCCCGAACGTTTCCCCCCATCCCGGCAGGACATGCGGGATCGCCGGATCGGGATGGGCGGTCCAGTGGGTGGAATGGGCGTGGTTCATGGTCACGAGGTCGGGGATCATCGCCGTGTTGCCGATGAAGCCGGTGAAGTCGGTGACGATGTTCATGCCTCCCTCCGTGCGCAGCAGGAAGGACGCGTGGTTGATGTAGCGGATGCGCACCGTGTGGGCCGGCAGCGGCGCCTGCCAGCTCGCCGCCACCACGTGCTCCATGCCCGGGCGCGCGTCCGCCACCGCGATGCAATGGCTCGGCCGGCGCTCCTGCGCGGCGGCGGGCAGCGCCAGGGCGGCGGCGAGGACAAGGGCGATCGCGGCTCGGAACATGGGGACACCTCCGGTTCCCGCCGAGGCTAGCAACCGCCCGCCCGCCGCACCGCATCACAATGCCGTGTCGCGCGGCAAAGAGTGCCGGGGTCTCCCGTCCTGCCTTCTTCTTGGGAAAAATATCCCGGGAGCGCGAGGGCAGCGCCCTCGCCTCGGACCTCGGGCCTCGGGCTGCGGACCTAGCCCACCTGGGTGCGCCCGCGCCGGTCGATCCGCAGCGCCGCGTAGAGGACATGCGTCCGCCAGCGGCCGTTGATCTGCAGGTAGCTCTGCGCCACGCCCTCGTACTTGAATCCCGAGCGCTCGAGCAGCCCGCGGGACGCCACGTTCTCGGGCAGGCACGCCGCCTCGATCCGGCTCAGGTCCATGCGCTCGAAGGCGTGATGCACCAGCGCCTCGATCGCCTCGTGCATGTAGCCCTGCCGGGCATGCGGCAGTCCCACCCAGTAGCCGAGCGTGCCGGCCTGCGCGGGCCCGCGGCGCACGTTGTCGAGCGTGATCGCGCCCAGCAGCGCCTCGTCTGTGCGCCGGAACAGGAACAGCGGCACGGCGCTGCCCGCCGCGATCGACCGGTTGGCCCAGTAGACGCGGTTGGTGAAGGCGCGGCGCGACAGGTGGTCGTGCGACCAGGTGGGCTCCCACGGCTTCAGGAACGCCTCGCTCCGAGCCCGCAGCGACGTCCACGCGGTGAAGTCGGCATGCGTCGGCGCGCGCAGCGACAGTCGCTCCGTCTCGATGCGGAAACGCCGGCGCAGGCCGAGCATCAGGCGATCCGGCGTGCCGCGAGCGTGTCGAGCGAGGGCGCGCGCGACACCGGGCCGTAGAGCGCGAGCGCCGCGCGGGCCTCGGCTGCCGTGTGCTCGGCAAAGCTGCGCACGTCGGCGTCGGTCACCGCGTCGATCCTCTCCACCGTGGCCTCGATCGTCGGCACGCTGCCCCAGATCTGCAGCATCCGCGCCGAGCGCTCGGCGCGCGCGGAGGGGCTCTCGAGCCCCATGAGCAGCCCGGCCTTCATCTGCGCGCGCGCGCGGGCGACCTCGGCGGGGCTCAGGTCCGCGGCCGCGCGCTTCATCTCGTCGATCACGAGATGCGCGAGATCGCCCACCTCCTCGCCCGAGGTGCCGGCATAGATCGTCGTCGCGCCGGTATCCGCGTAGGCGCCCGATTGCGCGAAGATCGTGTAGCAGAGCCCGCGGTTCTCGCGGATCTCCTGGAACAGCCGCGAGGACATGCCGCCGCCGAGCGCGGTCGAGTAGATCTGCGCGGCGTAGAACGCCGGGTCGCGGTAACCCGGCGCCTCGAAGGCCAGCGCGAGATGCGCCTGCTCGAGCGTCTTCTGCCGCCGCACCTCGCCGCCGTGGAACCGCGCGGGCAGGGCCCGGTCGGCGTCGCGCGGCGCGAGGTCGCCGAAGAGCGCCTCCGCCTGCGCCACGATGCGGTCGTGGTCGACCGCGCCCGCGGCCGACAGGATCATCTGGTCGGGCCCGTAATGCTCGCGCACGAACGCGGCGAGGTCGTCGCGGGAAAAGCCCGTCACGCGCGCCGCCTCGCCGAGGATGGTGCGGCCGATGGGCTGGTCGGGATAGCAGGTCTCCTGCAGCCAGTCGAAGATGATGTCGTCCGGCGTGTCGAGCGTCTGTCCGATCTCCTGCAGGATCACGTGGCGCTCGGTCTCGATCTCCTTCGGGTCGAAGACGGGGTTCCGCAGGATGTCGGCGATCACGTCGAGCGCGAGGCCGGTATCGGCCTCGAGCACGCGGGCGTAATAGGCCGTCACCTCGCGCGAGGTATAGGCGTTGATGTAGCCGCCCACATCCTCGATCTCCTCGGCGATGCGGAGCGCGGACCGCGTCGCGGTGCCCTTGAAGGCCATGTGCTCGAGGAAATGTGCCACGCCGTTCTGCTCGGGCCGTTCGTGCCGCCCGCCGGCGGTCACCCAGATGCCGAGCGCCGCGGATTTCAGTCCCGGCATGCGCTCGGTCACGATGCGGAAGCCGTTGGAAAGGGTGGCAGTCTGGACAGTCACTTGCGGATACGCTCCCTGATGAGGGTCTCGAGGGCGGAAAGGTCGTTCTCGGCGCGCGTGATGCGCTCGGGCCGGGCGAAAAGGTCGGCCATGCGCTCGGGCAGGGCGGGGCGGAGCCCCGTCGCGGCCTCGACCGCGTCGGGGAACTTCGCCGGATGGGCGGTGGCGAGCGTGACCATGGGCACGGCCGGGTCGCGCTGCTCCTCGGCCACCTTCACGCCCACGGCGCTGTGCGGGCAGAGCAGCTCGCCCATCTGCGCATGGGCGCGCGCGATCATGGCCGAGGTCTCCTCCTCCGACACGCGTCCGCTCGCGAAATGCTCCCGCAGCGCCTGGAGCGCGCCCTGGCTGATGGCGAAGCCGCCGCCGGTTTTCAGCTCGTCCATGAGCTGCGCCACCGCGCCGCCGTCGCGGCCATAGGCGTCGAAGAGCGCGCGCTCGAAGTTCGAGCTGACCTGGATGTCCATGGAGGGCGAGATCGACGGGGCGACGGTGCCGGTGCGGTAGTCGCCCCCGGTCATCGCGCGGTGCAGGATGTCGTTCTGGTTCGTGGCGATCACCAGCCGCGCGATCGGCAGGCCCATGCGGCGGGCGATGTAGCCTGCGAAGATGTCGCCGAAATTGCCGGTGGGCACGGTGAAGCTGACCGCCCGGTCGGGCGCCCCGAGCGACACCGCCGCGCTGAAGAAGTAGACCACCTGCGCCAGGACGCGCGCCCAGTTGATCGAGTTCACGCCGGCCAGCCGGACCTCGTCGCGGAAGCCGAAATCGTTGAACATGTCCTTGAGCCGCGCCTGCGCGTCGTCGAAATGCCCGTCGATGGCCACCGCGTGCACGTTGGTCTCGTCGGGCGTCGTCATCTGGCGGCGCTGGACCTCGGACACCCTCCCGTGCGGGTAGAGGATGAAGACGTCCACCGCGTCGAGCCCGCGGAAGGCCTCGATCGCCGCCGACCCGGTGTCGCCCGACGTGGCGCCGACGATCGTCACCCGCGTGCCGCGCCGCGTCAGCGCCTCCTCGAAGAACTGCCCGATGAGCTGCATCGCGAAGTCCTTGAAGGCGAGCGTCGGCCCGTGGAACAGCTCGAGCAGGAAATGCCCGGGCGCGAGCTGCACGAGCGGCGCGCGCGCGCCATGGCCGAAGGGCGCGTAGGCCCGGGCGATCAGGTCGCCCAGCGTCGCGTCGTCGAAGGTGTCGCCGAGGAAGGGGCGCATCACGCGGAACGCGGTCTCCTCGTAGCTCAGCCCGTGCAGCGCGCGGATGTCGCCCGCCGACATCTGCGGTACGCTCTCGGGAACGTAGAGCCCGCCGTCGCGCGCCAGGCCCGACAGCATCGCCTCCTCGAACGAGAGAGCCGGGGCGCGGCCCCGCGTCGAGACGTATTTCATGCCCTTGTTTCCTTGGCGAAATGTCCGCGCCGGATCCAGATCGCCGCCATCCCGAGCCAGATGAGCGCGAGCGAGAACCAGGTGATCGCGTATTGCAGGTGGTCGTTCGGAATGCCCACCGCCGAGACCGGCAGCGGCACGAGGCCGGGCGCCTGCGGCGTCTCCGTCCTGACCACGACGAGCAGCGGCTCGGTCCCGAGCGCCTCCGCCATGGCGGCGACGTCGCGGGCGAACCAGATGTTGTCCGAGAGGTCGTTCTCGGGAGTGAAGCCGCCGCGTTCCTCGGGCCAGTGCAGGTTGCCGGTGATGCGCGTCGCGCCGATGCGGCGGGGCGCCGCCTTGGCCTCGGTCGGCACGAAGCCGCGGTCGAGAAGCACGCGCCGCCCGTCCTCGGTCTCGAACGGCGCGATGATGCGGTAGCCCGCGCCCTGCTGCTTGCGGCTGACGAGCACGTGCAGCTCGCCCGGCGCGATCGTGCCCCGGGCCGCCACCGGCAGGTAGCGGTCGGCCTCGGGATCGGCGGCACCGGGGGCGGGCAGGGGCACCGGGTCGGCCGTGATCGTGGTCTCGATCTCGGTCAGGATGCCGCGCTTCCACTCGAGCCGCTGGACCTGCCAGATGCCGAGCGCGACGAGGATCGCGGCGCCGACGAGGCCGATCAGAAGGGGGGCGGCGAGGCGTTTCAAGAGGGCTCCGTCCTGTGCCGTGTCAGGGCGCCTTGCTTTAGCGCCGAGCCGGGGGAAGGTTCAACCGGAAACGGTGCGGCCCGATGCCCCGGCGCGCGCACGGTTTCCGGCTTCTTCTTGGTGGAAATATCCCGGGAGCGCGAGGGCAGCGCCCTCGCATCCTCCTCCCGTTCCGGGCGCGCCGCCGCGAACGACTGACGCCCGCCGGTGGGGCGGGCGTCGGATGCCGGTCGCGCGTGTGGGGGCCGGTCAGCCGCCCCAGACGTAGACGGCGGCGAAGAGGAACAGCCACACCACGTCGACGAAGTGCCAGTACCAGGCGGCCGCCTCGAAGCCCACGTGCTTGTCCTGCGTGAAGTGGCCGCGCATCAGCCGCAGCAGGCAGACGAACAGGAAGATCGTGCCGATGATCACGTGCGCGCCGTGAAAGCCCGTCGCCATGAAGAAGTTTGCGCCGTAGATGTTGCCCGAGAAGCCGAACTGCGCGTGGCTGTACTCGTAGGCCTGGAACGCGGTGAAGATCAGGCCGAGCACGATCGCGATGGTCAGGCCCCACTTCATGTCCTTGCGGTTGTCCTCGTGCACCAGCGCGTGGTGCGCCCAGGTCGCCGCGGCGCCCGAGCAGAGCAGGATCAGCGTGTTGATCAGCGGCAGGTGCCAGGGGTCGAAGGTCTCGATGCCCGCGGGCGGCCAGACGCCGTCCACCGCCGGGCTCTCGGGGCCCATCGGGTACATGGCGTGCTTGAAGAACGACCAGAACCACGCGAAGAAGAACATCACCTCGGACATGATGAACAGGATGAAGCCGTAGCGCAGGCCGATCTGCACGACGGGCGTGTGGTCGCCCACGCTGCTTTCGGCCACGACCTCGGACCACCAGCCGAACATCGTGTAGAGCACGCCGACGAGGCCGATCAGGAACATCCACGGCCCGTTGTCGTGCATGTAGAGAACGCCGCCGAACAGCATAACGAAGCTCGACACGGCCGCGATCAGCGGCCAGAGCGACGGGCTCAGGATGTGGTAGTCGTGGTTTTTCGCGTGCGCCATTGGTCTGGTCCCCCGCTGGAAGGCGTCAGTTGACGGAAGTTTCTGTCGGATTGTCGGTGGCGAGATCCGCCCGTGCCGCGTCCTCGGGCAGGTCGATCTCGTAGAAGGTGTAGCTGAGCGTGATGGTCTTGGTGAACTTGGCGTCGCGGTCGTCCACGATGGCCGGGTCGACGTAGAAGTAGACCGGCATCTCGACCCGCTCGCCCGGCTGCAGAACCTGCTCGGTGAAGCAGAAGCACTGCACCTTGTTGAAATAGCTGCCCGCCGAGAACGGCGCCACGTTGTAGCCCGCCTGGCCCGCCACCGGGCGGTCGGTGGGGTTGTAGGCCTCGAAATAGGCAAGCCCGTCCTCGCCGATGCGCAGCGTCATCTCGCGCTCGACCGGCCGGAACTCCCAGGGCATGCCCGCTTCCTTGTTGGCGTCGAAGCGCACGGTGATGGTGCGGTCGAGGACGTCCGCGCTGCCCTGTTCCGCCACGCCGGTGGTGCCGCCGTAGCCCGTGACCGCGCAGAACCAGTTGTAGAGCGGGACCGACGCCCAGGCCATCGCGCCCATGAAGACGACGACGCCGCCAAGCTGCGCGACGGTGCGGGTTTTCGGATCCATCGCCATCAGTTCACGTCCTCCGTGGCAGGCGCGCCGGCCGTGTTCTGGGGCAGCGCGAAGTCGCCGCGCGTGACCTTGACCATGGTCAGGCCGAAGATCACCGCGATGAAGGCGGCAAGGGTCAGCGCGAGGCCGACATTGCGGCCCCGCCGCCGCCGGTGAAGCTCGTGTTCGGTGCGGAAGCTCATCAGATCGCTCCCCAGACGAAGCCCGCGCGATCGAGCGCCGCCTCGGCCAGAAGCGCGCCGAAATGCAGGAAGAGATAGAGGAGCGACAGCTTGAAGAAGCCCTTCTCGGCCGCGTAGCCGTCGGCCTCCGCGTCGGCCTCGTCGCGCTTCCAGATCGCCCAGGCACCGCGCAGGAACATCGCGTTCAGTGCCAGCGCCACGGCGAGGTAGAGCGGTCCGCCCGCCGAGGTGAAGCCCATGGCGACCGCGAGCAGCGCGAGGATGACGGTGTAGGCGAGGATGTGCGCGCGCGTCGCGGGACGCCCGTGCGTCACCGTCAGCATGGGCACGTTTGCGTCGTCGTAGTCCGAGCGCATGAAGAGCGCGAGCGCCCAGAAATGCGGCGGCGTCCACAGGAAGGTCAGCGCGAACATCAGGAGCGATTCGATGGAGATGCCACCGGTGGCCGCGGCCCAGCCGATCATCGGGGGAAAGGCGCCCGCGGCGCCGCCGATGACGATGTTCTGGGGCGTCCAGCGCTTGAGCCACATGGTGTAGACGACAACGTAGAAGAAGATCGTGAAGGCCAGGAGCCCGGCCGCGATCCAGTTGGTCGCGAGCCCGAGGAACACGACCGAGAAGCCCGACAGCGCCACGCCGAGGCCCAGCGCCTGCTCGCCCGTGACCCGCCCCGCGGGGATCGGCCGGCGCGCGGTGCGGCGCATGCGCGCGTCGATGTCGGCGTCCCACCACATGTTCAGGGCGCCCGAGGCGCCGCCGCCGATGGCGATGAAGAGGATGGCGCAGAAGGCGACGAAGGGGTGCATGTCCGCCGGCGCGGCCAGAAGCCCCACCAGCGCGGTGAAGACCACCAGCGTCATGACCCGTGGTTTCAGCAGCGCGAAGTAGTCGCGGAACTCGGCCTCGGTCTCGTATTGCGCGCTCTGAAGGCTGGCATCGCTCATGGGGCGTCCGGTTCCGTCTCTCGCCGGCCCTGTCGGTGGAACGCGCGGCCCCCGCAGGGCCGAAGGCCGGGGGCCGCGCATGGCGTCGGAATGTGGGGCGGGCGCCGGGCGGGCCGGCGCGCCGCGGATCGGATCAGTCGGCCGACGCGACCTGGATCGCCTCCGGGGCCGAGGGGGCCTCGGCGTATTCCTCGATCATCTCGGCCTTCCAGGTCTCGTATTCCTCCTCGCTGACCACCTTGACGGTGATCGGCATGTAGGCGTGCGCGATGCCGCAGAGTTCCGAGCACTGGCCGAAGTAGACGCCCTCGCGCTCGGGGGTGAACCACAGCTCGGCGAGACGGCCCGGAACCGCGTCCTGCTTCACGCCGAAGGCCGGGATGGTCCACGAGTGGATGACGTCGCCGCCGGTGATCTGCATCACGATCGTCTTGCCGACGGGCACCACGACGGCGGTGTCGGTGGCGAGGCGGAAGTGCTCCTCCTCGTAGCCGGCTTCCTGCAGCTGGGCGACGACCTCGTCGGTCAGGCGGTTGTCGCCGCCGGTCGCGGGCGAACCGATCATGTAGCTGTCGAAGGCGAAGCCGTCGTCGAGGTACTCGTGGTTCCAATACCACTGGTAGCCGGTCGCCTTGATGTAGATGTCGCCCTCGGGGATCTCCTGCTGCTTGAACAGCACGGGCAGCGAGAAGGCGCCGATGAAGACGAGGACGAGGATCGGGCCGACGGTCCACGCGATCTCGAGCGGCGAGTTGTGGGTGAAGCTGCCGGGGGTCGGGTTGGCCTTGCGGTTGTAGCGCACGATGCAGAACACGAGCAGCGCCGTCACGAGGATGGTGATCGCCGTGATGATGATCGTGACCATGCCGTCGAGCCAGTGGATGTCGCGGGCCAGCTCGGTCGCGCCGTACTGGAAGCCCATGCCGCCGTGGGTCGGCGCGCCCACCACCTCGAGCCCGTTGCCCGCGTCCTGCGCGGCGGCAGGGGCGGCAAAGGCGGTGGCGAGCCCCGTCAGCATCGTTCTGTTTCGCATGTCTCAACCCCGATCGGTTCACTGTCGGCCAAGCGGACGGTCGCGCGCGATCGCGGCGTCCCGTCCTTGTTGTTGCCGCTTAAAACCATATTCTCTCGGCCAGATAAAGAACCTGGCTTGCGGCAAACGGACGCTTGCGGCCACGGTCCCACATCCGCAGCCCGACCGGAGTGCCGCATGACAGATGCCCCCTTCCGCCCGTTCGAGACCCACCTGGACCGCGGCTGCGCCCTGGCGGAGCTGCGCGCGGCCCTCGCGGGCGCCGATGACGGCGAGCTTTTCCTCGAGCGGCGCCGCTCCGAGGGGCTGCTGTTCGACGATGGTCGCATCAAGACCGCAAGCTACGACAATTCCGAAGGTTTCGGGCTGCGTGCCGTGCGCGGCGAGGTGGCGGGCTATGCCCACGGGACCGACATCTCGGAAGCCGCGCTGAAACGCGCCGGAGAGACCGCGCGCCTCGCCGTGGGCGATGGCGGGGGCACCATGGCGGACGCGCCGGCGCGCACCAACCGCAGGCTCTACACCGATGCCGATCCCATCGCGGGCACCGACTTTCCGGTGAAGGTCGAGACCCTGTCCGAGATCGACGCCTTCGTCCGCGGGCTCGACCCGCGGGTGGTGCAGGTGACCGCCTCCATCGCCGCGTCCTGCCAGGAGGTGGCGATTCTGCGCGAGGACGATTCGCTCGTCACCGACATCCGGCCGATGACCCGCGTGAACGTCAGCGTCATCGTCGAGCAGGACGGCCGCCGCGAGAGCGGCAGTGCCGGCGGCGGCGGGCGCATCGCGCTCGACGGTCTGCTCGATCCGGCGGACTGGCAGGCCAAGGCGCGCGAGGCGCTGCGCATCGCGCTCGTGAACCTGCGCGCGGAGCCCGCGCCGGCGGGTGTTTTCGACATCGTGCTCGGGCCCGGCTGGCCCGGCATCCTGCTGCACGAGGCGGTCGGCCACGGGCTCGAGGGCGACTTCAACCGCAAGGGCACCTCGGCCTTCGCGGGGCTCATGGGCCGGCGTGTGGCGGCCCCCGGCGTCACCGTGCTCGACGACGGCACGATCCCCGACCGGCGGGGCTCGCTGACGGTGGACGACGAGGGGACGCCGTCTGGGCGCAACGTGCTGATCGAGGACGGGATCCTCACCGGCTACATGCAGGACCGCCAGAACGCGCGCCTGATGGGCGCCGCGCCTACGGGCAACGGGCGGCGCGAGAGCTACGCGCACCTCCCGATGCCGCGGATGACCAACACCTACATGCTGGGCGGCGACGCCACGCCGGGCGAGCTGGTGGCCGAGCTTAAGGACGGCATCTATGCCGTAGGCTTCGGCGGCGGGCAGGTGGACATCACCAACGGCAAGTTCGTCTTCTCCTGCACCGAGGCCTACCGCGTGCGGGACGGCAAGGTCGGCGCGCCGGTCAAGGGCGCGACGCTCATCGGCGACGGCGCGACGGCGCTCATGCAGATCCGCGGGATCGGCAACGACATGGCGCTCGATCCCGGGATGGGCAATTGCGGCAAGCAGGGCCAGTGGGTGCCGGTGGGCGTCGGCCTGCCCACGCTGCTGATCGGCGGGCTGACGGTGGGCGGCTCGGGCGGCTGATTCGGGCGGGCAGGGTGTCCGCGCGCCGGATCCGCGCCCGGCGCAGGCGCTGGGGTGCGCCGATCTCTGTCAGATTTTTCTGACAGTATTTGTCCCGCGAATGTAAATTGCCTCAGACACTTGGTGTCGCGATCCGCGCCGGAGCACCCGTGCACGGGGCCCGCGCGGCGGCGCGGCAGCCGTGCTCGCGCAGGGTCATTTACGGCTCGTTAACCGCACGATCCTAGAACGGTTCCTGCAAGGGACGGAGCCGGGCTGGATGGTCGAGCAACTCACTTCTTCCACTCACCCCCTACTCCCACCCACCACGGAAGACGACCGGCTCGCCTGGATCCGTCTCTTGCGCTCGCGGCGCGTCGGCGCCAGCACCTTCTACCGCCTTATGGCCGAACACGGCACCGCGCGGCAGGCGCTGGAGGCGCTGCCGGACATCGCCCGCGCTGCCGGGCTCGACGGCTACGAGGCCTTTTCCGAACGCGCCGCGCAGGCCGAGATGCAGGCCGCACGCCACGCCCGCGCCCGCATGATCTGCCGCGGCATGGCCGATTATCCCGCCCTACTGGCCGAGATCGCCGACCCGCCGCCCTTCTTCTGGGCGGTGGGCGACACCGCGCTCCTGAACCGGCCGGCGGTGGCGCTCGTGGGGGCGCGCAACGCGTCGTCCCTCGGCACGCGGATGGCGCGCCGCCTGGCCGAGGGCCTGGGCGCGCGCGGTCTCGTGATCGTCTCCGGGCTTGCCCGCGGCATCGACGCCGCGGCGCATGCGGCGAGCCTCGGGACCGGCACGCTCGCGGTCATGGGGGGCGGCGTGGACGTGCTCTACCCGGCCGAGAACGCGAAGCTCGCCGAGGACATCCCCGCGGCCTCGGGACTGAGGATCAGCGAGCAACCCATGGGTCTCCAGCCGCAGGCGCGGCACTTCCCGGCACGCAACCGCCTGATCTCCGGTCTCGCGCGGGCCGTGGTCGTGGTCGAGGCGGCGGCGAAGTCGGGCTCGCTCATCACCGCGCGCGCCGCACTCGACCAGGGGCGCGAGGTGCTGGCGGTGCCGGGCCATCCCTTCGACACGCGGGCAGGGGGCTGCAACCTGCTGATCCGCGACGGCGCGCGGCTCGTCCGCGGTCCCGAAGACGTGATCGAGGTGCTGGACCTGCCCGCCGTGGAGGGGCCGCAGCGCCAGTCGGTGCTGCCGCTGGCGCCGCCGGAGCCCGGACCGCCGCGCGCCGACGCGACGGCGCTGCACGCGCGCATCCTGTCGCGGCTCGGCGCGGCGCCCGTGGCCGAGGACCAGCTGATCCGCGACCTCGCCACGCCGCCCGACACCGTGATGCCCGCGCTGACCGAGCTCGAGCTCGACGGCCGCATCCGGCGGCATTCGGGCGGCCTTCTCGCGCTCGCCGTATGACCGGCGCAACGACGCCGCGACAGGCCAGATTGACAATCAGCTCTTGCACCCCACATCCTGCGCGGCCATAGAAAGCCCCGTTTTCCCGTCAGGAGTGGCTCCGGACATGCCCGTCGTCGTTGTCGAATCCCCGGCCAAGGCCAAGACGATCAACAAGTTCCTGGGATCGGACTACGTCGTTCTGGCCTCGTACGGACACGTGCGCGACCTGCCCGCCAAGGACGGCTCGGTCGATCCCGACAACGGCTTCGACATGACGTGGGAGGTCGGCAACGACAGCAAGAAGCACGTCAAGGCCATCGCCGACGCGCTCAAGGACGACAACGCGCTGATCCTCGCGACCGACCCCGACCGCGAGGGCGAGGCGATCTCGTGGCACCTGCGCGAGGCGCTGACCAAGCGGAAGTCGATCCGCAAGGACACCGACGTGCGCCGCGTCACCTTCAACGCCATCACCAAGGCGTCGGTGACCGAGGCGATGAAGAATCCCCGCGACATCGACGCCCCGCTGGTCGAGGCCTATCTGGCCCGCCGGGCGCTCGACTACCTCGTGGGCTTCAACCTCTCGCCGGTCCTGTGGCGCAAGCTGCCCGGCGCGCGCTCCGCGGGCCGCGTGCAGTCGGTCTGCCTGCGGCTCATCGTCGAGCGCGAGATGGAGATCGAGGCGTTCCGGCCGCGCGAGTACTGGTCGGTCAAGGCGCTGCTAACGACGCCGCGCGGCCAGGATTTCGAGGCGCGCCTCGTCACGCTCGCCGGCAAGAAGCTCGACCGCTACGACCTCGAGAACGAGACGCAGGCCGAGATGGCGGTGCAGGCAGTGGCGTCGCGCACGCTCAAGGTCACCTCGGTCGAGGCCAAGCCCGCGAACCGCAACCCGTCGGCGCCCTTCATGACCTCGACCCTCCAGCAGGAGGCGAGCCGCAAGTTCGGCATGGGGGCCAAGCAGTGCATGGCCGCGGCGCAGCGGCTCTACGAGGCGGGCCACATCACCTACATGCGGACCGACGGCATCGACATGGCGCCCGAGGCGGTGCACGCCGCCCGCGACGCGATCGCCAGCCGCTTCGGCAAGGAATACGTCCCCTCGTCGCCGCGCATGTACAAGAACAAGGCGAAGAACGCGCAGGAAGCGCACGAATGCATCCGGCCCACCGACATGGAGGCCGACGCGCAGGCGCTGAAGCTGACCGACGCCGACCAGCGCCGGCTCTACGACCTCATCTGGAAGCGCACGCTGGCCTGCCAGATGGAGGCCGCGCGGCTCGAGCGCACCACCGTCGAGATCGGCGCGCCGGACGGCCAGGTGGGCCTGCGCGCGACCGGCCAGGTGGTGCTTTTCGACGGCTTCATGCGGGTCTACGAGGAAGGCCGCGACGATGCGGGCGACGGTGACGACGACAGCCGGCTGCCGCAGATCATGGAGGGCGAGGCCGCCAGGTTCGCCGCCGCGGGGCTCCGCGCCGAGTTCGACAAGGCCGCGGGCACCGAGGGCGGCAGCGGAGAGACCACGCGCAACGGTGCGGCGCTCCTTGCCGCGCGGGACGCGGTGCTGGCGCTCCAGCACCACACCCAGCCGCCGCCGCGCTACACCGAGGCGACGCTCGTCAAGAAGATGGAGGAGCTGGGCATCGGCCGGCCCTCGACCTATGCGAGCGTGCTCTCGACGATCCAGGACCGCGAGTATGTCCGCAAGGACAAGAACCGGCTGATCCCCGAGGACAAGGGCCGGATCGTCACGATCTTCCTTCTGAATTTCTTCAAGCGGTACGTGGAATACGACTTCACCGCCGCGCTCGAGGACGAGCTCGACGACGTCTCCGCGGGCCAGATGGACTACAAGGAGCTTCTGCGGAAGTTCTGGCGCGACTTCTCGGCCGCCATCGCCGAGACGTCCGAGCTGCGCATCGCCGAGGTGCTCGACGTGCTGGACGATGCGCTGGCTCCGCAGCTCTACCCGCCGCGCGAGGACGGCACCGACCCGCGCACCTGCCCGCTCTGCGGCCAGGGGTCCCTGCACCTCAAGACCTCGCGCTCGGGCGGCTTCGTGGGCTGCTCGCGCTATCCCGAATGCCGCTACACGCGGCCGCTCGGCGGCGACGCGGCCGAGGCGCAGGACCGGGTCCTGGGCCACGACAACGGCGACGAGATCACCCTCCGGTCGGGCCGCTTCGGTCCTTACGTGCAGCGCGGTGAGCCGACCGAGGAGCAGCCGAAGCCGCCCCGCGCGAGCCTGCCCAAGGGCTGGGCCGCGGACGCGATGGACCTCGAGAAGGCACTGACGCTGCTCAGCCTGCCGCGGATCGTCGGCACCCATCCCGAGGACGGGGAGCCGATCGAGGCCGGCATCGGGCGCTACGGCCCCTTCGTGAAGCACAACAGGCTCTACGCGAACCTCAAGGAGGTCGACGAGGTCTTCGAGATCGGCATCAACCGCGCCGTGGACCTCCTGGCCGAGAAGGCCGCCAAGCGCGGCGGCGGGCGCGGCGCGGTCGCGCCGCTGAAGGAGCTGGGCGAGCATCCGTCCGAGGGCGGGCCGGTCAATGTCATGGAAGGCCGCTACGGTCCCTACGTGAAGTGGGGCAAGGTCAACGCGACCCTGCCCAAGGGCACCGAACCCGCGCAGGTCACGCTCGAGATGGCGGTCGAACTGATCGCCGAGAAGGCGTCGAAGTCCGGCACCAAGAAGGGCGGCGCGCGCAAGACCGCCGCCAAGTCCGCGAGCGGCACGGCCACCGCCAAGGCGCCCGCGGCCAAGAAGACGGCCGCGAAGAAGCCCGCCGCCAAGAAGGCGACGACCAAGGCAGCCGCCGACGCGGACAGCCCCGCCAAGAAACGCGCCAAGGGCTGATCCGGGCTCGGCCGGGGCGCCGGGGCTGCAGGCCGTTGCGCGCGGCCTGCGCAGGGCGCGCGCTGCGGCGTGGGGACATTTGACTCTGCACGTCCCCTTCGTCACATATCGGACAACCACGGCACGAGGGAGCGTTCCATGAAGAAAGTCTACGGTTCGGCGGCCGAGGCGCTGGACGGGCTGCTGTTCGACGGCATGACCATCGCGGCCGGCGGCTTCGGCCTCTGCGGCATCCCCGAACTCCTGATCGCGGCGCTCCGCGAGGCCGGCACGAAGGACCTGACCGTGGCGTCCAACAATGCGGGCGTCGACGGGTTCGGGTTGGGCCTGCTGCTGGAAAGCCGGCAGGTGAAGAAGATGATGTCGTCCTACGTGGGCGAGAACAAGGAATTCATGCGCCAGTACCTCGGGGGCGAGCTCGAGCTCGAGTTCAACCCGCAGGGCACGCTGGCCGAGCGGATGCGCGCCGGTGGCGCCGGCATCCCGGGCTTCTACACCAAGACCGGTGTCGGCACGCGCATCGCCGAGGGCAAGGAGGTCAAGCAGTTCGACGGCGAGGACTACATCCTCGAGCGCGGCATCGTCGCCGACCTGTCGATCGTGAAGGCCTGGAAGGCCGACACGACCGGGAACTGCATCTTCCGCAAGACCGCACGCAACTTCAATCCGCCGGCCGCGATGTGCGGCAAGGTCTGCGTGATGGAGGTCGAGGAGATCGTCGAGCCCGGCACGCTCGATCCCGACCACGTCCATCTGCCCGGCATCTACGTCCACCGGCTGATCCAGGGCGCACACGAGAAACGCATCGAACAGCGCACCACCCGACCCGCCGCCTGACCGGCCCGGTGCGCCCGCAGACACGAGGTTGACGGTCCCGTGACCACCACCACCGGTTCCCGACGCAGGTTGACCGCGGTCCTCGACGACCGCGAGGCGCTGGCCGGTTTCTCGCGTCTCGGGATCTCGCTGATCATCACAAACCCGCGGGCGCCCGACAATCCGATCGTCTACGTGAACGACGCCTTCGAGCGCACCACCGGTTATTCGCGCTCGTCCGTCATCGGGCGGAACTGCCGGTTCCTGCAGGGCGAACGCACGGACAAGCGGGCGGTCGACCGGATCCGGCACGCGGTCGAGGCCGGTCGCGACGTGTCGGTCGACATCCTGAACTACCGCGCCTCGGGCGAGCCCTTCATGAACCGCCTGGTGATCGCCCCGATCGAGGGGGACGACGGCACGCCGCTGTTCTATCTCGGCCTGCAGAAGGAACTGCGCGACGGCGAGGACGACGGCCCGGGCCTGAGCGATCTCAGGCTCGACATGATCCGCTCGCGCGTGCACGGCGACCTGGGGCTGATCCTCACCAACATGAGCCGCCCCTCGCTGCGGCTGAGCCTCGACGACCCGCTGCACGAGGTCGAGGCGCTGCCGCGGCGGCTGGAATGCCTGCAGCTCGTCTACGAGGAACTGCGCCAGACCGACGAGATGATCGAGCGGGTGGGCATCGACCTCGGCTCGCTGCTCGCGCGCATCGCGACCAACGTGGCCTATCACGAGGGTCGCCCGGGCGTGCGCTTCGTGCAGCAGATCGACCCGATCGAGATCAACCTCGAGACCGCGACGCGCGTGGGGCTGATCCTGTCCGAGACGCTGTCGAACGCCTTCAGCCATGCCTTCGTCGGGCTCGACCAGGGCTTCATCGACCTGCGCGTGACCCGCCTCGCCGCGGGCGGCCTGCGGATGATGGTGTCGGATGACGGCGTCGGCATCCCCGCCAAGATCGCGTGGCCCTCGGAGGCGACGGTGGGCGGACGCCTGATCGCCGCGCTGCTCGAGGGCCTCGACGCCACAATCAACGTCGCCCGGGGGGCTGCCGGCACGGTCGTGATGATCGACGTGCCGATGGATCCCGGCGCATCGACCACTGAAGGAGACTGAGCAATGCCGTGGGATCGCAACCAGATGGCCGCGCGCGCGGCGCAGGAGCTCGAGGACGGCACCTATGTCAACCTCGGGATCGGCATCCCGACGCTGGTGCCGAACCACATCCCCGAGGGGGTCCACGTGACGCTGCAATCCGAGAACGGGATGCTCGGCATGGGCCCGTTCCCGATCGAGGGGGAGGAGGATCCCGACCTCATCAACGCCGGCAAGCAGACCATCACCGAGCTGCCGCACACGGCCTATTTCGACAGTGCCACGAGCTTTGCCATGATCCGCGGCGGCAAGATCGCCATGGCGATCCTCGGCGCCATGGAGGTGGCCGAAAACGGCGACCTCGCGAACTGGATGATCCCCGGCAAGCTGGTCAAGGGCATGGGCGGCGCGATGGACCTCGTCGCCGGCGTGCGCCGCGTGATCGTGGTCATGGATCATACCAACAAGGCGGGCGAGCCGAAGCTGCTGCGGGAATGCACGCTGCCGCTGACCGGCACGGGTGTCGTCAACCGGATCATCACCGATCTCGGCGTGCTCGACGTGGTCGAGGGCGGGCTCCGCATCGTCGAGACCGCGCCCGGCGTGACCGAGGACGAGATCCGCGAAAAGACCGAGGCGACGATTGTCTGAGGACGGCATCGTCCGCGAGACCACCGGCAGCAAGGGCCGCTACGTCCTGCGCCGGGACGGTGCCGAG
This sequence comes from Roseivivax isoporae LMG 25204, assembly GCF_000521865.1. Taxonomy (GTDB): domain Bacteria; phylum Pseudomonadota; class Alphaproteobacteria; order Rhodobacterales; family Rhodobacteraceae; genus Roseivivax; species Roseivivax isoporae. The sequence continues at coordinate 204,755 of NZ_JAME01000001.1, forward strand.
GCGGAGCTGACCTATTCGATCCTCTCCGCCGCAACGATCATCGCCGACCACACCGAAGTGCCGGACGCGTTGCGCGGGACCGGCGCCGGCCAGGCGCTGGTCGAGCGGCTGGTGGCGGATGCGCGGGCCGAGGGGGTCAAGATCGTGCCGCTCTGCCCCTTCGTGAACGCCCAGCGGCGGCGGCACCCGGAATGGGCGGACGTGTTCCAGACGTGACCGGCGCGCGTTAGCGCGCGGTTAGGAGTCCCTGCGCTATGCGTGGCGCCCACCAGGGATTGCCACAAGGTCCGCGCGCATGTCCGCATCGATTCGCTCCAAGGTCGGCTGGGGGTTCGCACTCTTCGCCTGCGTCATGCTGCTCACGCAGGGTGCCACGTATCTCACGGTGCGTGCGCTTGCGGGGGAGGGGCTCTTCGCCGCCCGCGCGCTGTCGCCGGTCGCCACGGGGGCGCAGCATCTCAGGGGGGACGTGGCGGTGGCGACGACCCTCCTGCTGCGCGGCGCCGCCGGGGAGGAGCCGTTCGATCCCGCCGCCGTCTCGCGCACCTTCGAGGAGGCGCAGCGACGCCTGGCCGAGGTCATGCGCGACGCCGAGGAGCGGTTGCCGCAGGACGACGACCTTGCCTCGCTCGGCGCGGCCCTCCGGCAGGCCGAGACGCGGCTCGCCGCGCTTGTCGCGGCGGCGGACCGGCGGCTCGCCCTCATCGGAAACGCGGTGGGCGTGGGCAGCGACGCCGACGTGATTTTCGACGCGCTCTACGACGACCTCGTGGCGCGGCTCGCGACCCTCGCCGCGCTGCCGGAGCTGCGCGCGGAGGCCCCAGCGCAGGCGCGCGCAGGCGAGGCGCGGCATGCGCTCGCCCATGGACACCTGATCCTGGCCGAGATCCTCGGCGGCGACGGCGGCGAAAGCTTTGCCGAGGTGGCGGCGTCGTTCGATGCGGCGCGCACCGCCGTGGTGGCGCTCGCGGCGGCGGGCGCGGACGGTCGCCTCGACGCCATCGCCGGTGACATCGACCGCCTGTCCGCGCTGGCCGAGGAGCGGCACGCGGCCTCGGTCGCCCGGCGCGGCCAGATCGCCGAGGCCGACACCGCCTTCCGCACCGCGCTCGACGCGGCGACGGGCGCGACCGACGCGGTGGTGCGCATCGTCGAGGGCCAGATGGCGGTCGCCGCCGACCGCATGCTCGAGAGCCGCAACCATGCCATGGTCAACGTGGCGGCAGCGCTCGCCGTGGTCATCGCGCTTGCCGGCGCGGCCTACATCCTGCTGAACGCGCGCGTGGTGCGCCGCATCCTCGACCTGCAGCGCAGCATGGACCGGCTGATCGCCGGCGATCTCGGCGCAGAGATGCCGGGATGGGAGAGCCGGGACGAACTCGGTCACCTGCGGACCTCGATGACCGTCTTCCGCGACACGCTGGTCGAGCGCGACCGGCTCGAGGCCCGGCGCCGCGAGGCCGAGGCACGCGAGCGCGACGCGCGCGACGCGGCCGCCCGCGCCGCCGCCGAGGAGGAGGCCCGCGAGCGCAGCCGCGCCGAGCAGGAACAGGGTGCCGCCGCGCGCCGGCAGGCCGAGGAGCAGAGCGCTGCGGCCGACATCACGCTCGTCGTGCAGGACTGGGCGCGCGGCGACTTCTCGCGCGACCTCTCGCTCGAGGGCAAGGCCGGGGTCTACCGCGACCTCTGCGAGGGGCTGAACGGCATCGCCGCGGCGACGCGCGGGGCGCTCGACGACATCGTGGCGGCGCTGCGCGCGCTCTCGGACGGCGACCTGACCTACCGGACGTCACGCGCGCATGCGGGCGTGTTCCGCGAACTCGGGCAGGCGGTCGACGCCTGCGCCGGCAGCATCGCGGACGCGGTGCGCCGCATCCGCGCCGCCGGCGAATCAGTCGACGGCGGGGCCCGCACCATCGGCGCCTCGGCCGAGGACATGGCCCGCCGGACCGAGCAGACCGCGGCCACCCTCGAGGAGACCGCCACCGGGATCGAGGAGATGGCGAAGGCGCTGAAGGCGACCGAGGCCGCCGCCGCCGAGACCAGCACCTCGGTGCAGGAGATCGACCGCGGCGCGGCACAGGGCACCGAGGTCGTGTCGAACGCGATCGCCGCCATGCGCGAGATCGAGGGCTCGTCGGACGCGATCCGGCGCATCATCGAGGTGATCGACGGCATCTCCTTCCAGACCAACCTGCTCGCCCTGAACGCGGGCGTCGAGGCCGCGCGGGCCGGCGAGGCGGGGCGCGGCTTCGCGGTCGTGGCCTCTGAGGTGCGGGCGCTTGCGTCGCGGTCGTCCGAGGCCTCGCGCGAGATCGAGGCGCTCATCGCCGAGAGCGGCCGGCACGTGGGCAACGGCGTGTCGCTGGTGAATCAGACGGGCGAGGCGCTGGCCCAGATCGCGGGATCGGTGACCGCGATCAGCGCGCGCATCCAGGACATCGCCGGCGCCTCGCGCGAGACCGCCGGACGCGTGACCGAGATCAGCCGCGCCACGAGCGCGCTCGAGCGCGCGACGCAACAGAGCGCGGCGATGTTCGAACAGACCAATGCCGCGGTGCAGGCGCTCCGGGACGAATCGGCGGGGCTGATGCAGGCGGTCGGCCGCTTCCGCGTCGCCGCCGAGCCGGGATTGGACGCGCACCGCGCACCCGCCCGGGGCGAGATGCGGCGCAGCGCGTGACGCGGAGGCGCGCCGCGGCCGCGGCGGACCACCCGACCGGGACCGGGCGCGGCCCAGGCCGGTCAGGGGGTGCCGCGCGCGGCCTTTTCCGCGAGGCCCGAGCGGTGCTGTCGCGCGGCCAGTTCCGTCATGACGTCGGCCACGGGAACCTCCGCCGCGTGCAGCAGCACGAGGAGGTGGTAGAGCACGTCGGCCGCCTCGGCGGTGAGGGCCGCGCGGTCGCCGCGGACCGCCGCGACGATCGCCTCGACCGCTTCCTCGCCGAACTTCTCGGCGCACTTGTCGGTGCCCCTGGACAGGAGCGTCGCGGTCCAGCTCTCGCCCGGCGCGGCGGAGGCCCGCGCGGCGACGATGCGCTCGAGCTCGTCGAGCGTCATGCTCGCACCGGGATGCCGGCGGCGGCCATGTGGTCCTTGGCCTCTCCGATGGTGAAGGTGCCGAAATGGAAGATCGACGCGGCAAGCACCGCGGACGCTCCGCCCTCGGTCACGCCCTCGACCAGGTGATCGAGCGTGCCGACGCCGCCGCTCGCGATCACCGGCACCGGCACCGCGCCCGACACCGCGCGCGTGAGCGGGATGTCGAAGCCCTCCTTGGTGCCGTCGCGGTCCATGGATGTCAGCAGGATCTCGCCCGCGCCCTTGGCCGCCATCTCCATCGCGAAGTCGAGCGCGTCGATGCCGGTGGCGCGGCGGCCGCCATGGGTGAAGATTTCCCACCGGCCGTCGCCGGTGCTCTTTGCGTCGATCGCGACCACGATGCACTGGCTGCCGAACCGGTCGGCGGCCGCCGTCACCACGTCGGGATCGGCCACCGCGGCGGAGTTGAAGCTCACCTTGTCGGCGCCCGCCAGCAGAAGCTTGCGCACGTCGTCGACGCTACGCACGCCGCCGCCCACGGTCAGCGGGATGAAGCACTGCTCGGCCGTGCGGGTCACCACGTCGAGCATGGTCTCGCGGTTCTCGTGCGTCGCGCCGATGTCGAGGAAGCAGATCTCGTCCGCCCCCGCCGCGTCATAGGCCCGCGCGGCATCGACCGGGTCGCCGGCATCGCGCAGATCGACGAAGTTCACGCCCTTGACCACGCGGCCGTCGGCCACGTCGAGGCAGGGGATGATGCGGGTCTTCAGCATGGCTCCTCCGTGCGCCGTCTGCGGGCGATATGCCGAAGCCGCGGCGAAAGCGCAACCGCACCGCGTGCGCCGGAGTGCCGAGACGCACCGGGAGGTCGGGCTCCCGAGGCGCTGTGCGGCCGTTGGGGGGCGGGTGCGCGGCCGGGCGCGGTCCGCGCAGCGCATGGGGCCCGCCGGGGTGCCGTCGGCGATGCCGCGCCGATGCGGGCTGCGGCCGCGCGCCGTCACGCCACGCCGCGCACCTTGCGCGGGCGAGGGCGCGCCGCACGGCTGCTGGCGCGTCGAGCCGATCTTCGGGAATGCTAGGCCGTGCCGAGCGCCGCCAGCGCCTCGCCCAGGTCCAGCGCGCCGTCGTAGAGCGCCCGGCCCGAGATCGCGCCCGCGATCGCGCCGGTGTCCCGCAGCGCGAGGAGGTCGGCGAGCGAGGCGACGCCCCCCGAGGCGATCACGGGGATGTCGACGGCGCGGCCCAGCGCCGCGGTCGCGTCGATATTGGGGCCGCCCATTGCGCCGTCTCGGTCGATGTCGGTGTAGACGATCGCCGCGACGCCCGCGTCCTCGAACTGCCGGGCGAGGTCGGTCGCCTCGACATCCGTGGCCTCGGCCCATCCCTTGGTCGCGACCCGGCCGCCGCGCGCGTCGATTCCCACGGCCACCCGGCCGGGATGCGCGCGCGCCGCGCGGCGCACGAGATCCGGGTCCTCGACCGCGACGGTGCCGAGGATCACCCGGGCGAGCCCGCGGTCGAGCCAGCGCTCGATCGTCTCCATGTCGCGGATGCCGCCACCGAGCTGCACCGGCACGTCCACCGCCGCGAGGATCGCCTCGACCGCGTCGGCGTTCACCGGGCGCCCTGCGAAGGCGCCGTTCAGGTCGACGAGGTGCAGCCAGCGGCAGCCCGCCGCGACGAAGGCGCGGGCCTGCGCCGCGGGATCGTCGTTGAACACGGTCGAGGTGTCCATGTCGCCGCGCAGCAGCCGCACCGCCTGCCCGTCCTTCAGGTCGATCGCGGGATAGAGGATCATGGCGGCGCTCCGGTCTGCTGTGGCGTGACGCGCATGGCATGACGGAACGGCATTTGCAACGCGACCTCGCGTCAGTCTTGATCGGCACGGGGCGCCGCGCTCAGGCTCGCGCCATCACGCTCACGGGAGGAGAGACCATGAAGAGAGCGATGGCGGCACTTGCGCTGGTGCTGGCGGCGGGGACCGCCGCGGCGGCAGACCCGGTGCTCGGCACCTGGAAGACGGAAGCGGACGACGGGTCCTACGCCTTTGTCGGCATGAAGCCCTGCGGCGACAAGATCTGCGGCACCATCGACCGGACGTTCAACGCGCAGGGCGAGTACCGCTCGCCCAATATCGGCGAGTACCTCGTGCTCAACATGGTGCCGCAGGACGGCAACCGCTACGAGGGCCGGGTGTGGCGGCCGTCGAACGACAAGGTCTATCTGGGCAAGATGGAGCTCTCGGGCGACAGCCTGAAGCTGTCGGGCTGCGTCGCGGGCGGGCTCCTGTGCTCGAGCCAGACCTGGAGCCGCGTGCGCTGAGGCAGGCCGGCGATCCGGCGCGCAGGCCCCCGCGCGCCGGGACACCCGCTGCGGCTCAGGGGCGCCACTTCAGAAAGTTCGCGATCATCCGCAGGCCGGTGGGTCCGCTCTTTTCCGGGTGGAACTGAAGGCCCACGCTGCTGCCCGCGGCAACGATGGCGGTGACGTCCTCGCCGTATTCCACCCGCGCCACGCGCTGCGCCGGATCGGCCATGCGCACGTGGTAGGAGTGCACGAAATAGGCATGCGCGCCGGTCTCGATCCCCTCGAGCACCGGGTGGGGCAGGTCGACGATCAGGTCGTTCCAGCCCATGTGCGGCACCTTGAGCGCCGGGTCGGACGGTGTGATCTTCATCACCTCGCCGTCGATCCAGCCCAGCCCCTCGGTCTCGGCGTATTCGTGACCCTTTCGGGCCATGAGCTGCATGCCGACGCAGATGCCGAGGAACGGCACGCCGCGGTGTTCCACGGCTTCGACCAGCGCCTCGTGCACGCCGTCCACGGCGCGCAGCGCGCTCGCGCAGGCGGGGAAGGCGCCGTCGCCCGGCAGCACCAGCCGGTCGGCCCGCGCCACCACGTCGGCATCGGCGGTCACCACCACCTCGCCTGCGTCGGTCTCGCGCGCCATCTTCTGGAAGGCCTTGTCGGCGGAATGCAGGTTGCCGCTCTCGTAGTCGATGATCGCTGTCAGCATCGGTCCCGTGGTCCCGTCGTTCTGTGACTTGTCGGTGCCCGCGCGCGGGCGGTGTCTAGAGCGTGCCCTTGGTGGAGGGGATGGCGCCGCCGCGCCGCGGATCGGGCTCGAGCGCGTCGCGCAGCGCCCGTGCCACCGCCTTGAACGCGGCCTCGGCGATGTGGTGGCTGTTGATCCCGCGCAGCACGTCCACGTGCAGCGTGATGCCCCCATGGGTCGCGAGGGCCTGGAAGAACTCGCGCACGAGCTCGGTGTCGAAGGTGCCGATGGCGGCGGTCGGGAACTCGGCGTTCCAGACGAGGTAGGGCCGGCCCGAGAGGTCGAGCGCGGCGCGCACCAGCGCGTCGTCCATGGGCAGGTGGCAGGACCCGTAGCGGCGGATGCCGGCCTTGTCGCCGATCGCGCGCGTCAGCGCCTGGCCGATGGCGATGCCGCAATCCTCGACGCTGTGGTGGTCGTCCACGTGGCGGTCGCCGTCGCAGGTCACGGCGAGGTCGATCATCGCGTGGCGCGCCAGCTGGTCCAGCATGTGGTCGAAGAAGCCGACGCCGCTCCGGGCCTCGGACTGGCCGGTGCCGTCGAGATCGAGCGTGACCGCGATGTCGGTCTCGGCGGTGGTGCGGGTGACGCTGGCCTTGCGCATCGGGGGGCTCCTCGGGGGTGGTCGGGGCGGGTTATAGGCGGCGGGCGCGGCAAGTCCAAGGGGAGACCGCCCGGTACCGGCGGCCATTGCGGGCCGGACGGTGTTGTGCCAGCGTCGCCACGGCGGCCCGCGGGGGCCGCGCGAAGGAGGTTCCGCCCATGACCGTCTGCGTCTTCGTCCAGCTCCGCTGCACGCCGGGAAAGACCTATCGCGTCGCCGAGGACATCGCGCTGCGCGAGATGCATTCCGAGCTCTTCTCGACCTCGGGCGAATGGGATCTGCTGATGAAGATCTACATCCCCGACGGCGAGGACGTGGGGAAGTACATCAACGAGCGGCTGCTCGACATTCCGCACATCGAACGCTCGCTGACCACGCTGACCTTCAAGGCGTTCTAGACGGACCGCACAGGGACAGGCTGCCGCCCGTCATTCCGTCACGGATCGTGGCGAGGAGGGGGGGATGGCGGCGACCCCAAGGGAGGAGGAGTAGGGCCGCCGCCTGTTTTCCGGGGCAAGGGAGGAGGAGGCCCCGAAAAAACGTCGACGCATCGTCGCGTCGTTGATCCATACCTAGGTTACGCTGCAGCGCAGCGCAACGCATCCGGCGGCAACGCGGCCATGCGGAAAATGCATGGCAAATCTCTTGACCGGAAAGGCGGCACGTCCAGGCCGGTCCGGTCGACCCTGCGCGGAAAGCTCTGGAACATTCGCGGAACGCTTCTTTAACTCGGGGGCGTCGCGCGCTATTCTCTGGGGCATGAGCAGCTTCGACGAAATGGACGCCTTCGAGGGCGCATCGCTGTCGGCCCGCGCCATGCAGGCCCGCCCCGCGCCCTATCTCGAGGATCTGAACCCGGCGCAGCGCGAGGCGGTGGAGGCGCTTGACGGCCCCGTCCTCATGCTGGCGGGCGCGGGCACCGGCAAGACCAAGGCGCTGACCGCGCGCATCGTGCACCTCCTCACCACCGGGCGGGCGCGGCCGAACGAGATCCTCGCGGTGACCTTCACCAACAAGGCCGCGCGCGAGATGAAGGACCGCGTCGGCCGCATGCTGGGCCAGACGGTGGAGGGCATGCCGTGGCTCGGCACTTTCCACGCGATCTGCGTCAAGCTCCTGCGCCGCCACGCGGAACTGGTGGACCTGAAGTCGAACTTCACCATCCTCGACACCGACGACCAGCTGCGGCTGCTGAAGCAGCTCGTGAATGCTTCGAACATCGACGACAAGCGCTGGCCGGCGCGGCAGCTCGCTGGGGTGATCGACGGCTGGAAGAACCGCGCGATCACGCCCGACAAGGTCCCGGCGTCCGAGGCGGGCGCCTACAACCACGCCGGGCCGCGGCTCTATGCCGAATACCAGGCGCGGCTGCGCGAGCTGAACGCGGTCGATTTCGGCGACCTGCTGCTGCACGTGGTCACCATCTTCCGCCGTCACGAGGACGTGCTGGCGCAGTACCAGCGCTGGTTCCGTTACATCCTCGTGGACGAGTACCAGGACACCAACGTCGCGCAGTACCTGTGGCTGCGGCTCCTGGCGGCCGGACACCGCAACATCTGCTGCGTGGGCGACGACGACCAGTCGATCTACGGCTGGCGGGGCGCCGAGGTGGGCAACATCCTGCGCTTCGAGAAGGATTTTCCCGGCGCGCACGTGGTCCGGCTCGAGCAGAACTACCGCTCGACGCCGCACATCCTGGCCGCCGCCTCCGCGGTGATCGCGGGCAACGAGGGGCGGCTCGGCAAGACGCTCTGGACCGAGGCCGAGGCGGGCGAGAAGGTGCGCCTGATCGGCCACTGGGACGGCGAGGAGGAGGCGCGCTGGATAGGCGAGGAACTCGAGGCGATGCAGAAGGGCACGCGCGGCATGCGGCCCATGAGCCTCGACGACAGCGCCATCCTCGTGCGGGCGAGCCACCAGATGCGCGCCTTCGAGGACCGGTTTCTGACCATCGGCCTGCCCTACCGGGTGATCGGCGGGCCGCGCTTCTACGAGCGGATGGAGATCCGCGACGCCATGGCCTATTTCCGCCTGGTGACGAGCCCCGAGGACGACCTCGCCTTCGAACGGGTGGTGAACGTCCCCAAGCGGGGCCTCGGCGACAAGGCGCAGCAGACCATCCAGAAGACCGCGCGCGCCCACGGCGTGAACCTGGTCGAGGGGGCGCGGATCGCGCTCGAGGACGGCGCCATCAAGGGCAAGGGCGCGGGCGAGCTGCGCCGCTTCGTGGACGACCTCGCGCGCTGGGGACGGATGACCGGCGACGCGGACCTGACCCACGTGGAACTGGCGCAGATCGTGCTCGACGAATCGGGCTACACCGCCATGTGGCAGAACGACCGCACGCCCGAGGCGCCGGGGCGGCTCGAGAACCTGAAGGAACTGGTGAAGGCGCTCGAGGGCTTCGAGAACCTCGGCGGGTTCCTCGAGCACGTGGCGCTCGTCATGGACAACGAGAGCGACGACGGCGGCGCCAAGGTGTCGATCATGACGCTGCACGCGGCCAAGGGGCTCGAGTTCCCGGCCGTGTTCCTGCCGGGCTGGGAGGACGGGCTCTTTCCCTCGCAGCGCTCCATGGACGAGCAGGGCGTGAAGGGGCTCGAGGAGGAGCGGCGGCTCGCCTATGTGGGCATCACCCGCGCCGAGGAGCTCTGCACGATCTCGTTCGCGGGCAACCGCCGCGTCTTCGGCCAGTGGCAGAGCCAGCTGCCCTCGCGCTTCATCGACGAGCTCGACGCGGCGCATGTCGAGGTGCTGACGCCGCCGGGCCTCTATGGCGGCGGCTACGGCGCGGCGGGCATGGCGGCGCAGGCCTCGCCCGAGATCATGGCGCGGCAGGCGAGCGACCTGCACGAGCGCGCGAGCCGCGCCGACGTCTACAACTCGCCCGGCTGGCGGCGCCTGCAGGCCCGCGCGGCCGACCGGCCGCTGTCGCAGCCGCGCGAGGCGCGCCACCAGGTCATCGACCTCGAGGCGGTGCCGTCCTACGGCGTGGGCGAGCGCGTGTTCCACCAGAAGTTCGGCTACGGCGCGGTCACCGGCGTCGAGGGCGACAAGCTCGAGGTCGCCTTCGAGAAGGCCGGCACCAAGAAGGTGGTGGCGCGCTTCCTCTGCGGCGCCGACGACGTGCCGTTCTGATCGCGCGGTGCGGCGCTGGCGCGCCGCGCTGTCCCGTCTCGGCGCCGGCCTCCGGCCTCTGCCTCGGGCCGCGCGTGGCGGGCGGGTGGCGCCCCTGCCCCGTCGCGCGGCGGAGGGCGGGGTCCGGAGCCTCCGGCGGGGATATTTCCGCCAAGAAGAAGGGCGGGCCGGGAGCCCGGGCGGGCAGGGGGCGGCTTGACCGGCGCGGTGCGGGGGCGTAAACACGCTGCATCGTGGCGATTTGTTCACCGGATTGCGGGCCACGTTAAACAATCCCGCTAAAGAGGTCAGGAGAAAGAGCCCCTTTCGCTTGGCCGCGAACGGGGCTTTTTTGTGCCGCGTGCCCGGGGGCCCGCCCCCGCGCCGGCCACCTGGAGGACGCAGATGAAGGACACCGAGAAGACCACGGGCGCCGGGCCCGCCCGCCGCAGCCGCACGAAGCTCGTGCATGGCGGCACGCAGCGGTCGCACTGGGGCGAGCTCAGCGAGGCGATCTTTCTCACCCAGGGGTTCGCCTACGAGAGCGCCGAGCAGGCCGAGCGGCGCTTCGTGAAGGCGGAGGAGGGCGAGTACATCTACGCCCGCTACGGCAATCCCACCGTGCGCATGTTCGAGGAGCGCATCGCGCTGCTCGAGGGCTGCGAGGATGCCTTCGCCACGGCGAGCGGCATGGCCGCGGTGAACGGGGCGCTGATGGCGCACCTGAAGGCGGGCGACCACGTGGTGGGGGCCCGGGCGCTCTTCGGGTCCTGCCTCTACATCCTCGAGGAGATCCTGCCGCGCTTCGGCGTCGAGGTGACGCTGGTCGACGGCACCGACCTCGCGGCCTGGGAGGCGGCGCTGCGCCCCGACACCAAGGCGGTGTTCTTCGAATCCATGTCGAACCCGGTCCTCGACCTCGTGGACATCGCGGGCGTCGCGGCGCTGGCCCACGCGGTCGGGGCGACGGTCATCGTCGACAACGTCTTCTCGACGCCGGTCTATTCGCGCGCCATCGCCGACGGCGCCGACGTGGTGATCTATTCCGCGACGAAGCACATCGACGGGCAGGGGCGCACGCTGGGCGGCGTCATCCTCGGCTCGCGGGACTTCATCCGCAAGGTCGTCGAGCCCTACATGAAGCATACCGGCGGCTCCATGAGCCCGTTCACGGCCTGGGTGCTGCTCAAGGGGCTCGAGACCATCGACCTGCGGGTCCGGGCGCAGACCGCGGCGGCGGGGCTCCTCGCGGACCGGCTCGCCGGACATCCGAAGCTCGCGCGCGTGATCTATCCCGGCCGCGCCGACCACCCGCAGCACGCGCTCGCCGAGCGGCAGATGGGGGCGGGCGGCACGATGCTGTCCTTCGAGGTCGCGGGCGGCAAGGAGGCGGCGTTCCGGTTCCTGAACGCGCTCGAGGTCGTGCTGATCTCGAACAACCTCGGCGACGCGAAGTCGATCGCCACGCATCCCGCCACCACCACCCACCAGCGGCTCGCGCCCGAGACGCGCGCGGCGCTCGGGATCGGCGAGGGCCTGGTGCGGCTGTCGGTCGGGCTCGAGGATCCTGAGGACCTGGCGGAGGACATCCTGGCGGCACTCGACGCGGTCTGAGCGGGTCGGGCGCGGTGTCCCCGGGCACCGCGCCCGTGAGTCATCCGGGACACGTCCTCGTGCGTACACCCTTCCGATACGTGGTTTTCGCGCAGGCAATTCCTAGATCCTGCGCTGGCAAGTTGCCGGAAAGGCCCCTCAGATGAACGTTCATACCCCGGATATCGACCGCAAGCCCAGCCGCGAGGAAGCCGAGGAGGCGCTGGCGCTTCTCAGGAAGTGGACGGGCAAGGCGCAGGACCGCGAGATCGCCGATCTCGACCCGGCACTGATGGCGCTGCTCGGGGAGCCGGCACCCGCCGCCTACCCGGATCTGGCGCGGCGCTACGATGCAGGCTTCGCGCCCGACGCGGCCTACCGCGCGACGCTGCCGGACCTGCAGAACGGGCCGTCCTCGCTGATCCGCGGCGCGAACCGCGCGATCCAGCACGTGGGCATCTCGAACTTCCGCCTGCCCTTGCGCTACCGCACGCGGGACAACGGCGATCTCGTGCTCGAGACGAGCGTGACCGGGTCGGTCAGCCTCGACGCGGACAAGAAGGGCATCAACATGTCCCGCATCATCCGCTCGTTCTACCGGCACGCGGAGGAGACGTTCAGCTTCGGCACGATCGAGGCGGCGCTCGACGACTACAAGTCCGACCTCGAGAGCTTCGACGCGCGCATCCACATGCGCCTGCGCTTCCCGGTCGCGGTGGAGAGCCTGCGCTCTGGGCTGACGGGCTACCAGTACTACGACATCGCGCTCGAGCTGGTGGAGCGCGACGGCGTGCGGCGCAAGGTCATGCATCTCGACTACGTCTATTCCTCGACCTGCCCGTGTTCGCTCGAACTGTCCGAGCATGCGCGGCGCGAGCGCGGCGTGCTGGCCACGCCGCATTCGCAGCGCTCCGTGGCACGCCTGTCGGTGGAGCTGACGGAGGCGGGCTGCCTGTGGTTCGAGGACCTGATCGAGCTCTGCCGCGGCGCGGTGCCGACCGAAACGCAGGTCATGGTCAAGCGCGAGGACGAGCAGGCCTTTGCCGAGCTGAATGCCGCGAACCCGATCTTCGTCGAGGATGCCGCGCGGCTGTTCGCCGAGGCGCTGTCAGGGGATGCGCGGATCGGCGACTACCGGGTGGTGGCGAGCCACCAGGAGAGCCTGCACAGCCACGACGCGGTGTCGGTCCTGACCGAGGGCGACCTCTTCGCCGCCGACAGCCTCGACCCGCGGCTCTTCGCCTCGCTGTACCACGTGGGCTGAGGTCCCGCGCCCTCGTGAGGCCGGCCCCGCGCGACGGGGCCGGCGCAGAGGTCAGTCCGCCTCGAACTCGACCAGCAGGTCCTTGGCGTCGATCTGGCCGCCCGGCGTCACGTGCACGGCCTTCACGGTCGCGTCGCGCTCGGCGTAAAGGCCCGTCTCCATCTTCATCGCCTCGATGACGAGCAGGAGGTCGCCCTCCTTGACCGACTTGCCGGCCTCGACGGCGATCTGGCTGACGACGCCCGGCATCGGCGCGCCCACATGCGCGGCGTTGCCGAGCTGCGCCTTGGGCCGCGCGGCACTCGACCCCTTGGCCTTGCGGTCGGGCACGCGGATGGTGCGCGGCTGGCCGTTCAGCTCGAAGAACACCCGCACCTCGCCGTCGTCCTGCGTCTCGCCCACGGTGACGAGGCGGATCTCCAGGGTCTTGCCGGGGTCGATCTCGGCCGTCACCTCCTCGCCGGGCTCCATCCCGTAGAAGAACGTGCGCGTGGGCAGCGTCCGCACCGGGCCGTAGGTGGCGTGGCGCTCGGCATAGTCGGAAAAGACCTTGGGATACATGATGTAGCCGTTCAGGTCCTCGTCATCGAATTCCTGCTCGGGGAACTTGTCCTTGAGCTCCGTGCGCATCGCGTCGAGGTCCACGGGCTTCAGGTGCTTGCCCGGCCGGTCGGTCAGGGGCTTCTCGCCGCGCAGGACCTTCTTCTGGATGTCCTTGGGCCATCCGCCCGGCGGCTGGCCGAGATTGCCCTTCATCATGTCGACGACCGAATCGGGGAAGGAGATGTCCTTCTTCGGGTCCTCGACATCGGCGCGGGTCAGCCCCTGGCTGACCATCATCAGGGCCATGTCGCCCACGACCTTGGAGGACGGCGTGACCTTCACGATGTCGCCGAACATCTGGTTCACGTCGGCATAGGTGCGCGCCACCTCGGGCCACTTCTCCTCGAGCCCGAGCGACCGGGCCTGGGCGCGCAGGTTGGTGAACTGGCCCCCCGGCATTTCGTGCAGGTAGACCTCGGAGGCAGGGGACTGCATCGCGCTCTCGAAGGCGGCGTATTGCTGGCGCACCGCCTCCCAGTAGATCGAGATGTCGCGGATGCGGGAGATGTCGAGACCGCTCTCGCGCTCGGTGAAGCGCAGCGCCTCGACGATCGAGCCGAGCGTCGGCTGCGAGGTGTTGCCCGACAGGGCGTCCATCGCCGCGTCCACCGCGTCGACGCCCGCATCGGCCGCGGCCATGATCGACGCGATCGCCGCGCCGCTCGTGTCGTGGGTGTGGAAGTGGACGGGCAGGCCCACCTCCTCCTTCAGCGCGCGGATCAGCGGGCCGGCGGCGGCGGGCTTGAGCAGGCCCGCCATGTCCTTGAGCCCGAGGATGTGGGCGCCGGCGTCGCGCAGGTCCTTGCCCATGGCGACGTAGTACTTGAGGTCGTATTTCGCCCGGTCGGGATCGTTGATGTCGCCGGTATAGCAGATCGCCGCCTCGCAGACCTTGTTGCTCTCGAGGACCGCGTCCATGGCCACGCGCATGTTCTCGACCCAGTTCAGGCTGTCGAAGACGCGGAACACGTCGACGCCCGACTCGGCCGCCTGCTTGACGAAGAACTGCACCACGTTGTCGGGATAGTTGGTGTAGCCCACGCCGTTCGAGGCCCGGAGCAGCATCTGCGTCATGATGTTGGGCATCTTGGCGCGGATGTCGCGCAGCCGCTGCCACGGACATTCCTGGAGGAAGCGGTAGGCCACGTCGAAGGTGGCGCCGCCCCAGCATTCGACCGAGAAGAGGCCGGGCAGCCACGCCGCGTAGGCGGGCGCGATGCGGATCATGTCGAGCGAGCGCATCCGCGTCGCGAGGAGCGACTGGTGCCCATCGCGCATGGTCGTGTCGGTGATCAGCACGCCCTTCTGCGCGGCCATCCAGTCGGCCACCGCCTGCGGCCCCTTCTCCTCGAGCAGCGTGCGCGTCCCCGGCCGGATCTCGGCGTCGGTGACGTCGGGCGCGCGCGGGGGCTTGGCGTCCGCCGGCGGCCGGACCCGGCCCTCGGTCTCGGGGTGGCCGTTCACGGTGATGTCGGCGATGTAGGTCAGCACCTTGGTGCCGCGGTCGCGCCGCTGCTTGAAATCGAACAGCTCCGGCGTCGTGTCGATGAACTTGGTCGTGTACTGGTTCGTCAGGAAGGTCTCGTGCTTGAGCAGGTTCTGCACGAAGTCGATGTTGGTGGACACGCCCCGGATGCGGAACTCGCGCAGCGCGCGGTCCATGCGGCGGATCGCCTTTTCCGGCGTCTGCGCCCAGGCGGTCACCTTCACCAGGAGCGAATCGTAGAACCGCGTGATGACGCCGCCCGCATAGGCGGTGCCGCCGTCGAGCCGGATGCCCATGCCGGTGGCCGAGCGGTAGGCGGTGATCCGGCCGTAATCGGGGATGAAGTTGTTGGTCGGATCCTCGGTGGTGATCCGCGTCTGCAGCGCGTGGCCGTTCAGCCGGATGTCGTATTGCGAGGCCTTGCCGGTCGCCTCGGCCAGGCTCTTGCCCTCGGCGATCATGATCTGCGCCTGCACGATGTCGATGCCGGTGACCTCCTCGGTCACGGTATGCTCGACCTGCACGCGCGGGTTCACCTCGATGAAGTAGAACCGGCCGGTGTCCATATCCATCAGGAACTCGACCGTGCCTGCGCACTCGTAGTTCACGTGGGCGCAGATCTTGCGGCCGAGCTCGCACAGCTCCTCGCGCTGGGCCTCGCTCAGGTAGGGCGCGGGCGCGCGTTCCACGACCTTCTGGTTGCGCCGCTGGACCGAGCAGTCTCGTTCGTAGAGGTGGTAGATGTTGCCCATCTTGTCGCCGAGGATCTGCACCTCGACGTGGCGGGCCCGCTCGATCATCTTCTCGAGGTAGCCCTCGCCGTTGCCGAAGGCGGCCTCGGCCTCGCGCCGGCCCTCGAGCACCTTGTCCTTGAGTTCCTTGGCCGACAGGATCGGGCGCATCCCGCGCCCGCCGCCGCCCCAGGAGGCCTTGAGCATCAGGGGGTAGCCGATCTCCTCGGCCTCGCGGGCGATCTTGTCCATGTCGTCGCCGAGAACCTCGGTCGCGGGGATGACCGGCACGCCCGCCTCGACCGCCACGCGCCGCGCGGACGCCTTGTCGCCGAGCGCGCGCATCGTCTCGGCCTTCGGCCCGATGAAGGTGATGCCGGCCTTGTCGCAGGCCTCGACGAACGCCGGGTTCTCGGACAGGAGCCCGTAGCCCGGGTGGATGGCGTCGGCGCCGGACAGCTTCGCCACGCGGATGATGTCGGGAATCGACAGGTAGGCCGCGACCGGCCCGAGCCCCTCGCCGATGCGGTAGGCCTCGTCCGCCTTGAAGCGGTGCAGGCCCAGCTTGTCCTCCTCGGCGAAGACGGCGACCGTTTTCTTGCCCATCTCGTTCGCCGCGCGCATGATGCGGATCGCGATCTCGCCGCGGTTGGCGATGAGGATCTTCTTGAAGTCGGGCATGAGGGGAGGTCCTGGAATATTCTGCTGTGCAGAATGGTAGGGCGGAAACTTTCGAACCTCAACTGGCCGCGCGGGGAGGAAAGCGACGCCCCACAGGATAGGCCGGGCCTGCCCGTTGCGGCACGGGATCGCCGCACCGCCCGTCACGCGCCGCGCTGCAGCGCGTCCGCGGGGCGGAAATGGTCATGCCATGCGATCGGGTGACAGTGGTGAGCCGTGCAGGATTCGAACCTGCGACCCACTGATTAAAAGTCAGTTGCTCTACCAACTGAGCTAACGGCCCACTGGCGCGCTACTTAGAAAGGCGGCAGGGGAGGGTCAACCCGAAAAATTCCGCATGTCCGCGGGGCGTGCGCGCCGGAACGCGGCGGATCTGGAAAGCGGACCGCACCGGGCGTATATGCGCGGCCATGACAGACGCGACCCGCAACGACCTGCCCTTCATGAAGATGCACGGGCTCGGCAACGACTTCGTCGTGCTGGACGCGCGTGCGCGCGCGCTCGAGGTGACGCCGGACCTGGCGCTGGCCCTCGCGGACCGCCACCGCGGCGTGGGCTTCGACCAGCTGGCGGTGATCGAGGCGGACGCGGACGGCGCCGATGCGCGCCTCGTGTTCTACAATTCCGACGGCTCGCCCTCGGCCGCCTGCGGCAATGCCACCCGCTGCATCGCGCGCCACCTGATGGACGAGACCGGTCGCTCCGCGCTGACCCTGCGGACCGGGCGCGGGACGCTCCGGGCCGAGGCGCGCGGCGACGGCCTGACCGCGGTCAACATGGGCCAGCCGCAGCTCCTCTGGCACGAGATCCCGCTCGCCGAGGAGATGGACACGCTCGAGCTGCCGATCGAGGGCGCGCCGGTCGCCACCGGCATCGGCAACCCGCACTGCACCTTCTTCGTGCCCGATGCGGAGGCCGTGCCGCTCGAGACCTTCGGGCCGCGCTACGAGCATCACCCGCTCTTTCCCGAGCGCACCAACGTCCAGGTGGTGAGCGTCAGCGACCCCGACCGGCTGCGCCTGCGCGTCTGGGAACGCGGCGCCGGCGTCACGCTCGCCTCGGGGTCGTCGTCCTGTGCCGTGGCGGTCGCGGCCGCGCGCCGCGGCCTCACCGGGCGCAGCGTGACCATCGACCTCGACGGCGGCACGCTGTCGGTCGAGTGGCGCGAGGACGGCGTGTGGATGACGGGACCCACCGCGCATGTCTTCGACGGGGTGCTGCGCGGCGCCTGGCTCGGGGCGGGGGCATGAGCGCGCCGGTCTTCTCGACCCTCGGCTGCCGGCTCAACGCCTACGAGACCGAGGCGATGAAGGCGCTCGCGGGCGAGGCCGGCCTCTCGGGCGCGGTCGTCGTGAACACCTGCGCGGTGACCGCCGAGGCCGTGCGCAAGGCGCGGCAGGAGATCCGGCGCCTGCGCCGCGAGAATCCCGGGGCGCGCCTGATCGTCACCGGCTGCGCCGCGCAGACCGAACCCGCGACATTCGCCGCCATGGACGAGGTCGACGCGGTCATCGGCAACACCGAGAAGATGTCGCCGGACACCTGGCGCGGCCTCGCGGCCGACTTCATCGGCGACACCGAACGCGTGCAGGTCGACGACATCCTGTCGGTGCGGGAGACCGCGGGCCACCTGATCGACGGCTTCGGAACGCGCTCGCGCGCCTACGTGCAGGTCCAGAACGGCTGCGACCATCGCTGCACCTTCTGCATCATCCCCTATGGCCGTGGCAATTCGCGGTCGGTGCCGGCGGGCGTGGTCGTGGACCAGATCGCCCGGCTCCGGGACCGCGGCTACAACGAGGTGGTGCTGACAGGGGTGGACCTGACGTCCTGGGGGGCGGACCTGCCGGGCACGCCGCGGCTCGGCGACCTCGTGCTGCGGATCCTGCGCCTGGTGCCGGACCTGCCGCGGCTGCGCATCTCGTCCATCGACTCGATCGAGGCCGACCCCGCGCTGATGCAGGCCATCGCCGACGAGCCCCGCCTCATGCCGCACCTGCACCTGTCGCTCCAGCATGGCGACGACCTGATCCTGAAGCGGATGAAGCGCCGCCACCTGCGCGACGACGCCATCGCCTTCTGCGAGGAGGCGCGGCGCCTCAGGCCCGACATGACCTTCGGCGCCGACATCATCGCAGGCTTTCCGACCGAGACCGACGCGGCCTTCGAGAATGCGCTGCGGCTGGTCGAGGAATGCGGCCTGACCTGGTTGCACGTCTTTCCCTACTCGGCCCGCGAGGGCACGCCCGCGGCGCGCATGCCTCAGGTGGACGGCCGCGCGATCAAGGCGCGCGCGGCCCGGCTGCGCGAGGCCGGCCGCGCCGCGGTCGCGCGTCACCTCGAGGCCGCCGCGGCCCGTCCCCACCGCGTCCTGACCGAGGCGCCGCACATGGGCCGGACCGAGCAGTTCACCGAGGTCCGGCTCGACGCGCCGCATCCCGAGGGCACGATCGTCGAGGTGGTGCCGCGGGGCCATGACGGGCAGGCGCTCCTCGCCTGAGCGCGCACGTCGCCGCGTCAGGGCCGCCGGCGATTGATCCCGGCGCGGATTTCCGTCATCACCCCTGCATGAGGCTCAAGACCCAGGCGCTGCTCGTCCACCTGCTGACCGCCACCGGCGCCGTTTTCGCCATGCTCGCGCTGCTTGCGGCGGCGCAGGGCGAATGGGACGTCATGTTCCTGTGGCTGGTCGTCGCCTTTGCCGTGGACGGCGTCGACGGACCGCTCGCACGCAAGTACGACGTCAAGGTGAACGCGCCGCGATTCGACGGCGTGCTGCTCGACCTCATCATCGACTACCTGACCTACGTCTTCATCCCAGCCTTCGCGCTCTTCCAGTCGGACCTGCTGCCCGGCTGGACCGGGTGGTTCACGATCTTCGTCATCACCTTCGCGAGCGCCATGTACTTCGCCGATTCCCGGATGAAGACGGAGGACAATTCCTTCCACGGATTCCCGGGCTGCTGGAACATGGTCGTGCTGGTGCTCTTCGCGATCCGGCCGGATTTCTGGATCATCCTGGCCCTGGTCGTGGCGCTGGCGGTCGCGATGTTCCTGCCGCTCAAGTTCATCCACCCGGTGCGCACGCATCGCTGGCGCGGGCTGTCTCTGCCCATCGCCTTCGCCTGGGTGTTCTTTGCCGGCTGGGCCGCCTGGGTGGATTTCCACCCCGAGAGCTGGGCCCATTGGGGGCTCGTCTGCACCTCGGTCTACCTGCTCTTCGTCGGACTGGTGCAGCAGATCGTGCCGCCGCGCCGCGCGCGCACCGGGGCCCGCTGACCCCCCTCAGAGAAGCGCGCGCACCGGTTCGAGCAGGCCCTTCGTGCGCAAGGTCCGCACCGGGTAGGTGTCGTCGTTCACGAAACGGTCGAGCGTGAAGCCAGGCTCGATCCGGGCCAGCCTGCGCGCGGTCTCCTCCGCCTTGTCGAGCCGTCCCTCGAGCGCGTAGAGCGCGAGCAGGTGCCGGTGCGCCGGGCGGAAGGACGGCGCGGCGCGGGCCGCGGCCTCGCCCGCCTCGATCGCCGCCGCGGGCGCGTTGCAGGCGACGCAGACGATGCAGTGATAGAGGTCCCACCATTGCCGGAAGGGCGAGAAGCGCGCGATCTCGCGCGCCCGTGCCGACAGCGCGATGGCCTCGGTCTGGTCCCCCGCGAGCATCCGGCTGACCGACAGCGACAGCCAGCCGAAGGCCGAGGTCGGGTTACGGTCGACCGATTGCCGCGCGAGGTCGAGCCCGCCTGCGGCATCCCCGAGAGCCATCACCCGGACCTGGCTCAGGAGCGCCTGCACCAGCGCGTTGTCCGGCCCCTCCTCGAGCGCGCGGCGGTTCAGCTCGACCATCTCCTCGCGCAGGGCCTGCGGGTCGGGTTCGAGCAGTTCGATCATCTGGATGGTGCGGATGAGGCTCCGCCACGCGGTATAGACGCCGTTCGCGTCCGCCTCGTGCGCCTGCGTCAGCAGATCGTCCGCCTCGCGCAGGCTCGCCGGTTCGAAGCTGAACATGCGGTAGAGCGCCAGCCGCGACAGGGCGGTGGCGCGGGCCTCGGGGCGGGCGCGGTCCACCGCCTGCGGCAGCATGGCGAGCGCCCGGTCGGCCGCCTCGAACACCAGCGCCGAGATGGCGGGGCTCGACGACAGGATGTCCTGCGGATCGTCGAGCTTCTGCAGCTTCGAATACAGCATGCGCGCAGAGGGCAGGTGCACGATGCGGATGTAGACCCGCGCGCCGTCGCTGCCGCCGAGAAGGTCGCAGGCGATCTCGAGATCGCTCGTCGGATCCTCCTGCGCCGCGCCTGCATGCGTCCCGGTATGGCGACCCGACCGGCGCCAGGCGCGCACCTGCTCGGCGATGCTCTCGCCGATCTGGTTCGACAGGATCTCGCCGAAAAGCGCCTGCAGCGTGCTGTCGTGCACCTCGGTCCGGCAGCTCATGAGGACGCCCGTCGCGCGCACCGGGCGCGAGGCCTCGATCTCGGCGGCATGGCGGGCGCGCTCGCCGCGCAGCCAGTCCTCGAACTCGGCGTCGCGTACGTCGATCCCCTCGAGCAGGTCGCGCCCGGGCGCCGCGTGTCCCGCCGGGAGGCGCGTCGCCACCGTCACGCGCTCGGGATCGAAGCCCACGCTGGTGCGGTCGGCGCGGACCGCGTCCGCCGCGGGCCCGAACGCCGCGCGCAGCTTGGTCAGCGCCTGACGGAGGTTGGCGCTTGCCTGCTCGGGACCGAAATCCGACCAGAGCTTGTCCTCGATCCAGCGCCGCGAGCGGCGGAGGCCGGGGCTCAGCGCGAGGAGCGCCACCAGTCCCTGCGTCTTGGCGCCGGGCGGCGTCACCTCGCGTCCGTCGGAGGTCACCACCGAAAGCGGGCCGGTCACGGAAATGCGTAGCGTGGGGCGCGAGACGTCGTCCCGCGCGCCGATGCCGGTGCCGGCCTGTCCGGTTTGCGTCTGCGCCATGTGCTCCCCCGCGCGCCGATCGCCGCAGTGTAAACGATATCAGCCGACCCGCACTGCCACAATCTGCGTGATCCGAGCGTGAACCGCCCTGTTTTCGGACATTGACGCTTTGTCGGGCGGTCCGGCTCTGGCAGGATCGGTAGGCATTTCGATGACGGGCGCGACATGACGATTTTCGGTGGCCAGGGAGGCCAAGGTGGCCAGGGCGGACAAGGGGGCCAGGGCGGACAGGGAGGACAAGGCGGGCAGGGCGGCCAGGCGCATGCCGGATCGCCGGCATCCCCCTACCTGAGTACCGCGCTCGCCGCCGCGCGCGACGGCACGATGCATTACTGGGACGGCGCGGCGAGCCGGGTGCCGAACAAGACCGGGCGCCCGACCTGGGACGCGGTGCGTGCGCTCGACGATTTCCCGCGCCGCGCGGTGCTCGACCGGGCGTTGTCGGCGCTCGTCGCGCTCGACCTCGGGCTGGGCGACGCGCGGTCAGCCACCGCGGGGCTCGACCTCGGCGGCCGCCGCGTGGTCACGCTGACCCGGCCGGAGGACGATTTCCTCGCCACGGCGCAGCTGCCCTACCTGCGCAGCTATGCCGACCTCCGTATCGACCGGCTGGCCGAGATCCAGGTCCAGACCTCGGACATCCTGTCGTTCTACGGGGCGGTCGGCTACATGCACCCCGATGCCACGCGCTGGACCCATGCGCTGGCGGGGGCGCTGCTGCGGCTTTGCACAGAGATCGAGATGCCGATCAAGCTCGCCTTCGACGTGGCGCGGCCCATCGCCATGGCCTGGGAAGTGCAGCCGATCATCCAGACGCCGGGCCACGGATCCTGGCCCTCGGGCCACGCCACCGAGGCCTTCGCCACGGCGACGCTGCTCTCGCGGCTCTTTTCCGGCGCCCCCGTCGATCCGGCCGGGGAGGTGGCGCGGGGTGCGCCGCTCTTCCGCCACGCCGCGCGCATCGCGGCGAACCGCACCGTCGCGGGCGTGCACTTCCCGACCGACAGCGTCGCGGGCGCGGTGCTCGGCATGACGCTGGCCGAGGCGCTGGTGAACCTGCTCGATGGCGCCGCCGAGACGCGGGCGCGCAGCTTCGACGGCCGCGCCTATGCCGGCGACTTCACGCTGCAGGATCTCGACGACCTCCTGCGGGACGGCTGCGGGCCGGTCACGACGCAGACCGTGCCGCTTGCCGGGATCGCGGTGCCGGGCTGGCTCCGCGCGCTCTGGGCCGAGGCGACGGCGGAACACTGAGCGGTCCGCGCCTCACGCGCCCGGCGCGGGGTCGAAACGTCGCCGCGCGCCGCCCCGAGGGTCGACAAGCGCCTGCCCGAGCCGCGGCGCGTCCCGCGCGGGCACGGGCACCAGTCCGACGCGGTCCGGGTCGAGATCGTCGAGATGCGGCCCCTGCGCGCCGGCCCGCAGGCGTGCGGCCGAAAGCGCGAGCGCCCGGGTGACCCGCGCCGCCGCGGCGCTGCTGCCGTTCAAGGGGCGCGCGCTCTCCGACAGGGTGCCCGCGGCGATCACGCCCCGCGCCGCGACGCCGTCCTCGGCCGTGCCGGCCACCTGCGGGCCGGGCACGGACCAGTCGGCGCCCTCGGCGCTGTAGCCCGCCGGAGCGGGCACCGCGCCGGGGCCGGGCCACCGCGCGGCGCCGACCGCGTAGACCTGCCGCGCGGTCACGCTCGCGAGTTCCGAATGGGTGCCGGCCCGCGTCACGGCGCCGTCCGCGGACAATCCGCGCCAGTCGCGGGTCTCGGGGTCCCAGGCGTCGGCGCCGGGCGCGTCGAAATAGGATTGCCGCCCCCGCGGGCGGTAGGTGGCGAGCGAATCGCCGCGCTGGATCTGCAGCGCGACGGTCGTCCCTGCCGGACCGGCATTGGTCACGGCGATGGTCCAGCCCCCCGAGGGCGCCTGCGGCTCGCCATGCACCAGCGCCTCGGTCGGGCCGAGCGCGATCACGTGGTGCGCGCGCTGCACCCGTCCCGAGCCGCGCGCGCGGTCGGGCACGTGGTAGAGCCGCGCCACCGGCCGGCCGTCGCGGTCGAGCGTGCGCAGCGTGCCCGGCGCCAGAGCGACCGGGTCCGGGGCGGTCCCGTCGGGCGCCGTCAGCGTGAGGACGAGGGCGTCCGACGGCGTGCCAGGCGCCGTCATCACCTCGACATAGCTCGCCGTCCGGTCGCCGGGCTGCACCCGCCAAGGGAACGTCGCGGTCTCGCCGGGGCCGAGCGGCCGGCGCGCCACCTGCCGCGTCCGGCGGTCGTTGCCGAAGGACAGGACGAGCCGCACCGGCTGGCCCGTCGCCGCCTCCCATTGCCGGGCCTCGAACGCCATCTGGTCCTCGGCGAAGCGCGTGCCGTCCTTGGGTCCGGCGAGCATCCCCAGCGAGACGTTCACGATCACCGGCCGCGCGGCGCCGAGGCCATGGGCGCGCATCAGGATCCAGCGCAGTGCCTGCACCATGTAGCCCTCGAACCGCGTGCCCGACGTGTCCTCCACCGCCTCGGAGGGCAGCTGCACCCCGAGGAGCGGCCAGTCCCGCGCGGGATCGCCCGCGTCGCAGGGATCGGCCCCGGCGCAGAGGTCGGTCACGTGGGTTCCGTGGCTCTCGCCGAAGTCGAGCGGCCGGTGCGCGCCCGGACGGTGCAGCGCCGCCGAGAGCCGCGCGTAGCACGCGGCCTCGTCGAGCGCGGGCCCGCGGGCGAGCAGGGCGTCGATGTCGGCGGCCTCCAGCACCTGGCCCGTCCGCACCTGCCGCATGCCGGGCGCGCCGCCCCGCAGCGTCTCGTCCGATTGCAGCCAGACCGCGTGGAACCGCGTGCGCTCCGTGCCGTCCCTCCGGGCGCGCCGGAACCGCCGGTTGAGCATGGCGATGCCGTCGTCGATCACGGCGACGACAGGACCGTCGGCGCCGATCGTGTCCGCCGCAGGGCCGGGCAGCGGCGGCGCCTCGGCCCCCGTGTCGGGATCGAGGTCGACGAGGCTCCCCGTGTCGAGGATGCGGCCGAGCGGGGTCAGCAGCGCATCGGGCGTGCCGAACCGGCGGTAGAGCGCGTAATCGTCCGCCGCTCCGGCAAGCCAGGCCGGATCCGCGATGCGCCGCGCGAGGCGCGCGGCCTCGTGCGCGTCCATGACCACGGGCTGCGCCGGATCGGCCACCATGTCGCGCAGGGCCGCGCGCGCGGCGTCTCCGCCCGGGTCGAGTCGAAGGAACACAGGCTCGAACCAGTTCCGCGTGCCGGGTTCGGGCACCAGCGCGTCGCGCCGCCGCCGCAGGAGGCGCGACCAGTCGAGATAGGCATCGTGGAACGCAGCGCTCTGCGGCGCGGACCAGGCGAGCGGCATGGGGCAACCCCTCCGGTGGGATGTGTCGCGCCTCAGGGAAGCGCGCGGGCCCGGGCCGCGTCAAGCGGCGCTGCACGCGGGACAGGCAGGGCAGGATTTCCAGACCCCGAGGGCTGCAGGAATGACGGATCGCTCGCGCCGGAATCACGGTCGGATCACGCTGCTCTGGCAGTGTCCCGTTAACGATTTGGGTTGCGTTCCGTCACGGTCCTGACCAGCCGCCCGGCCGGCCGATGCGCAGAACGCGCGGCTCCGGGATCGAACCTAGGGGGTTTGCCATGTCTGCACAGCCGTTCGAGGATTTCGACCATCCCTTCCGCGTCATGGCGCCGGGCCATGGACCCGCGCCGCTGCCGCGTCCCGTGGGGCCGGGCCTCGCGCTCGACACCGCGAACCGCGATGTCGTGGCCGAGGCGCGGGACCTGGGCCTGCTCTACGGGCTCGCGGTGCTCCGCGACGTGCCGTTCCGGTGGATGCACGACAGCCATTCCGAGCTGCGCTTCGAGGGTGCGGCGCGCATCACGCTGAACGGGGTCGAGCGGGAACTGGCGGCACTCCTGCCCGAGGCCGCGGTCAGGCCATGCTGCCGCGCGATGCTCGGCGCGCTGACCGGCGGCCCGAGCCATCGCCGCTCCGTGCTCTGGTCTGCGCTCCGCGGCGGGGCGCCGGCGGTTGCGCCGGGCGACGCGGCCCTTCGGCCCGAGGCGGGCGCGCCGGTGTCGGCGTGGATGCGCTGGATCGAACGGCACCACGGCGCGCGGGCGCTGCCCGAGGGCCGGCAGGCGGGCGTGCCGCGCAGCCTCGCCGAGCTGGCCGCGCGGGTGGCCGAGGACGCGCCCGCACAGGCGCTCCTGGGGGCGGCTCTGCATTTCCTCGACCGCGGCGTCGCCCTGCGGACGGGCACCGCGCGGGGTCTCCTCGCGCTGCTCTGCGAGATCTCGGACCGTGCCGCGCGGCGGTGCGACCGCTACCAGCCGCGCCGCGCCCGTCCGGGCGAGATCGCCGCGCGCCTCACGCTTCTGCACGCGGGCGAGCCGGCGGACGCGGTGCCCGATGGCGTCCTAATGGGCGCGGTGCTGCGGCGCATGACGGCGCGGGCGCCGCGGCTCCTGGTGCGGATCGGCGCGATGAACGCCTCGGCGCCGCTGTCGGCGGCGATGCCGGGGCCCGACGGCGAGCCCTGCACCGGCTGGAGCCCGGTCGCGATCCGCGACACGCTCACCCTGCCGCCGCTCGTCGTCATGGGTCGGCCGCTGCACCCCTCCGCGGCGCAGTCGCACGCCCTGACCGCCGCGGCGCTTGCCTCCGCGCTGAAGGAGGTCATGGACCTCGGCGAGCTCGAAGTGGAGCTCGACCGCCTCGTGCACGACATCGCGCTGGGGCAGGCCGTGCTCGGCGGGACCTGGCCGGACGAGCTGCGCGACGCGCTGCGGCGCGGTGCCGCGCTCGGCCGTGCGGTCGTGGCGACCGAGGCCGTGCCCGAGGACGGCACGCCCTGCGCCGACCGCGCCCATCCGGCCACGCTGCGCCCGATCTGAGGCGCTCAGCGGCCCGGTGGCAGCGCGGCCACCGGGTCGGGCATCTCGCCCGAGATCTCGAGGATCAGCTTGCGGCGCACCGCCTCGGCAAAGCTGTCGCGGTCCGCGGCCGTGACGACGAAGGCGCCCATGCCGCCGATGATGCGCTCCTCGTAGAGCGCCTCGAGCCCGCCCTGCGCGCGGCCGGGATCGTCGGGGCGCAGGATCGGCAGGCCGTTGATGGTGACGCCCGCCGCGACCACGCGGTCGCGCGCCTCGGTCACCGGCGGACCGGAATAGGAATTCGCCGAATCGCCCGAGAAGTCGATGACCCTGCGCCAGCCCTCAATGTCGTTCGTCTCGATCAGCCGAAGCGCGTCGAGAAGCGCCCCGCCGATCGCGTTGCGCCCGTAGGCCCGGCGCGGCGTGTCCACGAGCGCCGCGGCAAAGGCCTCGGCGCTCTCGGGGCCGTCGACGACGGTCCAGTCAACCACCTGTGCCGTGCTCGCCGCCCATTCCACGTAGGTCACCGCGATCGAGCCGTAGGCGGTCCCGGCGATGGCGGCGAGCACTTCGGGGTCGGTGATGGCCTGCGCGTAGCCCTCGCGCTGCAGCGCGATCTCCGAGCTGTCGATCGACCCCGAGGCGTCTGCCAGCAGCACGAGTTCCAGATCGGTGTCCTGCGCGGCCGCCGCGACAGGGGCCAGCGCGGCCGCCGCGAGGGCGCAGGCGCATGTCATGCGTCGGATCATCGGCTCCTCCCTTTTGACGGGAACGTGACCGGCGACGGGCCACCTGTCGATCCTCGGAGAGGCAACCTTTCGTGAAATGCCGCGTTGGGAGGCGTAACGATCAGCCAGGAGGCATTCGAGATGAACTGGGATCAAGTCGAAGGCAAGTGGGATCAGCTCATGGGCTCCGCGCGCGAGCAGTGGGGCAAGCTGACCGACAACGACCTGCAGGAAGCCAAAGGCAACCGCGAGAAGATGGCGGGCAAGCTCCAGGAACGCTACGGCCACACCAAGGAAGAGGCCGAGCGCGAGATCGACGGCTGGCTCGCGCGCCAGAAGTGACGACGACAGGATGACCGTGGCGGCGCCCCTTCGGGCGCCGCTTTTTATTGCGCGGCCTGCGCCATCTCCTCGGGCGAGGGGGCGGCGCAGATGTTCGCGAAGTCCGCCTCGGGCCATGGCACGCGCACGTTCGGCCGGTCGATCGCCGCCTCGAGCCGGCCGATGGGCATCACTGCACCGATCATCTCGCGCAGCCGCGCCGTGCGCGGCGCCTCGGGGTCGAGCAGGCGGCAGCACACGTATTCCTCGACGATCGCGCCCTGCTGCTCGTAACCGTGGTCGAGGAACCGCGCGGTGCCCTCGGGATCGAAGAGGTAGGGATCGGGGGAGGACGTGTGCTCGAACGCCGCGCGGAGCGGGTGATAGCCCGTCACGCGCCTGTTCTGCCATTGCCAGACATGCGTCATCTCGTGCGCGAAGAGCATCGCGTCCACGAGGTCGACAGTGTCGGGATAGCCTGCGAGGAAATCCTCGCGGTAGAGATCCTCGCGGTAGAGGACGCGGTTGAAGAACGTGGTCGCCCCGGGCGACACGGTGACGGTCTCGCCGCGCGAGGGCGGCCATATCCGTTCCTGACAGGTCAGGCGCGGACGGATGGGCCGGGTATAGGTGATCGCGCCGGCGAAGTGGCCGTCATGGAACCGCACCCGCGCGGTGTTGAGGTCGGGACCCTGCACCGCCGCGGCAAAGGCGCGCTCGTTGTCGGTGAGCGGGCGGCCGCAGGCGGCGAGAAGGACGAGGGCGAGGCAGAGGAGGGCGCGCATGACGCGGATAGGAGCGGAAGCGCCCGCCGCTGGCAAGCCCCGCGCCGGCGACCGGACGTCGCGGGGGCGTCCCCGGCCGGTCGCGGCGATGGTCGCGCGTCGCGATTGTGCTGTGCCCGGCTCTCGGGCAGACTCGCACGAGGAATGGTGATCGGTGTGATGGACCGGGAACGCAAATCGGTTCTGGCAGGGGAATACGTGCTCGGGCTCCTCGACCCGGCCGAGCGGCGGGCCGTCGAGCGCGACCTGGCCGGCGATGCGGACCTGCGCGCCGACCTCGCGTTCTGGGAGGAGCGGCTTCTGGCGCTCGTCGACCCGGTGCCGGCCGAGGTGCCGCCCGCCCGGGTCTATGCGCGGATCGAGGCGCGGCTCTTCGGCACGCCGGACCCGGCCTGGCGCGCGCGGCTGCCGGCGCTCTGGTCGGAGCTTGCCGCGCCGGGCAACCGCGGGCTTCTCGCGGCGGTGCTCCTCGTGAAGGCCGCGCTGCTCGTCCTGTTGCTCTACGTGCTTTTCTGAGCCGCGCCCGCCAGCGCCCGGCCCTGCAGCTTCCACACCCCTGCCGCCGCGGCGAGCGTGGCCGCGAACGCGACGATCACCACGTCGAGATGTCGCCCGACCCCGCTCGCCAGCGCGAAGGCGACTACGGCGATCAGCGGGACGTGGACGAGCAGGAAGCAGGTGATCTGCAGGCGGCGAAGCGAAGTCTGTGTCATGTGTCCGGGCCGGTGCTTTGAAGGCGTGCAGGGCGCGGGCTGCGCGCCGCACGCAAAGGTTGTGTCAAAGCCTGCGGCACGGGGCAAGGGCCGCCGGGGCCCGCGCAACATTGTGAACGCGTGCCCGTCAGCCCTTGCAATGTCTCAGACGTCGAGTTCCTCGACGAAGCGCGCGTTCTCCTGGATGTACTGGAACCGCAGCTCGGGCTTCTTGCCCATGAGCCGCTCCACGAGATCGCCGGTCTCGCCGGGCTCGTCCTCGTCGATGGTCACCCGGATCAGCGTCCGCGACGCCGGATCCATGGTGGTCTCCTTCAGGTCCTTGGCGTCCATCTCGCCCAGGCCCTTGAACCGCTGCACGTCGATCTTGCCCTTGCCGCCGAGGCCCTTGGCCATCCATGCCTCCTTGTCCGCGTCCGAGGCGACGTAGAGCCGCTTCGGCCCCTGGGTCAGCCGGTAAAGCGGCGGGCAGGCCAGGTAGAGATGCCCGTTGTCGATGAGCGGGCGCATCTGCGAATAGAAGAACGTCATCAGCAGCGAGGCGATGTGCGCGCCGTCGACGTCCGCGTCGGTCATGATGATGACCTTCTCGTAGCGCAGGTCGTCGAGGTTGAAGCGCGTGCCGAGCCCGACGCCGAGCGCTTCGCAGAGGTCGCGGATCTCGGCGTTCTGGCCGAGCTTCGCCGAGGCCGCGCCGAGAACGTTCAGGATCTTGCCCCGCAGCGGCAGGAGCGCCTGGAACTCGCGGAACCGCGCGCCCTTGGCCGAGCCGCCGGCCGAGTCGCCCTCGACGATGAAAATCTCGGTGCCCTCGCGGGTCTTCTGCGTGCAGTCGGTGAGCTTGCCGGGCAGGCGCAGCTTCTTCGTGGCCGACTTGCGCGCGGTCTCCTTCTCCTGCTTGCGGCGCAGCCGTTCCTCGGCGCGCAGAACGAGGAAGTCGAGGATCGCGCCCGCGGACTTCGTGTCCGACGCGAGCCAGTTGTCGAAATGGTCGCGCACCGCGCCCTCGACCAGCCGCGCGGCCTCGGCCGTGGCGAGCCGGTCCTTGGTCTGGCCGACGAATTCGGGCTCGCGGATGAAGCAGGAGACCAGCGCGCAGCCGCCGGTCACCAAGTCCTCGCGGGTGATGTTGGCGGCCTTGCGGTTGTTCACCAGCTCGCCATAGGCGCGGATGCCCTTCAGGATCGCGGCCCAGAACCCCGCCTCGTGGGTGCCGCCCTCGGGCGTCGGCACCGTGTTGCAGTAGGATTGCAGGAAGCCGTCGCGCGAGGGCGTCCAGTTGATCGCCCATTCGACCTTGCCCGCGGTGTCGAACTTCTCGCGGAACTCGACGCGGCCGGCAAAGGGCTGCGCCGCGTAGGTGGTGGCGCCGCCCAGCGTCTCGGACAGGTAGTCCGAGAGCCCGCCGGGGAAGTGGAACGTGGCCTCGGTCGGCGTCTCGCCGTCCTCGATCGCGGACTTCCAGCGGATCTCGACCCCGGAGAAGAGGTAGGCCTTGGAGCGCACCATCTTGAAGAGCCGGGCGGGCTTGAACCGGTGGTGGCCGAAGATCTCCTCGTCGGCGTGGAAGGTCACGGTGGTGCCGCGCCGGTTCGGCGCCTGGCCAACGCGCTCCACCGGGCCGAGCGGCTTGCCGCGGGAGAAGCGCTGCTCCACGAGTTCGCGGTTGCGCGCCACCTGCACCACCATCGTGTCGGAAAGCGCGTTCACCACCGAGGCGCCGACGCCGTGCAGGCCGCCGCTCGTCTCGTAGGCCTTGCCCGAGAACTTGCCGCCCGCGTGCAGCGTGCAGAGGATCACCTCGAGCGCTGACTTGCCGGGAAACTTCGGATGCGGGTCGGTGGGGATGCCGCGGCCGTTGTCGCGCACCGACACCGAGTAATCGCCGTGCAGCTCGATCTCGATGCGGTTCGCGTGCCCCGCAACCGCCTCGTCCATCGAGTTGTCGAGGATCTCGGCCACGAGGTGGTGCAGCGCGCGCTCGTCGGTGCCGCCGATATACATGCCGGGGCGCTTGCGGACGGGCTCGAGCCCTTCGAGCACCTCGATCGAGGAGGCGTCGTAGTCGCCGGGCTCGGCACCCGAAAGGAGGTCTTCGGCCATGGGCTGCTGCTCTTTCACGGTTTCTTGGGTGTTGTGGTCGCACACTATGGCAGAGCGCCCGTCCCGGGGAAAGCCTGAGACGGGGCTTGCGAAGCGGCACGCACATGCTAGCGTCGCACTTCCTCATGGTGCATCGGCGAGGGAGGCAAGGATGCCCGCAGGTTACGTCTACGTGCCGCCGCGCGACACGCGGCTGCCGGTTCCCGGTCAGCCCGGGAGCGCGTGGCGCATGCACAATCCCCGGCGCGGCGGCTGCGTCAAGAGCGGCTGCCACGGCTTCGAGGAACGGCGCGAGAGCCCGATCTGCGGCGCCTGCGGCCACCACAACCGGGAGCACGATTCCTTCTGACGCGCACCCCGCGTCGGTCGGATGCGAGGGGCCTGCCCCTCGCGCTCCCCGGGATATTTCCGCCAAGAAGAAGGGGCGGAAGGCAGCGCTCCGGCGCCGCCGCAGGAAAGGCTGGGCCCGAGACATGCGCAGGCTGTCCGACAATGCGCGCGGCGCCGTCCTGATGATGGTGTCGATGGCGGCCTTCACCGCCAACGACGCGCTCATCAAGCGGGCGGGCGCGGACCTGCCGCTGATGCAGATCATCGCGACCCGCGGCGTGGTGGCGAGCCTCGCGCTCGCCGCGCTCGCCTGGGCCACGGGCGCCTTCCGCGCCCGGGTCTCGGCGCGCGACGCGGGCCTCGTGGCGTTCCGCAGCGCGGCCGAGGTCGGCGCGGCGTGGTTCTACCTGACGGCGCTCCTGCAGATGCCGCTCGCTAACGTCATGGCGCTCCTGCAGACGCTGCCGCTGACGGTGACGCTCGCCGCGGCGCTGGTCTTCGGCGAGCCGGTCGGCTGGCGGCGCTGGAGCGCGATCGGCCTCGGCTTTCTCGGCATGCTGCTGATCGTGCGGCCGGGGACCGAGGGGTTCGACGCCTACACGACCTATGCGCTGATCGCGGTGGGTTTCGTGACCGCGCGCGACCTCGTGGTGCGGCGGATGTCGGCGGAGCTGCCCGCGATCCTCGTCACGCTGGCGGCCTCGGTGGCGGTCACGGTCTTCGCCGCGCTCCTGTCGCTCGGCGAGCGCTGGGAGCCCTTCACGCCCGCCTCGGGCGCCATGGTGCTGGGCGCGGCGGCGCTGGTGAGCCTCGCCTACCTCCTCAGCGTCCTGGTGATGCGCACGGGCGAGGTCGGCGCCATCGCGCCCTTCCGCTATACGGGGCTCGTCTGGGCGCTGCTGCTCGGCTGGTTCGTCTTCGGCGACTGGCCGCAGGCCCTGACGCTTGCCGGCGCGGCGCTGATCGCGGGATCGGGCGTCTTCACGCTGGCGCGGGAGCGGCGCCTGCGCCGCCGCACCGCCACGCCCGCGGGCCGTCCCATCGGCTGACCGGTCTCAGGCGCCCGCGAAGACCCGGCGCACATGGTCCGCGTCGATGGCGAAGAGGTCGCGGAAGAGCGCTTCCTCGGCCGCGTCCGCGAGCCGCAGGCGCACCGGCTCCACCTGCGCCTTCTGCCGGGAATCGTTGAAGTCGCCGTATCCGCGCACATAGGCGGGATGCTCGGTGAAGGTGATGGTGGGCATCGCCGTCACGAGCTTGTTGTGGGCGAAGTTCATGATCGATTGCCGCACCCCGCCCGCGACCGCCACGGCCTGCGCCACGCCGAGATAGGGGCGCACCATCTCGTCGATCATGAGGCCCCGCGCGTCGGTGCGGAGCGCGTAGCCGCGGTTCCAGTCGAGGCCCACGAGCCGGTGCCGCGCGAGGAGCCGGCCTGCATCCGCCGCCACCTCGCGCAGCGTCTCGACGAAGGTCACCGCCACCGCGTCGTCGTCGTCGTGGCGGAACTGCAGGCAGGGCGCGTCGGGGCGATCGCGCGCGGCGTTCAGCACGTCGCGGCAAACCTTGCGGTGGGGCAGGGGCGGGCGGGCGACGATGCGCACCTGCGGCATGCCGGCGGTGAGATCGTGCAGCCGGTCGCGCGCCCGGGCGGGCAGGCTCTCGCCCACGAGCACCAGGAAGGTGAAGTCGGGATCGGTCTGCGCGCGCAAGGCCGGCAGGCACACGGTCTCGAACTGGCGGAACCTTTCCTCGAGCCGCCCGGGCGCGTAGAGGTAGGCCATCCGTTCGGCGAGGGTCCGGTGCTCGACCTGGAACCCGCCCTCGGCCGGATAGGAAAAGCGGCACAAGCCGATGACCTGCATGATGCGTTCCCTCCGGACCCGCGCGCCGGCCTGCGCGCGCCGGCCATACTGGCGCGGACCGGGCCCCGATGTGGAGGGGGGCGCGGCAGAGGACCGGCCGACCGTGTCCGCAGCGCCGCTCGGGCCCGGGGCGGGGGCTGTTGACAACCCCCGCGACTCCCCATATACGCCGCCACATCCCGGAACCGGGGCAAGGCGCATGCTTTGCCTCCGGCCCCGGACAGCAGAATCGAAGCGGTCACGATCCGGGCGCCAGGCGCCCCGATCCTCTGAGAAGCCCCGCGTCGTTCCCATGAGACGGGAACGCATGCGGCTTTTTGCGTCGCGCGGATGTCAGCCGCAAGGCGTCGTCGGAGGGATCGCAGGCCAGAACGCCCGGCGGCGGGCCGACCGACGCAGCGGGCGTCCGCCGACAGGCGGGCCGGCCGAAGCAAGAACCCGCGGGGGGCGTCCGCCCGTCGCAGCACGAGATGTGAGAGTCACGGGGACGAGACCTGAAATGCCAACGATCCAGCAGCTGATCCGCAAGCCGCGGCAGCCCAAAGTCAAGCGCTCCAAGTCCATGCACCTGGAGCAGTGCCCGCAGAAGCGCGGGGTCTGCACGCGCGTCTACACGACCACCCCGAAGAAGCCGAACTCGGCCATGCGGAAGGTCGCCAAGGTGCGCCTGACCAACGGCTACGAGGTGATCAGCTACATTCCTGGCGAGAGCCACAACCTGCAGGAGCACTCCGTCGTGCTCATCCGCGGCGGCCGGGTCAAGGACCTTCCGGGCGTCCGCTACCACATCCTGCGGGGCGTGCTCGACACCCAGGGCGTCAAGGACCGCAAGCAGCGCCGCTCGAAGTACGGCGCGAAGCGTCCGAAGTAAGAGGATAGAGAGAGATGTCCCGTCGTCACGCCGCAGAGAAGCGCGAGATCCTGCCCGACGCCAAGTATGGCGACCGGGTCCTGACGAAGTTCATGAACAACCTGATGGTGGACGGCAAGAAGTCGGTCGCCGAAGGCATCGTCTACAATGCGCTCGACCGCGTCGAGAACAAGGTGAAGCGCGCGCCGGTGGAAATCTTCCACGAGGCGCTCGACAACATCAAGCCGTCGGTCGAGGTCCGCTCGCGCCGCGTCGGTGGTGCCACCTACCAGGTCCCCGTGGAGGTGCGTCCCGAACGCCGCGAGGCGCTGGCCATCCGCTGGCTGATCGACGCCTCCCGCAAGCGCAACGAGAACACCATGGAGGAGCGCCTCGCGGGCGAGCTTCTGGACGCGGTGAACTCGCGTGGTGCCGCGGTGAAGAAGCGCGAGGACACCCACAAGATGGCGGATGCCAACAAGGCGTTCAGCCACTACCGCTGGTAATTGCCCGCACGGGGGCGCGCGCAGCCGCCGCCCCCGCGCCGCCGGACGCGACGCGCCGGACAAACCGCTAAGCCCCCTGAGGACCTAATCCAATGGCACGCGAATATTCCCTGGAACGCTACCGGAACTTCGGGATCATGGCGCATATCGATGCAGGCAAGACCACCTGCACCGAGCGCATCCTGTTCTACACCGGCAAGTCGCACAAGATCGGCGAAGTCCACGACGGCGCCGCCACCATGGACTGGATGGAGCAGGAGCAGGAGCGCGGGATCACCATCACCTCGGCGGCGACCACGACCTTCTGGTTCCGCACCGAGGACGGCAAGAACCCGACCGGCATCTACGGCGACACGCCGGACGAGGCGCGCTTCCGCTTCAACATCATCGACACCCCCGGCCACGTGGACTTCACCATCGAGGTGGAGCGTTCGCTGGCCGTGCTCGACGGCGCGATCTGCGTGCTGGACGCCAATGCGGGCGTCGAGCCCCAGACCGAGACCGTCTGGCGCCAGGCCGACCGCTACAAGGTCCCGCGGATCGTGTTCGTCAACAAGATGGACAAGATCGGCGCGGACTTCTTCAACTGCGTCAAGATGATCAAGGACCGCACCGGGGCGATCCCGGCGCCGATCCAGCTGCCGATCGGGGCCGAGGACAAGCTCGAGGGCATCGTCGATCTTGTGACCATGAAGGAATGGGTCTGGAAGGGCGAGGACCTGGGCGCGTCCTGGGTCGTCCAGGAGATCCGCGACGACATGAAGGATCAGGCGGAAGAGTACCGCTCGAACCTCGTCGAGCTCGCGGTCGAGCAGGACGACGCGGCGATGGAGGCCTATCTCGAGGGCGAGGAGCCCGATCTGCCGACGCTGCGCACGCTGATCCGCAAGGGCACGCTGTCGATGTCCTTCGTTCCCGTGCTGGCCGGCTCGGCGTTCAAGAACAAGGGCGTGCAGCCCCTCCTGAACGCGGTGATCGACTACCTGCCGGGTCCGCTCGACGTGCCGCCCTACATGGGCTTCGCACCCGATGACGAGACCGAGGAGCGCAACATCGCGCGCCGTCCGGGCGACACCGAGCCCTTCGCCGGCCTCGCGTTCAAGATCATGAACGACCCGTTCGTCGGCTCGCTGACGTTCACGCGCATCTATTCGGGCCTCCTGGAGAAGGGCGGCAGCGTCCTGAACTCCACCAAGGGCAAGAAAGAGCGCATCGGCCGCATGATGATGATGCACTCGAACTCCCGCGAGGAGATCGACTGGGCGGGTTCGGGCGACATCATCGCGCTCGCGGGCCTGAAGGACACGACCACGGGCGACACGCTCTGCGATCCGCAGAAGCCGGTCGTGCTCGAGACGATGACCTTCCCGGAGCCGGTGATCGAGATCGCGGTCGAGCCCAAGACGAAGGCCGACCAGGAGAAGATGTCCGCGGGCCTGCAGCGGCTTGCCGCCGAGGATCCGTCCTTCCGCGTCGAGACCGACCTCGAATCGGGCCAGACGATCATGAAGGGCATGGGCGAACTTCACCTCGACATCCTCGTCGACCGGCTGAAGCGCGAGTTCAAGGTCGAGGCGAACATCGGTGCGCCGCAGGTGGCCTACCGCGAGACCATCCGCCAGAAGATCGAGCACACCTACACCCACAAGAAGCAGTCGGGTGGTTCGGGCCAGTTCGCCGAGGTCAAGCTGGAGATCAGCCCGACCGAGCCCGGCGAGGGCTACTCGTTCGAAAGCCGGATCGTCGGCGGCTCGGTTCCGAAGGAATACGTGCCGGGCGTCGAGAAGGGCATCAAGTCGGTGATGGACTCGGGTCCGCTCGCGGGCTTCCCGGTGATCGACTTCAAGGTGGCGCTCGTGGACGGCAAGTTCCACGATGTGGACTCCTCGGTCCTCGCCTTCGAGATCGCGTCGCGGATGTGCATGCGTGAAGGCCTCAAGAAGGCCGGCGCGCAGCTGCTCGAGCCCATGATGAAGGTCGAGGTGGTCACGCCGGAGGAATATACCGGCAACGTGATCGGCGACCTGACGTCGCGGCGCGGCCAGGTGACGGGTCAGGACCCGCGCGGCAACGCGGTGGCGATCAACGCCATGGTGCCGCTGGCGAACATGTTCGGCTACATCAACACGCTGCGCTCGATGTCCTCGGGCCGCGCGCAGTTCACGATGCAGTTCGACCATTACGACCCGGTGCCGCAGAACATCTCGGACGAGATCCAGAAGCAGTACGCCTGATCGGGACGGCGGGGTGAACCCCGCCCTACCCACAATCTGTAGGGCGGGGCCCGCCCCGCCGCCCGCAACGAGAAGGAGGCCATTCGATGGCAAAGGAAAAGTTCGAAC
>NZ_JAME01000002.1 GCF_000521865.1 Roseivivax isoporae LMG 25204
ACTCCAAAGGGAGCAGGTCACGGTTGTCACGAACGACGGCGCGACAAGGAGTATCGGCATGTTTCACAAGATGGACAGGGTCAAGGTTGAAAACCCGAGAGCTCGAGTGATCGTGGTGAAGGAGATCTTCGACCCCAATGGCGAGGCTCTCCTGGGCGCGGTGGCGACCGTCGGCGGACCAAGGGCGCACCTGGGTTGTCTGCAACTGATGTGTGACATCGCGAGTTCTGCGCAGTTATCGAGGCCCATGCAGGCCGATCTCGAGCGCCGCCATCAGCTCCTGGCAAAGGCACGGACCGTAGGCGCTGCGCACGACGATGAAACGGATCGGTCTCGTGAGGAAGTCGGGCACATGACGGACCGACTCACCGAACTCCTGGAGGAGATCGGACCGGCGGGCCGAAAGGTCGATCTCAGTGAATGGCTCGTGCGACGGGCATGACCAACGCCCGGCCTCCGAGCCGGGATCTTGACGCGCGCAGCAAGGTGCTGCGCCGAGAAAAACGAGGAGTTGGCCATGAACAAAGACTATCTGGAAATGCCCCTGGAAAACCTCTGCGCGAAGATCCTGTTCGATCTCGAGGCCGCATCTGACGGACTGCTGTCGGCAGACATTGCGGGGAGTGCTCACGACCGCGCCGTAATGGCGCGATGGGCCGCGCGTGTGCGCGGAGGCGGCGGCCTGAGGCATGGCGTGTCGGCAACGATAACGCCCATACTCGCGCTGCTGCAAGCCGAGATGGACGAAGAAACGAGAGGTTACCGGAACGTTTTCGAGGGTCATCTCGACACGGAGGAGGGGCCGGTCGGCCACGTGGTCCGTAGGCGGTTCCTTACGGAACGTGGTGAGCGCATCCGCGCCTGGCACGACGGTCTTCGCCGTCTCAGGCATATGCTTCAAGTCGCCGAGGCCCGCCTCGACGCCGAGCGGGCGGTCAATCGGAGGATGGCGCGGTGAAGCGGGACAGAACCGTCTGCCGCTCCGCATCGGAGGTGTGGGCATGATAAGGAGGTCCGACCCCTTCGGCGGCGACCGGGCACGGCTCGCGTTTGATCTCGGCAAGGCGTGGGCCTGGTGCGAACATGTTCATCGCGATATCGGGCCGTTCACCCTCGTCGCAGGGGTGTTCGATCTGGGCGACGGCCGCTTCGGCGTCGAGCCCGGTATTGAAGAAGCAGAGTGGTATTTCGAGTGCGGTGTCATACGTGAGACGGCCCTCGAAGCGCTCGGCACGCTCGGCTATCTCGAAGCCCCGGTAGAATGGTATGCCCGATACCCAACCGCTTTCATATTCGCGCGGCGTCTCTCTGCGCATGAGGCGTTGCCGGCAGTCGGCTTCTTTCATGGTAAGGGCCTGCCGACACGCGGATAGCTCGGCGGAATGAAAAGACGAAGAAGGCCCGGGCAGTTGCGCGGGCCTTCTTCCAGTATCTATGGCTCAAGGATAAGGCCCTACATTGTCGAGGCACCTGCGGCAGAGCGAACCCTTTGCATGCTTCAGGTTTCATCCGACTGCCTGCATCACTCCGGGAATTTTCCTTCGACCACCTTCATGATGAGAGAGCGGCGCCAGCGGCTCGAACGCCCTTGTTTCTGTGCTTTGGGAAACGTTCCGCGGGCTATGTCGCGGTAGATGCTTGCCTTGGAGCGAGCCACGATCTCACAGACCGCCGTGATCGGCAGCAGAACATCGTGGGGGGTGTCTTCGTGGTTCATTCTTCTTCTCCGATTGCTGAACTGGAGAAGAAATGATGTCGATCAGGTTTCGCCGGAAACGCGGATATGCCAGTAATCGTGTCTGAGCCAATCGATCAAGGGAGGGGAGTCTGTCGTCCCGCTGTCGTCCCGGAGCAGCGTCCGCACAATTTCGACCAGCTCTTGGGTGCTAAAAACCATTGCCAATCAATGGTTTATGAGTGGTGCCCGGGGGCGGAATCGAACCACCGACACGAGGATTTTCAATCCACTGCTCTACCCCTGAGCTACCCGGGCACGGGTGAGGGCTGACCCTCGGGGTGAGCGGGGGGATAGCCGAGGGCCGCGGCGGTGTCCAGAGGGCGGGGACGAGAAAAATCGCGCCGCGTGCGGGCGGCCGTGCGTGCGGGCTTTCGCTGGTCCGCGGAGGGCGCTAGGTCAGGCGGATGAGCTACACAGCGACTTCTGCCGACGACCTTCTCGCGCATGGCTTCGACACGGTGATCGACGTGCGCTCGCCGTCGGAATTCGCCGAGGACCACGTGCCGGGGGCAATCAACCTGCCGGTCCTCGACGATGCCGAGCGGGCCCGCGTCGGCACCATCTACAAGCAGCAATCGCCGTTCCTCGCGCGCAAGATCGGCGCGGCGCTGGTGTTCCGCAATGCCGCGGCGCATGTCGAGGGGCCGCTCGCCCTGCATGACGGCGCCTGGCGGCCGCTGGTCTACTGCTGGCGTGGCGGGCAGCGCTCGGGGTCGATGCGCTGGATGCTCGAGCAGATCGGCTGGCGGGCCGAGGCGCTCGGGGGCGGCTATCGCACCTGGCGGCGACTCGTGACGGACCGGCTCTACGCGGCGCCGCTCGGTTTCTCGCTCGTGCAGCTCGGCGGCTACACGGGCACGGCCAAGACCGCGCTGCTGCCGCGGCTTGCCGCGCGGGGCGTGCAGGTGATCGACCTCGAGGGGCTCGCGCGGCACCGCGGCTCGCTTCTCGGCGACCTGCCGGGCGGGCAGCCGTCGCAGAAGGCCTTCGAGACGGCACTGGTGCAGGCGCTGCACGGACTCGACCCGGCGCGGCCGGTGGTGGTCGAGGCGGAGAGCTCGAAGATCGGGCGCATCCTGCTGCCGCCGTCGCTCTGGGAGGCGATGAAGGTCGCGCCCTGGATCGAGGTCGAGGCGCCGGTCGAGGCCCGGGCGGCCTATCTTGCAGAGGCCTACGACGACATCCTGTCGGATGAGGCCGCGCTCAGGCAGAAGCTCGACCCGCTGCGCCGGCACCGCGGCCACGAGGTGGTCGACCACTGGACGGATCTCATCCGCGCGGGCGACCGCCGGGCGCTCTGCGCCGCGCTGGTCGCGGACCATTACGACCCGGCCTACCGGCGCTCCATGCGCGCGGTTGGGCCGGTCGTGGCGGGGCGCGTCGACACCGCGCGGCTCGATCCGCCGGCGCTCGAGGCGGTGGCGGACCGCGTCGCCGCCATGGTGGCGGGCATGGGACCCGCCGCGCGGGTCAGTCCGTGACGTCGATCTGGCCGGCCATCCCGCCGGTCAGCCAGCCGATCTGCGCCGCCTCGGTGTAACCCTCGGCGTGGAGCGCCGCGAGAAGGCCGCGGGCATCCTCGGGGGCGACCGCGGCGAGGAGCCCGCCCGCCGTCTGCGGGTCGAAGACCAGCGCGATTTCGGCGGTTTCGGGCAGGTCGGGCATCACCGCGCGGTTCTGGGGGTAGAGCGAGGACCGCACGCCGCGGGCCGCGAGGGCAAGTGCGCCGTCCAGATGCGGGATCGCGTGCAGCCAGAGTTCCGCGCCGGTGCCGGAGGCGGCCGCGAGCGATTGCAGGTGGCCGGCGAGGCCGAAGCCCGTGACGTCGGTCATGGCGCGCGCACCCCGCAGGACATGCGCCGCGAGCGCCTCGGACCGGGTCATGGCGGCAAGTGCCGCGGCGACCGTGCGGGCGCCGGCGCGGCGGTCCATCTCGGCCGCCATGATCGTTCCGGAGCCGAGGCCCTTGGTCAGGATCAGCGCGTCGCCCGGGCGCCCGCCCGAGAGCGTCACCGGCGCGCCGTCGCAGAGGCCCGTGACCGAGAAGCCGATGCTGAGCTCGTCGCCGACGGAGGTGTGCCCGCCCACGAGATCGGCGCCCGCAGCCCGCAGGACCTCCTCGGCGGTCTGCAGGATCTCCTGCAGCGTGCGCGCGGCGAGCGCGTCCGAGAGCCGCGGCAGGATGACGTTCGCGGTCGCGGCCTGCGGGGCCGCCGCCATGGCGTGCACATCGTTCAGTGCGTGCACGGCGGAAATGCGGGTCATGACGGCGGGGTCGGGCCAGAGCGCGCGCAGATGGTCGGTGCTGATGACCTGCCGCACGCCGCCCACGACCAGCACTGCGGCGTCGTCGTTGGCCAGCCGCTCCACGTCGTCGCGCTGCGGGGGCGAGATGCGGCGGAGCGCGTCGTTCAGCGTGCCGCGCCCGACCTTGGCGCCGCAGCCGCCGCACATGGGCTTTGGACCCAGCGCCTCGCGCAGGCCGCGGGCGCGGGGCCAGGGCAGGTCGGGCGCGGGCATGCGCGGCAGGTCCGACAGCTTCTCCATGAAGCGGCGGTCGATGCGGTCCTTCCAGCGCCAGACCCAGCCGCCCGAGAACGACAGGCCGAACCGGTCGCCGAGCGCGCGCGTGCCGCCGAGCGAGACGAGCTTGAGGTAATCGCGCTGCGGCCGGTAGCGGCGATAGCCGCCGCGCCCGAGCGCAACGCGCAGGTTGTGGTCGAGAACCGGCGCCTGCCGCACCGCGTAGACGCCGGCCTTGGGGCGCGGATGCTCCGCCATGTGCGCGCAATCGCCCACGGCGAAGATGCCCTCGGCCGAGCTCTGCAGTCGCGGGCCGACGGTCACGAAGCCGTCGGTCATGTGGAGCCCCGAGCGGGCGAGCCAGGGCTGTGCCCGCGCGCCGGCGGCGCCCGCGACGAAGGCTGCCGGGATCGCGGTGCCGTCGGCCAGCACGAGACCCGCGGCGTCGACGCGGGTGATCTCGACGTCCTCGTGCAGGACGATCGCCGCCGCCCGCAGCGCCTCGCCGAGCCGCCGCCGCGTGCCCGCGCGCAGGCCCGCGACGGCACGGCCGCTGTCGAGGAGGTGCACCTGCCGCTCTGGCGCCACCGCCGCGAGCCGGTGCGCCATGGCGAGCGCGAGCTCGGTGCCCGCGATGCCCGCGCCGATCACAGCCGCGTCGCCTTCCGCGCCCGAGGCGAGGAAGCGCTCCCACCGTTCGGCGAAGGGACCGAGCGGCTTGGCCGGGACCGCGTGGGCGCCGAAGCCCACGAGGTCGGGCATGTCCGAGGTCACGCCGATGTCGAGCGAGGCCACGTCGAAACCCACGGGCGTCCGCCCCTCGACCGCGATCTCGCGGCGGTGCAGGTCGAGGTCGCAGGCCCGCCCGAGGATGAGCCGCGCGCCGGCAAAGCGCGCAAGCCGCACGAGGTCGATCTCGAGCGCCTCGCGGGGGTAGTGCCCCGCGACGAAGCCCGGCAGCATGCCCGAATAGGCGGTGGCGGGCGTGGGGTCGATCACCGTCAGCCGGACGCCCGGCAGCGGCTTCATCCCCCAGCGCCGCAGCACCAGCGCGTGGGTGTGGCCGCCGCCGATCAGGACGAGGTCGCGGGTCAGCGGCAGGGGCGGGGCGGCAAGCATGGGCAGTCTCCGGCTGTCGCCACCCGCAATAGCATGCATGCCCCGCCACTCAAGGGCGGACGGGCCGCGGCGTCAGATCGACACGCGCGACAGGAGCGCCTCGCGGTCGATCTCGCCCGCCTTGCCCGAGAGGGACACCGCGCCGCGCGTGACCGCCACGAAGCGGTCGGCGAGGCCCCAGGTGAAGTCGAAATACTGTTCGACGAGGACGATCGCCATCTCGCCCTCGTCGCGCAGCTCGGCGATGACGCGGCCGATCTGCTGGATGATGTTGGGCTGGATGCCCTCGGTCGGTTCGTCGAGCAGAAGCACGCGCGGCCGGGTGATGAGCGCGCGGGCGATGGCGAGCTGCTGCTGCTGGCCGCCCGACAGGTCGCCGCCGCGCCGCGCGCGCATCTCGCGCAGCACCGGAAAGAGCCGCCAGATGCGGTCGGGCACGCCGCGCTCGGGCCCCGACAGGCAGGCAAATCCCGTCTCGAGGTTCTCCATCACCGTCATGAGCGGGAAGATCTCGCGCCCCTGCGGCACGTAGGCGATGCCCGCGCGGGCCGCCTGCATGGCGGTCGGATGGTCGAGCCGCCGGCCATCGAGCGTGACCGTGCCGCCGGAATAGGGATGCCGGCCCGCGATCGCCTTGAGCAGCGACGTCTTGCCCACCCCGTTCGTGCCCATGACGGCGGTCACGCGGCCCGCTTCGGCCACGAGGTCGATGCCGTGCAGGATCTGGCTCTGGCCGTAATGCAGCGTCAGGCGGTCGACCTCGAGCATGTGCGGCGCCTCCTCAGCGTCCCAGGTAGACGTCGATGACGTCGCGGTTTGCGGTGACGTGGTCGAGGCTGCCCTCGGCCAGGACCGAGCCCTCGTGCAGGACGGTCACCTTG
This sequence comes from Roseivivax isoporae LMG 25204, assembly GCF_000521865.1. Taxonomy (GTDB): domain Bacteria; phylum Pseudomonadota; class Alphaproteobacteria; order Rhodobacterales; family Rhodobacteraceae; genus Roseivivax; species Roseivivax isoporae. The sequence continues at coordinate 6,262 of NZ_JAME01000002.1, forward strand.
CAGCCGAGCCTGCGGACGAAGTCCATGTCGTGTTCCACCACCACCACGGCGTGGCGTTCCGCGAGCCGTTTCAGCAGGTCCGTGGTGTGCGCGCGCTCTGCCGGGGTCATGCCGGCGGCGGGCTCGTCCACGAGCAGGAGCCGCGGATCCTGCGCCAGCAGCATGCCGATCTCGAGCCATTGCTTCTGGCCGTGGGACAGCTCGCCCGCGATGCGGGGCAGGTCGTCCGAGAGGCCGATCTCGGCCGCGATCGCGGCGATGCGGTCCGCGCTCGCCTGCGTAGGCCGCAGGCGCAGCACGTCGAGCGGCCCGCGCGGCGCCTTGAGCGCCATGGCGAGGTTCTCGCGCACGGTCTGCGCCTCGAACACGGTCGGTTTCTGGAACTTGCGCCCGATGCCCGCCCGCGCGATCTGGCTTTCCGAGAGCTTGAGGAGCGACACCGACTTCTCGCCCCAGAGGACACGGCCGGTGTCGGGCCGGGTCTTGCCGGTCACGATGTCCATGAACGTCGTCTTGCCGGCGCCGTTCGGACCGATGATGGCGCGCAGCTCCGGCTCGCCGATCTGGAACGAGAGGTTGTTGATGGCGCGGAAGCCGTCGAAGGACACCGAGACGCCGGACAGCTCGAGCAGCGACGCCATCACTCCGCCGCCTCCGCGCGCGTGCGGGCCGGCGCGGCCGTCGGTGCCGGGCGGCGGGCCACGAGATCGAAGAGGCCGCCGATGCCCTTCGGCGCGAACAGCGTGACCGCGACGAAGGACAGGCCCAGCAGCACCAGCCACCAGTCGGTCCAGCGGATCTCGTAGACCCCGAGGTCGATGTCGGGGGCTCCGCCGCCGGTGAACCACGAGGACAGGAGCGACACGAAGGCCGCGCCGATCACCGCGCCGTAGAGCCGGCCGCGCCCGCCGATCGCCACCCAGACCGCGAGGTAGATGGAGGCGATGGGCGCCACCTCGGCCGGGTTGATGATGCCCGCCTGCGGGTAGTAGAGCGCCCCCGCGATGCCCGCGACCACCGCGGAGAGCGTGAACACGAAGAGCTTGAAGCCCTCCACGTGGTAGCCGAGGAAACGCACCCGCGCCTCGTTGTCGCGGATGCCGCGGATTACCGACCCCATCCGCCCCGAGACGACCCAGGCAAAGAGCACGTATCCGAGCGCGAGGGCCAGCGCGGAGGCCCAGAAGAAGGCGATCGAGATGACGCTCTGCGGCGTGTCGCGGAAGAAGGGGATGTTCTGCAACCCCGAGAGGCCGTTGTTGCCCCTGAGACCGCTGTCGTTCTGGAAGAGGTAGAGCGCCAGCGCGAGCGTCATGGCCTGGGTCAGGATCGACAGGTAGACGCCGGTCACCCGGCTGCGGAAGGCGAGCCAGCCGAAGACCAGCGCGAGAAGCCCCGGCACCAGCACGACCATCAGGAGCTGCAGCGCGAGGCTGTCGGCGAAGGCCCAGATCAGCGGGAACTCGTTCGCGCCCACCACTCCGAAGATCTGCGTGGCGATGGCGTCCTCGATCTCGGCCGGGGTGGGCGGGATCGGCGCGTTGGCGAGGCTCCCGGTCACGATGATCTCGGTCCGGGCATACATGAGCCACATGCCGATCGCGTAGCCGCCGAGCCCGAAGAACGCCATGTGCCCGAGCGAGAGGATGCCGCAATAGCCCCAGACCACGTCCATCGCGATGGCGACGAGGCAGAGGCAGAGCGTCTTGCCCAGCGTCTTGACGAAGGACGTGGACAGCATCCCGACGCCCGTCGCCTCGGCCATGAGCGTCACCCCGAGGCAGAAGGCCGCGAGAATGGCGAGGAACCACGGGATCGAGGGGTTCTCGCGGATCAGCGTGCGGGTCATGGACGGGCCTCCCTCGCGGGGGACGCGGGGAACGGCGCGCGCAAGGTGAGCCGCAGGGCGCAGGCCCGCGCCTTCTTCAGAAGATGCGCTGTGCCCGGCGGGACAGGAAGAAGCCGTGCCCGTCGGCGTTGTGGCAGGTGAACCCCGTGCTCTCGGAGGTGCAGGCGATGGCCCCGAAGCGGCCGGTCACGCCGTAATCCGCCACGTCGGTATAGGTCGAGAGCCGCTTGGGGCCGTTCACGCACTGCGCGTGCGCGGGACCGCGTTCGCCCATGCCCACGTGCAGTTCCAGCCCGGTCGGGCATGTCTGGCCCTCGTGGTTGACGATCACGCAGTCGAGGAGCGCGCCGCCCTCCATCGAGCCGTTGCAGTAGATGTTGCCCGTCGGGGTCCGGAAGCCGAAGCCGTCGGCGAGGGAAGGGGCCGGCGCGGCGGCCAGGAAGGCGAGGGTCATGAAACGGCGCATCGTCAAATCCCGCTGATGAAAACGGGTGGACGATAGCAGCCCGGAGCGCGCAGGTCATGCTCAATCTCCCGCCGCACGGCCCTTCAGGGCGACGATGCCCTTGGGACGGAACTGGATGAAAAGGATGATGAAGAGGATCATGTAGGTCTGCGCGGCGAGCGTGTTCGACGGGTTGAACCACTCGATCCCCTTCTGCAGGACGCCGATCAGCGCGGCGCCGGCGAGGGTGCCCCAGACATTGCCGACCCCGCCCACGACCACGGTCATGAAGCTCTGCACGATGTAGTCGGCGCCCATTTCCGAGGTCACCTTGGCGTAGAGGCCGATGGCGACCCCCGCGATCCCCGCGATCCCCGAGCCGAGCCCGAAGGTCAGCATGTTGATGCGGTCGGGATCGATGCCCATCGACCCGGCCATCCCGGGATTCTGCGTCACCGCGCGCACCTCGAGCCCGAGCCGCGTGCGCTTGAGGATCCACAGGAGCAGCGCGAGGAAGATCAGCGCGAGGACGAAGATCGCGATGCGGATGTTGGCAATGGCCACCACGTCGTTGACCACCCACGCGCCGTCGAGCCAGGACGGCGCCGTGAGCGGTCGGGCCTGCGTGCCGAAGACGTTCTTGGCGATCTGCTGGAGCGCGATCGAGATGCCGAAGGTCGCGAGAAGCGTCTCGAGCGGGCGATGGTAGAGGTGGCGGATCACCAGCCGTTCCATCGCGACGCCCGCGGCGAAGGTGACGACGAAGGCGAGCGGCAGCGCCACGATCAGCGAGGCGGTGTAGTTCGGCACCACCTGCTGCACCACGTAGCCCGTGTAGGCGCCCATCATGATGAACTCGCCGTGCGCCATGTTGATCACGCCCATGACGCCGAAGGTGATGGCGAGCCCGATCGCCGCGAGAAAGTAGATCGAGGCGAGCGAGACCGCGTCGAGCCCGATATCGAGGACCTGGTAGCGGGCGACGCGGGCCTCGACCTCGTCGAGCGCCGTGCGGGCCGCGTCCGTCACCGCCGGGTCGTCCTCGGCGTAGACCTCGTAGAACACGTGGTCGGCAACCGCGGCACGGCGGTCCGCGTCGGTCACGAGCGGGGCGACGGTGCCCGCCTCGGCGAGCGCCGCATAGGCCTCGGCCCGAGCGGCGGGATCGGACAGGCGGCCGACGGGGATGCCGCCCACGCGCCCGTCCACGACGTTCGCGGCGAGCGCGTCGCGCACCGCCGCGTTGGTGACGGCCGGCGGAGCGAGGTCGGCGGCGACGAGCCGGCCGTAGGCGTCGGTCTCGCCGAGGTCTGTGCCGACTTCGAGCACGCGGGCCACGTTCGCGTCCGAGGGCATGGCCGGCGCCACGGCGCTGTCGGCGGCGAGAATCTGCGACAGGACCGAGCGCGTCTCGAGGTCCATGGCATCCGACAGGCTCTCGATCGCGGCGACGCGGGTCTCTGTGCCCGCGCCGAAGCGCGCCTCGAGCATGGCGACGAGGCGCGTCTTGCGCGCGGCGAGCACCGCGTCCGGTTCCTCGGCGATGGAGTTGCGCAGGGGGGCGAGCTGGTCGGGATCGGGCCGGCGCGAGATCGCGTCGAGCGCGGCCACGCGCGCCGCCCGGTCCGGGTCCGACAGCTGGAACTGCACGAGGGCGCCGGCGATCACCCGACGCACGCCGCCATTCGGCCGGATCTCGGTCATCGCGTCCGCGGGGGCGGTGCCGGTCCCGGCGTCGCTCGAGATGTCGCGCAGCGTGTACGTGTCGCCCGCGCGGTCGGCATAGTAGAAAAGCCCGTCTCCGGCGTTCCGGAACACGCCCTTGTTCTGCCAGCGCTCGAGAAACAGCGCGACGCCCGGCAGGTCCGAGGCCAGCAGGTCCGCGATCACGGGACCGACGGTCTGGCGCCCGGGATCGGCGACCTCCTCGGCGTGACCCTGCAGCAGCGCCTGCAGCGTTCCCGCCTCCTGCGCGCGCAGCGCGGCGGGCAGCGCGAGGGCCGTCACGGCAAGGACGAGGGCAGCGAGGAGCGCGCGCAGCATGAGGGGCACCGGGGTCATGAGGGAAAGGGGTGCGGCGCCGGGCGGCATGCGCGGGGGCGGCCTGTCGCCCCGCCTGTCGCCGGCGCCGCGCGGGGCCGCGTCAGTAGTTCGACTTCATCTGCACGCAGCTCGACGTCTCGGTGTTGTACATGCCGCAGCCCAGGTCCTTCCAGTCCGAGGTCAGCACGGCGCTGTCGGGCAGGTAGTCGGTCCACGCGTCGCCCGGCACCTCCTCGGTCTCGCTGATGATGTCGAACTGGCCGTCCGCCCGGATCTCGCCGATCAGCACCGGTTTCGAGAGGTGATGGTTGACGCCCATGACCGCCGTGCCGCCGGTGAGGTTGGGGAATTCCTGGCCCCACATCGCCTCGCGCACCGCGTCGACATCGGTGGTGCCCGCCTGCTCGACGGCGTTCACCCACATGTTGAAGCCGATGTAGTGCGCCTCCATCGGGTCGTTGGTCACGCGGGCGTCGTCGCCGATGAACGCATGCCAGGTCTCGATGAATTCAGCGTTCTCGGGCGTGTCGGCGGACATGAAGTAATTCCACGCCGCGAGGTGGCCGACGAGGTTCGAGGCGTCGAGGCCCGACAGCTCCTCCTCGCCCACCGAGAAGGCCACGACGGGGATGTCGTCGGCCGAGACGCCCGAAGCGGCGAGTTCCTTGTAGAAGCCGATATTGGCGTCGCCGTTGATGGTCGAGATGACGCCCACCTGCTTGCCGTCTGCGCCGAGCGCCACCACGTCCGACACGATCGTCGCCCAGTCGGAATGGCCGAAGGGCGTGTAGTTCACGAAGATGTCCTCTTCCGCGATGCCCTTCGACTCGAGGTAGCTTTCGAGGATGTTGTTCGTGGTGCGCGGGTAGACGTAGTCGGTGCCGAGCAGCGCGAACTTCTCGACGCCGAGCTCCTCGAGGAAGTAGTCGACCGCCGGGATCGCCTGCTGGTTCGGCGCGGCGCCGGTGTAGAACACGTTCCGCGAGCTTTCCTCGCCCTCGTACTGCACGGGGTAGAACAGGAGCCCGTTCAGCTCCTCGATCACCGGCAGGACCGACTTGCGGCTGACGCTGGTCCAGTTGCCGAAGATCACGTCGACCTCGTGCACGCTCAGTAGCTCGCGCGCCTTCTCGGCAAAGAGCGGCCAGTCCGAGGCGGGGTCGACCACGACCGCCTCGAGTTCGCAGCCCAGAAGGCCGCCTGCCTCGTTCTGCTGCGCGACGAGCATCAGCATCGTGTCCTTGAGCGTCGTCTCGGAGATCGCCATCGTGCCCGACAGCGAGTGCAGCACGCCGACCTTGATCGGGCAGGACGCCTCCTGCGCCAGCGCGCTGCCGGCGCCGCAGGCGACGGCGAGCGCGGTGGCGGCGGCCAGTCTGGATTTCGAAACCATCGTCGTTCCCCCTTCGGACGCTCGAGCGGGACCGGTCGGGCGCACGTGGCCCGGCCGGGCGGTTCGCGCCCCCTGAAGCGTCGCAGATTTTGCGGTTGTGTCGGGCTGCCTCACCTGACGCGGATCGGCCCCTTGCCCGACGGCCCGGGGCGCGCCGGTCCGGGCGCGTCCCGACCACCTGAGTAAGGGACGCCTCCGCGCCGCGCAGAGGGATCAGTGCACGCTGACCATGCGTAAACCGGATTCTGCGCGCGTTCTCACCGTTTTCGCAGGGGCCTGCCCGGAAAAGCGGCAGGACGGGCGCCGCGCCGGCCCCGGGCGGTCCTGCATCTGCCCGTTCGGCGGGCGGAGGGCGCGGTCGTGATGCGGAATCACGGCGCGCCGGGCGCCTGCTGTGGCGGCGGGGGCGCGGCCTGCGTGCCATGACATTCAAAGTGTTTGCGGATCAGCGTGTTCCGGTGCTTGTCTGTGCGGGAAAGGGGCTCAGCACATGACGCAAGACTTATCGGGTACGTTCAACGAGATGATGAACGGCGCGGACATCCGGGCTGCGTACAGCAACCTGGAACGCTGGCACAACGAGATGCCGGCCGACCTGCGCAGCCTGAAGCAGCACGAGGCGGAGAACCTGTTCCGCCGCGTCGGGATCACCTTCGCCGTCTACGGCGAGGGCGGCGACCCCGAACGGCTGATCCCGTTCGACATGTTCCCGCGCGTCTTCACCGCCGCGGAATGGCGCCGGCTCGACCGCGGCATCCGCCAGCGCGCCGCGGCGCTGAACGCCTTCCTGGCCGACGTCTACGACCGGCGCGAGATCATCCGCGCGGGCCGCATCCCCGAACACCTGGTGACCCGCAACGCCGCCTTCGAGAAGGCGGTGGTGGGCGTCCGGCCGCCACGCAACGTCTGGAGCCACATCGTCGGCATCGACATCGTGCGCACCGGCCGCGACCAGTTCTACGTGCTCGAGGACAATTGCCGCACGCCGTCCGGCGTCAGCTACATGCTGCAGAACCGCGAGATCATGATGCGCATGTTCCCGCAGCTCTTCGTCGACAACCGCATCGCGCCGGTGGACGGCTACGCGGCGCTCCTGAAGAAGACGCTGGCCTCGGTCGCGCCGCAGAAATGCGAAGGCGAGCCAAACGTGGTGATCCTGACGCCCGGCCAGTTCAACTCGGCGTATTACGAGCATTCCTTCCTCGCGGACCTCATGGGCGTCGAGCTGGTCGAGGGGCAGGACCTCTTCGTCGAGGGCGATTTCGTCTGGATGAAGACCACCGAGGGTCCGCAGAAGGTGGACGTCATCTACCGCCGGATCGACGACGCCTTCCTCGACCCGCTCTGCTTCCGCGCCGATTCCATGCTGGGCGTGCCGGGGCTCATGAACGTCTACCGCTCGGGCGGCGTGTCGATCTGCTCGGCCCCCGGTGCGGGTGTCGCCGACGACAAGGCGATCTACACCTTCGTGCCCGAAATGGTGCGCTTCTACCTGGGCGAGGCGCCGATCCTCGAGAACGTGCCGACCTGGCAATGCGCAAAGCCCGACGAATGCCAGTACGTGCTCGAGCATCTCGACGAGCTGGTGGTCAAGGAGGTGCACGGCTCGGGCGGCTACGGCATGCTGGTCGGGCCCAAGGCAGACCGCGCGCAGATCGACGCGTTCCATGCCAAGATCACCGAGCGGCCCGAGAACTACATCGCCCAGCCGACGCTGGCGCTGTCGACCTGCCCGACCTTCGTGGAAGAGGGCATCGCGCCCCGCCACGTGGATCTCAGGCCCTATTGCCTCGTGGGCGAGACGATCGAGCTGGTGCCCGGCGGTCTGACCCGCGTGGCGCTGAAGGAGGGCTCGCTCGTGGTCAATTCGAGCCAGGGCGGCGGCGTCAAGGACACCTGGGTCCTCGCGGACTGAGAACGGAGCGACGTGACAAGATGCTGAGCCGGACGGCCTCCCACCTCTACTGGATGGCGCGCTACATCGAGCGTGCCGAAACCACCGCGCGCCTTCTGCAGGTGGGGGCGCGCAACGCGCTCCTGCCGGACATCGGCGGCGGTTTCCGCAACGACTGGGAGGCGATCCTGCAGGCCACCGGGTCGCTGCACGCGTTCCGCGACAAATACGGCGAGACCAAGCAGCGCAACATCGAGACCTTCATGTTCTTCGACACGGAGAACCCGTCCTCGGTGGCGTCCTGCCTCGCCATGGCGCGCGAGAACGCCCGCGTGGTGCGCACCGCGCTCACGAGCCAGGTTTGGGACGGGCTGAACGGCGCCTACCAGGAGCTGCAGGAGTTCCACCGCACCGAACGTTCGCGGATGCAGCTCACCGACCTGACCGAGTGGACCATGAACGCCTGCGCGCTCGCGCGCGGGGGCATCGCCTCGACGCAGCTCCGAAACGATGGCTACTACTTCATGGGGCTCGGCTTTTCGATCGAGCGCGGCGACAACACCGCGCGGCTGCTCGACGTGAAATACTACGTGCTGCTGCCCTCGCTCAGCTACGTGGGTTCGGGCCTCGACCAGACGCAATGGGTCACGCTCCTGCGGTCGATGTCGGCGCACCGGGCGTTCAACTGGACCTATCGCGGCGAGATCACCGCGGCCAAGATCGCGCATTTCGTGATCCTGAACACCAAGTTCCCGCGTTCGCTGCTGAACTCGGTGCAGATGACGGTGGACAGCCTCGACCATCTCTCGCGCGGCTACGGCCAGCCCTCGCGGGCGCAGTCGGTGGCGCGCGCGCTGCTCGCGGAACTTGCCGAGGCGCAGGTCGAGGACATCTTCGACGAGGGGCTGCACGAGTTCCTCACCCGCTTCACGCGCCAGAACGCCGAGATCGCGGGCACCATCCAGGACACCTACCTGCAGGGAGAACCGGCATGAAGCTGCACGTGCGGCACGAGACGCGCTACGCCTTCGACGCGCCGGTCAAGCGGCTGGTGCAGTCGCACCGGCTCTGGCCCGCGGACAATGCCGCGCAGCGGGTCCTCAGCTGGTCGGTCGACGTGCCGGGCGGCGTGGTGGGCGCAAGCTTTCGCGATGGCGCGGGCGACATGACGCAGACCGTCAGCGTGCGCGGCCCGGTGACCGAGCTGACCGTGACGGTCGAGGGCCAGATCGAGACGGCGGATACCGCGGGCGTCCTCAAGGGGCACCGCGAGCTGGTGCCGCCCTCGGCCTACCTGACCGCGACCCGTCGCACCGCGCTGACCGCCGAGCTGCGCGGGCTCTCGCGGGACGCGCTCGACGGGCTCGAGGGCGCCGGCACGCTCGACCGCGCGCACGCGCTCATGCGCGCGGTGGCGAACGCCATCGCCTTCGTGCCGGGCGAGACCGAGCCCGCGACCACCGCCTCGGAGGCGCTGAACGGCGGGCAGGGCGTCTGCCAGGACCACACCCACGTCCTCATCGCGATCGCACAGGCGGCGGACATCCCGGCGCGCTACGTGACCGGCTACCTGCTGTCGACCGCGGACAGCGTGGGCGACGAGGCGGGCCACGCCTGGGCGGAACTCTGGGTCGACGGGCTGGGCTGGGTCGGGTTCGACGCGGCCAACCGCAAGTGCCCGGATGCGACCTATGTCCGGCTCGGTTCTGGATTCGATTCGCACGATGCGGCGCCGATCCGGGGCGTCCTGCACGGGCAGGCGGGCGAGACGCTGGGCGTCTCCGTCAGCGTGTCGCAGGCCGGGCAGGCGCAGCAGCAATCGCAGGGGGCCGGGCAGCGGCAGCAGTAACCGCGCGGTCACGCCTGCGTGTCATCCTGGGCCCGCGACGCGCAGCCGATGGACGCAGGGTCCGCGATCGGCTAGCTCGGGGTGTCTTGAGGGCAGGGGGCCGGGACGATGACCTATTGCGTGGGACTTCTGCTGGACGCCGGGATCGTGCTCCTGTCGGACACGCGCACGAATGCCGGGCTCGACAACATCGCGACCTACCGCAAGATGTTCACCTTCGCCAATGACGGCGAGCGTGTCGTCGCGATCATGACCGCAGGCAGCCTGTCGGTCACGCAGACCACGCTCGCGCGCCTGACCGAGGCGGCGGAGGATCAGGATGCCGACGAGAGCCGGTCGATCCTGAAGGCGCCGTCGATGCTGAAGGTCGCCGAACTGGTGGGCCAGACGCTATCGGACGTGACCGCCGAGGTGTCGGGCAAGATGGACCGCATGCGGCAGGCGGCCTCGGCGTCGATGATCGTCGCGGGGCAGCGGCGGGGCGGGCCCATGCGGCTGTTCCTGATCTATCCCGAGGGAAACTTCATCGAGGCGACGTCGGACACGCCCTACCTGCAGATCGGCGAGCACAAGTACGGCAAGCCGATTCTCGACCGGGTCATCACCCCCGGCACGCCGCTCGCCGACGCGGAGAAGGCGGTGCTCCTTTCCATGGATTCGACGCTGCGCTCGAACCTGAGCGTGGGCATGCCGCTCGACCTCGCGGTGATCGAGGCCGACGCGCTGCGGATCACCCGCCAGCGGCGGATCGAGGCGTCGGACGAGGGGTTCGCGCGCATGAGCCGGGCGTGGTCGGACGCACTGCGCGACGCCTTCCAGAAGATCGACCCGGTCTGAGCGGCGCTCAGCCCGCGGCCGCGATGCGCCCGAGCATGGCGGCAAGCCAGTCCCGCGCCTCCGGCCGGTCGCCCGCGTCGCAGACGAATTCCTGACCCCGTGACACGCTCCGCAGGATGCCCGGCTCGGACCAGCGGTCCGGATGGGCGTGGTAGCTGAGCCCCGCCTCGCGCAGCCAGTCGGGCACCCGCCAGTGGCAGAGCGGCCCGCCCGGCCGGGTCAGGCGCAGCGCGTCGGGCGCCGTCCGGGCGAGGGTGCCGCGCCCGAGGTAGAGCGCGTTCGCCGCGGGCCAGCGCCCCTCCGTGTGCGGGTGCCGGCGGGTGAAGCCATGCGGCTGACCGGCGGCGTCCGGTGCAGGCCCGAGCGGCACGACCTCCTCGACCTCGAGCGCGCCGAAGATTCGGTGATGGCGCTCGCGCGTGCCGGGCGTCTCGAAGAGGCCGAAGAACAGGAACACGTCGCCGGCGCCCACGCCGCGATTGGCAAGGTGGGCCTGCGCCGCGCCTGCCTGCCCGAAGGCACAGCGCCCGTTCTCGAACATCGGGTCGAGATGGCAGGGATCGTCCGCGGTGACGCGCCCGCGCGACGCCGCGGCGACCGCGTCCCCGAGCCCGAGCGCGCCGTAGGGGATGCCCCTGCCGCGGCGTTCCGGGATCGGCAGGCTGACCGGGCGGCCGTCCACGACGGGCGAGGCCCCGCCGCCCGATCCGGTGTCGAAGCCCTTGCGGCTGAACACGATCTTCATGGCGTGCGACCCTCGGTCCTGCGCGCCCGGATGGCAACCGCGCTCAGCGCGCGAGCGCCTCGTCGAGCTCCTGCGTCAGCCGGCGTTCCTCCTCTGCGCGGGGCGAGGAGAACCGCGCGAGGAGCAGGTAGGCCACCGGCGTCAGGAACAGCGTCGAGAGCGTCGCGAGCCCGAGCCCCCCCACGATGATCCAGCCCAGGGCCTCGCGCGCCTCGGCGCCCGCGCCCGCGGACAGGATCAGCGGCACGCCGCCCAGCACCGTCGAGGTCATGGTCATCATCACCGGGCGCAGCCGGATGGTCGAGGCGTCGAGGATCGCGTCGCGCACGCTCGCGCCGCCGTCGCGCAGCTGATTCGCGAACTCGACGATGAGGATGCCGTTCTTGGCCATGATCCCGATCAGCATGACGAGCCCGATCTGGCTGTAGACGTTCAGCGAGAGCCCGGTGAAGACCAGCGCGAAGATCGCGCAGGCCAGGCCCAGCGGCACCGTCGCCATGACCACCACCGCCGAGATGAAGCTTTCGAACTGCGCCGCCAGCACCAGGAGCACCACCGCGATGGCGAAGCCGAAGGTCAGGAGCAGGCCGGACGACGTCTGCTCGAGCTCCGCGGCCTCGGCGAGCGGCACGATCCGGTTCTCCTCCGACAAGACCTCGGCGCCCATGCGCTCGACCTCGGCGAGGGCGTCGCCCAGCGCCAGGTCGGGGGACAGCGAGGCGGAGATTTCGACCGACCGGTTCTGGCCCTCGCGGTTCAGTTCGGGCGCGATCGCGCGCTCCTCGAGGCTGACGAAACTCGCCATCGGCACCATCGTCCCGTCGCCCGCCTGGACGAACACGTTCTGCAGGTCTCCCGGATCGTCCACCGGGTCGGAGGTGGACAGCATCTGCACGTCGTAGCTCGTGTCGTCGATGAAGACCGACCCGGCTGTGCGTCCGTCGAGCACCGCCTGCAGCGCCTCGCCGAGGCCGGTGATGTCGACCCCCAGATCGGCGGCGCGCTGGCGGTCGATCTCGATGAAGAGCTGCGGCTGCGTGGTCTCGTATTCGAGCTGGACCTGGCCCATGGCCGGGTTTTCCTGCATCCGCGCGACGAGCGCCTCGGCGACCTCCGAAAGCTGCGTGTAGCTCGTGCCGGTGATGGCGAAGGACAGACCGCGCCCCGCGCCCCGGATGCCGAGCGAGTTGGGCTGGATGGCGAAGGCGCGCACGCCCACGATGTCGCGCAGGCCGCGGTTGATGTCGCCGACGATCTCGTCCTGGCTGCGGTCGCGCTCGGACCAGGGCGCGAGCGAGAACACCATGAAGCCCGAATTGTCCGCGCCGAAGCCCGTGATCGAGAAGGTGTTGCGGATCTCGCCCGAGGCCTCGAGCGGCGCCACCATCTCCTCGATGGCGCGCATCTTGGCCTGGGTGTAGTCGAGCGACACGCCCTGCGGCGCGGTCACCCGCAGGAGGGCCACGGCCCGGTCCTCGCGCGGGGTCAGCTCCTGCCGGACGCTGCCGAACATCGCGACCGCCGTCAGGGCAAAGAGCACGGCGGCGAGGACCACCACCATCGGCAGGGCGAGCGCGGCCTCGAGGCAGCGCCGGTAGAGCCCGGCCAGCCGGTCGCCGAGCCATGCCATGGGCCCGCGCGCCTCGCCCTCGGGCGGACGGGTCAGGAAGCGGCTCGCCAGCACCGGGCAGAGGGTCAGCGCCACCACCGAGGACAGCATCACCGCGAAGGCGAGGGTGAAGCCGAACTCGCGGAAGAGGCCGCCCGCCTGCCCGGGCAGAAAGGACAGCGGCACGAAGACGGCGGCGAGCGTCGCGGTGGTGGTGACGACCGCGAAGAACACCTGCCGGGTGCCGAGCACGGCGGCGGCGCGCGGCCCCATGCCCTCGGACCGCCGCCGCACGATGTTCTCGAGCACGACGATCGCGTCGTCGACCACCATGCCGGTGGCCAGCACAAGCGCCAGCAGCGTCAGGATGTTGACCGAGAATCCCACGAGGTAGATCGCGGCGAGCGTGCCGATCAGCGCCACCGGCATGGTCAGCGTCGGGATCAGCGTCGCGCGCAGGTCGCGCAGGAAGACGTAGATCACGAGGACGACGATGGCGACGGCCATGCCGAGCGTCTTCAGCACCTCCTCGATCGAGCCGTTGATGAACACCGCGTCGTCAGAGGTGACGAAGATCGACACGTCCTCGGGCAACGTCTCGTTCAGCTCCGCCACCGCGGCGCGCACGTCGGCCGAGATCTCGAGCGTGTTGGAGGTGGCCTGCCGGATCACCCCGATGCCGACGCCGGTCTGGCCGTTCGCGCGCAGCACGGTCTCGTTCGGGGCGGGGCCGAGGGTCACGCGCGCGACCTCTCCGAGCCGCACGTCGTCCGTGATCGGCAGGTCCTCGAACGCGGCCTCGGTGTCCACCGTCGCGGTGGTGCGCACGTTGATCGACTGGCGCGATCCCACGAGGTCGCCGGCCGGCGTGTCGTAGGCCACGTCCGCCAGCGTGGTGCGCACGTCGGCCAGCGTCAGCCCGCGGGCGGCAAGCTGCCCGAGGTCGATGTCGACACGGAAGATCGGTTCGCGGTCGCCGTAGATCTGCAGGTCCGCCACGCCGTCGATCGAGATCAGGCGGTCCTCGATCCGCTCCTGCACGATCTGGGTCAGGTCCTGCGGCGAGCGTCCGGCGGCGGTGACGGCCACGCGCAGCACCGGCTGGGCGTTGTCGTCGGCCTTGACCACGCGCGGCGTCTCGGCGCCGTCGGGCAGCTGGTTGGTGATGCGCGCGACCGCGTCGCGGGCATCCGTCGCCGCCACGTCGAGATCCACGTCGTCCTCGAACTCGATGGTCACCCGGCTGTCGCCGAAGCGCGACTGGGACGAGATCGTGCGGATGCCGGGGACCCGGCCCACCGCGCCCTCGATGCGGCCCGTCACCTCCTGGTCGACGCTTTCGGGCGAGGCGCCGGGATAGTCCGTGCGCACTGTCACCACCGGCCGGTCCACGTTCGGCAATTCCCGGATCTCGACGCCGAACAGGGCGGCGAGGCCCGCGAGGACCAGAAGCGTGCTGAGCACGAAGGCGAGGATCGGCCGGCGCACGAACAGGGCCGTGCCCGAGCCCGAAACCAGCGCCGCGTCCTGGGGATCGCTCATGCGGGCACTCCTCAGAGCTCGGCGCGCGGGGCGGACCCGTCGCGTGCCAGTTCCGCGTCGCGGCCGTCCACCACGCTGACCGCCGCGCCGGGCCGGAGGCTCTGCACGCCTTCGACCACGACCGGCTCGTCGGGCGCGAGATCCGCCTCGACCAGCACCCGGTCCGCGTCGCGCTGCCGGATCGTCACCGGCACCCGCACCGCGGCCGCGTCGCGCACGACCCAGACATAGGACCCCTCGGCCGACCATTGCACCGCCAGCGGGTCGACCGAGGGCAGCGTGTCGCCCGGGAACGTCATCTCGACGGTGAAGGCCATGCCCGCGCGCAGGAGATCGTCCGCGTTGTCGACCCGGGCCTGCACCCGCAGCGTGCGGCTCGCGCGGTCGACCACGTTGTCGATGGCATGGATCCTGCCCTCGAGCGTGACGCCGGGCCGCGCCAGCGGATGGGCGATGACCGGGCTGCCGGCATCGATGCGTCCGATCACGCGTTCGGGCACGCGGAAATCGATGAGGAGCGCCGAGCGGTCGGTGATGGTGCCGATCTCGTCGCCCGCCGACAGCCGGTCGCCCACCTGCACGTCGAGCACGCCGAGCCAGCCCGACAGCGGCGCGGGCACCACGCGCTGGGCGAGGTCGTATTCCGCCTGCCGCAGCGCCAGTTCCGCCGTCCGCAGCGCGAGGCGCACCTCGCGCGAGCGTACCTCGGTCACGGCGCCGGTCTCGCGCAGCTGCTCGATGCGCTCGGCCTCGACGCGTGCCTCCTCGAGCAGGAGCCGCGCACGTTCGACCTCGATGCGCTCGGCCGCGTCATCGAGCCTCAGGATGACCTGGCCCTCCTCGACATAGCCGGTCGTCGACAGGCCGATCTCGGCCACCTCGCCGCCGACCTCGGCGCGCAGCGTCACCGCGCGCAGGGCCTGGCCGTCTCCCAGCGCCTCGACCCGGTCGCCGATGGTGCCCGAACCCGCCGGTGCCACCACCACCTGCGCGGGGCCGCCGCCGCCGAAGCCGCCCGCGGCAGGCGCCGCCGCCTCGGCCACCTCGATGCCCAGCATGTCGGCGATGCCGTAGCGGTCGAGGACCTGCGCGGCCGAGGGCACGTAGCGCGCCCAGAGGACGACCGCCGCCGCCAGCACCGCGACGCACAGCAGGAGTTGCTTCAGGACGGACATGCGCATTTCCCCGTTGGTGCCGGCACGGTTCGCCGTCCGTGCACGGTCGTGTTACGGCACGACTGCACGATCCAGTTCACACATCCACCGCACGATCACGTGATGATGCGTCGCCCGGCGCAGGCGGGCAAGACGCCGCGGCACTTCGGTCACGCCGCGAAGAGCGGAAAGCTCACGCCGAGGGCCCAGGCGAGCACGAGGCCCAGCGCGATGCCGGGGGCGAGGGGTCCGGTGCGCGCCGACACCGCCCGGCCGGCGGTGCCGAAGACCGCGTAGAAGAGCAGGATCACCGGCGCGATCATCACGAGGAAGAACAGCTCGCGCGGGGCCAGCGCCACCGCCAGGCCGAGCGAGACGAGGAAGGCGCCGCGCAGCGCGATCCGCCGCCCGAGCGGCGCGCCGTGCGTCAGGACAGCGTCGGCCAGCATGAATGGGAGGGCGCCTGCCGCCAGGGCCGCGATGATGGGCAGCCGCTCCGCCACCGGCCAGAAGTTCGCGGCATAGCGGTCGAGCGCCACGCCGAAGAGGACCGACCATGCCAGCAGCAGCCCGAGCCCCGCGAGGGACAGCCCGCCGGGGCGCGCGCCCCAGCGCCACAGGAGCGCGAGCTGCAGCGCGCCGAAGAGGCCCAGATGCACCGCGAGGTGGTCGGCGACGAGCACCGGCAGCGCCGAGACGTCGAGAAGGACCGCCCCTGCCGGCGCGGCGATCGCGGGCACGAGCGTGACCGCGGCGAGCCGTCCGCGGCCGAGCGGGAGGGGCGGTGCGGCGCGGGCGGGCAGGCGGCGCGCGAGCGGCACGATGCCCGCCACGAGGCCGCCCAGCACCGCGAGGATGGCCCAGCCCGTGGGCGGGATCGTCACCGGGTGCGTCCGCCCGTAGGCGCGGTCGAGCCAGCCCACGGCCTCGGCCCGGCCGACGCGGCTTTGCAGGACCGCCACGTGTTCGGAAAAGGGCGCGGCGACCGCCCGCCGGATCACCGTGCCGGCCCGCGCGGTGTCGCCCTCGTCCGCGGCGGGATCGACCATGCGCAGGGCCTCGCGGGCGAACCCGCGCAGCCCGGGCTCCCATGCTCCCGCGATGATGAGGAGGTCGCGCGGCGTCGTGGCGTCGATTGCCCCCGAATAGGCCGAGACCAGCACCACGGGACCGATGTCGTCGCGCGCGGCGGCGACCCGCGCCAGAACGTCCGTCGCCATCGAGTGCCCGAGGAGCGCCACGGGCGTGCCCTCCGCCACGGCGTCGATCACCGTCTCGGTCTGCACGACGAGGCGCCGCGTGGCGCCGTCCTGCGCGGTCACGTCGCCCGACATGGGCACCGGGTTCCGCCCGTGCCCGAGGAAGTCGAAGGCGTGGACACGGTAGCCCGCCCGCGCCAGCGGAAGCGCGTAGCCCGCCATCATCTGCCGCGACCCGGCGAACCCGTGGGCGATGACCACGACGGGCCCGTCCGCCCCGGGGCGCGCGTAGCGCGTCACCGGCGTCGCGCCCACGTCCGCGCGCGTGATCGCGACGCCCGAGCGCGCCGCCTCGAGGCACCAGAGCCCCGCGACGACGAGGACGAGGGCGAGCAGGCTGCGCAGCACGGGCGGGACCTCCTGTCGCGACGGCCTCTCGCGCCGCCGGTTCCCGCGCAATTTGGTCCGCCGGGCCGCGCGGCCAAGGGGGAGGGGCGCACCGACTGGGTCGAAATCTACGGATTGTCCCGCCCGCAGGCGGAGCCGCCTTTACTGCGCCTTAAAGGCTTCTCGGCGAATGTCGCCGGCGACCGGAGCGGCGCGGTCCCCATGCGCCGCCGGACCTCGGCACGCCAACCAGCAAGGAGCTTTCGGCATGCACGGCAAGATCACGTTGACCGCTCTCGGCCTCACCGCGGCCCTGGCGACCGCCGGGTGGGCGTCCGGCGACACTGCCGCCATGACGTCCTACGTGCAGGAGCAGGTCGCCGCCTGGGCGTCGGATCCCGAACTCGTGGCGGCGGTGCAGGCCAGCAATGTCCGCCATGCGGGCATGGCCGAGGCCGACCTCCTCGCGCTCGACGTCGCCTGGCGCGCCGAGGTGGGCGCCGCGACGGCCCCCACGATCGGGGCTGTCGCCGACAGCGCCGCCTCGGGCATCCTCCGCGCGGCGGTCGCGGCGTCGGGCGGGCGCATCACGGAGATCATCCTGATGGACGATCACGGCATGAACGCCGCCATCAGCGCGGTCACGTCGGATTTCTGGCAGGGCGACGAGCCGAAGTTCCAGGAAACGTTCCCCACGGGGGCCGTACACGCCAGCGAGGTCGAGTTCGACGAGTCGACCCAGATCTACCAGGTCCAGATCTCTATGCCCTTTACGACCGCGGACGGCGTCGCCATCGGCGCGGTCACCGTCGGCGTCGACGTCGACGCGTTCTGATCCCCCATCACGGCCCCACTTCCCCCGCGAGACCGGAGTCCCTGCCCATGACCTCCCGAAAAGGTTCGATCCTGCGCTCCCTGTCCCTCAAGATCGCGCTCCTCACGGTGGCTTCGATCCTCCTCGTCGCCGCGGTCGTCGCCACGATCTATTCCCGCGGGGTCGAACGCGCAGTGCTCGACGAATTGCGGAGCGCCGCCCGGGCCGAGACCATGCTCTTCCGCAGCATCGTCGTCGGCGCTGCGCGGTTCTCGCGCCCGGACCATGCCGGGCTGCTGATGGACGAGTTCTTCGTCTCCGCCAGCGACGACCTCGAGGCCGTCACCATCCTCGATGCCGGCGGGCAGGTCCTGGCGCGCGAGGCACGGGCGCTCGATGCCGGTGCGGGGGTCGACGACCTCGCCCGCGCGGCCCTGCAGGCGGGGGAGCCCGCCTTTTCCGCGGACGGTCTGACCATCGCCTACCCGATCCTCCACGGACCGGAGGAATCGGTGGTTGGCGCCGTCGCCACGCGCTGGAGCACGGCGAAAGCCATGGCCGGGATCACGTCGATCAACAACAGGGCACTGGGTGTCGCCACGGGCGCGCTCGTGGTCACGCTGCTCTGCGCGCTCTTCGCCTACAACCTCGTGATCTCGCGGCCCGTGCGTGCGCTGCGCCAGACTGTGGGTCGCCTGCGGGACGGCGCCTACGACGACCCGGTGGCGCAGACCAGGCGGTCGGACGAGTTGGGCGAGATCGCCTCCGCGCTGGACGAGCTGCGCGTCTCGCTGGCCAATGCCGCCGAGACCCGGCGCGCGGTCGAGTACCAGAGCACCGCCTTCAGCAACGCCTCCGCGCCCATCATGCTGGTCGACGCCGACACGAAAATCGTCGAGGTGAACCGCGCGCTGGTCGACCTCCTGCGGCGCTACGCCCCCGAATTGCGGCAGGGCGCCCGGACGAATTTCGACCCCGACGATCTGGTGGGGCGCAATGTCGACCATTTCCACGGCCACGGCCAGGGCGACCAGATCAAGAACCGCATTCGCAGCCTCGGCAAGGAAGCGCTCGAGATCGACATTCCCGTGGGCCTCGGCCGGCTGATGCTGCGGGTACAGGCGATCCATGGCGGCGATGGCACGATCATGGGCTATCTCCTCGAATATTCCGATGTGAGCGAGCTCTGGCTCAAGAACGCCATGATCGACACGATCGAGGGCAACCAGATGCTGGCCGAGTTCACGCCTGACGGCCGCGTCACCCGCATGAACGCGCTGATGCGCGATGGACTGCGCGTGGGCGAGGCCGCGATGGGCACGCGGCGACTGGCGGACCTCGTGTCGGGCTTCGGCGACGATGCGCGGCGACCGGCCGCCGTGGTGGACGCGGTCCTGAAGGGCGAGCCCTTTGCGGGCGTTGTCCAGTTGGCCTGCGCGAACGGCTCCAAGGTCTTCCTCGAGGGCAGCCTGAGCTGCGTGCGCGACCGCAAGGGTGAGGCGATCCGCCTCCTGCTCCTGGGCACCGACATCACCGCGGCGCGCGAGGCGCTGCAGGCGGCGGAAACCGAGCAGAAGGCGGTCGAGGCGCAGCGCGTGCAGGTGGTCGAGGAACTCCGGGTGGGTCTGCGCAAGCTCAGCGACGGCGACCTCACAGCCTGGATCGACACGCCCTTCGCCGGGGGGTATGACGCGCTTCGCCAGGACTTCAACGCCACCGTGCAGACGCTCGAGCGCGCCCTCGTCGAGATCGCCGAGAGCGCGTCCAACATCCGCAACGAATCTGGTGACATCAGCAACACCGCGGACGCGCTCTCGCGGCGCACCGAAAGCACCGCCGCGACGCTCGAGGAGGCAGCCGCGGCGCTCGACGCGCTGACCACTTCGGTACGTGCGACCGCCGAGGGCGCGCTGCGTGCCGACACGGCGGTCAGCGCCGCGAAGGTCAACGCCGAGGAAAGCGGCCAGGTGGTGGTCAAGACGGTCGCGGCCATGGACCAGATCGCGGCCTCGTCAGAAAAGATCACCTCGATCATCAAGGTCATCGACGACATCGCCTTCCAGACCAACCTGCTGGCCCTCAACGCCGGCGTCGAGGCGGCGCGGGCGGGGGACGCGGGCCGCGGCTTCGCGGTCGTCGCCTCGGAGGTGCGCGCGCTCGCGCAGCGCTCCTCGGACGCCGCGCGCGAGATCAACGGCCTGATCGCAGACAGCGGCGCCCAGGTGCGCACGGGCGTCGACCTCGTCGGCCGCACCGGAGACGCGCTGCACCAGATTTCGCAATCCGTGGCCGAGATCTCGACGCTGGTCTCGGAGATTGCGGGGTCGGCCCAGAAACAGTCGCTGAACCTCGAGGAGATCAACGCCTCCGTGAACCAGCTCGATCAGACCACCCAGCAGGTCGCCGCACGTCTCGAGGAAACCACCGCTGCCAGCGAGGCGCTGCGCAACGACGCGGTCGGCCTCGTCGAGACCATCTCTCACTTCCGGCTGTCGCGGCCGGCGGAACCCTCGGCCCGCCGCGGCTCCCCCGAGCCCGCACAGCGGGAAGGCGGCACGGCCGCGGCGCCGGCCCGCGCCGCGGCGGGCGGCGGCCGGGCGGCGCCCGTCGCGGAGCAATGGACCGATTTCTGACGCGGCGCGCGCCGACGAGCCGGCGTGCGGACCGAGAGACCCGATGGCCCGAGGAGCGACCGGATGCCCGATGCCCAGACACGCGACGACCTCGACAATGCCCGGACGCACCTCGTGGTGCAGGGCGAGTACGAGGTGACCGACGACCCGGGTGTGGTTCTTTCCACGCTTCTCGGCTCCTGCGTGGCGACCTGCCTGTGCGACCCGGTCGCGCGCGTGGGCGGCATGAACCACTTCCTGCTCGCGGAGGGTGACGGTTCCGGTCGGTTCGACGAGCGCTACGGCACCTACGCGATGGAAGTCCTGATCAACGCCCTGCTCAAGCGCGGCGCGCGGAAGTCGCGGCTCGAGGCGAAGCTCTTCGGCGGCGCGGCCATGGCCGGACGTATGGCGCGGATCGGCGAGAGCAACTGCGCCTTCGCGCTGAACTTCCTCGAGACCGAGGCGATCCGCCTCGTCTCGAGCAGCCTCGGCGGCGAGCGGGCCCGGCGCATCCGCTACGTGCCCACGACCGGACATGCCCGGCTCCTCTTCGTGCGCGACGAGCTTCCCCCGCTCAGCGCCGCCCCTGCGGGCGCGCCGCAGGGCGACGTCACGCTGTTCTAGAAAGGTTCGCAATGACCACGGACATCCTCCTGCCGGACAAGCTCGACACCGACGCGGCGGCACCGCTCTTCGACGTGCTCGCCGAGGCGCTGGGAACCGACGCGACGCTCGACGGTCGCGGTTGCCGCGGCATCGGCACGCTCTGCGCGCAGGTGCTCCTGCTGTTCGTGCGCGCCTCGGAAGGACACGGCACGACGATCCGGCTTCTGCCCTCGGACGGGCTGGCCGACGACCTCAGGCTGCTCGGCCTCGACGGCCTGCTGCCGGACCAGGGAGAGCATGCATGACGCTGAAGATCCTTGCCATCGACGATTCCCGCACGATCCGCGAGATGCTCCGGCTCTGCCTCGTGCGCGCGGGGTTCGACGTCTACACTGCGGAGGACGGCGTGGACGGGCTCGAATCGCTCGACGAGGTCGATCCCGATGTGGTCATCACCGACATCAACATGCCGCGGCTCGACGGCTTCGGCGTGATCAGCGCGATCCGTGCCGCAGAATCGCGTGCAAGCCTGCCGATCCTCGTGCTCACCACCGAGAGCGCGGCGGAGCTCAAGGAACGTGCCCGCCGCAGCGGCGCCACGGGCTGGATCGTCAAGCCGTTCGACGACGTCAAGCTCGTCGCCGCGATCCGCCGCATCGCAGCCATGTGAGTGCCGCCATGTCCTCGCTCGACGACATCAAGCAGACCTTCTTCCTCGAATGCGAGGAATTGCTCGAGGCCCTGAATGACGGGCTCGCCGACATCGAGGCGGCGATCCCCGACGACACGTTCGACACGGAGACGATCAACGCCGTGTTCCGGACGGTACATTCGATCAAGGGGGGCGCGGCGTCCTTCGGGCTCGAGCCCATTGTCCGGTTCTCCCACTGTTTCGAGACGGTCCTCGATCTGATGCGTTCCGGCAAGGTGCGGCCGGACACGACGAACGTGCGCGTGCTGCATCGCGCCGCGGATCACCTTGCCGATCTCGTCGCCGCGAGCCGGTCCGACACGCCGCTCGATGCCGCAGCCGGCGATGCGCTGCTTGCGCAGCTGAACGCGCTCGCAGGACATGCGCCGCAGGTCGCGGCACCCGTCGTCCCGATCCCGGACGTCACGTCCGCGGGTCCCGACGACGGGGATCTGGCGTTCCTGCCATTGGCGATCCCGTTCGACTTCGACCCTGCAGGGGCGGGGGAGCCGATCCCGCGCACGTTCCGCATCGAAATGACCTGTTCGCGCGAGCTCTTCGCGAACGGGCACGACCCGGTCCACCTCTTCCGGGAACTTGCGGCGCTGGGCGATCTGACGGTCGAGGCGGACCTGTCCGCGCTGCCCGACTTCGATGCGCTCGATCCGCTCGTGTGCCTGCTGTCCTGGCGCCTCGAACTCCTGAGCGAGGCCAGCGAGGAGGACCTGCGCGAGATATTCGAGTTCGTCGAGGGACTGGCGCAGGTCCGGATCGAGGCATCCTCCGGTGCACAGGACGCGACCGGCAGTCAAGACGCGGTGGAGGCGCCGCACGAGCTGCCGCCACCGCCGGTCGCCACCTTCGATGCAGATCCGGCGGCCCGACCACCGGCGCCTGAAACGTCGGAGGCCGACGCGCCCAGCACGCGGCGCGAGGCGAAGGCCGCCCCCGGGCGGGCACCGAAATCGACCGTGCGCGTGGATCTCGACCTCGTCGACAGCCTGATCAACATCGTGGGCGAGCTGGTCATCAACCAGTCGGTCCTGAGCCAGAGCCTGAGCGACGCCAACGTTGCGCACCGGTCCGAGATCGGCGGTTCCCTCGACGAGTACAAGAACCTCGCGCTGCAGATCCAGGAATGCGTCATGTCGCTGCGGGCGCAATCGGTGAAGCAGCTGTTCCAGCGCATGGCGCGGATCGTGCGCGAGACGTCCGAGATCGCCGGCAAGTCCGTCGCCTTCGAGACCGATGGAGAGGACACCGAGATCGACAAGACCGTCATCGAGCGGCTGATCGAGCCCCTCACCCACATCCTGCGCAACGCCATCGATCACGGGCTCGAGGCTCCGGACAGGCGCCGCGCCGCCGGCAAGACGCCCACCGGCACGGTGCGCCTGTCGGCCGGTCACCGGTCGGGGCGGGTGGTCATCGAGGTGTCGGATGACGGGTCGGGCATCAACCGGCCCAAGGTGCAGGCGATCGCGGTGAAGAAGGGCCTGATCGCCCCCGATCTGCAGCTGTCCGACAACGAGATCGACCGGCTCCTCTTCCTGCCGGGCTTCTCCACCGCGGACAGCGTGACCGATCTGTCCGGACGCGGCGTCGGCATGGACGTCGTGCGCAGCGAGATCCAGAAACTCGGCGGACGCGTGGGCATCTTCTCGCATCCGGGGAAGGGCACGACGTTCTCGATCTCGCTGCCGCTCACGCTCGCCGTGCTCGACGGGATGGTGGTCGACGTGGCCGGCCAGACCATGGTCGTGCCGATCACCTCGGTGGTCGAGACGATCCGCCCCGACCTGTCCGACCTGCACATGATCGGTGCGACGAGCCAGGTGATCAAGGTGCGCGACGCGCTGGTGCCGATCGTCGACCTGGGCATGATCTTCTCGTACCGCGACGAGCCGGTCGACCGCGCGCGCATGGTGATCCTGCTCGTCGAGACCGAGCAGAGCGAACGCTGGGGGCTCGCGGTCGACCGGATCATCGACCAGCGCCAGGTGGTCATCAAGAGCCTCGAAGGCAATTACGGTCATGTCGACGGGGTGGCCGCGGCCACCATCCTCGGCGACGGCAAGATCGCCCTCATCATCGACCCCGAGGAGACCGCGCGCATGGCCGACAGCGGGTCGGCGGTCGCCTCACTCATGTCGGCCGCGGGAGGTTGAGTGATGACGGATGCTCTCGACATGCAAGGCAACGCGACGCGCGAACTGGTGTCCTTCGCCATCGGCGAGCAGGATTTCTGCATGGACATCATGCTGGTGCGCGAGATCCGCGGCTGGACCAACGTCACCATGCTGCCGCACGCCCCGGCGCACATCCTGGGCGTGATCAACCTGCGCGGCGCGGTGGTGCCGATCGTGGACCTCGCCGCGCGCCTCGGGCTCGAGCCCATCACCCCGACCGAGCGGCACGTCATCATCATCGCGGTGCTCGGCGACCAGACCGTCGGCTTCCTGGTCAGCGCGGTCTCGGACATCATCGGCATCTCGCCGAGCGAGATCCAGTCGCCGCCCCGGGCGACCTCCGAGAACGCCGCGGACTTCATCGAGGGGGTGATCGCGGACGAGCGGCGCATGCTGCGCATCCTCAACATCGCGTCGGTCCTGCCGAGAACAAGGGTGGTCGAGGAGGCATGACCCCGTCGCTGCCCGCCGAGACGGCCGCGTGGACCGGCGCCTACGACTGCGCCTTCACCGACCGCGATTTCGCCGAGATCAGCGCGATGCTGCGCACGGATGCCGGCATCTCGCTCGGGCCGGAGAACCGGCAGCTGGTCTTCGCCCGGCTGGTCAAGCACGTGCGGCGGCTCGGGCTGTCGTCCTTCGCGGACTATGTCGACCTCGTGCGGCACGGCGACCCTGCGGAACGTTACGGCATGGTCATGTCGCTGACCACGCACACGACGCGCTTCTTCCGCGAGGGCCAGCATTTCGACATCCTCGCCCGCGACGTGCTGCCCGGGCTCGTCGACCGGGTGCGCGGCGGCGGGCGGCTCCGGCTCTGGTCGGCGGGCTGTTCCACCGGAGAGGAGGCCTACAGCATCGCCGCGGTCCTTCTCGGCGCCTTTCCCGATGCCGGGCGGTTCGACGTGCGCATCCTTGCCACGGATATCAGCCGAGAGGTCCTCGAGGTCGCGGCACTCGGCCGCTACCGCGATGCAGGCCTGAATGCGGTACCCGAAACGCTGCGTCCCGTCCTCTTCGAGCCGGGCGGCGCGGACATGGTGCAGGTCCGGGCGGACGTGCGGCGCCTGGTCAGCTTCCGCTACATGAACTTCATGGAGCCCTGGCCCATGCGCGGGCCCTTCGACGCCATCTTCTGCCGCAACGTGGCAATCTACATGGACGAGGGCACGCAGGCGCGCATCTGGCGCGGCCTCGAACAGGTGCTGGGCCCCGAGGGATACCTCTTCATCGGTCACTCGGAACGGCTCGGTCCGGAATTCCGCGACCGGCTCGAACTGTGCGGCAAGACGACGTTCCGGCGCCCGCGTGCGCCCAAACCAGACAGCAGGACGCTTACCCATGTCACTTAAGAACTCGCTCTCGGTGATGGTCGTCGACGACATGAGCACGAGCCGCTCGCTCATCCTCATGGCGCTGGAACAGATCGGCATCAAGAACGTCGATTTCTGCAAGGACGGCCAGTCCGCGCTGCAGAAACTCGCGGCAAAGCCCGTGCACATCGTCATCTCCGACTACAACATGCCGGGGCTGAACGGCCTGCAGCTGCTGAAGGCGCTGCGCGAGAACAAGACGACGCAGCGCATCGGCTTCGTGCTCGTCAGCGGCCGGCTCGACAACGAGATCCTGACCACCGGCAAGAAGCTCGGCCTCAACAACTTCATCCAGAAACCCTTCGACACCAACCAGATGCGCACCTGCCTTCAAGCGGTGGTCGGGCCGCTGTGACCGATCCGCGTCCCATCCGGCCTGCGGCGGTGCCGCTGGCCGACCTCTTCCGGCGGCTCTCGACCGAGATCCTGCGCCTCGAGGAGGATGGCCTCGTGGTCGAGGACTGGATCACGCGCAGCCTGCAGGCCGGCGCGGCGGGCCCCTCCATGGACCCGCTCACCCTGCAGCGGCTCGATCGCAAGCTGCAGACCCTGCGCGAACTGGGCGAGCTTCTCGAGAAGGTGGCCGAGACGGTACCGCCGGGCCTTGCGCTCGACATCGGGGAACTCTTGCAGGGCCTGCGGTTGCGCGACCTCGCACGCGCCCTCGACGGGCAGGACCATGCGCGCCCGGGCGCGGCGGATGGCGAGGTCGACTTCTTCTGACCGGGGGCCGGCCGGCGTGCGTCCGCCCGCAAATCGCCGCATTCCGCGCCGCTGGCGCGCTGCCCGATTTCCGTCCGATTCGCCTGCCGCTCCCGGTCTGACGCGTCGAAGCGCACGCAAACGCGGAACAAATGCGCGATGTGAGGCGCATTGACGGCTTTCAAGACAACAATGACGTGCATTCGGATCCGCGCACTGCCGCAATTGCGCGCCGTGCCGCCCGATTTGCAGATCGTTTCCGGTATGGAAACCTAATCCGCGTCCCGAGTCGGCATTTGCCTTGTTTTCCGAAGCGCGGAGATGGGCATTGTCCCGGCGTTTGGAACGAACCTTCAATCAGAACGTGTCGAGATCGGCAAAAATGCGCCGCAAAGCGGGCAGGGCGGCCCTGATCAAGACGCTTTTCCGACACTTTTGCTCTTTGTGCCCCGGTGCGCTGCGGCTAAGACTCGGATCACGCCCGACTGGGGGGCGACAACAATAGGCCACGGGGGCGGCCGCCAGCATGAAGTGAGTTCGCAGGGATGCGACGGGTCGCATGTGCCGGGCAATCGGCCGTGCTCCGACGGGATCGGCTTGCCTGACGGCAGGTTCGGGCCCGACGACGATCCATCCTCCGGCAGCCCGTCATGCGTGCAGACCAAGGTACCGGATCAAACGGTGCCGCAACGCCGCCGTGCCGGGGATGCGTCCCGGTTGTTTTTTGGAAGGGTCGAGTAATGGTAGATCGCATCGGGAACGTCGCGCCGGACGCGCAGGACGACACCGTCAACACCGCCACCGGGACGGCCGTCAACATTCCCGTCCTCGCCAACGACAGTGATGCCGAGAACGACATCCTCGGTGTCACCTCGGTGACCCAGCCGGCCAATGGCACCGTGGTCGTGAACGACGACGGCACCATCACCTACACGCCGACCGGCGCCTTCACCGGCGTCGACACATTCACCTACGAGATCGATGACGGCCACGGCGGTACCGACACCGCGACCGTGTCCGTGACCGTATCGAACGACGGTGACGGCAACGTGGCGCCGGTGGGCGTCGACGACACCGCGATCACCACCGCGGGCGAGGCCGTGTCGATCGACGTGCTGGCGAACGACACCGACGGCGACGGCGACATCCTCGGCGTCTCGGCGTTCCTGTCGGGCCCGGCGAACGGCACGCTGAGCCAGGCCGATCCGCTCGGCCCCGTGATCTACACCCCGGCGCCGGGCTTCGTCGGCACCGACACTTTCACCTACGAGGTCGATGACGGGCAGGGCGGCATCGACACCGCGACGGTCACCGTGACCGTGACCGGCGGGCGCGACGGCATCGTGACCGGCACCGACGACGGCGACCTGATCGACGAGGATTATCTCGGCGATCCCGACACGCCGCCCGACCGGATCGACAACGACGACGCGATCATTCCGGGCGATGCGCCGAACGACGACCGCGTGGTCGCCGGCGGCGGCGACGACACCGTGCAGTCGGGCGAGGGCTCGGACACGGTCGAGGGCGGGGACGGCGACGACCTGATCGACACCGGCAAGCCCTTCGCGGACGGCGCCATCGACACCGACGTCCTTCCCGTCGAGGACCTGCCCGCGGGCTCGCCCTTTTCCCAGGCCGACGATCCGTTCGACGGCTTCGACGAGGATGCCGACCCCGAGGACGACCGCGACAGCGTCGACGGCGGGGCGGGCAACGACACCATCTCCACCGGCGACGACCGCGACACCGTTCTGGGCGGAGCCGGCAACGACGTGATCGAGGCGGGCGTCGACGACGACCTGGTCGACGGCGGCACGGGCGACGACCTGATCACCGACGCGCAGGGCGCGGACACCATCACCGGCGGGCAGGGCGACGACACCATCGTGGCCGGCACCGACACCTATTCGGACTATCCCGACGGCGCGTTCCCGATCCCGCTCGGCTTCGAGGCGGACCCCAACACCGGTGACGGCCGCGACAGCGTGCAGGGCAACACCGGCAACGACCTGATCTTCACCGGGGACGATGCCGACACGATCGACGGCGGCGCGGACAACGACACCATCGACGCGGGCATCGACGACGACCTCGTCATGGGCGGCATCGGGGACGATTCGATCCTCGGCGGCCACGGCTCCGACACGCTGGACGGCGGGCAGGGCGACGATTTCATCGACGGATCGAACCTCGCGGCGCTCGAGTTGACCGACGACGTCGACCCGTCGCCCGAGAACGACCGCGACTCGATCGACGGTGCGCTGGGCAACGACACGCTGATCGGCGGCGACGACGACGACACGCTGAACGGCGGCTCGGGCAACGACCTGCTGGACGGCGGCATCGACGAGGACGTTCTGAACGGCGGCGACGAGTCCGACACGCTGCTGGGCGGGCAGGGCGCCGACCTGCTGAACGGCGGCGCAGGCATCGACGACATCGACGGCGGCGCAGACCGCGACCGCATCGTGGTGGACACGGCCGCCGATGGCGCGGGCGACGTGGTGCGCGGCGGGTCGGAAGGCGACGATTTCGACACGCTCGACCTGTCGGGCGTCGGCGCGGGCAACTATCGCCTGACCAACGTCACGGCAGACGACGACGGCCCGGATCGCGACCCGAACGGCATCGACGGCACGGTCGAGTTCCTCGACGGCGCCGGCAACGTGACCGGCACGATGGACTTCTTCAACATCGAGGAGGTCATTCCCTGCTTCACCCCCGGCACGCTGATCGCGACGCCGCAGGGCGAACGCCTGGTCGAGGAACTGCGCGAGGGCGATCGCGTCATCACCCGCGACAACGGCATCCAGGAGATCCGCTGGGTCGGCCGCAAGGACCTGACGCCGTTCGACCTGGCCCGCAAGCCGCACATGAAGCCGATCCTGATCCAGAAGGGATCGCTCGGGAACGGCCTGCCGGCGCATGACCTTCTCGTGTCGCCGAACCACCGGGTCCTCGTGAACAACGACAAGACCGCGCTCTACTTCGAGGAGCGCGAGGTCTTGGCCGCGGCCAAGCACCTCACCGGTCTGGCAGGCGTGGACGAGGTGACGGCCCTCGGCGTGAGCTACATCCACTTCATGTTCGATGCCCACGAGGTGGTGCTGTCGAACGGCGCGTGGACCGAGAGCTTCCAGCCCGGCGACTACAGCCTCAAGGGCATCGGCACCGCGCAGCGCCAGGAAATCCTCGAACTCTTCCCGGAGCTCGAGCACGCTGACGGCATCCGCGCCTATACCTCCGCGCGCCGGTCGCTGAAGAAGCACGAGGCGCAGCTGCTGACGCGCTGACGGGGTCTGTGACGTAACGAGTATATGCAGCTGCCGGGGCACCGTTTGCCTCGGCGCACCCGGACCGGGACGGCCGACCGCCGTTCCGGTCCTTTTTTCAGGTGCGGCCCGGCCGCTCCGCCCGCCACGCGGCCCACGCCTCGGGCGTGTCGAGGTCGGTGAGTGCCCGCCGGTCATGCAGCGCCACGTGCCGCAGCCGCGCCCGGTGCGCGCGCAGCACGTCCCGGGCGCCGCTGTCGCCCGCAACGGTTGCGAGCGCGTCGAAGCAGTCCGCAGGGAAGAGCACCGGATGGCCGGGCGTGCCATCGGCCGCGGTGGCCTGCACCAGCGTCGGCGCGTCCGGGTCGAAGGCCTGCGCGATCGCGGCGAGGTCGGCCGCCGCGAGGTCCGGCATGTCTCCGGGAACGATCATCGCCGCGGGCGTGCCGGGCGGCAGCGCGGCGATCCCGCGGCGCAGCGAGGCGGCCATGCCTTCCGCGCGGTCCGGGACGGGAACGAGGATTGCCCCGACGTCCGCGAGCGCCTGCGCGCGCGGATGGTCGGCGGCAGGCACGGTGACCACGACCGGCCCCGGCAGGGTGCGGGCCGCGGCGCAGATGCGGCGGAGCTGCGGCACGCCGTCCACAAGCTCTAGCAGCTTGTCGCCGCCCCGCATGCGCCGCGACAGCCCGGCGGCCGGGATCAGCAGCGCGATGCCGGCCGTGATCCGCCCGTCGGACGTCATGCGGGCTCGGCCTCGAGGTACGGGGCAGGGGTCGTCATGCCGTAAAATGTCATGCAATTGTAATATGCAAATGACATCCATTTTTGTCCGAGCGTGTTGACATGGCGTTGCTCAACCTGCGAAATTGGAATGTGAAGCAGCGCCAGATTGCATTCCGTCCACATCCTCGGGATCTACACCCACGCCGCGAACCGCAAGGTTCCGGTGCACCCTTAACGCGAGTTCGAAACACGAGACCATGCGCGCACCGACTCCCGAAAATCAGGCCGAACGGCTCGAGGAGCTTGCGAGCTACGGTATCCTCGATACGGCGGCCGAGGCGAGCTTCGACGAGGTGGCGGCCCTGGTCAAGACGCTGTGCGACGTGCCGATCGCGCTGGTCAGCCTCGTGGACCGGGACCGGCAATGGTTCAAGGCGCGGGACGGCTTCGACCTGCCCGAGACGCCGCTCGACCAGTCGATCTGCTCGTACACGATCCTCGGCGACGACATCCTCGAGATCCCGGACACGCTGAACGACGTCCGCACCTGCGAGAACCCGCTCTGCACGCGTCAGGAAAAGCCGATCCGGTTCTATGCCGGCGCGCCGCTCGTGTCCCGGGCGGGCTACGCGCTCGGCTCGCTCTGCGTGCTCGACACCCAGCCGCGCACGCTGTCGAAAACACAGCGCGACGCGCTCGGCACGCTGGCGCGGCAGGTGATGCGGCAGCTCGAGCTCGCCCGCGCGCTCCGCAACGAGGAGGTGTTGCGCAGCGAGATCGACCACCGGGTCAAGAACTCGCTGCAGACGGTGTCGTCCTTCATCCGGCTGCATTCCGTGCGGGCCCGGCAGGACGAGACGCGCGATGCGCTGGCGGCGATCCAGCGGCGCGTCACCGCGATCACGCAGCTCCACAGCGAGCTGTACCGCACCTCGGAATTCGACATGATCCGGCTCGATACCTATCTCGACCGGGTGACGGATCTCCTGAGGGGCTCGTTCGAGGGCAATGTGCGGCTCGAGACGCGGCTGGCGCCGGCACGGGTGGATTCGCGCAAGGCGGCGACGCTCGCCATGATCGTCAGCGAGTTCACGGCGAACGCCATCAAGCACGCCTTTCCCGACAACCGCGACGGCGTCGTGACGATCAGCCTGACCCGCGATGCGGACAACGCCATCCGGCTCGAATGCCGCGACAACGGGATCGGGAACCGCGCGACGCGCCTGCCGCGCCCCGAGACGGAGATCTCGTCGATCGGGATGCGGCTCATGGAAAGCGCGGCCGAGCAGATCGGCGGCCAGATGAGCGTGGAGGCGACGGCCGAAGGCTACTGCCTGCGGCTCGTCACTGATCCTGGGATTGCCGAGCCTGGGCCTCGAGCGGTCGTATTTTCAGCCGAGTGAGGCGGTTGTTCTCGCGGGCCACGACCTCGAAGCGGAAGCCGTGGAACGTGAACGCCTGGCCGACGGTGGGGATCATCTGCGCTTCGTGGATCACCAGGCCCGCCACGGTATTGGCCTCGTCATCGGGCAGGCTGTAATCCGTCGCGCGGTTGAAGTCGCGGATCGTCATCTGCCCGTCGATCCAGTAATAGCCGTCGTCGTGTACCGAGATCGTGTGGTCGGCGTCCGGGTCGAATTCGTCCGTGATCTCGCCCACGATCTCCTCGAGGATGTCCTCGAGCGTGATGAGGCCCTGCAGGGCGCCGTATTCGTCCACCACCAGCGCGAAGTGCGTCCGCCGGCGCAGGAACTGCCGCATCTGGTCGTCGAGCGACGTGGTGTCCGGCACGAAGTAGGGCGGCATCGCCACGTCCGCGATCTTGAAGCTCTTGAGCGCCTCGAGCGACGCCTCGGAGCCCTCCATCAGCTTGTACATGGCGCGCAGCAGGTCCTTGGCGTGGATCACGCCGACGATGTTCTCGGGGTCGTCCTTGAAGACCGGCAGCCGGGTGTGGCTGCTCTCGAGGCATTGCTGCAGGATCTCGGCCGGCTCGGTGTCGGCGTTGATCATCTCGATCCCCGAGCGGTGCAGCATGATCTCCTCGACCGTGCGCTCGCCGAGGTCCAGCGCGCCGAGGATGCGGTCGCGGTCCTCCTTCTCGACCACACCCTCGGAATGGCCGAGGTTCAGCGCGCCCGCGATCTCCTCGCGCACGGCGAGGATGCGGCTGTCGGGGTCGGTCTGCACGCCGAAGAGCCGCAGCACCTGCCGCACGAAGGCCCGCACCGCCATGACCACCGGCGAGAACACGAGGATCACGAGCTGGATGATCGGCGCCACGCGCGTCGCGGCGCTCTCGGGATTGGTGATGGCGTAGGTCTTGGGCAGCACCTCGGCAAAGATCAGGACGAGAAGCGTCATGATGAGCGTCGCGAAGGCCACGCCGGATTCGCCCAGGAGCCGCGTGAAGAGCGCGGTCGCGAGCGAGGTCGCGAGGATGTTGACGAGGTTGTTGCCCAGCAGGACCGAGCCGATCAGGCTCTCGTTGTCCTCGGTGATCTTCAGCGCGCGTTCCGCTCCTTTCGATCCCTTGTCCATCGCCGCGCGGAGCTTGCCTCGGGAGGCCGCGGTCAGCGCGGTTTCGGAGCCCGAGAAGAACCCCGACAGCACGAGGAGGAGAAGGATGGCGCCGGACGTGATCCAGAACGCGGCGTCGAAGGCAGGTGCGGTTTCCATGGGTCCGTTGTGTTGGGGACAGGCCAGACGGTTATGTGGCCCTACGCCGCGCGCTTCAAGTGCCGCCGTCGCGGGCCAGGGGATGGTGTTCGAGCACGAGTTCGCGCAGGCGTTCCTCGAGCACGTGGGTGTAGATCTCGGTCGTGGCCACGTCGGCATGACCGAGAAAGGACTGGATGGCGCGCAGATCGGCACCGTTTTCCAGCAGATGCGTGGCGAAGGCGTGGCGCAGCGTGTGGGGCGTGACCTTGGCGGGCGAGACGCCGGCAGCGACCGCGATGTCCTTGATCAGCGCGTAGAACCCGTGGCGCGTGAGGTGGCCCGCCCGTCCGCGCGAGGCGAAGAGGTGCGGCCGTGCCGGGCGGCCCTCGCGGCGCGAGACCTCTTCCTGCGCCTCGCGTTCGGCCAGCCAATCGGCCAGCGCCGCGCGGGCAGGCGGACTGAGCGGCACCATGCGTTCCTTGCCGCCCTTGCCGCGGATCAGCAGCATCCGCGGATCGCCCCGTGCGGCCGACAGCGGCAGGGTCACGAGTTCCGACACCCGCATGCCGGTGGCGTAGAGGAGCTGCAGCAGGCAGGCATTGCGGAGCCTGTCGGCGGTGCTGCGCCCGTACACCGCCGCGGCCTCGAGCAGGCGGTCGACCTCGGCGGTGCTGAGGGTCTTCGGCAGGCGCTTGTCGCGCCCGGGCCCGGCGATGCGGATCGCGGGATTGTCCGCGCGGAACCCCTCCTCGAAGGCGAACCGGTAGAGCTGCTTGATCGACGACAGTCGCCGGGCACGGGTGGCACGCGCAAAGCCCTGTGCGTCGCAATGCACGAGGTAGGCCTCGATCCCGGCCGCAGAGGCCGTCGCGAAATCTTCGTGTCGTGCCTGAAGAAAGGACGAGAAGTCTTTGAGATCCCTCGCATAGGCCAGCTGCGTGTTCTCGGCCGCACCCCGTTCGGCGGCCTGCGCCTCGAGGAAGGCCGAGATCCAGCGCATGTCGTCGGCGGCACCGCTCATGGACGCGCGTCCTCCGACCCGAGGATGGCGAGCTGCAAGGCCGCGCGGCGGGCGGTGTCCTCGAGCCCGAGCGCGCGCAGGGTCGCGATCGCCTCGGTCAGCGCGCCGCCATTGCCCGCGGCGCCGCTGCGGAACAGCGCCATCGTCTCGAGGATCGCCTCGCCGAGCCGCGCCTCGCCGGCCAGCACCGTGAGCGGGGTCGCCGGGCGCGGATCGGCGAACGCCGCGGCAAGCGCGTCGGCCTGCGGCAGGTCGGCATCGGTCACAGGGGCGCGGCCGCGCGCGAGCGCGGCGAGGAACCGCGCCTCGGCACCGCCCGTCCGAACGGCGCTGTCCGCCGCCTCCTCGTAGTCCTCCGACAGGAACCGCGTGCGCAGCGCGAGGTCCGCGGCCGGACCGTCGAGCCGCAGGCCCGCGAGCTGCCCGCCGAAGAGCCGCGCGAAGGGCACGAGCAGGCGCGCCTCGCGCATGCGCGCCCAGGCCCGCGTCAGCGTCCCGCCGATCCGGTCGGCATCGCCAGATTGCAGCGCCGCTTCGAGGTCCTGCACAGCCTCGACGCGTTCCCAGACGCCGCCCGACGCGGCGGGGCTGCGTTCGGTGTAGATGCCGAGGAGCCGGTTCTCGGCCAGCGCCCCGGTGCGCGCGAGCCGCTCGGCGGCCTCGATCTGCGCCTTCCAGCCGTGATCGCCCGACAGTTCCGCGACGGCGAAACGGCGCTTGAGGCTGCGCGCGGGCAGCGGTTCTCCCACCGCCTCGTGCAGGCGGAACTGCAGGGGCGAGGGGTCGCGCGGCGGCGGCAGCGCCGGCAGCTCCTCCGCCATCTCGGGCGACAGGAACCGCTCCAGGAGGTCGGCGTCCCGGCCGCGCAGCTCGCCCAGGGCGCGCCCGGTTTCGAACGCGAGCTGCGCCCGCGGCCAGTCGCTGGAGCGCGCGGCGCAGAAGACGCGCGGGGCCACGGCCTCGGTCAGGCGCGGATTGGCCTCGAGCGCGGCGCAGGGTTCGGCCTCGCGCCCGGTCAGGAGCGCCACGTCGAACCAGAGCCCGAAGAGCGCGCGCCGGTCCGGACCCGCCCGGTCGAGAAGCGCCGCCGCGGCGTCGAGCGCGCCGTCCTCGATCAGCCGCATGACCCGCACGGCCAGAAAGCCCGCGTCGCTGCCGCCCGCGGCATCGGGAGGATCGGCCTCGGCCAGCATCAGCGTGTTCATGAGCGCGGCGAGCGCGGGCACCGCCGGTTCGGCCTCGGCGATCAGCGCGGAGAGCCGGTCCGGCGTGCTGCCCTGCCAGAGCGACACCGGCAGCCCGGTCACCCGCGTCGGCAACAGCCCCACGGCCGAGACGTCCGGCGCGCCGAGCGGGCGCACCTCGATCTCGGGAACCACCACGCGGTCGGCCACGGGCGGCTCGTCGGGACGGAAAGGCTGGGTGGAACGCGGGTCCGAGGGGGGCGGCGCCGCTCGCGGTGCAATCGAGGGCTGCGCGCCCTCGCGGCCGAGCCAGTCGATGGCGGACAGCGGCGCCTGCGCACCCGCACCGGTCGCGAGCACGATCAAGCAGGCCGCTGCGGCCCTACTCCACATTCAGGTCGACCGGCTGGCGCACCTCTGTCTGCGGAGGCGAGAAGTCGGCGCCGAAATATGGCCCGACATAGGCGTAGCCCACCAGGAGGATCGCCCCCAGTACCGCCAGATAGAACAGCCATTTGAGGATGCGGCCCATGCTCTCGCCCCGAATTTTTTTCCACTTATAACTGGCCTTTCATGCGAGTTCACGTCATTGACGCGATTATTTTCGGATTGGGCGCGGGATGGCCGAAAGACTGGCAGTCAGCGATCTGCGGTTGCGCAGGACCGTCGTGCTCGTGGGCATGATGGGCGCGGGAAAGACCGCCGTGGGACGCGCGGTGGCAACCGCGCTGTCGGTGCCGTTCCGGGATTCGGATGCCGAGATCGAGAACGCCGCGAACATGTCGATCGCAGAGATCTTCGCCCGTGACGGCGAGCCGTTCTTCCGCCGCAAGGAGGCGCAGGTGATCGCGCGGCTGCTCGCGGACACGCCGGCGATCCTGTCGACGGGCGGCGGCGCCTTCCTGCAGGAAGAGAACCGCCGCGCGATCTCGGGGACCGGGGTATCGGTCTGGCTGAACGCGGACCTGTCGCTCCTCTGGGCGCGGGTGCGCCACAAGGACACGCGGCCGCTCCTGCGCACGCCCGACCCCTACGGCACCCTCGCGGCGCTCTACGAGGCGCGGGTGCCCGTCTACGCGCTGGCCGACATCGAGGTGCGGACCCTGCCGCGCATGACGATCGAGCAGACCGCGGGCAAGGTGATCGAGGCGCTGCGCGACCGGGGCGTCGTCACGCCGGAAGAAGGAGCCTGAACATGGACGCAGCTGCAGCCGCCGACACGGCCGAGGTGGTGCACGTGCCGCTCGGGGGGCGCGCCTACGATGTGCGCATCGGGCGCGGACTGATCGCGCGGGCGGGCGCCGAGATCGCGCCGCTGCTCGCGCGCCCCCGTGTGGCGGTGGTGAGCGACACCCACGTGGCCGAGGCGCACCTGCCGGCCTTCCGCGCGGCGCTCGCTGCAGAAGGCATCGCCTGCGAGGCGCTGATCCTGCCGCCGGGCGAGGCGACGAAGTGCTGGGCAGAGCTGTCGCGGACCGTCGAATGGCTGCTCGAGCGGCAGGTCGAACGCCGCGACGTGGTGGTGGCCCTCGGCGGGGGCGTCATCGGCGACCTCGTGGGCTTCGCCGCGGCGATCCTCCGGCGTGGCGTGCGCTTCGTGCAGGTACCGACCTCGCTCCTCGCGCAGGTGGACAGCTCGGTGGGCGGCAAGACCGGCATCAACGCGCCGCAGGGCAAGAACCTCGTCGGCGCATTCCACCAGCCGTCGCTGGTGCTGGCCGATACCGCGGCGCTCGACACCCTGCCCGGGCGCGACCTCCTGGCGGGCTACGGCGAGGTGGTGAAGTACGGGCTGCTCGGCGACGCCGACTTCTTCGCCTGGCTCGAGGCGAACGGCCCGGCGCTGGCACGCGGCGATGCCGCGGCCCGTGCCCGCGCGGTGCGCCGCTCGGTCGAGATGAAGGCGGAGATCGTCGTGCGTGACGAAACCGAGCAGGGGGACCGCGCGCTCCTGAACCTCGGGCACACGTTCTGCCACGCGCTCGAGGCGGCGACCGGCTATTCCGACCGTCTCCTGCACGGCGAGGGCGTCGCGGTCGGCTGCGCGCTGGCGTTCGAGCTGTCCGCGCGGCTCGGCCTCTGCGCCCAGGAGGAGCCGGGCCGCGTGCGCGCGCACCTGCGCGCCATGGGCATGAAGACCGATCTCGCGGACATTCCCGGCGACCTGCCCGACGCCGACGCGCTGCTTGCGCTCATGGCGCAGGACAAGAAGGTGGTGGACGGCACGCTGCGCTTTGTCCTCGCGCGCGGGATCGGCGCGGCCTTCGTGACCCCGGACGTGCCCGGCCCGACCGTGCATGCGCTCCTGACCGACGCCCTCGCCGCGCGCGGCTGAGGCTCAGGCGGCGCGCGCCGTCGTGAGCCGCGGCAGCATCAGGGGCGTCAGGTACATGGGGATCTGGTAGCAGCCGACGAAGACCATGAGCGGCGCCGCGACCTCGGACGGCACCGCGGCGAGGAACAGGGCGAGGTTGCGGTTCGCGGCGACGATGGCCACGGCCTGCGCCTCGGGTCTCGGCAGGGTCCGGCGGGCGGCGTGCCAGCCGCCGAGCGTCTGCGCGAGGTGCAGAGCGAAGGCGAGCGCCAGCGTCACGGCCAGAACGAGCGGGGTGCCCGCCGCCGCGGGCGCCACCGCCGACATGAGGCCAACGACCACGAGCGCCATGCCGATCGCCATCAGCCCGTCAAGCGCGGGCCGTGCGGCAGGCCGCGTCACCGCCGGGACCGCCGCGCGCAGGCCCGCGGCCACGAGCGCCGCGAGCCCCACGAGCAGGAGGAGCCGCAGCGCGCCCGCGAGCACCGCGAAGGGATCGGGAAAGACCGGCAGCAGCGCGAAGACCGGCGCCGCGGTGAACGGCAGGAGTGCCGTGCCGAGGGTCAGGTGGCGCAGCGTCGCGCCTGCATCCGCGCCGGTCATCACCGCGAGCCCCGGCGCCCCGGTGATGGGGGCGGCGGCAAGGGCCAGCAGCATGCCCGTCACCACCGGCTGGCCCAGCACGCCCGCGGTCCAGAACGCGGCCCCCGCCGCGAGCGGCAGCGCAAGCTGCAGGACGAGCGTCGCGGCAAGCGCGGGCCCGAACGCGCCGCGCCGGGGCAGCGCCGCCCGCGGTCCCTCGCGCAGTGCCGCGACGCAGAGCATGGCGGCAAGCGTCGGCACGAGGGCGGGCGCGAGCCACGCGGCGAGGTCCGGGAGCGCCACCCCCGTCACGAGCCCGCCGATCAGCAGCCACCGCCCGTGGCGCGCGCAGGCGGCGAGGAGCCTCACAGCGTTGTCGCCGCACGCGCGGCATGGTCGTAGCTGCCCGAGATCGCCCGCAGGAGCGCGGCGAGGCGCGACATCTCCTCCGGCGCGAAGCCGCTCTCGCGGGCGAGTTCCACCAGCAGGCCCGCACGCACCTCGGCGTAGCGGGTGCAGAGGGCTGCGCCCGCGGCGGTGATCTCGACCGACTTCTCCTTGCCCTTGCGGGCGGTCGCCACGAGCCCGCGCTCGTCGAGCTTGCGGACCGCGTAGCTGACGAGATGCGCGTCCTCCACGTGCAGGACGAGCCGGATGTCGCCCAGCGTCTTGGCCCGGTCTCGGTGGTTCACGAGGTGCAGGATCAGCACCTCGAGCGGTGCCATGCCCGGGGCGCCGGCGGCATCCATGCAGCGCACGATCCAGCGCTGGAAGGCGTGGTTCGCCATGGTCAGCGCGTATTCGACCTCGGACAGCTCGGGCAGGCCCGAGGCGGCGAGGTGGGCCGAGCTGACGACGGGCCCGATGGCCGATGGTCTGCGCTCGTCGGAGGTCATCGCGACAGCATCGTGCCCGGCAGCCAGAGCGCGATCTGCGGAAAGACCGACAGGATCGCCACGGCGAGCACCAGCAGCAGGAAGAAGGGCAGCGCGTAGCGGGCCACCGCGAAGATGTCGCGCCCGGTGATGGTCTGGATCACGAAGAGGTTGAAGCCCACGGGCGGCGTGATCTGGCTCATCTCGACCACCAGCACGAGGAAGATGCCGAACCAGATCGGGTCGATGCCCGCGGCCGTCACCATCGGCAGGATGATCGACACGGTCAGCACCACGATCGAGATCCCGTCGAGGAACATGCCCATGACGATGAAGAACACCGTCAGCATGGCGAGCAGCGCGTAGGGCGAGAGCCCCATCTCGCCGATCAGCCGGGCGAGGTCGCGCGGGATGCCGGTATAGCCCATGGCGACGGTCAGGAACGACGCGCCGGCGAGGATGAAGGCGATCATGCAGGTGGTGATCGTGGCCGAGCGCAGCGCCTCGAAGAAGCCCGGGAGGGACAGCGCGCCGGTCGCGGCCGCGAGGACGAGCGCCCCCGCGACGCCGATCACGGCGGCTTCTGTCGGGCTCGCGATGCCGAGATAGATCGACCCGATCACCGCCACGATGAGCCCGATCACCGGCAGGAGCCGCGCCGCGGCGGCCATGGTCTCGCGCCGGTCGACGGGCGGCTCGGCGGCGGGCATCCGGTCGCGGTTCATCAGCGACCAGAGCATGATGTAGCCGCCGAAGAGCGCCGCGAGCATGATCCCAGGCACGACCCCCGCGAGGAAGAGCCGCGCGATCGACTGCTCGGTGGCCGCGCCGTAGACGATCAGGATGATCGAGGGCGGGATGAGGAAGCCGAAGGTGCCGGACCCCGCCAGCGTGCCGATGGCCATGCGGTCGTCGTAGCCGCGTGCCTTGAGTTCCGGCAGCGACATCCGCCCGATCGTGGCGGTGGTGGCGGCCGAGGATCCCGACACCGCTGCGAAGAGCGCGCAGCCCAGCACGTTCACGTGCAGGAGCCGCCCGGGCAGCCGCGCGGTGAACGGCGCGAGGCCCGAGAACATGTCCGAGGACAGGCGCGAGCGCACGAGGATCTCGCCCATCCAGATGAACATGGGCAGCGCCGTCAGGTCCCAGACGGTGAGCCCGCCCCAGACCTTGGTGGCGAAGACAAGCTCGGGCGGGGCGGGGGCCGCGGCCAGCATGGCGACGAGCCCGACCGCGATCAGGGCGAAGCCGACCCAGAGGCCGAGCGCCAGCGCGCCGAAGAGCACGAAGACGAGAAGGGGCGCGAGCGTCGCGATCTCCATCACTCGCGCTCCCCGCCGGTCTCGATCTCGGAGGTGGCATAGGCCGGGCGCCCGCCGCGCAGAAGCGTCGCCATCGCGTCGAGGAGCGCCACGCAGAGAAGCGCGAGGCCGAGCGTCATCACCGCCTGCGGGATGACGAGGGGGATGGGGATGGTGCCGTAACTCACCGACCCGAACCGCAGGCTGTCGAGCGCCTGCAGGGCGCTCGACCAGGTGGCGAAGGCGCCGAGCGCCGCGCCGCCGAGGCAGACCAGCGCGGCAAGCCAGCGCGCCGGCGTCTCGGGCAGGGCGCCTGTCAGGAGCTTGACCCGGACATGCCCGCCCGCCTGCAGCGTGCCCGCAAGGCCGAGGAACACCGCGCCCGCAAAGAGGAAGGCGCCGAACTCGGCCAGCGAGGGCACCGTCACGCCGGGGGGCGGCAGGGCCAGCGCGCGCGCCGCCCGGTCGGCCAGCCGGCCGAGGATCTGCACGAGCACCAGCACCGCGATCAGCGCGAGGGTGAGCGCGGCCAGCCACAGGGCCGCGTCGTAGGTTCGGTCGAGAAACCGGCGCATCCGTATCCTCCGCGACGGAAAATGGGCGTCGGGCGGGACCGCGGCCGGCCCCGCCCGCGGGCGGTCACTCGGCGGAGCGGTAGGCGTCGATCACGCCCTGTCCCGCATCGCCGGCCTCCTCGAGCCATTCCTGCGTCATGGTCTCGCCGATCTCGGACATCTCCTGCGACAGCGTCTCGGAGGGCTGCGCGACGGTCATGCCGTTTTCCTCGAGCGTGGCGATCTGGCTCTCGGTCTCGGCCTCGGACATCTCCCAGCCGCGGGTCTCGGCGGCTTCGGCCGCCTCGAGCAGCGCGGTGCGCTGGTCCTCGGGCAGCGCGTCGAACATGCCGGTGTTCACGATCACCATGTTCTTGGGCAGCCAGGCCTGGGTGTCGGTGTAGTACGAGGTGAAGTCCCAGGCCTGGCTCGACACGCCGGTCGAGGGCGAGGTGATCATCGCGTCGACGCGGCCGGTGGCGAAGGCCGTGGGGATGTCGCCGGTCTCGATCTGCGTGGGCACCGCGCCCATCAGCTGCGCCAGCCGCTCGGTCGCGGCGTTGTAGGCGCGGAACGACGCGCCCTCGAGGTCGGCGCTGCTTTCCACCGGCTCCTGGGTGTAGAGGCTCTGGCCCGGCCAGGGCACCGCGAAGAGCAGCGTCAGGCCCTGCGCCGCGAGCTTCTCCTCGACGATCGGGCGCGAGGCGTCCCAGAGGCCGCGGGCCTCCTCGTAGCTCGACGCGAGGAAGGGGATCGAATCGATGGCGAAGATCGGGTCCTCGTTGGCGAGCCGCGACATCAGGGTCTCGCCGATGGGCGCGAGGCCGCGGCGCACGGAATCCTTGATCTCGGGGTGTGCAAAGAGCGAGCCTGCGGAATGCACCGTGATCTCGATGTCGCCCTCGGTGGCCGCCGACACGTCCTCGGCGAACTGCATGATGTTCTGGGTGTGGAAGACGCTGTCGCCGTAGGGCGTGGGCATGTCCCATTCGGCCGCGGCGGCCGGCAGGGCGGCGAGCGCGGCAAGGGCCGTTCCGGCAAGCAGGCGGTGGAGGTTGATGGTCATCGCGGTCATCCCTGTTGTCCTGTCGGTTTCGGGCGGTTCTCTGCGCCGTTCGGCGCGTCCGGACCCGAAGCCCGTTTCGGGGTCCGATGACGGAAGCTTGACCAGACGTCGACAATTTGTCAACGTTTTGTCATCGAATGATCAGCGAGGGACGCGGCATGGCCGAAAACGGGGGCACGACGACGGATCGCGGCCGGTGGGATTTCTGGATCGACCGCGGCGGCACCTTCACCGACGTGATCGGCCGGTCGCCCGGCGGCACGCTCTCGGCGATGAAGCTCCTGTCCGAGAATCCGGGCGCCTACGACGATGCCGCGATCGAGGGCATCCGCCGCTTCCTCGACGTGGCGCCGGGCGCCATCCCGCCCGAGCGCGTCGGCACCGTGCGGATGGGCACGACCGTGGCCACGAACGCGTTGCTCGAACGCAAGGGAGACCGCACGCTCCTGCTGATCACCAGGGGGTTCCGCGACGCTCTGCGCATCGGCTACCAGGACCGGCCCGACATCTTCGCGAAGGAGATCGTGCTGCCGGAGATGCTGTATGACCGGGTGGTCGAGGTCGACGAACGGGTGCGGGCGGACGGCACGGTCGAGCGTGCGCTCGAGCCCGACAGCGTCGCCGACGCGCTCGCGGCGGCCAGGGCCGACGGCATCGACGCGGTCGCCATCGTCCTCATGCACGCCTGGACCGCGCCCGATCACGAGCGGCAGCTGGCCGAGGCGGCGCGTGCCGCGGGCTTCGGGCAGGTCTCGGTCAGCCACGAAGTGTCGCCGCTCATCAAGCTCGTGGGCCGCGGCGACACCACCGTGGTCGACGCCTACCTCACGCCGATCCTGTCGCGCTACGTGCGCAAGGTGGCCGACGCTCTGGGGGCGACGCCGCCCGACGAGGAGGGGCCGAGCCTCCAGTTCATGATGTCCTCGGGCGGGCTCACCGCGGCCGACCGCTTCAAGGGGCGCGACGCGATCCTGTCGGGGCCGGCGGGCGGCGTCGTCGGCATGGCGCGCACCGGCCAGATCGCCGGCGAGGATCGCGTGATCGGCTTCGACATGGGCGGCACGTCCACGGATGTCGCGCATTTCGACGGCAGCTTCGAGCGCGCCTTCGAGACCCAGGTCGCGGGCGTGCGGATGCGCGCGCCGATGCTGCGCGTGCACACCGTGGCGGCCGGCGGCGGGTCGATCCTGCACGCCGATCCCGGCCGATTCCGCGTCGGGCCCGACAGCGCCGGCGCCGATCCCGGCCCGGCCTGCTACCGCCGGGGCGGGCCGCTCACCGTGACGGATGCGAACGTCATGCTGGGCAAGCTCAATCCCGACTACTTCCCGGCGATCTTCGGTCCCGGCCAGGACGAGAAGCTCGACCGCGACACCGTCGCCGCGCGCTTTGCCGAG
This sequence comes from Roseivivax isoporae LMG 25204, assembly GCF_000521865.1. Classification (GTDB taxonomy): domain Bacteria; phylum Pseudomonadota; class Alphaproteobacteria; order Rhodobacterales; family Rhodobacteraceae; genus Roseivivax; species Roseivivax isoporae. Next base: position 49,154 of record NZ_JAME01000002.1, read on the forward strand.
ATCGCCACCGACGGCAAGGCGCCCGAGGAGGTGGCCGAGGGGTTCCTGCGCATCGCGGTCGAGAACATGGCGAACGCGATCAAGAAAATCTCGGTCCAGCGCGGATACGACGTGACGCGCTACCTGCTCAACGCCTTCGGCGGCGCGGGCGGACAGCATGCCTGCCTGGTGGCCGATTCGCTCGGGATGACAAAGGTGCTGGTGCACCCTCTCTCGGGGCTGTTGTCGGCCTACGGCATCGGGCTCGCCCGGGTGACCGAGGCGCGCCAGCGCGCGATCGAGGCCGATCTCGACGATGCCGGCGCGGCGGCGGCACAGTCCGCGCTTGACGCGCTGGCGCGGGAGGTCCGCGCCGAGCTCGCGGCGCAGGGCGTACCCGACGCGGGCACGACGCTCACGCCGCTCCTGCACCTGCGCTACGCCGGCACCGACACCGCGATCCCTGTGGCGTGGGACGGCGACATCAAGGCGGCCCGCGCGGCGTTCGAGACCGCGCACGAGGCCGAGTTCGGCTTTACCGATCCCTCGGCGACGCTGGTCATCGAGGCGGCCGAGATCGAGGGGCAGGCGGCGGAGCCCGCCGCCGATCCCGAGCCGCGCGAGGCGCTGAGCGAGGGCGCGGCCGAGGCCGAGGCGACGGTGCCGGTCTTTTCCGGCGGGCGCACGCACGAGGCGCGCGTCGTGCGCCGCGAGGCGCTGACGCCCGGACGTCACGTCGACGGGCCGGCCCTCGTGATCGAGCCAAACCAGACCATCGTGGTCGAACCCGGCTGGCGGGCGGAGGTGACGCGCCACGACCACGTGCTGATGACCCGGCGCGCCGCGGCCGAGCGCGAGCTCGCCATGGGCACCGAGGCCGACCCGATCCTGCTCGAGGTGTTCAACAACCTCTTCATGAACATCGCCGAACAGATGGGCGTCGCGCTGCAGAAGACCTCACGCTCGGTCAACATTAAGGAACGGCTCGATTTCTCGTGCGCGGTCTTCGATGCCGACGGCGCGCTCGTCGCGAACGCGCCGCACATGCCGGTGCATCTCGGCTCCATGGACCGCTCGGTCGAGACGGTGATCCGCCTGAACGAGGGCGAGGTGCGCCCGGGCGACGTCTTCGCGCTGAACGCGCCCTACAACGGCGGCACGCACCTGCCGGACATCACGGTCGTGACGCCGGTCTTCGACGCGGACGGCGCGCACATCCTGTTCTGGGTGGCCTCGCGCGGGCACCATGCCGATGTGGGCGGCGTCGCGCCGGGGTCGATGACGCCGCTCGCCACGAATGTCGACGAGGAGGGCGTGCTGATCGACAACTTCCGGCTCGTCGAGGGCGGCCGTTTCCGCGAGGCCGAGATCCACGCGGTGCTGACGGACCACGCCTATCCCGCGCGCAATCCCGCCCAGAACATCGCCGATCTCAAGGCACAGGTCGCCGCGAACGCCCGCGGTGCGGCCGAGCTGCGCGCCATGATCGACCAGTTCGGACTCGACGTGGTGCAGGCCTACATGGGCCATGTGCAGGACAACGCCGCGGCCGAGGTGGCGCGCGTCATCGGGCGACTCAAGGACGGGGACTATGCCTACCCGACCGATACCGGGCAGGTGATCCGGGTCAAGGTGACAGTCGATCGCGAGGCGGGCAGGGCCGTCGTGGACTTCACCGGCACGTCCGAGGCGCAGGCCAACAATTTCAACGCGCCCGAACCGGTGACACGTGCCGCCGTGCTCTATGTCTTCCGGGTGATGGTCGAGGCGCCGATCCCCATGAATGCGGGCTGCCTCAGGCCCGTCACGATCATCATCCCCGAGGGGTCGATGCTGTCGCCGCGCTACCCGGCGGCGGTGGTCGCGGGCAATGTCGAGACGAGCCAGCACGTCACGAACGCGCTCTTCGGCGCGCTCGGGGCCATGGCGAACAGCCAGGGCACCATGAACAACCTGACCTTCGGCAACGCGCGCCACCAGTACTACGAGACGCTCTGTTCCGGTAGCCCGGCGGGGCGGCGAAACGACGGGACCGGCTTTGCCGGAACCGACGCGGTGCACGTCCACATGACCAACTCGCGGCTGACCGATCCCGAGGTGCTGGAGCTGCGCTATCCGGTCCTGCTCGAGGAGTTCCGCGTCGATGCGGGCTCGGGCGGGGCCGGGCGCTTCAGGGCGGGCGACGGCACCACGCGGCGCATCCGGTTCCTCGAGGACATGGAGATGGCGATCCTGTCCTCGCACCGCGATCGCGCGCCGCAGGGGCTCGACGGCGGGGCGGCCGGCCGCGTCGGCCGGACAGAGATCGTGCGCGCGAACGGCGCGACCGACGTGCTGCGCGCCGCCGACCGTGCCGAGCTCGGGGCCGGGGACGCGGTCGTGGTGGTCACGCCGACCGCCGGCGGCTACGGCGCGGACTAGGGGGCGAGCGCGTCGCGGCCGTCGGCGCGCAGGATGCACGCCGTCGCCACGTGGCCCTGCCAGTGCCAGAGCCGCGCGTGGATCGCCGCCCGCCCGCTGTCGCGGGCGAGGCGGGGGCCGAGGTCGAGGCGGAGCCGCTCGGCGTCACAGGGCGTCGCGCGCACCTCGTCGAAGCCCACGAACCGGCCGAGCCGCGGGTGGAGCGCCTTGTAGAGCGCCTCCTTCGCCGAGAAGACCGCGGTGAAGGCCGCCTCGCCCAGGACCTCTGCCGCGCGGGCATGCTCGCCCGCGTCCATCACCTGCGCGACGAGCGGGGCGGCCTCGTCCGCGGCCACCGGGCGTTCGATGTCGATGCCGATGGCCGAGAACGCGGCGGCGCGGCCGGCCGCGCAGATCACCCGCGAGTCGGTGTGGGACAGGCTGCCCAGGCAGCCCTCCGGCCAGACCGGACGGCGATCGGCGCCGAAACGGGGCCACGGATCGGCCATGTCCTGCCCGGCGCTCAGTCCGAGCGCCGCCAGCGCGCGGGACGCGGCAGCCCGGCCCGCGCGGAACTCGCCCTGCCGCTTCGGCACGGCGCGCGCGAGGGCAGGCGGCAGCGCGACGCCCAGCCTGTCCTGCGCGCTGCCGTCGAGCGGCAGCCAGGCGGACGCGATGCCCAGGGCGGAAAGGTCCGCCGGCAGCGCGTCGTGGTCCTGTCGTTCCGGTCCGTCCATGGCATGCCCCGTGAGCTTGCCCGGTCATAGCGCACGCGCGGGGGCGGCGATACGGGCCTCGCGTCAGGACCCGCCCGGCAGCGCCTCGAGATAGGCCGCGACGGCCTCGCGGTCGGCGGCCGGCAGCTGCGCGAAGTTCTCGATGACCGCGACCATGTGGCCGCCGGCGCTGTCGTAATCGGGGGTGAAGCCCGTCTCGAGGTAATAGGCGATGTCCGTGGCGCTCCAGTCCAGGTCGGCGGGCTGCAGCGACGGGATGCGGCCCTCGCCCGCGGGGTTCGGCGCACCGCCGAGCCAGTCCGACCGGTCGAGCGCCCCGAGCGCGTTCCGCGGCGTGTGGCATTCGCCGCAATGGGCGAGCGCCTCGACGAGGTAGCGCCCGCGTTCGAGCGTCGCGTCCGGCACGTCCGTCATCACCCATGCGTCGGTCAGGTAGAGCGCCTTCCACGCTCCGATCCCCCGGCGGATGTTGAAGGGAAAGCCCACCTCGTGCGGCGCGCTTGGCGTCGCGTCGGCCGGCAGCGTCTGGAGGTACGCCCAGAGATCCGTGACATCCGCATCCGCCATGCGCGCGTAGGCGGCGTAGGGAAAGGCCGGGTAGTAATGCGCGCCGTCCGGCGAAACCCCGCCCGTCACCGCAGAGGCGAACTCGGCGAGCGTCCAGTCGCCGATGCCCGCGTCGGGATCGGGCGAGATGTTGGGCGCAACGAAGGTGCCGAACTCGGAGGGAAAGCGCTGTCCGCCGGCAAGGACGCGCTTGGCCTCGCCCTCGGCCTCGGGCGCGTGGTGACACGAGGCGCAGCCCGCCGCGACGAACACGGCTTCGCCGGCCTCGGCATCGCCATCGAGCGCCGCGAAGCGGTCTGCGGCGACGGGGGCCGCGCGCGTCAGCCAGAGCCCCGCCGCGATGGCGGCGAGGGCAAGGCTCGCGAGGGCGAGAAGGGGCCTGCGCATCGCTCGGCCCGGTCAGTTGTCCGAGGCGCGGTACTCGTCGTGGCAGGCCTTGCAGGCGTTGCCCACCTGTCCGAGCGCGGGGCCGAGCGCTTCCTGGCCGGTCGCCGCGACCTCCTGCAGGTTCGTTGCCGCGTCGCCGAGCGCGTTCCACTTCGACACCACGTCGTCGAGATCCTCCCAGATCGCGGGCAGGGCGCGGGTGCCCTCGATCGCGGCATTGTCCGACCCCTCGGGGAAGAGCGGGGCGGGGTTCACCATCGACACGCCGACGATGCTGTCGGCCGCGGCCTGCGCGGCGTCCGCGTCATAATCCGTCTCGCCCTTGGCCATATCGCCGATGATCCCGAGATTGATGGAGAGGATGTTGAACATCCCCTGCCGCGCCTTCAGCGGGGCCTCGAAATCCTGCGCGAGGGCAGGCGTGGCGAGCAGGCCGAAAGCGGCCAGCGTGGCTGCGGTTCTGATCATCGTTGGCTCCCTGTTGCCATGGTGCGGCGTTTTCGCCGCGCCCCAGAGCTTAGGCCGCGGATCCGCCCGTGCAATCTGCGCGTGCAGCGTCGGGCGGGGGATAACGCGGTTGTGTCCGCTCGTTCAGCCGCGCGTGCGGCCCTCGAACCGCGGCAGCATGGCCGAGAAATCGCGCCCCGCGCCGTCCTCCTCCTCGACGAATTGGGCGTAGAGCGCGGTGGCCGCTGCGCCCATGGGCGTGTCGGCGCCGGCCTGCTCGGCGGCCTGCATGGCGAGGCGCAGGTCCTTCAGCATGAGCTCGGCGGCAAAGCCCGGCCGGTAGCCGGTGTCGGCGGGCGAGGTCGGTCCGACGCCCGGGGCCGGGCAGTAGGTGTTCATCGACCAGGACGATCCCGACGAGGTCGAGACCACGTCGAACATCGCCTGCCGGTCGAGCCCCAGCCGGTCGGCGAGCGCGAAGGCCTCGCAGGTCACGATCATCGTGGCACCGAGGATCATGTTGTTGCAGATCTTGGCGGCCTGCCCGTTGCCCGAGGGCCCGCAATGCACCGCCTTGCGGCCCATCACGTCGAAGAGCGGGCGAGCGGTCTCGAAGCCTTTCGCGTCGCCGCCCACCATGAAGGTCAGCGTGCCTGCCTGTGCCCCGCCGACGCCACCCGACACCGGCGCGTCGAGCGCCGAGAGCCCCGCCGCCCGCGCCTGCTCCGCCACCGCGCGCGCGCTCTCCACGTCGACGGTCGAGCAGTCGAGGAAGACCGCGCCCGGCTGCATCGCCGGCACGATCTCGTCCGCGACGGCGCGCAGGATGTTCCCGTTGGGCAGCATGGTCAGCACGACCTCCGCGCCCCGGACGGCCTCTGCCGCGCCGGCGGCCATGGTCACGCCCGGCACCACCACGTCCGCTCGGTCGTAGCCGGTCACGTCATGGCCGGCGGTGACGAGGTTCGCGGCCATGGGCGCACCCATGTTGCCGAGGCCGATGAAGGCGATCTTCATGACGCGGTATCCTCCCAGTCGTGAAAGTCGAGGCCGACGCCGTCGAGCGGCTCGAACATGTGCGCGACGTCCTCGGACGTCAGCGCATCGGCGGCATGGCGCCAGCGCGGGCGCTTGTCCTTGTCGACGATGAGCGCGCGCACCCCCTCGAGGAAATCTGCCTCCGCGAGCGCGCGGTGGGTGAAGCGGTATTCGAGCTCGAGCGCGCGGCGGATGCCCGCGCGCTCGGCCTTGAGCCGGTGCAGGAGCGCGAGCGTGCAGCCGAGCGACAGCGGCGCGCCGCGGTCGAGGGCCGCGCGGGCCTCGGCGGCAAAGGCCCCGTCATCGGCCTGCAGCGCCGCGCGGACATCCACGAGCGTCTCGCCCGCAAAAAGCGCCTCGGCCTCGTTCAGCAGGTCGGGCAGCGTCGCCGCGGGGGCCGGCGCCGCGGCAGCGGCCACCGCGGCGGGCTGGCCTGTCTCGACCAGCGCGCGCTTCAGCTCGGTCCAGCCGTCCTGCGGCACGTGAAGGTCGGCGAAGCCCGCGTAGATCGCGTCGCCCGGTCCCATGCGTGCGCCCGTCAGCCCGAGATATTCGCCGAGCCGGCCCGGCACGCGGGCGAGCAGCAGCGATCCGCCCACATCGGGGATGAGCCCGATCCCGCATTCCGGCATGGCGATGCGGGCGCTCTCGCAGACCACCCGGTGCGAGGCGTGGCAGCCGAGCCCGACGCCCCCGCCCATGACGTAGCCGTGCAGGAAGCTCACCACCGCCTTGGGGTATTCCGCGATCATCGCGTTCATGCGGTACTCGTCGCGCCAGAAGGCCTGTACCTCGGCCTGCCGGCCCCCGGTTGCCTCGCGGTGCACGCGCGCCACGTCGCCGCCCGCGCAGAACGCCCGCTCGCCCTCCGCGTCGATCAGCACGACCGACACTTCGGGGTCCTGCGCCCAGTCGATCAGCGCGGCCGAGATCGCGCGGCACATCTCGTGGTCGAGCGCGTTCAGCGCCCCGGGCCGTGTCAGCGTCACGCGCCCGGCGCGCCCCTCGCGTCGGATCGACACTCCGTCCGTCATGCCTGCTCCAGCATCTTGCGCGCCACGATCAGGCGCATGATCTCGTTCGTGCCCTCGAGGATGCGGTGCACGCGCAGGTCGCGCACGATCTTCTCGATCCCGTAATCCGCGAGGTAGCCGTAGCCGCCATGCATCTGCAGGCATTGGTCGGCGACGCGGCTGCCCGCCTCGGTGACGAAGGCCTTCGCCATGGCGCAGCGCTTGGTGGCATCCGGCTGGCCCGTGTCGAGCGCCCAGGCGGCCTGACGCAGGAAGGTGCGCGCCGCCTCGAGCTCGATCTCCATCTCGGCCAGGCGGAACTGCAGCGCCTGGAAGCTGTCGAGGCGTTGCCCGAAGGCCGTGCGCTCGCGCATGTAGGCGAGGGTCGCGTCGAGCGCCGCCTGCGCGGCCCCGAGCGAACAAGCCGCGATGTTGAGCCGCCCGCCGTCGAGCCCTGCCATGGCGTAGGAAAAGCCGCGCCCCTCCTCGCCGAGCAGGGCGTCGGCCGGGACCTCGCAGCGGTCGAACTGGACCTGCCGTGTCGGCTGCGCGCGCCAGCCCATCTTGTCCTCGAGCCCGCCGAAGCTCAGGCCCTCGGCCCCGTCGGGCACCACGATGGCCGAGATGCCGCGCGGGCCGTCCGCACCCGTGCGGCACATGACGACATAGGCATCGCTGTAGCCGCCGCCCGAGATGAACGCCTTGGTCCCGTCGAGCCGCCAGCCGGCATTGGTGCGCTCGGCGCGGGTGCGCAGGGCCGCGGCGTCCGACCCGGACCCGGGTTCGGTCAGGCAATAGGCCAGCACCGTCTCCATCGACAGCGCCCCGGGCAGGAGCCGCGCGGCCATGTCCTGCGATCCGAAGCGGTCGATCATCGACGCGCACATGTTGTGGATCGACAGGAACGCCGCGACCGACGGGCAGGCCATCGACAGCGCCTCGAACACGAGCGTGCCGTCGAGCCGGGAAAGACCGGCGCCGCCCGCGTCCTCGGAGACGAAGATGCCGGCGAGACCGAGCCCGGAGACCTTCGGCCAGAGCGCGCGGGGGATGCTGCCCTCGGCCTCCCAGCTCCGCGCGTGGGGCGCGATGTGCTCCGCGCCGAAGCCGCGCGCCATGTCGAATATCGCGCGCTGTTCCTCGCTCAACCCGAAATCCATCGCCTGCCGTTCCTCCCTCGAACGCCGGGGCATGCCCTCTCTCCGAGACGGACTGTCTCAGCAGCGTGACGGAACCGCAAGGTTCGAGGCTCGCCCGGTCCCGCCGACAAAGGTCTGGGCGGGCGGCGGCGGACCGCCGAACCGGGCGGGTGCGCCGGAACGGAAGGAAGCGGTGGCAGGTTGTCAGCGCGAGCCCGCGGCCGCCGTGGTCGCGGCCGCAGACGAAGGAGGAAGCCATGTCTTCCCGGACACTTCTCATCGCGCTTGCCGGCGCCACCATGCTCGGCGGCGGTGCCGCGCTGGCCCAGGGGCAGGGCGAGATGACCTGCCGCGACTTCCTGCTGCTCGACGATGCCGAGCAGGGCAACATCGCGGTGGAACTCGCGCCGCTGCCCGAGGGCAGCACCGCCGATGCCGCCACGACGACCGATGTCGAGGGAGACGTGGCCGTCGGAACGCTCGATGCCATCGTGCAGATCTGCGAGGAAAATCCCGAGATCGCGCTGAACGACGCGGCCGACCGCAACGGCGAGGACACGCTGACCGGCGGCACCGAACCGCCCGAGAGCTGGACCGGCGGGGCACCTGCGGACGTGGAGGAAGGGATCGATCCCGCAACGGGCGATCCGGTCGGCGAGGACGACGCGGTCGGCGGCACGACCGCGGACGGCACCGCCGCGCAGCCGGGCGCCGAGACCGGGGCAGCGGCCAGCGCTGACGCCGAGGCCGGCGACGCGACGGACACGGGCGATGCGTCGGGGGCCGACATCACGGGCGACACGGCGAGCGACCGCGCAGGCAATGCGGCGAGCGATGGCGCGGGCAATGCCGGCAGCGGCGGGGCCGGGGACGCGGGCAGCGACGGCGCGGGCGATTCGGGCAGCGACGGTGCGGGCGACGGCGGCAGCGACGGCAGCGCCGACTGAGCCCCGCAAAAGGAAAGGGACGGCACCGTCCGGCGCCGTCCCTGCTCGTGTTACCGGAACATGGGCCCGGTTTCAGTCCATGGCCCTGAAGTTGAACTCTCCGCCTTCCTTGATGCCCGACGGCCAGCGCGCGGTGACGGTCTTCGTCCGCGTGTAGAACTTGAAGCTGTCGGTGCCGTGCTGGTTCAGGTCGCCGAAGCCCGATTTCTTCCACCCGCCGAAGCTGTGATAGGCGAGCGGCACGGGGATCGGCACGTTCACCCCGACCATCCCGATGTTCACGCGGTTGGCGAAGTCGCGCGCGGTGTCGCCGTCGCGTGTGAAGATCGCGGTGCCGTTGCCGTATTCGTGGTCCATGGCAAGGCCGAGCGCCTCCTCGTAGCTGCCCGCGCGCACGGTCGACAGCACGGGGCCGAAGATCTCCTGCCGGTAGATGTCCATGTCGGGCGTCACGCGGTCGAAGAGGTGGGGGCCGACGAAGAAGCCGTCCTCGTAACCCTGGAGCGAGAAGTTCCGACCGTCGACCACGAGCTCCGCGCCCTGGTCGACGCCGGACTGGACGAGGCCCAGGATCTTCTCCTTCGCGGCGGCGGTCACCACCGGGCCGTAATCCACGTCGTCGCCCGCGGTGTAGGGGCCGACCTTCAGCTTCTCGATCCGCGGCACGAGTTTCTCGATCAGGCGGTCGGCGGCCTCGTCGCCCACGGGCACCGCCACCGAGATCGCCATGCAGCGTTCACCCGCGGCCCCGTAGCCCGCGCCAACCAGCGCGTCGGCGGCCTGGTCCATGTCGGCATCGGGCATGACGATCATGTGGTTCTTGGCGCCGCCGAAGCACTGCACGCGCTTGCCGGCCGCGCAGCCGCGCGAATAGATGTACTGCGCGATGGGCGTCGATCCGACAAAGCCGATCGACTGCACGACCTCGTGGTCGAGAAGCGCGTCCACCGCCTCCTTGTCGCCGTTCACGACCTGCAGCAGGCCCTTGGGCAGGCCAGCCTCCTCCATGAGCTCGGCCAGCATCAGCGGGCAGGACGGGTCGCGCTCGGACGGCTTCAGGATGAAGGCGTTGCCGCAGGCGAGGGCGGGCGCGAACATCCACATCGGGATCATGGCGGGGAAGTTGAACGGCGTGATGCCGGCGCAGACGCCGAGCGGCTGGCGCATGGAATACATGTCGATGCCGCGGCCCGCGTTGTCGGTATACTCGCCCTTCAGCAGGTGCGGCGCGCCGATGCAGAACTCGACCACCTCGAGCCCGCGCTGCACGTCGCCCTTGGCGTCGGGAAAGGTCTTGCCGTGCTCGCGGCTGATCGCCTCGGCGAGCTTGTCCATGTCGCGGTTCAGGAGCTCGACGAACTTCATCATCACGCGCGCGCGGCGCTGCGGGTTGGTCTCGGCCCAGGCGGGCTGGGCGGCAGCGGCAATCTCGACCGCGCGGTCGACCTCGGCCGCGCTGGCGAGCGGGGTGCGCGCCTGCACCTCGCCGGTGGCGGGGTTGAAGACATCGGCGAAACGGCCCGACGTGCCCGCGACGCGGGCCCCGTCGACGTAATGGGTAAGGTCCTGCATGAGATCCTCCTTCTCTGGTTGCGGGGACCATAGGCTTGCATTTTCGCCGGGCATAGCCGCAAGTTTTCAAAAGGGCTTTGCAGAAATGCCGGCACGCTGCCGGACGGGGGGACATGACCGACTGGGACGACCTGCGCATCTTCCTGGCCGTGGCGCGCGGCGAGAGCTTGTCGGCGGCGGGCCGGGCGCTGCGCCTCGACCCCGCCACGGTGGGCCGCCGGGTGGCGCGGCTCGAGCAGGACACCGGCGCGGCGCTGTTCGTGAAGGGCCCGCAGGGCTATGCGCTGAACGGTGCGGGGGAGCGCATGCTGCGCCACGCCGAGGCGGCCGAACAGGCCATGCAGGCCGCCGAGGAGGCGGTGGCGGGCGGCGCCGAGACGCTGTCGGGGCAGGTGCGCATCGGCGCGCCCGACGGCTGCGCGACCTTCGTGCTGCCGCAGGTCTGCGCCGCCATCGCCGACGAGAATCCCGATCTCGAGGTGCAGATCGTCGCGCTGCCCCGCGTCGTGAACCTGTCGAAGCGCGAGGCGGACATGGCAATCGCGGTCTCGGCCCCGACCGCCGGGCGGCTGACCGTGCAGAAGATCACCGACTACAAGCTGCACCTCGCCGCGTCGCGCGCCTATCTCGAGGCGCATCCGCCGATCCGCACGCTCGACGATCTGCGGGGACACCGCATGGTGGGCTACATTCCCGACATGATCTTCGACAAGGAACTGGATTATCTCGCGGATCTCGGGCTCGTGTCGGTGCCGCTCGCCTCGACCTCGGTCGCGGTGCAGTTCCGGTGGCTGCAGGCCGGGGCGGGTGTCGGGATCGTGCACGACTTCGCGCTGTCCTCGGGCAGCGATCTGGTGCGCGTTCTCCCCGAGGCGTTGTCGCTGACCCGCGCCTTCTACCTGGTGCGGCATGCGGACGACCGGCGGCTCGCGCGGCTCAACCGGTTCGCGGCACGGCTCGCCGATGGTGTCCGGCGCGAGGTGGCCGCCCTCGAAGGTAGGTCTTGACAGGAGCGGCCCCCGGCAAGGACGCTTCGGCCAGGCACTTCGCCGAAGGAGGCAAATCGATGCAGGTCCAGCACATCCTGAAGAGCAAGGCGGATGACGGCGTGGTCACCGTGCCGCCGGGCGCGACGATCGCCGAGGCGGCGCGCATCCTTGCCGAGCGCCGGATCGGCACCGTGGTCGTGTCCGAGGACGGAGAGACCGCCGAGGGCATCCTGTCCGAGCGCGACATCGTCCGCGTGCTCTCGCAGCGTGGCGCGGCGGTGATGGAGGCGCGCGTCTCCGAACACATGACGTCCAAGCTCGAGACCACCACCCGCGCGGAATCGGCCGACCAGGTCCTGTCGCGCATGACCGAGGGGCGGTTCCGCCACATGCCGGTGGTCGAGGAGGGCAAGCTCGTGGGCATCATCACCATCGGCGACGTGGTGAAGGCGCGCCTGACCGAGCTCGCCATGGAGAAGGACGCGCTCGAGGGCATGATCACCAGCAACTGGTGAGCAGTCGGCAAGAGACCGCTTGCATTCACTTGCGCAATATCGTTGCGTGCGACCCCAAGACGGCACGGAGGGCTGCGCATGCGAACCGGTCTCTACCCCGGGACGTTCGACCCGATCACGCTCGGGCATCTGGATATCATCCGCCGTGCCACGATCCTGGTGGATCGGCTGGTGATCGGCGTCGCCATCAATCGCGACAAGGGGCCGCTGTTCGACCTCGATGCGCGGGTGGCCATGATCGAGGCCGAGTGCGCCGAACTCGGTCGCGAGACCAGCACCGAGATCGTGGTGCACCCCTTCGAGAACCTGCTGATCGATTGCGCCCGCGACGTGGGGGCCGCGCTGATCGTGCGCGGCCTGCGCGCGGTCGCGGATTTCGAGTACGAGTTCCAGATGGTCGGCATGAACCGCACCCTCGATCATTCGATCGAGACCGTGTTCCTCATGGCCGAGGCGCGGCACCAGGCCATCGCCTCGAAGCTCGTGAAGGAGATCGCGCGTCTGGGCGGCGACGTGTCGAAATTCGTCACGCCCCGAGTGAACGCCGCGCTCAAGGAGCGCTTTGCCTGCGCTCAGCCGTAGATCGCGCTGCGTGCGACGGCCTTCTCGTCGCCGGCGATGTCGAGGTCGAGGCGCACGTCGAGCGGCGCCGCGCGCAGCTCCCTGAGGGTGCGGCGATAGGCTGCGCGCTTTTCGATGCGGGTGCGGAACGTGCTGAAGAGGCTGGTCATCGAGGGCCCCCTTTCGGTGTATGTGTGTGTCTGACTGTCGAGACCGAACCTAAGCATGCTGCGCCGCGGCACAACTTCGCGGTGGCAAGACCCGTCATGCACGCCGTGCAAGGCGCGCGTTAACCGTCCGGCAAGGTCCGCGCGTGCATGCTGTCCGCGCAGACCCGGTGTCAGGAGGTGTCGGATGGATCAGGTAACGGCCACGGGCGTGGCGCAGGCCCGCGTCGCGGGCCCGGCAACGGGGACACGTCAGCCGCCCGCCACCCGCGCCGATTTCGCGGCGGAGCTTGCGCGCGCGGCCCTTGCGGCGACGTCGCTGACCGTGGCATTTCGGGCACCCCCGGAGGTATCGAGCGCACCGCTGCCGCCCGCCGATGCGGTTTCTCCGAAAAGGTGAGGGGACGCGCGTCGGGCCGGGCCCGGGGCGGCGCCTACCAGCGCAGGACCACCGCGCCCCAGGCCAGCCCGCCGCCGATCGCCTCGGTCACGAGCAGGTCGCCCTTGCGGATCTGTCCGCGCGCCTGTCCCACCGAGAGCGCCAGCGGGATGGATGCGGCGGAAGTGTTGCCGTGATCCTGCACGGTGACCACCACGCGCTCCATCGGCAGGCCGAGCTTGCGCGCGGTGCCCTGGATGATGCGGATGTTGGCCTGGTGCGGCACGACCCAGTCCACGTCCTGTCCCGTGAGGCCGGCCTTGCCGAGCGCCGCCTCGGCGGTGTCGGCGAGCTTTTCGACCGCGTGGCGGAAGACCTCGCGGCCCTGCATCCGCAGGTGCCCGGTGCTTTGCGTGGACACGCCGCCGTCGACGTAGAGGATGTCGCGGTGACGGCCGTCCGAATGCAGGTCGGTCGACAGGACGCCGCGGTCCGACACGTCGCCGGTACCCGCCTGCGCCTCGAGCAGGAGCGCGCCGGCCCCGTCGCCGAACAGCACGCAGGTCGACCGGTCCGTCCAGTCCATGATGCGCGAGAACGTCTCGGCGCCGATCACGAGCACGCGGTTCACCTGGCCCGACACGATCAGCGCATGCGCGTTGGCCAGCGCGTAGACGAATCCCGCGCAGACCGCCTGCACGTCGAAGGCGAAGCCGCCGGTCATGCCGAGCTCGGCCTGCACCATGGTCGCGGCCGACGGAAAGGTCAGGTCGGCGGTCGAGGTCGCGAGGATGATGGCGTCGACATCCGCGGGCGTGCGTCCCGAATCGGCGAGCGCCGCGCGGGCGGCGCGGGCCGCCATGTCCGACGTGGTCTGGCCGTCCGCGGCGAAATGCCGTCGTTCGATGCCCGAGCGGGCCCGAATCCATTCGTCCGAAGTGTCGAGGGTCTTTTCGAACTCGGCATTCTCCACGATGCGATCCGGCAGGTAGTGGCCGCATCCCGCGACCACGGCACGTGTCGTCATGAGTGGGTTCCGTCCTTTCCGGTGGCCGGATCGGCCGCCTTGGGCGCATCGTGGGCAAGCTCCGCCGCGGATGCAACCCGCGCTGCCAGCCGGTCCGAAAAGCCCGATTCCGCCAGCCGGTAGGCCAGCTTGACCGCGGCCGAGATGCCGGTGGCATCGGCCGCGCCGTGCGACTTCACCACCGTGCCGTTGAGGCCGAGGAAGACGCCGCCGTTCACGCGGCGCGGATCGATTCGCTTCTGCAGGCGCTTGAGCGAGGTCAGCGCGAGCAGCGACGCGATCCGCGACAGGAAGGAATAGGCGAAGGCCTCGCGCAGCAGCGCGCCGATCAGGCTGGCCGTGCCCTCGCCGGTCTTGAGCGCGATGTTCCCGGTGAAGCCGTCGGTGACGATCACGTCGGCCCGGTCGCCGGGGATGTCGCCGCCCTCGACGAAGCCCACGAACTCGTAGTTCGCACCGCCCGCGCCCGCGGCCATCAGGTCGTGTGCCGCCTTGAGCTCGGCTCGGCCCTTGTGCTCCTCGGTGCCGACGTTCAGCAGCCCGACGCGCGGACGGTCGAGCGCCAGGCCGTTGCGGGCATAGGAGGCGCCCATCAGCGCGTATTGCAGCAGGTCCTCGGCGTCGGCGCGGATGTCCGCGCCCACGTCGAGCATGATGTTGAACCCGTGCGGATTGCGCGACGGCCAGAGCACGGCGATCGCGGGACGGTTCACGCCCGGCAGCTTGCGCAGGCGCACCATCGACAGCGCCATCAGCGCGCCGGTATTGCCGCAGCTCACCGCGACCGTCGCCTCGCCGTCCCGCACCGAATCGAGCGCCGACCACATGGAGGTCGACCGCCCGTGGCGCATGACCTGGCTCGGCTTGTCCGCCATGGTGACCACGTCGTCCGCCTGGCGGAACGTGCAGCGGCCCTCCAGGTGCCGCGCCACGCCCCGCTTGGAGGCGAGGCGCTTCAGCTCGGCGACGTCGCCGTGCAGGATGAACCGGATGTCGGGGTTCTTCTGCGCCGATTGCGCGATGCCGGCGATGACTGCGGACGGTCCCTGATCGCCGCCCATGGCGTCGATCGAGATCACCACAGGCTCCGAGCCCGCCGTGGACCGATCCTGTTCGGAAGTCATGTCACGCGGGCCTTCGGCCTTTGCTTGCTCAGGCGGCGTCTTCGTCCAGGTCGATCTCGTCGTTCGTCGCGACGACCTCGCGCTCGGCGTAGTGGCCGCAGGACGGGCAGACGTGATGCGGACGCTTCAGTTCGCCGCAATTGTCGCATTCGTTCGGGTTCGCCGCCACGAGTGCGTCATGCGCGCGCCGGTTGTTGCGGCGCGATTTGGAAACTTTGTTCTGTTGGACGGCCATGTCTCAACCTCGGTGCTGTTTCTGGCGGGCGCGCGGACGCTGTCCCCGGGTTTCGTCGTGTCGGAAATCACCGCGCTCATAGTGCGTGACGCCGGCCGGTGACAACCCTGAATCTGTCGTGAGGGCGCGAACATACGCGCGTTCTGTCCGAGCACAAGGGGAATCCGGCGCGCAGGCGGAATGTGGCGGCCTCAGTCCGCCTCGCCGTCGCCGTCCGCCATCCGATCGCGCAGTGCCGCGAGACCCGAGAACGGCTTCGTCTCCTCGGGGCGGATCGGCTCGGCCCCCTCGGGGCGCGCCTCGGCCTGGCCAAGATGCGCGCCGTCGGCGCGGGGATAGTCGGGCAGGGCAAGCGCCAGCGCCTCGGCCATGACGGCGGCGGGGTCGATGACGTCGGGCAGCGGCTCGGTCGTGTCGTCCTCGGGCATCTCCACCTCCGAACCCGGTTCGGGCTCGCCCAGGATGGCGGGCGGCAGGAAGGTGCGCACCACCTCGGTGTCGATCCGCGTGGTCACGGGATCGAGCGTCACGACGCAGGGCTGGACCACCGTCGCGCCGAGCTCGGCACGCAGCTCGAAGCCGCGCTTGCCGACGGGCCGAATCTCTCCGGCGAACCGCAGCTTGCGCACGCGGGTGATGCCGAGCGTCTCGGCAAGGGCGGCACAGGTGTCCGCGTCGGGGGCAACCTCGAACGCGGTCGGGACCGCCTGCGAGAGCTCTGCGGTGCGGAAGGGGCCGGGATGCGGATGGGATGCAGGCATTGAGGGTCGTGTTTTCCGTTACTTGATCGCTGGACGCCGAATGTATAATCGACATGAAGGAACGATGGCAGCCGGGTGCAAGGGCGTCGAGGGGCAGGAATGCAACGCAAGAGCTACGGGATCCGGCGTGTGGTGCCGTTGATCGCCGCACTCGCGCTCGCGGCGTGCAGCGCGCAGTACAGGAATCACGGCTACGTCCCGCGGGACGAGGACCTGGGCCAGATCGTGCCCGGGATCGACACGCGCGCCACCGTCGAGGAGGTCGTGGGCGTGCCCACCTCCTCGGGCGTGCTGAACGAGAGCGGGTTCTACTACATCTCCTCGGAGATGCGTCAGTTCGCCTGGCGCGCGCCCGAGGTGATCGACCGGGAGGTCGTCGCCATCAGCTTCGACGGCGCGGGCGTGGTCACCAACATCGAACGCTACGGGCTCGAGGACGGCAACGTGGTGCCGCTGTCGCGGCGCGTCACGCAATCGGGCGGCGGCGACATCAGCTTCATCCGCAAGCTCTTCGGCAATATCGGCCGGATCGGCACCGAGGGTCTTCTCGGCGGAAGCTGAGGCGCGGGCGCGTCCTGTCATGGTCGTGTCGCGGAACGGCGTCACATCCCGGCGCGGGCCACCATCGGGGAACGCGATGCTCAACTTGGTCAGGGGCCGCTACGCCGTGCGCACCGCCGCCGGGGAAGACGACGTGGCCCGGGCGCAGCGTCTGCGGCATCTGTGCTTTCGCGGCAACGATCGCGGACTGGATCGCGACGGGTTCGACCCCGTCTGCGTGCACGTCCTGATCGAGGAGCGCGCGACCGGGCGGCTCGTCTCGTGTTTCCGCCTGCTGCCGCTGTCGGGCGGGGCGGAGATCGAGGCGTCTTATGCCGCGCAGTTCTATGGCCTCGCGGGGCTGCGCGACTTCACGGGCCCGATGGTCGAGATGGGCCGCTTCTGCATCCATCCCGAGGCGCGCGATGCCGACATCCTGCGCGTCGCATGGGGCGCGCTCACGGCCTACGTGGACGGGCAGGGCGTCGAGCTCATGTTCGGCTGCGCGTCTTTCGCGGGGACGGACACCGCCGCCCATCTCGACGCCTTCGCGCTCCTCGGGGCGCGCCACCTCGCGCCGCGGCGCTGGCTGCCCCGGATCAAGGCGCCCGACGTCTTCCGCTATGCCCAGCGTCTGGCGTCGGTACCCGCCGACGCGCGCAAGGCCATGGCGGCGATGCCGCCGCTCCTGCGCACCTACCTCGCCATGGGCGGATGGGTCAGCGACCACGCGGTGGTCGACCGCGACCTCGACACGCTGCACGTCTTCACCGGGGTCGAGATCGGGCGCATCCCGCCGGCGCGCAAGCGGATCCTGCGGGCCGTCGCGGGGCGCGACGCCGGCGCCGTTGACGCGGCGCGCGCCGCGCGGTAGCGCGCAGGAATGGCACAGCCCCCCCTTCTGCAACTGACCGACATCTCGCTGACCTATGGCGGCGATCCCGTGTTCGACGGCCTCAGCCTCAACGTCCAGCCGGGCGACCGCGTCGCGCTCGTCGGCCGCAACGGGTCGGGGAAATCGACCCTGATGCGGGTGATGGCGGGCCTGACCGAAACCGACCGCGGCGACCGCGTGGTGCCGCCCGGGGCGACCGTCGGCTACATGGAACAGGACCCGGACCTGTCGGGCTACGAGACCCTCGGCGCCTTCGCGGCCTCGGGTCTCGACCCGGCCGAGGCGTACAAGGTGGAACGCGCGAGCGAGGGGCTGAAGTTCGACCCCGCGCGGACCGTGGCGACCGCCTCTGGCGGGGAGCGGCGGCGCGCGGCGCTGGCCAAGCTCATGGCCGAGGACCCGGACCTCATGCTGCTCGACGAGCCGACGAACCACCTCGACATCGAGGCGATCGGCTGGCTCGAGACTGAGCTGCGCGCCACGCGCAAGGCCTTCGTGCTCATCAGCCACGACCGGCGCTTCCTGACCGAGCTGACGCGGGCGACGCTCTGGATCGACCGCGGCGCGGTGCGCCGGTCCGAACAGGGCTTCGCGCATTTCGAGACCTGGCGCGACAAGGTGTGGGAGGACGAGGACACCCAGCGTCACAAGCTCGACCGCCGGATCAAGGCCGAGGCCCGCTGGGCGGTGGAAGGCATCAGCGCGCGGCGCAAGCGCAACATGGGCCGCGTGCGCGCGCTCCAGGACATGCGCGAGACGCGCGCCTCGATGATCCGCCGGCAGGGCACCGCGGCCATGGATCTCGCCTCCGGGCCGACCTCGGGCAAGCGCGTGATCGAGGCCGAGGGCCTCGCCAAGCGCTTCGGCGAGCGGACCATCCTGCGCGACTTCTCGCTGCGCGTGCTGCGCGGCGACCGGGTGGCCTTCGTCGGGCCGAACGGGGTGGGAAAGACCACGCTGATCCGCATGCTGACCGGCGAGATCGCCCCGGACGAGGGCACGGTGACACTCGGCACCAATCTCGTGCCGGCGGTGTTCGACCAGACCCGCGCCGCGCTCGATCCCGACATGACGCTCTGGGACAGCCTGACGGGCGACCCGGACATGCGGGTGTCGGGCAAGGCCGACCAGGTGCTGGTGCGCGGCGAGCCGAAGCACGTGGTGGCCTATCTCAAGGATTTCCTCTTCGACGAGCGGCGGGCGCGGGCGCCGGTGCGCTCGCTCTCGGGCGGCGAGAAGGCGCGGCTGCTGCTCGCCCGGCTCATGGCGCGCGAGTCGAACCTGCTTGTGCTCGACGAGCCGACGAACGACCTCGACGTCGAGACGCTGGACCTGCTGCAGGACCTGATCGGCGAATATGACGGCACGGTGATGCTCATCAGCCACGACCGCGACTTCCTCGACCGGGTGGCGACCACCACCGTGGCGATGGAGGGCGACGGTCTTGCGGTGGTCTATGCCGGGGGCTGGAGCGATTACCGCGCCCAGCGGGCCGAGGGGCAGGCCGAGGCCGCGCCCGCGCGTCCCGCGGCGAAACCGGCGACCGCGCCCAAGGTGGAGCCGAAGCCCGCGGCCGCGAGGAAATCCGCGGGTCTCAGCTTCACCGAGAAGCACCGCCTGCAGGCGCTGCCCGACGAGATCGCGCGGCTCGAGGCCGAGATCGGCAAGCTCAACCAGCTGCTGACCGATCCCGACCTCGCCCTGCGCGAGCCGGTGAAGTTCCGCAAGGCGACCGAGGCGCTGGCCGAACGCCAGTCGAAGCTCGACGCGGCCGAAACCGAATGGCTGTCGCTCGAGGAAAAGGCGGAGGCGGCGGAGTGACCGCGCGCCGCCCGTGAGCCTCCTGTCGGCCAGCGCGCTGTCGGTGTCGCGCGGCGGCGTGCCCGTGCTCGACGGCGTGTCCTTCACGCTCGGGGCCGGGCGCGCGCTGGTCCTGCGCGGTCCGAACGGGGCCGGCAAGACCACGCTCCTGCGCACCGTCGCGGGCCTGCAGCCGCCCACCGCCGGCGCGGTCGACGGAACCGACCGGGTGGCCTATGCCGGCCATGCCGACGGGCTGAAGGCGATGCTGAGCGTGTCCGAGAACCTGACCTTCTGGGCGGCCGTGTTCGCCACGCGCGGCATCGACGCGGCGCTCGACGCCTTCGAGCTGCGCGAACTCGCCGACCGTCCCGCGGGCACGCTGTCGGCCGGGCAGAAGCGGCGGCTGGGCCTCGCGCGGCTGCTCGTGACCGGGCGGCCGGTCTGGGTGCTGGACGAGCCGACAGTGTCGCTCGACACCGCCTCGGTCGCGCTCTTTGCCGAGGCGGTGCGCCGGCATCTCGGGCAGGGCGGCGCGGCGCTTGTCGCCACGCATATCGACCTCGGGCTGCCCGAGACCGACACGCTGGACGTGACGCCGTTCCGGGCGGCGCCGCGCGCGGCGGTGCAGGACGAGGCGTTCCTGTGATCGCGCTCCTCCTGCGCGATCTGCGGCTCGCCGTGCGCGCGGGCGGCGGCTTCGGTCTCGGGCTCGCCTTCTTCCTCATCGTGGTTGTGCTGGTGCCCCTGGGCGTCGGTCCGGAGACCGCGCTCCTGTCCCGGATCGCGCCCGGCATCCTCTGGATCGGCGCGCTGCTTGCCTGCCTCCTGTCGCTCGACCGGATCTTCGCGCTCGACCGCGAGGACGGCACGCTCGACCTCCTCGCCACCGCGCCCCTGCCGATGGAGGGGATCGCCGCGGTCAAGGCGCTGGCCCACTGGATCACCACCGGGCTGCCGCTCGTCCTCGCGGCACCGGTGCTGGGAGTCCTGCTGAACCTGCCGGCCGGGGGCTTCGCCTGGCTCTTCCTGTCGCTCCTTCTCGGCACGCCGGCGCTGTCGGTGATCGGCACCTTCGGCGCGGCGCTGACCGTGGGGCTGAAGCGCGGGGGGCTCCTTCTGTCGCTGCTCGTCCTGCCGCTCTACGTGCCGACGCTCATCTTCGGGGCCGAGGTCGCGCGCCGCGGCGCCGAGGGGCTCGCGGTCGAGGCGCCGCTGCTGCTGCTCGCGGGCGTCAGTCTCGGCGCGCTGGCGCTCCTGCCCTTCGCCTCGGCCGCGGTGCTGCGCGTCACGCTGCGCTGACCGGTCGGCTGGACATTCCGCGCCGGGACATGTGATTTGGTGCATGGGTCCGCAGCACGTAGAGGAGCGTCCATGTCGCTTTGGGAATACGCCAATCCGGTGCGCTTCATCCGTTTCACGGATCGCGTGCTGCCGCCGCTCGCGGTGCTGGCGGTGGTCTGCCTCGTGGTCGGCCTGATCTGGGGCTTCTTCTTCACCCCCGACGACTACCGGCAGGGATCCACGGTCAAGATCATCTACCTGCACGTGCCCGCGACGCTCATGGCGATCAACGCGTGGCTCATGATGCTGGTGGCCTCGATCATCTGGATCGTGCGGCGGCACCATGTCTCGGCGCTGGCGGCCCGTGCGGCGGCCCCGGTGGGCGCGACGATGACGGTGATCGCGCTTGCGACCGGCGCGATCTGGGGCCAGCCCATGTGGGGCACCTGGTGGGCCTGGGACCCGCGGCTCACGTCCTTCCTGATCCTGTTCCTCTTCTACCTCGGCTACATGGCCCTGTGGGAGGCGATCGAGAACGACGACACCGCGGCGGACCTCACCTCGATCCTCTGCCTCGTGGGCTCGGTCTTCGCGCTCCTGTCGCGCTACGCGGTGAATTTCTGGAACCAGGGCCTGCACCAGGGCGCGTCGCTGTCGCTCGACAAGGAGGAGAACGTGGCGGATGTCTTCTATTTCCCGCTGCTCGTGTGCATCGCGGGGTTCGTGCTCCTGTTCGTGGCACTCGTCTTCCTGCGCACGCAGACCGAGATCCGGGCCCGGCGGACCCGGGCGCTCATCGCGCGCGAGAGGGCGGCATGATGCCCGATCTCGGTGATTACGCGGGCGCGGTGCTGTCGGCCTATGCCGTCTCGCTGGGCCTTATCGTGGGGCTGGTGGTGCTGAGCCTCTGGCGCGCCCGCCGAGTCCGCGCGGCGCTCGACAAGGTGGAAAGACGGGGACGCCGAACATGAAGTTCAAGCCGCTCATGGTGCTGCCGCCCCTGATCTTCGCGGCCTTCGCGGGGCTTGCGTATGTGGGCATGTATCGCGAGGATCCGCAGGGCCTGCCCTCGACCCGCGTCGGCCAGCCGGCACCCGCCATCACGCCCGAGGCGCTGACCGGCTACCCGCCCGTGGGGCAGGAGATGCTGGCCTCCGGCGAGGTGACGCTCGTCAACTTCTGGGCCAGCTGGTGCCCGCCCTGCCGCGCCGAGCATCCGAAGCTTCTGGAATATGCGGGCGACGGCATCCGCATCGTCGGCGTGAACTTCAAGGACCAGTCGAACGCGGCGCTGACCTACCTGCGCGACGAGAGCAATCCCTTTGCCGCGGTCGCGTTCGATCCGCAGGGACGCACCGCCATCGACTGGGGTGTCACGGCGCCGCCCGAGACCTTCATCGTCGACGGCGACGGCACCGTGCTGTTCCGTTTCCAGGGACCGCTCGTGGGCTCCGATTACGAGCAGCGCTTCGTCCCCGCGCTCGAGGAGGCGCTGAGGGACGCGTCGTCCTGATCCGGCCGGCGGGGAGCTAGCGGGTGCAGCCGTCGTGGCTGAGCGTCACGCAGGCGGGATCCGCGGCCGTCTCGACCGAGGTCTCGCTCGCCGCGTAGGCGCCGAGCACGGTCAGCACGACCAGCGCGGCGGCCTGGATCAGGGTGAGGAGTTTCATGCTGCTCTGCCACTTCATTGCGACGACCTCCGCTCAGATGGGGGCTTTTGCCCTCATTGGTAGGCCCGCGGGCGCGGCGTGTCGTCTCACGTGGACGTGACGGAGGGGCGGGCGCGGCGGAAACCGGCCGGTTGCCGAAACAACCGGCCGGCTCGTGCAACACTGCCCGCCGTGCGGGCGCGCGCCGAAGCTCAGAGCAGGGTCAGGCCCGCCCCGATGATGAGGCCCGACAGGATCAGGTGCATGGTGCAGAAGCCCATGATGTCCTTGGCGCGCAGCCCCGCGATGCCGAGGATCGGCAGGGCCCAGAACGGCTGCACCATGTTCGTCCACGCGTCGCCCCAGGCCACCGCCATGGCCGCGCGGGCCGGGTCGAGGCCGAGCGCCTCGGCCGCGGGCAGGATGACCGGCGCCTGCACCGCCCACTGGCCGCCGCCAGAGGGCACGAAGAAGTTCACGATGCCCGCCGACAGGAACGACCAGAGCGGCAGCGTGGTCGTCGAGGCGAAGCCCACGAGCCCTTCCGAGATCGCGGCGGCGAGGCCCGACTGCACCATGATCGCCATGATCCCGGCGTAGAACGGGAACTGGATGACGATGCCCGCGCCGCCGCGCACCGCCTGGCTGAGCGAGGCGAGAAGGTTCGCGGGCGTGCCGTGCAGGATGATCGCGAGCGTCAGGAAGAGGAAGTTGATGACGTCGAGCGTGAGCCCGCCGCCGGTGGCGAAATGCTGGATCAGCCAGGCCGCGCCGCCCGCTCCGATAAGGCCGGCGAGGATGCGGCTCTGCTCGGCGCGCTCGGCCGGTGTCCGGGCCGGCGGGATGTCCGTCTCGCCCTGGTCGAGAAGCGCGCGGTCGACCAGCACCCGGTCCTCGTCGCGCGGCATCATCGCGCGGTTGATGAGCGGCACCGCGATGAACAGCGCCACCACGATGGCGAGGTTGTAGAAGGCGAAGATCGTCTCGGACGTGGGCACCACGCCGATCTGGTCGGCGAAGGGATGCCCCTCGGTCGCGATCGACAGCGGGATCGACCCGGCAAGCCCGCCATGCCAGACGATGAAGCCCGAATAGGCCGAGGCGACCAGCAGGCGGTAATCCACCTCGATCTTGCGCGCGAGTTCCTTGGCGAACAGCGCGCCGACCACGAGGCCGAAGCCCCAGTTGATCCAGGACGCGGCCAGCGACACGACGCTGACCAGCAGGATCGCCCCGCCGGCACTGTCGGCGAAGCCCGCGAGCGTCGCGAGGCCGCGGCGCACGAGCGGCGTCGACGCCATCATGTAGCCCGTCACGAGCACGAGAAGCATCTGCATCGAGAACTGCAGCAGCGACCAGAACCCGTCACCCCACATGGTGACCACGGCCAGGGGCGTCGTGCCCTGCGTCAGCATCGCGGCGAGCGCGGCGACGAGCGTCAGCACCAGCACGAACACGAACGGGTCGGGCAGGTAGCGGTCCATCAGCCGCACGAGCGGCCGCGACAGGACGTTGAGCATGGATTTCCTCCTCTGATCTCCCTCGACGTGCCGGCCGGCCGGCACGTCGCATCATTGTCGAACGCCGGGTGCGCGATCCGGTTCTGGGCCCGGATGCCTCCCGCGCAAACGCAAACGGCCCCCCGGGGATCGCCCGGGGGGCCGTTCATTCAGCCGTGGCGCGCTCAGGCGGCCTTGGCGAGGTGGCGCAGCACGTAGTGCAGGACGCCGCCATGCTTGACGTAGTCGACCTCGATCGCCGTATCGATGCGGCACTTCAGGGTGATGTCCTTGGTGCTGCCGTCCTCGAAGGTGATCGTGCAGGGCACATCGGCACCCGGGGTCACGTCATCGAGCCCGTGGATCGACACGGATTCCTTGCCGGTGAGGCCCAGCGAGGTGCGCGTGTCGCCGTTCTTGAACTCGAACGGGATGACGCCGAAGCCCACGAGGTTCGAGCGGTGGATGCGCTCGAAGCTTTCCGCGATCACCGCCTTGACGCCGAGGAGCGCCGTGCCCTTGGCGGCCCAGTCGCGCGAGGAGCCCGCGCCGTACTGTTCGCCGCCGAAGATCACGAGCGGCGTGCCCTGCTCCTGGTAGGCCATGGCCGCGTCGTAGATCGACGTCTGGTTGCCCTCGGGATCGAGCGTGTAGCCGCCCTCGACGCCGTCCAGCATCTCGTTGCGGATGCGGATGTTGGCGAAGGTGCCGCGCATCATCACCTCGTGGTTGCCGCGGCGCGAGCCGTAGGAGTTGAACTCGCGCGGGGCGACCTGCCGCTCGACCAGGTACTGGCCGGCGGGTGTCGTCTCCTTGAACGAACCCGCGGGCGAGATGTGGTCGGTGGTGATCATGTCGCCGAGGATCGCCAGCACGCGGGCGTTCTCGACATTGGTGATCTCGCCCGGCTCCTGGCTCATGCCCTGGAAATAGGGCGGGTTCTGCACGTAGGTGGACGAGGCCGGCCAGTCGTAGGTCTCGGCATCGGTGGTCTCGACCGAGCGCCACTTCTCGTCGCCCTTGAACACGTCGGCATATTTCGACTGGAAGCTCTCGCGCGTCACCGTCTCCTCGACGAGATCGGCGATCTCCTTCTGGCTCGGCCAGATGTCCTTGAGGTAGACCTCGTTGCCGTTCTTGTCGGTGCCGATCGGGTCGTTGGCGATGTCGACGTTCATGTCGCCCACCAGCGCGTAGGCCACCACGAGCGGCGGCGAGGCCAGGTAGTTGGCACGCACGTCGGGGCTGATGCGGCCCTCGAAGTTGCGGTTGCCCGACAGGACCGAGGTCGCGATCAGGTCGTTGTCCGAGATGCACTTCGAGATCTCGGGCGCGAGCGGGCCGGAATTGCCGATGCAGGTGGTGCAGCCGTAGCCCACCAGGTTGAAGCCGACCGCGTCGAGGTCCTCCTGCAGGCCCGCGGCCTCGAGGTAGGCGGACACGACCTGGCTGCCCGGGGCGAGCGAGGTCTTGACCCACGGCTTGCGGTCGAGGCCCAGTTCGCGCGCCTTGCGCGCCACGAGGCCCGCGCCGATCATCACGTAGGGGTTCGACGTGTTGGTGCACGAGGTGATCGAGGCGATCACCACCGAGCCGTCATGCAGCTGGAACTCGACGTCGTTGCCGTCGATGTCCTTCATGCGCACGTGGCCGCGCTTGTGGCTGCCGGTGTCGCCGGGGATCTGCTGCGGCTCGGGCATGCCGCCTTCGCCTTCCCAGCGGACCTCTTCCTTGGCGTCGGCGTCCTTGGCCTTGCGCTGGCCTTCCACGTAGGCGTGGAACGTCTTGGCCGCCTCGTCGAGGTTGACGTGGTCCTGCGGACGCTTCGGGCCCGAGATCGCGGGCTTCACCGTGCCCATGTCGAGCTCGAGCGTGTCGGTGAACACGGGCTCGGCGCCCGGTTCCCGCCACATGCCCTGGGCCTTGGCGTAGGCCTCGACCAGCGCGATGCGATCCTCGTCGCGGCCGGTCTGGCGCAGGTAGCGCAGCGTCTCGTCGTCGATCGGGAAGAAGCCGCAGGTCGCGCCGTACTCGGGCGCCATGTTGCCGATCGTCGCGCGGTCGGCGAGCGGTACGTTGTCGAGCCCGTCGCCGTAGAATTCCACGAACTTGCCGACGACGCCCTTCTGGCGGAGCATCTGCACCACCTTCAGCACGAGGTCGGTCGCCGTGGTGCCCTCGGGCATCGCGCCGGTCAGCTTGAAGCCGACGACCTCGGGGATCAGCATCGAGATCGGCTGGCCCAGCATGGCCGCTTCGGCCTCGATCCCGCCGACGCCCCAGCCGAGAACCGCCGCGCCGTTCACCATGGTGGTGTGGCTGTCGGTGCCGACCAGCGTGTCGGGATAGGCCACGGTGTCACCGTTCTGGTCGGTATCGGTCCAGATCGTCTGCGCCAGGTATTCGAGGTTCACCTGGTGGCAGATGCCGGTGCCCGGCGGCACGACGCGGAAGTTGTTGAACGCCTTCTGGCCCCACTTGAGGAAGGTGTAGCGTTCGATGTTGCGTTCGTATTCGCGGTCCACGTTCATCTGGAACGCGCGCGGATTGCCGAACTCGTCGATCATCACCGAGTGGTCGATCACGAGGTCGACGGGGTTCAGCGGGTTGATCTTCTGCGGGTCGCCGCCGAGCGCCTTGATGCCGTCGCGCATCGCGGCCAGGTCGACGACCGCCGGCACGCCGGTGAAGTCCTGCATCAGCACGCGGGCGGGGCGGTAGGACAGCTCGCGGTCGCCCTTGCCGCCGTTCTTGGCCCAGTCCGAGAACGCCTTGATGTCCTCGGTGACGACGGTCTTGCCGTCCTCGTAGCGCAGCATGTTCTCGAGCACGACCTTCAGCGACATGGGCAGGCGCGAGAAGTCGCCGAGCCCGGCCTTTTCGGCCGCCGCGATGGAATAGTAGGAGACCGTCTGGCCGCCCGCGTCGAGCGTCTGGCGCGTCTTGGAGGTGTCCTGGCCTACAGTGATGGGCATATGATGCCTCCCTGAAAATGCTTGGAGAGAACGGTACTCGTTGAGAGGGTTCTGCCCCAGGTCGAGTCGCCGTTCAAGGGGTGGTCGCGCGTTGTATACCATCGTGCACATTGCGTCGCAAGATGGTCCCGGGCCATAAGGGCAGGGCGGGGGCACGCGCTCTCTCAAAACCTTGATTGGTCATTTCAATGACCGTTGTCTAATCGAAACGGGCCTGAACGGTCCGGGGAAACCTTTCGCATGCGCCTGTCGGCCTTCCGCCTCTTCGCTGTCTGCGCGTCGCTCATGGCCAGCGCCGCACCCGCCGAGGAGGCACGACCGGTCGTCGTGGAACTCTTCACCTCCCAGGGCTGCTCGTCCTGTCCGCCGGCCGACGCGCTCCTGCACGAGCTCGGCCAGCGCGACGACGTGATCGCTCTCGCGCTTCATGTCGATTACTGGGACTACATCGGCTGGAAGGACAGCTTTGCCGAGGCGCGGTTCACCGAGCGGCAGAAGGGCTATGCCACCGCTGCCGGCCGCACCTCCATCTACACGCCGCAGATGGTGGTGAACGGGGTGCACGACGTGGTCGGCAACCGCCCCAAGGACGTCGCCAAGCTGATCGAGAAACACCGTGCGAAGGCGTCGCCGGTGACGCTCGACATCGCGCGCGAGGGCGAGATGCTGCGCATCGCCGCCGACACCACGCGGCCGGTGGGGCCGGTGCATGTCTATCTCGTGCGCTACGATCCCGAGGAATCGGTGCGCATCAAGCGCGGCGAGAACGCGGGCAAGCGGCTGACCTATTCCTACATCGTGACCGACTGGGACGTGGTGGGGATCTGGGACGGCACGGCGCCCTACCTCGAATCCGTGCCGCTGACCGGGGCCGAGCCCGCGGTCGTCCTGGTGCAGCAAAAGGGTTACGGCGCGGTGCTGGCGGCAGCGCGCTTGCGCTGACGGCGCTCCTGGCGCTCGGGCTTCCAGCGGCGGTGGATCCAGAACCATTGTGCGGGATCGGCGATGACCCGCGCCTCGAGCCGCCGCGTCGCCTCGCGCATCATCTCGACCGGGTCGCCGTGCGGAACGGGCGCCTCGAACACCGCCTCGAACCTGATCCCGTCGGGCTGCCGGATGCCGAAGAACGGCACCATCAGCGCTCCGGTCCGCAGCGCGATCTCGGCTGCCGAGGTCAGCGTCGGCGCGGGCCGGCCGAGGAAGTCGATGGGCACGCCCTTGCCGGAATAGAGGTCGAAGAGCAGGACGCCCGCGCCGCCCTGCTGGATGTGCCGCAGGAGGCCCATGGTCCCGCGCCGCCCCTGTTCGAAGACCGGGCCGGACAGCGCGTGCATGTTGCGCGCGTAATGGTCGTTGAAGAACGGGTTCGACATGGGCCGGTAGAGCCCGCCGATCTGCCAGCCGCGTGCCACCAGCGCCGCCCGCGGCGCCTCGAAGTTCCCGTAATGCCCGGTGACGAACAGGATGGGCTTGCCCTCCGCGCGCGCGGCCTCGATCTCGGGCAGGCCGTCGCCCGTCACGGTCGCGTCGCGCATCCGGTCGCGCAGGCCGTCGACGTCGTAGTTCTCGATCATCGTGCGGCCGGCATTGTCGGCGACCCGGCGGGCGAGGGCGCGCCGCTCCGCCGCCGGCATGTCGGGCCAGACATGGGCGAGGTTCGCCTCGGCCCGCGCGCGGTAGCCGGCGATCGGCGCCACGACGCGCGAGACGAGCCAGCCCATGAGCCTCAGGCGCATCCCGAGCGGCAGCGCGAGGCAGAGCGCGATCCAGCCGCGCAGCACGCGGTCGGTGATCCAGTCCGCGAGGCTGCCGTCGGAAATGTCCTCGTCGTCCTTGCCTGCCACGCGCGCTCCCCGTCCTTCATCGGTGGGACCACATAGGCAGGCCGCGGCGCAAGCTCAAGCCGCGCGGGGCGGGGGCGTCACGCCTCCTCGGGCTCGACCAGCGTGACCTCGCCGCTCGCCACCATGGCGCGGATGCGGTCGATCACCGTGCGGAACGCGGCCTCGGCGTCCCGCGGCTTGACCTCGCCGCGGTCGGCGGCCTCCTCTCCCAGCGCGGCGGCGACGCGTTTCGACATGTTGGCCAGCAGGAAGTCCGCGGCGGGGCGCAACTCGTCGCTCTTCGCCGCGGCGAGCGCGGTGACGAGCGCGCCGTTGTCGATCTCGCGCACGATGCGGGGCACGTCCGCGGGCGAGATCCGCGCGGGAATGTGCGCGAAGGTGAAGATGGCGCGCCGCACGGCCTCGGCGAAGGGGCGGTCGGTTTCATCGAGCCCCTCGAGCACGTCGTCGCGGGTGCGGTCGCTCGAGTAGTTGAGGATCGCGCCGACCCGTTCCGGCGGCGCGTTGGTGAACGCGCGCGCGGGCTCGGCGTCGATCTGCGCGGCCAGCGACAGTCCGATCCGGTCGACCGTGTCGGGAGTGACGCCGGCCGTCTGCGACATGGCGTAGGCGATGCGCCGCGCCTTCGGCCCGGGCAGGCGGTTGAGCACCTGCGCGGCCTTGCCGACCTCGATCTTGGACAGCAGCACCGCCGCGATCTCGGTGCTTTCCGACAGCACGAAGCGTTCCAGCCGGTCGACGGTCTGCGCGTTGATGCACGTCCAGGGATCGCCCATCTGCCGCACGCCCGCCTCCTTGCGCAGGCGGCGCGCGGTGTGCGGGCTGATCTTGCCCTCGAGAAGGTCGAGCGCCCCGGCGATCCCGCCCGGGAAGGACAGTCCGACCGCGTCGAGCTCGTCTGCGAATTCGCGGATCACCGCGTTGAGCGTGGCGCGGTCGACATAGCGCATGGCGCCCAGTTCGTGCGTCAGCTGTTCCTGCAGGTCGTCGGGCAGCGACGAGAGCGGCACGTCGGCGCCCTCGTTCAGGATGAACTGCACGACGATGGCGGCCTTGGCGCGGCGGGACAGCCCGCCCGGGCCCGACCGGCGCGAGGCGGGCAGGCCGGGACCGGGAAGCGCGGCGAAGGGAACGGGTGCGGACATGGACGGAACGGCTCCTGCGGCACAAGCAGGGCCGGTTCTAGGACCCGAACCTTAAGATCCGCTTGCCCGGGCCCCGGCACGCGAAAGGGGGCGGCCGCGTCCGGCCGCCCCCCTGATCCGGCGCTCCGCGCGGGGTCAGCTGTTGACCACCACGCAGGTGTTGCTGTCGGCGTCGTAGACCGAACCCGCGGCGCAGGTCATGGCCTGTTTCGACCAGTTGCATTCCGCGGCGGCGGGCAGCGCGGCCCCGGCGGCCATCGCGGCCGCGAGAACGAAGGTCCTGAACTTCATCGCATCTCTCCTCTGGACGACACGCGGGACGGTAACACGGGTTGACGCAGGGTCAAAAAGCCCGCGCCTCGCGCATCCTCACGAAAGCGAGAGGTGCCGATCCAGCAGGCGGTCAGGCCTCGCCGAAGACGCGGCGGAAGATCGTGTCCACGTGTTTCGTGTGGTAGCCGAGGTCGAACTTCTCGGCGATCTCGTCGGCCGACAGGACCGCGGTGACCTCGGCGTCCGCCAGGAGCTCGGTCTGGAAATCGGCACCCTGTTCCCAGACCTTCATCGCATTGCGTTGCACGAGGCGATAGGCGTCCTCGCGGCTGACGCCCGCCTGGGTCAGGGCGAGCAGCACGCGCTGCGACATCACGAGCCCTTTGAACTGGTTCATGTTCCGCATCATGTTCTCGGGGTAAACCACGAGTTTCTCAACGACATTCGTCAGGCGCGCCAGCGCGAAGTCGAGCGTGACGGTGGTGTCGGGTCCGATGTTGCGCTCGACCGAGCTGTGCGAGATGTCGCGCTCGTGCCAGAGCGCCACGTTCTCCATCGCCGGGACCACTGCCATGCGCACGAGCCGCGCGAGGCCGGTCAGGTTCTCGGTCAGGACCGGGTTGCGCTTGTGCGGCATGGCCGAGCTGCCCTTCTGCCCGGCCGAGAAGAATTCCTCGGCCTCCAGCACCTCGGTGCGCTGCATGTGGCGGATCTCGATCGCGATGTTCTCGATCGAGGACGCGATGACGCCCAGCGTGGCGAAGAAGGCGGCGTGCCGGTCGCGCGGGATCACCTGGGTCGAGATCGGCTCGGGCACGAGGCCGAGCTGCGCGCAGACATGCTCCTCGACATGCGGATCGATGTTGGCGAAGGTGCCGACCGCGCCGGAAATCGCCCCGGTCGCAACCTCCTGGCGGGCGGTCTTCATGCGCGTGAGGTTGCGGTCCATCTCGGCGTAGAAGCGCGCGAAGGTCAGGCCCATGGTCGTGGGCTCCGCGTGGATACCGTGCGAGCGGCCAATGCGCACGGTGTCCTTGTGCTCGAGCGCGCGGCGCTTGAGTGCGGCCAGCAGCGCCTCGAGATCGGCGATCAGGATGTCGGCGGCGCGCACGAGCTGGATGTTGAACGTGGTGTCGAGCACGTCCGACGACGTCATGCCCTGGTGCACGAAGCGCGCCTCGTCCGAGCCCACGATCTCGGCGAGATGCGTCAGGAACGCGATCACGTCGTGCCGCGTCACCGCCTCGATCTCGTCGATGCGGGCCACGTCGAACTCGACGTCGCGCGCCTTCCAGACGGCCTCGGCATTGGCCTTGGGAATCACGCCGAGCTCGGCCTGGGCATCGCAGGCATGCGCCTCGATCTCGAACCAGATGCGGAACTTCGTCTCCGGTGCCCAGATCGCGACCATGTCGGGGCGGGAATAGCGGGGGATCATGGAACCGGACCTTTCGCAGCTTGTTCTGTGACCTGAGGGTCTCCTAGACTGGGGTCGCGCAGGGAACAAGGGAGGTGCCCGCCCTTTGCACCGCAGATCATCGCGCGATCGCCCTGTGGCGAACCCGGGGCCGCAGGGGCTCGCCTGTTTCGCGGGCGCCTGGCGGCTCAGCCGGCACATCACCGACAACCACGTGGGCCAGACCGGCCACGCCGAGGGCCGGATGATCCTGTCGCCCGACGGCGCGAGCCTCGTCTACGACGAGCGCACGACGCTGCGCCTGCCGGGCGCGCCGCCCCTGCAGGGCACGCGGAGCTACCGCTGGCACGCGGCGGCGGGCGGGGTCGCGGTGCGTTTCGTCGACGGGCGGGCCTTTCACGCCATCGCGCTCGACACGGCCCGGCCCGAGGACGTGCACCTCTGCGGGGCGGACCGGTATGCCGTGCGCTACGATTTCGCCGACTGGCCGGTCTGGTGCGTCACGTGGGTGGTGACGGGGCCGCGCAAGGACTACCGGATGGAGACGCTCTTCGCCCGCGACGGCAGCGTCGACCCCTGACCGGCCGGGGGGGGGGTGGCTTGCAACTCGGCGCGCGCGGCGCTCTGATCGGGCCCGGGGCCTGGTCGGTCCCGAGACGAGGAGACGCCATGATCCTGCAGCAGTCGATGCCCTATGACGCGACCGAGGAGCGGCGACTTCCGGGCATCCAGCCCCTTGGCGATGCGCCGTGGCTCATCGCGGACGATGCGCACGCGGCGCAGATGGCCTATCGCGACAGCCTCCTGGCCGAGCGGCGCGACGCCGTGATCGCGGTCCGCCCCGAAGCCGCGGATGCGCTCGACGAGCTTCTCGACACCGTGCTCGATGCGCTGCCCGCGGGCCATGCGCGGCGGCAGGAAGAGGTGGTCCGGCCGGACGGCGTCGCCGTGCCGCTTGACCGTTCCGATCCCATCGGCACGCTCTGCCGGCTCGTACAGGAGGATCTGTGCCTCATGCAGAAGGCGGACGGGCCGGAGCACGTGCTGACCGCCGCGGCGCTCTGCTTTCCCGCGCGCTGGAGCCTCGCGGAAAAGATCGGTCGCCCCATGACCACGATCCACGCCCCCGTCGAGCGCTACGACGCGGACGTGGCGCGGCGGGTTCAGCGCCTGTTCGACGGGTTGCAGGTGGCCATGCCGATCTGGCGCTACAACGAGCTCTGGACCTCGGATCCGCGGCTGTTCCAGCCCGAGCGGCCGAAGAGCTGGCCGAAATGGACCCGCGAGGCGCCGCTCTACCTGCGGTCCGAACGGCAGGTGCTGCGGCGGCTGCCGCGGACGCGGGCCATCGTGTTCTCGATCCACACCTACATGCTGGATCGCGCGAACGTGCAGGGCACGCGGCCGCCGCTGCCGGCGGAGGAGCCGCGGACCCTCAGCGCCAGCGCAGGGCCGACAGCCTGAGATCGGCGCCGCGCAGCGCCTGCATCGCGGAGGCGAGGAAGCCTGCGGGCGCATGCTGGCGCGCGGGCGCGGCCTCGCCGCGGGCCAGGTCGGGGAACGGGCTGGCCTGCGGGCGCGTGGCCTCGGCGGGCGCGGCCGCCGCCGGGCGGGTCTCGAACAGCGTGCGCTGCTCTTCCATCATCCGCGCGAGGTTGCGTTCGATCGAGGCGAGGCTCTCGTCGGTGGCGGGCAGGGCCGCTGCGTCCGTCCGGGCGCGGCGGGGCGAGATGTAGCTCTGCGAGGCGCGGAACTCCTCGGGAGCGAGCTTCACCCCGGGCGACAGCCATTCCACGTGGTCGGCCTCGGCGAGGGGCAGCGCCCGCATCACGATCTCGGCCAGCACCGACACCGCGCGGGTCTTGGGCGGAAGCGGATGGCCGGGCCGCCCCGCCAGGTGGAACGCCACGCGCGGGGTTCCTGCCGCGTCGGCCGCGAGGTCCAGCTTCACGATCAGCGTGTCACCCACGACCGCGCAGTGCCGGGCCGAGGCGCGCGGCGCCGCCCCGCTTTCCGCGTCGAGCCGCTTCAGCACCTCGGCCACGGCCCGCAGGAAGGTGCGGGGTCGCAGGGCGTCGGCGGTGGTCAGCGCGATGGCGGCGTGGGGGCGGAACGTGTGCGGCATGGACGGTCTCGGCGGTCGCTTTCGATACCGCCGAGGATGTCGCCCGAATCGGGAGAATTTTGGGCGCCCCGGGACCGCTTCCGGGGCGCCGGGCCTCAGCCGCCGATGCGTTCGGCGGCGTAGGCGATGGCGCGCTGGTAGTTGCCGCTGTCGTTCCACGCCGACAGGACGCCGAAATTCGCGGTCCCCTGGCCAAAGGGCTGGCCCGGCTGCCAGCCGTTGCGGCGGAGCATGTTCGCGGCAGAGGCGAGCGCATCGACCGCGTTGTAGGGATCGGCCCGGCCATCGCCGTTCGCGTCGACGCCGAAGCGCGACCAGTTGCTGGCGAGGAACTGCATGTGGCCGAGCTCGCCCGACGGGCCGCCGCGGGTCGACGCGGTGATGACGCCGCGGTCCACGAGCTGCAGCGCCGCGATCGCGTCGCCCTCGAAACGGGGATGCCGGCGGCAATAGGAGGCGAGCGTCACCGCGCCGCCGACGATCGGCGTCTCGCCGAGATAGCCGCCGAACCCGGTCTCGAGCCCCCAGATGGTGACGAGGATGCTGCCCGGTACGCCGTAGGCGCGTTCCAGCGAGGCGAAGAGGTCGGCGTTCTGGGCCATGCGGTTCGAGGCCTGGCTGATGAAGCCCTGCGCCGATCCGCCCGAGCGCTTGCCGAGGAAGGTGGCGGGGTCGCTGTAGGACACGCCCGTCTGGCTGGACGGGCTCGACTCGAACCGCCAGGTGATGCCCGAGAGCTGCGCGGATTCGAGCGCCTGCAAGCCGCGCTGGCCGACGCCCGCGGAGGCGGCCTGCTGTCCCAGCGCCTGCTTGTAGCCGCCAAAGCCGCCCTGGTTCGTGATGCAGGGGGCGGCCAGTGCCGGCGCGGCAAGGAGCGACAGGCACAGGGCGGACAGGATTCGGCGCATGGGGGTCTCCCGGGGGTTGTTGCGGAACGCTCCGGGGCACCCTAGCGCGGATTCGCCGGGCCGTTAAGTCCCCAGCGCCGCAACGTCTTTCGGGCCGCGCGGGCCGCTAGAACAGGGCCAGCACCTGCGCCATGGTGTCGGAGGCGTCGAGCGCGAGGAACAGCCCGGCCAGTGCCAGTGCCAGCGACGCGCGCCGCAGCGCGACACTGCCGAGCCGCGCGCGCGGCTCGGTCTCGACCAGTGCGGGACGCAGCGCGGTGCGGCGGTCGTCGAGGTTCACCACCTGCACCGCCGGGCGCGCGGGCCGCGCCGCCGGGCCCGCATCGGCGCGCTGGCGCACGCGGCGCGGCACCACCCGCGGCGGCTGGTCGTCGAGGAGATCGCCGAGCGTCGCGAGGAAGGCCGCCCGCGGCAGCACCACGTCCCCGTCGAGCCAGGCGAGGGCGCCCGCCTGCGGCAGTGCCTGCAGCAGCCGGTAGGACAGCATCGCGAGCCGTGCCTGAAGCTGCGGCCCGGTGACGTCCCCGTCGCGGGCCCGCAAGGTCAGCGACAGCCGCATGCCGCCATCCCAGCGCTCGGGGGCCAGCATCGCGACAAAATCCGGTGCCTCGCAGCGCACGCCGCAGATCGCGGGTTCGGCCGGCCTGTCGGGGGCGAAGCCCTGCGCGACCAACGCGCCGGTCAGGAGCATGCCGAGCTCGCGTGCCGCGAACGCCCGGTCGGCATCGAGGATCAGCGCGGCGGTGCAGGCAACGGGGGTCATCGCATCATCTCCGTAGGTGGCTTACGGGAATCATGCTCGGGGGCGTTCGCGTCCTAATTGTGGGCGAAACACGAAACGGGTGTGGCGTCGGGGCCGGTTCGGGGCGCTCCGCGTCGATTGTCGCCACGATTTCGACGCGGTTCGGCACCTTTGCCCCGATCGATGCCGCGTGCATTGGCGCGGGCGCGATCCCGGCACAATCGCGGGGTGCCGGGGGCGGTCCCGATTGCGGCGCCGCGCGGGCAGGGGCGCCACATGCGAAACCCGCCGGCAGGAACCGGCGGGATCGCGTCTTGCGTGTGCCGTGCCGGCTGCCAAGGGCAGGCCGGCACGGAACCCTGTCCTGGTCCCAGCGGGATCAGCAGGAATAGTACATCTTGAACTCGACCGGGTGCGGCGTGTGCTCGTAAAGCTCGAGCTCTTCCATCTTGAGGTCGATGTAGCCGTCGATCTGGTCCTTGGTGAACACGTCGCCCGCGAGAAGGAAGGCGTGGTCGTTCTTGAGCGCGTCGAGCGCCTCGCGCAGCGAGCCGCAGACGGTCGGGATGCCCTCGAGCTCTTCCGGCGGAAGGTCGTAGAGGTTCTTGTCCATAGCCTCGCCCGGATCGATCTTGTTCTTGATCCCGTCGAGGCCGGCCATCAGCAGCGCCGCGAAGCAGAGATAGGGGTTCGCCGACGGGTCGGGGAAACGGGCCTCGACGCGCTTGGCCTTCGGGTTTTCGGTCCAGGGGATCCGGATGCAGCCCGACCGGTTGCGGGCCGAGTAGGCGCGCAGCACGGGGGCCTCGAAGCCCGGGATCAGGCGCTTGTACGAGTTGGTCGACGGGTTGGTGAACGCGTTCAGCGTCTTGGCGTGCTTCAGGATGCCGCCGATGTACCACAGCGCTTCCTGGCTCAGGTCGGCGTACTTGTCGCCGGCGAAGAGCGGCTTGCCGTCCTTCCAGATCGACATGTTGCAGTGCATGCCGGTGCCGTTGTCGCCGTAGATCGGCTTCGGCATGAAGGTCGCCGACTTGCCGTAGGCCTCGGCCACGTTGTGGATGACGTACTTGTACTTCTGCAGCTCGTCGGCCTGCTTGGTCAGCGTGCCGAAGATCAGCCCGAGCTCGTGCTGGCACGACGCCACCTCGTG
This sequence comes from Roseivivax isoporae LMG 25204, assembly GCF_000521865.1. Classification (GTDB taxonomy): domain Bacteria; phylum Pseudomonadota; class Alphaproteobacteria; order Rhodobacterales; family Rhodobacteraceae; genus Roseivivax; species Roseivivax isoporae. Next base: position 85,387 of record NZ_JAME01000002.1, read on the forward strand.
GTGGTGCTTGTCGACCTTCATGCCGATCCGCTTCATCGTCGACAGCATCTCGGACCGGATGTCCTGGCCGTGGTCGACCGGGTTGACCGGGAAATAGCCGCCCTTCACGCCCGGACGGTGCCCGGTATTGCCCATCTCGTACTCGGTGTCGGAGTTCCACGACGCATCCAGCGCGTCGACCTCGTAGGACACCTTGTTGATGGTGTTCGAATACCGGACGTTGTCGAAGATGAAGAACTCGGCCTCGGGGCCCCAGTAGGAGACGTCACCGATGCCCGACGACTTGAGATAGGCCTCGGCCAGCAGCGCGGTGCCGCGCGGGTCGCGGTTGTACGGCTCGCCCGTGTCGGGCTCGACCACGGTGCAGTGCAGGCAGAGCGTCTTCTCGGCGTAGAACGGGTCGATGTACGCGGACTCCGGGTCGGGCATCAGCTTCATGTCGGACGCCTCGATCGACTTCCAGCCGGCGATGGAGGAGCCGTCGAACATGAACCCTTCCTCGAGGAAATCCTCGTCCACCTGGTCCGCCATCACCGTCACGTGCTGCAGCTTGCCGCGCGGGTCGGTGAAGCGGATGTCGACGTAGGCGACGTCTTCGTCCTTCATCAACTTGAGAACGTCACTGTTGCTCATCCTGTCGTCCTTCTCTGTCTCATGAGCTTTTGGTCGGGCGAAGCGGGGGCCGCGGTCAGAGCGCGTCCGATCCCGTCTCGCCGGTGCGGATGCGGATCGCCTGCTCGACGGGCGACACGAAAATCTTTCCGTCGCCGATCTTGTCGGTCTTGGCTGCCGCGATGATCGCCTCGATGGCGCCGTCGACGATGTCGTCGTCCACGACCACCTCGATCTTCACCTTGGGCAGGAAATCCACGACGTATTCGGCGCCGCGGTAGAGTTCGGTATGGCCCTTCTGGCGGCCGAAACCCTTCACCTCGACGACGGACAGGCCCTGGATGCCTGCCTCCTGAAGGGCTTCCTTCACCTCGTCGAGCTTGAACGGCTTGATGATCGCCTCGATCTTTTTCATGACCCTCGCCTCCAGTCCTGCTTAGGCTGCGGTCAGACCATGTCTGTCGCAGCGCCACAATCCGACAGAAGCGGCTGGCGGGGACGGGCGCCAGCCCATTCGTGGGAGAAGATCAAATTTTGTGCGAACTGCCATTAAAATGGGCAGAAGTGAATCGAAAGGCAGCGCGATGGCGGAAGTGCTGACAGCGGAGGCGATGCGCGCGGCCGAGCGCGCGGCGATCGGGAGCGGCCGCGTGACGGGACGGGCGCTCATGGAACGGGCGGGGCAGGGCACGGCGGAGGCCATCGTGCAAGCCTGTCCGGGCGGCGGGACCCGGTCCGCGATCGTGCTCTGCGGGCCCGGCAACAACGGCGGCGACGGGTTCGTCGTGGCCCGGCACCTCCTTGCGAAGGGCTGGCGCGTCGACGTCTTCCTGTGGGGCGATCCGGCGCGGCTGCCGCCCGACGCCCGGCACAACCACGACCTCTGGCGGGCCCTCGGCGACGTGCGGCCGCTGGAGGAAACCGGCCTCCGGGCTGCCCTCGCCGCCGCCGCGGGCCGGCCGGTGGTCGTCGACGCGCTTTTCGGGATCGGGCAGCGCGCGCCGCTCGACGACGTGCTGGCGCCGGTGCACCGAGCGCTCGACGCGGGGCCCGCGCCCTTCGTCGTCGCGGTCGACGTGCCGACGGGCCGTGACACCGACAGCGGCGCGCCGCTCGCCGGGCGGCCCATGCGGGCGGACCTGATCGTGACGTTCCACGCGCCGAAGCCGCTGCACGACCTGCCGCCGCTTGCCGAGGTGCCGCGGATGGTCGTCGACATCGGGCTCGACCCGGAGGAGGAGGCATGACGGATGCCGCGCGGATCACGCATCTCGACGACACGCGCCGCGCCGCGCTCGCAAAGTCGGTCGCGGCGCACAAGTACGGACACGGTCATGCCCTTGTCCTGTCCGGACCCGCGGGCCGGACGGGCGCCGCGCGGCTTGCCGCGCGGGCCGCGCTCAGGATCGGCGCGGGCCTCGTGACCGTGGGCGCGCCGCGGTCGGCCGAGGCGGAATGCGCGGCGCAGCTGACGGCGATCATGCTGCGGCGGATCGAGGAGGCGCCGGACCTCGCGGACGCCCTCGGCGACGCGCGGCTCAACGCGCTCTGCCTCGGGCCGGGGCTCGGGGCGGGCCGTGCGCGCGCGCTCGTGCCCGTGGCGCTCGGGGCGGAGCATCGGCCGGCCGTCGTGCTCGACGCCGATGCGCTGACCGCCTTCTCGGAAGCGCCCGATGCGCTTTTCGCGATGCTGCACGGGCGGGTCGTGCTGACGCCCCATGGCGGCGAGTTCGCGCGCCTCTTTCCGGACATCGCGGGGCGGATGACGGAGGGCACGGACACCAGGGTGGAGGCAACGCGCGCGGCGGCGCAGCGGTCCGGTGCCGTCGTGCTGCTGAAGGGGGCGGAGACCGTCATCGCCGCGCCGGACGGGCAGGTGGCGATCCATGCGGCGACCGGCGCGCGCGCCGCGCCGTGGCTTGCGACGGCAGGGGCGGGAGACGTGCTCGCGGGGATGATCTCGGGTCTCGTCGCGCGCGGCCTCGCGCCCGCCGAGGCCGCGGGGACCGCGGCGTGGCTGCACGTGGAATGCGCCCGCAGCTTCGGCCCCGGCCTGATCGCCGAGGACCTGGCTGAGGAACTGCCGAAGGTCTTGCGGTCGCTGGGAGTCTAGGCGGGAACGAGGTCCGCCACGTGCGCGGCGACCTCGAGCCCGTCAGCGTAGACGATGTGGGGGGCGTCGAAGACGAGTTCGACCACCGTCACCTCGCGCCGCCCGAGCGCCGCCACGAATTCCCCGTCGCAGAGGCGCCGCGCCGGCACCAGCGCCTGCGCCTGGCCGAAGAGCGCCTGCGCGCGCCAGTCGCGCACCAGGATTTCCTGCGCGGCGGGCAGGATCACGTCGCGGTCGGGCCGCGCATTGCCGAGCGAGCCCGCGCGGATGCGCACCACGTCCAGCACCAGCCGGCGCGTCCGCACGGCCCTGAGCATCGCCACGCCGCTGTCGCGGGTGATGACGCGGTCACCGGGCGCCAGCACTTCCACCGGAAGGGTGCCGTCGAGGGTGTATATATCGGTGCCCGCCACAAGGGCGTTCCGCACGACAAATTCGGTGCGCACGGGGTCAAGCCCCGTTCCGCGCCGGACCGTTATCGGTTCCATGGGCGCTATCCTGCTTTCACTGCCTCAGTTTTTTCCCAGAATACGGCAAGAAAGCGTTGCTGTCGTGCCTTTTCTGGGCTGATTTTTTCCTCTCGCATCCGCGTGGTCGCTTTGCTAGAGAGCGCCGGAACCGGCGCCTGCCTGACGCGAGCGGGCCCGTTGCGCGTTTGCGGGTGTGGCGGAATTGGTAGACGCACCAGATTTAGGTTCTGGCGCCGCGAGGCGTGGGGGTTCGAGTCCCTTCACCCGCACCAGATGATAAAGAGGACGAACACGACGATGCAGGTCACCGAGACCCTGAACGAAGGCCTCAAGCGCGGCTACGCGATCACGCTGACCGCCGACGAACTCGACGCCAAGGTGAAGGAAAAGCTGGCTGACGCCCAGCCCGACATCGAGATGAAGGGCTTCCGCAAGGGCAAGGTGCCGATGGCGCTTCTCAAGAAGCGGTTCGGCCAGCAGCTTCTGGGCGAGTCGATGCAGGAAGCCATCGACGGCGCGATGAACAAGCATTTCGAGGAAACCGGCGACCGTCCGGCGCTCCAGCCCCAGGTCAAGATGACCAACGAGGACTGGAAGGAAGGCGAGGACGTCAAGGTCGAGATGCAGTACGAGAAGCTGCCCGACGTGCCCGAGGTGGATTTCACCGATCTCGAGATCGAGCGCCTCGTGGTGCCGGCGGACGATGCCGCGGTCGATGACGCGCTGAAGAGCCTTGCCGAGAATGCCCAGAGCTTCGAGGCGCGCGCCAAGACCGCCAAGGCCAAGGACGGCGACCAGGTCGTGATCGACTTCGTCGGCAAGCTCGACGGCGAGCCCTTCGAGGGCGGCACCGCCGAGGATTACCCGCTGGTGCTGGGCTCGGGATCGTTCATCCCCGGCTTCGAGGAGCAGCTCGAGGGCGTGAAGACCGGCGAGGAGAAGTCGGTCGAGGTCACCTTCCCCGAGGATTACGGCGCGGAGAACCTGGCCGGCAAGCCGGTGGTGTTCGACGTCACCGTCAAGGAAGTTAAGAAGCCCGTCGCCGCCGAGATCGACGACGAGCTGGCCAAGAAGTACGGCGCCGAGGATCTCGAGGCGCTCAAGGGCCAGATCCGCGAGCGGCTCGAGGCCGAGTATCGCGGCGCGGCGCGGCAGGTGCTGAAGCGCAACCTGCTCGACCGTCTGGACCAGAAGGTGTCCTTCGACCTGCCGCCGAGCCTCGTCGACGCCGAGGCCAAGCAGATCGCGCACCAGCTCTACCACGAGGAGCATCCCGAGGATCACGGCCACGACCACGGCGAGATCACGCCGTCGGAAGAGCACGTGAAGCTCGCCGAGCGCCGCGTGCGCCTGGGGCTCTTGCTGGCCGAGGTCGGCAACAAGGCCGAGGTCCAGGTGACCGATGCCGAGATGACGCAGGCGATCATGCAGCAGGCGCGTCAGTACCCGGGCCAGGAGCGCGCGTTCTTCGACTTCGTGCGCCAGAACCCGCAGATGCAGCAGCAGCTGCGCGCGCCCATCTTCGAGGACAAGGTCGTCGACCTGATCGTCGAGCAGGCCAAGGTGACCGACAAGGAAGTCAGCAAGGACGACCTCCAGAAGGCCGTCGAGGCGCTGGACGAGGAAGAGGCCTGAGGCCCTTCCGGGCGGCCATGCGCCGCCCCTGGCCCGGCGTCGACCGGGCACGGATCATGAGACCTGCCGGCCGCGACGCCGGCAGGTTTTTTCATGCGCGGGGCGCGGTGACGTCATGGCACCGGCCGGACACGAGGAAACGGGCGACGGTCAATCCGTCGCCCGTGGTTCCGTCCGTGAGTTTTGCCGTGTCCGGTCGTCAGCCGTCGAGTGCGACCTCGAGGTGCTGGCGCACGCAGTTCCAGTCCTCGGGGCTCATGGTGGTCGAGATGCTCTGCAGGAGGCTCAGCGCCGCGCGACGCTCGTCCTCGGTGCGGGCGGTGGCCAGCTGGTCGCGGCAGTAGCTGACCATCATGCTGACGCTGTGCGAGGCCGGTGCGCGGTCCTCCGCCGTCACGCGGCGGGGGCGGTCACTCCGGAGCTCGGTCACGTTCGCCGCGCGCGCGACCTGTGCCTCGGTGCTGCGGCCGGCATCGACCAGCGCGCGGGCCTCGGCCTCGCCCAGGAACACGTCGTAGTCGATGCCCGAGAACGACCGGATGCCCGAGATCCGCTCTTCCGAGCAGTCCATCAGCGCCGCCATGGCGGTCGCCACGCCGAAGTTCTTGGGCGTGCCCAGGTAGCCGTGCGGCGCGTTGTTCGAGCGCTTCATCAGCCGGTTCATCACCGGGTCGATCACCGCCACCGCGTCCTTGACGCCGGCCTGGCGGGCATATTCGAACGCGCCGATCATGACCTCGGAGGTCACGAAGGACACGGAGTTGCGGCCACGACCGTTGTCGAGGCGGTTGATGTCGACGCAGAACCGGGTCGCTTCCCAGGTCTGCGGATCACGCGGCGCAGGCTCGCCGTCGAGAATTTCGTGGAAGACGTCGTTCAGCATGTTGGGCCCGAGCGTCTGGAGGAGGCGCATGCACCCGACCGCGCGTCCAGAAGCGTCGAGGCTGACCACATAGGCGGGGTCGAGCGCGTCGAAGTGATCGACCTCGCGACCATCCTCGGTCACCTCGACATCCCAACCGAGACGATCGCGGAAAACGCGCGCCCGAAGCTCGAACACGTCCGCCAGGACGTCCTCGAAGTCACACCTGTTCAACCCATCGATTACGATAATCACGACCAAATCCCCTCTATGGTCTGCAGTTCTGAATGAATCGTTAGCTCAGATCACAGCAGAATCTATTGGGGCTTTCCCGTATCAGAGCGAGAAAGTCCGCAACGTCAGGCCCTTGGAGGACAGGTTGGCGGTGTTCAGCCGGGCTCGATCACGCCGCAGACAAGGGCCCGGCCGACCGCCTGAGCGGTGGTCAGGGCGCTGAGCTTCGTCCGCGAGGACCGCAGGTGCACCTCGACGGTGCGGTGCGAGATGCCGAGGATCGCGGCGATGTCCTGCTGGGTCTTGCCCATGGCGCACCATTGCAGGATCTCGACCTCGCGGGTGGACAGCTGGCTCGCGCCCAGCAGGCTCGCCATCTGGCGCGACTGCACGACGTGGTCGTGGATGTGCACCGCGGCGGTCTGCAGGTTGCCCATGACCTTGGACTTGAGCATGTCCCATTCGCGGTCGACGCAGTTCCGCGTCACGCTCAGCAACCCGCATTCCCCGAGAGGGCCGCGGATGGGCACGGTCAGGCCGCGCGGCGAGATGCCGAATTCGGAGGCGTCGTTGAAGACCGACGAGAAGTTCTCGTCGCGCCGAAAGCGCGACCAGTCCACCGGCGCGACGCTGCGCATGGACTGGTAGATCGTCGGGTCGATGGTGTGATAGCCGGACCGGCCGTAATGCTCTTTCCACGCCTCGGGATAGGTGTGGTAACCCTGCACGTCGTTCGTGAGGGGATGGGAGACCGCATAGGACGCAAAATCGAACTCCAGCTCGTCGCACAGACGGTGGAGGTACTTGTCAAACCGCTCGGTGTCCCCGGGCAGCTCCGCAAGATCGATCAGCTTCATCGGGCATCCCGAACAGACTTACATCCCGACAGGGATGCCCGACAGTCTCACACTGTTTCGTCTGTTCGTGCAAGGGATCGCAGGAAGGCCATCACCGCATCGCGCTGGGATGTGTCCAATTTAGCAAAGATTCGGGTCAGTTCGCGGTTCTGGGCCAGCGTGAGCGGGTTTTCCTGAGCCTTCGCGGGCTTGCCGCCCTCGAACTCCATGTCCTGGAAGAAATGGTCGACGCCGACGCCGAGAAATTCGGCGATGGCAAAAAGTTGTGCAGCCGAGATGCGATTCTGGCCGCTCTCGTACTTCTGGATCTGCTGAAACCGGACCCCCAGGTGCTCGCCCAGGTTGCGCTGCGTCAGGCCCCGCGATTGGCGGAGGACGCGAACACGATTTCCGATATGTTTGTCAACGGGATTCACAAAATGACCTCTGTTCCGATTTGTGTCAATCTCACGCGATCTGCCATGTTTTGGCAAGCTTTACGTAAGGTCACAAACTGCTGCCTACCGAAAACAGTTATTTCCCGATCGGACAAAAAAAATCAACCGTCCCGTGTGCACGGGACGGTTGCAAATTTGTGGCGGGTCGAACGGGACCCGGAGAAGATCAGTCGCGCGGGTCGTCCAGGCTCGACGGCGCGTCGGAGCGGCGCTGGCCCTCGTCCTCGTCGTCGTCCGACTGCGCGGCACCGATATCGTCGAAAAGCTCCGAGATTTCGAATTCCGCCTGCGCCTCTTCCTCGGCCGCGATGTCCTGGATGGTGCGGCCCGACGCCTGGATCTCCGCCTCTTCCGGCGAGCGGGCGACGTTCAGCGTGATCGTCACCACCACCTCAGGGTGCAGGTGAAGCTCGACCTCGTGCAGGCCCAGCTCCTTGATCGGCGTGCGGATGATGACCTGCTTGCGGTCGACCGCGTAGCCGGCCTCGCTGCACACGTCGGCGGCGTCGCGGGTCGTCACGGACCCGTAGAGGTTGCCGCCGTCGGACGCCTGGCGAATCACCACGAACTGCTGGCCCTCGAGCTTCTCGGCGACCTGTTCGGCCTCCTTGCGGGTCTCGAGGTTCTTCGCCTCGAGATTCGCCTTCTCGGACTCGAAGCGGGCGATGTTCTCCTGCGACGCCGTCAGCGCCTTGCCCTGCAGCAGCAGGTAGTTCCGCGCGTAGCCGGGCTTGACGTCGACGACGTCGCCCATCTGGCCCAGCTTGGCCACGCGCTCCAGAAGGATGACTTGCATGGGGCTCTCCTTACTTCACGGCGTAGGGCAGGAGGGCGAGGAAGCGGGCGCGCTTGATCGCGCGCGCAAGCTCGCGCTGCTTCTTCGACGACACCGCGGTGATGCGGGACGGGACGATCTTGCCGCGCTCGGACACGTAGCGCTGCAGCAGCTTGGTGTCCTTGTAGTCGATCTTGGGCGCGTTCTCGCCGGAGAACGGGCAGACCTTGCGGCGGCGGAAAAACGGTTTTGCAGCCATTGGTTATGCTCCTGTTGTCCGGGGATCAGTTGCGGCGTTCGCGACGGCGGTCGTCGCGTTCGTCGCGCTTCTGCATCTGGATCGACGGGCCTTCCTCGTGCTCTTCGACCTTGATGGTGAGCACACGCATCACGTCGTCGTGCAGGCGCATCAGGCGCTCCATCTCCTGCACCGCCTCTGCCGGGGCGTCGGTGCGCAGGAAGGCGTAGTGCCCCTTGCGGTTCTTGTTGATCTTGTACGCCATCGTCTTGACGCCCCAGTACTCGCTTTCCACGAGCTTGCCGCCGTTGTCGGCGAGGACGGTCGAGAAGTGTTCGATGAGGCCTTCGGCCTGCGCGTTGGACAAGTCCTGGCGCGCGATGAAGACATGCTCATAAAGCGGCATGCGGTCTCCGTTCCGGTCTGGCGGCTTTCAAAGAACAGGCTCTCGGTCCTTTCGCGCCTGTCCACGAGGGAGCGCGCGGTTCACAACGTCTTGCGAAAGGAGGCGCCCGTATACACGGATCGTGCCGCGACGCAAGGGTGCCAAACCGGGCGGAATATGTGCGCGGTTGCCGCTTTTGCGCCCAATTCCCGTCTCAGTTGTCACAGAATGTGGAGTTAACCAAGATTAACACGCATCACGTGGCGGAGTTGAGCGATGAACTGGAGCGAACCCGATACCTTGCGCGAGCCGCAGGAGCCCGCGTTCGCGATCGTGCGGCGGATCGTCCTCTACGTAGCGGGCGCGATCATGCTCGGCATCGCGAGCGGGCTGTGGCTGCTGCCGGGCGCGGGCACGGCGCCGGCGATCCTCACCATGAAGCTCGGACTGACGGCCTTCCTGCTGCCGGCGGGACTGTGCTGTCTCGCGCTTGCACACAAATCGGGCGTGGGGGTGTTCATCCCTCAACAGCCCCTGTGAGGCATCGCTGATTGAAGCGCGGCTCAGGGCTGGCATCTGTGTGACCATCTGAACGTCACATGGAGTGAACCCGATTATGAAACGCCTCGTCCTCGCCTCGACCTTCCTCGGCCTCCCGTTCGCGGCAGCCGCCGAGCCCGAGGCCTACGTCCTCGATTCGAGCCACAGCCAGATCGTGTTCCACTACGATCACCTGGGCTTCTCCACCGGCTACGGCATGTTCTCGGGCTTCGAGGGCGACATCATGTTTGACCAGGAAGATCCCGCCAACTCGTCGGTCGAGGTGTCCTTCCCGGTGCGCTCCATGCTGACCGGCTGGGAAGCGCGCTTCGAGCACTTCATGTCCGACGACTTCTTCGGTGCGTCGGACGACGAGATGGTGACCTTCACCTCGACCGGGATCGAGGTCACCGGCGAGAACACCGCGCTCATTACCGGCGACCTGACCCTGAACGGCGTGACCAAGGAGGTCGTGCTCGATGCGGTCCTGAACCAGGCCGGCACCCACCCGATGGAGAACAAGCCGTGGGCGGGCTTCTCGGCCACCACGACGCTCGTGCGCTCGGACTTCGAGCTCGGCATGTTCGCGCCCTACGTCAGCGACGAGATCGAGGTCGAGCTGTCCGTCGAGGCGATGAAGGCCGACGCCGAGACCGACAGCTGATCTGCGGACACCGCGACGGAACGCGAAACCCCGCCGGACGCACCGGCGGGGTTTTTTCATGCACCGTGACGTTGCGTCACTCGGTGCGGGTCGCGGTCAGTTCCACGCGCACGCGCACCTCGAATCCCACCTGGCTCTCGTCTTCCATGTTGCGGCCGATGCCGTAGTTCCGCCGGTCGAGCGTCGTCGTGCCCTCGACCCGCGCGGTCCCGTCCTCGAGCGTCAGCTGGAAGGGCAGGGTGACCGGCACCTCCTCGCCCTTGAGGGTGAGGGTGCCCTGCACCTCGTAGCCGTCGGCGACGCGCACGATGTCGCCCGCATAGGTGGCGGTGGGAAATTCCGACGCGGCGAGGAAATCCGCGCCCTTGGCCTGCTCGCTCACCGAGCCGAGCGTCAGCGAGGGCACGGCGATCTGCACCTCGACCTCGCCGGCGGTACCGGGTGCGCCGCGCTCCTCGAAGGCGATGCTCGCCGTCCAGTCGGCAAAGCGGCCCTCGATCTCGGACCCCATCTGCACGACCGAGATGGCGAGCGTCCCCTCGGTCACCTGCCAGTCGGAGTCCGCGGCGGCGAGGGTCGGGGGTTCGGCGGCGCCGGCTTCCTGTCGGAAGAGCCCCGCGCCCGCACCCGCGCCGAGCGCCACGGCCCAGAAGGCCACGGCAAGCACGACCGGCGTCGCGGTGCGATGGCCGTGTCCCGTCGCCGTCCCGGCGCGCGTCGCGCCCGGCAGCATCCGGCGCAGCGTCGCGTCGCCGTCGACAAGGTGGTGCTTGAGCGCGCCGGCGACGTGCAGTCCGAGCGCCGCGATCAGCACCCAGATGAAGATGAAGTGCAGCGTCCACGCGGTTTCGGCCAGCGCGGGCGATTTCGGCACGAAGGGCAGCGACTGCCCGACCGGGCCCCAGATCGGTGCGAAGCCCTCGCTTGCCGCGTGGCCGACCCAGCCGGTGAGCGGCACCAGCACCAGGCTGCCGTAGAGCAGCCAGTGAACCGTGTCGGCCGCGAGCGTCTCGGCCCGCCGCTCGGGATGGAGCGGCACCGGCTTCGGCTGCGTCAGCGCCCAGAGGATGCGCAGGAGCGCCAGCGCGAAAAGCGTGGTGCCGAGCGTCTTGTGGATGGAAAAGAGCGTGGTCTTGACCGCGACGGCGCCGCTTGTGTCGCTCGGCCAGAGATCCGCGACGAAGCCGAGCGGCAGCATCGCGAGGATGCCGAGTGCGATCAGCCAGTGAAAGGTCTTGGCGACCGCGCCGTAGCGGTCGGCCGCGTTGGTTGCGGGCATGGACGACTCCCTGAATGCCGTTCTGTTTGCCGCAGAGCTATCGCGCGCGCGCCCGCCTGCAAATCACCAGCGCGCGCACAGCACGTCTGCGCGGCGGCGCCCGTCGCGTTGCGCCGCCCCGGCGGGGCGGCTAAGGAGCGGGGCAGTGCGCAGAGCGGCAAGAGGAGAGGCGGATGAGCCGAGCCTTCGTATTCCCCGGTCAGGGGGCACAGACGGTCGGAATGGGCAGGGATCTCGCCGAGGCCTACCCGGCCGCCCGCGCGGTCTTCGAGGAAGTGGACGACGCGCTCGGCGAACGCCTGAGCACGCTCATCTGGGAAGGTCCGCAGGACGCCTTGACCCGGACCGCCAACGCGCAGCCCGCGCTGATGGCGACCTCGATCGCCGCGCTGCGCGCGCTCGAGGCGGAAGGCGTGCCGACAGGCGGCGCGGCCTTCGTGGCGGGCCATTCGCTTGGCGAGTATTCCGCGCTGGCGGCCGCCGGGGCGTTCGGGCTTGCGGATTGCGCGCGGCTTCTGCGGATCCGCGGACGCGCCATGCAGGATGCGGTGCCCGAGGGTGTGGGCGCCATGGCCGCGATCCTCGGCCTCGACCTCGAGGCCGTGCGCGGCGTGGCGGAGGAGGCCGCGGGCGACGATGTCTGCGCCGCCGCGAACGACAACGACCCCGCGCAGGTGGTGGTGTCCGGCCACAAGGAGGCCGTCGAGCGCGCGGTCGAGATCGCGAAGGGCCGTGGCGCGAAACGGGCGGTCCTGCTGCCGGTCAGCGCCCCTTTCCACTGTGCGCTGATGTCGCCTGCGGCCGAGGTCATGCGCGGCGCGCTCGCCGACGTGACCATCGCCGCGCCGGCGGTGCCGCTCGTGTCGAACGTGCGCGCCGAGGCGGTCAGCGACCCGGACGCGATCCGCGAGCTGCTTGTGGCGCAGGTGACGGGCATGGTCCGCTGGCGCGAGAGCGTGGCATGGATGGCCGCCCAGGGCGTCAGCGAGACGTGGGAAATCGGCGCGGGCAAGGCGCTGTCGGGCATGGTCCGGCGGATCGACCGCGACCTCGCCACCCGCACGGTCGGATCGCCCGACGACGTGCGCGCCGCCGCCTCGGACGCCTGAGGCACGGGCACGGTGGACGGGCCCGCAACCCGGGCCCGCAGGAACAGCGGCGGACGTGCGGGGCACGCCGCAGCGACAGGAAAGGAACGCGACATGTTCGATCTGACGGGGAAATGCGCGCTGGTCACCGGCGCTTCTGGCGGCATCGGCGGGGCCATTGCCCGCAGCCTGCACGGCGCGGGCGCCACGGTGGCGTTGTCGGGCACCCGCGAGGCGCCGCTGCGCGAGCTCGCGGAGGCGCTCGGCGACCGGGCGCACGTGCTGCCCTGCAACCTCTCGGATGCCGAGGCGGTCACCGCGCTGCCGAAACAGGCGGCCGAGGCGATGGGTGCCGTCGACATCCTCGTGAACAATGCCGGCATCACCCGCGACAACCTCTTCATGCGCATGACCGAGGAGGAATGGGCGCAGGTGCTCGAGGTGAACCTCACCGCGACCTTCCGGCTCTGCAAGGGCGTGCTGCGCGGCATGATGAAGGCGCGCTGGGGCCGCATCGTGAACATCTCGTCGGTGGTGGGTGCGACCGGCAACCCGGGGCAGGGGAACTACGCGGCCGCCAAGGCAGGCATGGTCGGCATGTCGAAATCGCTGGCCTACGAGGTCGCGAGCCGCGGCATCACGGTCAACGCGATCGCCCCGGGCTTCATCGAAACGGCGATGACGGACAAGCTCAACGACGACCAGAAGTCCCAGATCCTGAACCAGATTCCCGCCGGACGCATGGGCACCGCCGACGAGATCGCGGCGGCCGCACTGTATCTCTCCAGCCCCGAGGCGGGATATGTCACAGGCGCGACCTTGCACGTAAACGGCGGCATGGCCATGCTCTGAGATGCGGTTGCGGGCTTGCGGGGGAAAGCGTTTGCCATCCCCGATCCATATGCTATAGGCGCTCGCAGCTTCGATCCGGGCCCTCAGGCGCCGGGTGGCTAAGGCCCGTCCCATAGGACGGGGAGAGGCACCGCCCGCGGACGGGCAACACGAGGATGACCCCCGCGCGGGGCGAGGGCAAATCCGGGCCTGGCGCCCGAAACCAATGTGAGGAAGACAAGATGAGCGACATCGAAGATCGCGTGCGCAAGATCGTGGTCGAGCACCTCGGAGTCGAGGAAGACAAGGTGACGGAGAACGCCTCCTTCATCGACGATCTGGGCGCCGACAGCCTCGACACCGTCGAGCTGGTGATGGCCTTCGAGGAAGAGTTCGGGATCGAGATCCCCGACGATGCCGCAGAGACCATCCAGACCTTCGGCGACGCGGTCAAGTTCATCAAGGACGCCGCCTGAGCGACCTTTTCCCGCAAGGGATCATCAGAGTTTCGAAAGGGCGGCCTCAGGGCCGCCCTTTTTCCGTTCGGGGGATCGCGCGGGACGTCAGGGGTCCGGCGCGGTCGCCAGCGTCGCCCCGGTGCGCGTCTGGGTGTCCCCGGCCGGGCGGTCCTGCCCGATCGTTCCGCCCTCGTCGCGGCGCGTCTTGTTGCCCTCGATATGGGCGTTGAACTCGGCCCCGAGGAGGACGATGAACGCCGAGAGCCAGAGCCAGGTCAGAAGGATGATGACCCCGCCCAGCGTGCCGTAGGTCTCGTTGTAGCTGCCGAAGTTCTGGACATAGAGCGAGAAGCCCATGGTCCCCGCGATCCAGAGCGCGCCCGCGATCAGCGCGCCCGGGGACACCATGCGCCAGCGCGGCCGGCGGCGCGAGGGCGCGAAGCGGTAGAGGAACGAGAGCCCGAGCACCGTCATGCCCGACATGACGATCCACTTGATGAGCGACAGCAGCACCTCGAGCCCGAGCGAGATGCCGAGGAACGCCATCACCGCCGGGATCACGATCACCACGTTGAGCGCGAGGATGACGCCGACCAGCAGCACCACGGTCAGCATCACCGCCACGACGTTCAGCGTGAAGAACCCGCGCCGCTCGCGTTCGCCATAGGCGATGTTCATGCCGGACATCAGGGTCTTGACCCCGCGCATGGCGCCGTAGACCGCGAGCGCGAGCGCGAGCATGGCCGCAAGCCCCGTCGCCGTCTGGTCGCCGCCGGTCACCTCGAGCACCTGGTCCTGGATGATCGTGGCCGCGTCCTGCGGCAGGATGTCCACGAGCTGTTCCAGCTGCGCGGTGAGGTCCGAGGGATCGAGCACGTAGCCCGCGAGCGAGATCATCGCCGTGGCGGCCGGAAAGATCGACAGGAGTGTGTAGAACGCGACGCCCGCCGCCACGACCGAGATGTTGTCCTCGACCGTGTCCGTGGCCACGTCGCGCAGGACGCGGTACCAGCGCCAGCGCCGCTTTTCCGCCGCGGGGGCGGCGTCGCGGTCAGGCATGTCGGCGGTGGTTTCGCTCATCGCGGCAGGTCCGTGGTCGTTGAAGGCCCGTGGCAAGATAATGTGATCGCACCGGACTTCAAAAACGGAATCGCCTTTCCGGGGCGGGACGCGGCGAAAAGATCGACGGTCTGTCCGCGCGTTGCGCGGCGATCCTCACGTACGGCGCGGAGCGTCCGCGCTCAAGCGCGGGCCTTCTCCGCCGCCTTTGCCGCGTCCCAGAGCGCGTCCATCTCGGCGAGGTCGCTGTCCGCCGGGCTGCGGCCCTCGGCCGCCAGCGCCGCCTCGATCGCGCCGAAGCGCCGGGTGAATTTCGCGTTCGCCGCCCGCAGCGCCGCCTCGGGATCGATGTCGAGATGCCGCGCGAGGTTCGCCATGACGAAGAGCAGGTCGCCGAATTCCTCGGCGCGGTGGTCCGGATCGGTGGCGGCGCGCAGCTCCTGCGCCTCCTCCACGATCTTGTCGAGCACCTGGTCGGTCTCGGGCCAGTCGAATCCCACGCGCGCGGCGCGCTTCTGCAGCTTGACCGCGCGGGTGAGCGCCGGCAGCCCCAGCGCCACGCCGTCGAGCACGCCCTTCTGCGCGGTCTCTGCGCGCTCGGCCGCCTTGATGCGCTCCCAGTCCTGCACCTGCTGCTCGGGGGTCTTGGCGTTCGATTCGTCGCCGAAGACGTGCGGATGCCGTGCAACCATCTTGTCCGAGATCGCGTTCGCCACCTCGTCGAAGGTGAAGAGGCCCGCCTCCTCGGCCATCTGCGTGTGGTAGACCGATTGCAGCAGCAGGTCGCCCAGCTCGCCCTTGAGCTCGTCCCACGCCTCGCGCGCGATGGCGTCGGCGACCTCGTGCGCCTCCTCGATCGTGTAGGGCGCGATCGAGGCGAAATCCTGCGCGACGTCCCACGGGCAGCCGGTCTCGGGATCGCGCAGGCGGCGCATGATCTCGCGCAGGCGCGGCAGCCCGCCGTTCGGGTCGTGGATCAGCTCGTCGGTCATTGCGCCCGCTCCGCTTTTCGGGATTCACTCGCCCCGAAGTGCGCCAAAGGTCCCGAGGAGTCCACCCATGCCCGTCGTCAACCGCATCGCCGGCTTCGCCGAGGACATGACCGCGTGGCGCCGCCACCTGCACGCCCATCCCGAGCTCGGCCTCGACTGCCAGCAGACCGCGGCCTTCGTGGCCGACAAGCTGCGCGGCTTCGGTGTGGACGAGGTGCATGAAGGCATCGCGCGTTCGGGCCTCGTGGCGCTGATCCGCGGCCGCGGGCCGGGCCCCGTCACGGGCCTGCGCGCCGACATGGACGCGCTGCCCATGGACGAGGCGACCGGCGCCGAGTGGGCGTCGACCGTTCCGGGGCGCATGCATGCCTGCGGCCATGACGGGCACACGACCATGCTGCTCGGCGCGGCGCGCTACCTCGCCGAGACGCGCAACTTTTCCGGCGCCGTTGCGCTGATCTTCCAGCCCGCCGAGGAGACCATCGGCGGCGGGCGCCTGATGGTCGAGGAAGGCATCATGGACCGCTTCGGCATCGACGAGGTCTACGCGCTGCATACCGATCCGTTCTCCGATCTTGGCACCTTCGGCACGCGGCCGGGCCCGATCATGGCGGCGGTCGACGATTTCGAGATCGTGCTGACCGGCCGCGGCGGCCACGCGGCCTATCCGCACGACTGCGTCGACCCGGTGCCGGCGGCGCTGTCGCTCGGGCTCGCGCTGCAGACCATCGCCTCGCGCAACGCCTCGCCGCTTGCGCAGCTCGTGGTGTCGCTGACCACCGTTCAGGCCGGATCGGCGATGAACGTCATCCCGAACTCGGCGCGGCTCGCGGGCACCGTGCGCAGCTTCGACCCCGAGGTGCGCGACATGGCCGAACGCCGCCTGCGCGAGATCGTCGCGGGGCAGGCGGCGAGCTTCGGCGTCACCGCCGATGTGGACTACCAGCGGAACTACCCGCCCACGGTGAACCATGCGGCGCAGACCGCGTTCGCGGCCGGCATCGCCCGCGACGTGGCGGGGCAGGAGGCGGTCGACGCAGAGCTCGCGCCCGAGATGGGCGCCGAGGATTTCTCCTACATGCTGAACGCGCGGCCGGGCGCGTTCCTGTTTCTCGGGCAGGGCAAGGGGCCCTCGGTGCACCACCCGGAATTCGACTTCAACGACGCGGCCGCACCGATCGGCGCATCCTTCTTTGCCCGCCTCGTGGAACGCCGCCAACCCGTCGCGGCCTGATTGTCCACGGCAATGCGCCCGCGGGACTGGCCGCGCGGCGCGATCCGTGGCAGAGGTGCGCTCACACCACCACCGGACGGATGCCATGGCCCTCGAAGACGCCAAGACCCAGATTGACCACGCCTTCACCCGCCCCGACACGCGCGGGCTGTCGTTCGAGAATGCCTTCGCGGGCGCGCCGTCCTTCCTGAGGCGCCGCTACACCAAGGACCTGGCCGGCGTCGACGTCGCGGTCACGGGCATCCCGTTCGACCAGGCGGTGACGAACCGTCCCGGCTGCCGCTTCGGGCCGCGCGCGATCCGCGAGGCGTCGACGCTCCAGCCCTACGATCCGCCCTATGGCTGGGACTATTCGCCGCTCGAGGCGTTCTCGGTCGTGGATTACGGCGATCTCGCCTTCGACTACGCCAAGGTGTCGTCGGTGCCGCAGGCGATCACCGATCACGTGCGCGGCATCCTCGCGGCCGGGGCCGCGCCGCTGACGCTCGGGGGCGACCATTTCGTGACGCTGCCGATCCTGCGCGCCATGGCCGAGAGGCACGGGCCGCTCGCGCTGCTGCAGTTCGACGCACATTCCGACAGCTGGGTCGACGACGATCCCGACCGGATCGACCACGGCACCTTCGTCTACAAGGCGGTCAGGGAGGGGCTCATCGACCCCGCGCGCTCGGTCTCGGTGGGCATCCGCACAACCAATCCCGACACGATGGGCCTGACGATCATCGACGCGCCCGAAGTGCACCGGACAGGACCCGACGCGGTCGCCCGCCGCATCCGCGAGGTGATCGGCGACGCGCCCTGCTACCTCACCTTCGACATCGACGCGCTCGACCCGGCCTTCGCGCCCGGCACCGGCACGCCGGTCTGGGGCGGGCTGAGCTCGGGGCAGGCGGCGCTGATCCTGCGGGAAATCGCCGGTCTGAGCCTCGTCGGCGGCGACGTGGTTGAGGTTTCCCCGCAATACGATCACTCCGGCGCCACGGCGGTCGCGGGTGCGCACGTGGCCATGGAGATCCTCTGCCTCTGGGGCTGGACGCGGCGGGGCTGACCGCGCGGCACGGCCGCACCTCCGAGAAACCGGGAGTTGACGACGTGAAACTGCTCTTCTGGCTCATCGTTCTTGCCGCGATCGGCGCGCTCGCGTGGATCCGGCTCGCGCCCTCGGACCCGGCCGTGTGGCACGTGGACCCGCAGGTCACCGCGGACCAGGACCTCTCGACGGGAGTCCGGCGGCGGATCGAGGGCGACGACGCCACCTTCGCGCAGCTGAACGGCATCATCCTCGCCACGCCGCGCACCGACCTCGTCGCCGGCAGCCCGGACGAGGACCGCGTCACCTATGTCACGCGGTCGAAATGGTTCGGCTTTCCGGACTACACCACGATCCAGCACGAGGACGACGTTATCGAGCTTTGGGCGCGGCTACGTTTCGGGCAGTCCGACATGGGCGTGAACCGTGCCCGCGTCGAGGGCTGGCTGTCGCGGCTCGATGGCGAGGGATGAACTGAGGCAGCCCTCGTTCAGCTCGCGCCACATGGGCACGTTGAGCGACATCTGGCATTGCGCGGTGAAGCTGCGCCCGCCCACATGCAGGCAGATGATCTCGCCCATCTCGACGCGGTCGCCTTCGGTGTCGGTGCAGTAGCACTCGATCACCCGGCCGCCGCCCGTCGCGTCCGCCCCCGCGGGGGGCGCGGCGAGAAGAACGAGAAGGGCTGCGACACCGCGGGTCATCCGATCACGTTACCATGGCCGGGCGCTTGACCAAAGCGCGGCTTTGAAGGACAGACACGGCCCATGATCCCCGAGGAACGCCTGATCCAGATCGTCGACCGGTTCGAATACCTCGAGGCCCGCATGGCCGAGGGAACGGGCGACATCGCCGCGCTCGGTCGCGAATATTCCGAACTGCGCCCGGTCGTCGACACCATCGCCACCTGGCGCGCGCTGCGCCGCGAGCTGTCCGACGCACGCGCCATGCGCGACGACCCCGAGATGCGCGCGCTGGCGGACGAGGAGATCGCCCGCCTCGAGGACGCGCTGCCCGAGGCCGAGGCGGCGCTGCGCCTCGCGCTCCTGCCGCGCGACGTGGCCGACGCCCGCCCCGCGATCCTCGAGATCCGCCCCGGCACCGGCGGGGAGGAGGCCGCGCTCTTCGCCGCCGACCTCTTCCGCATGTACGCGCGGTTCGCCGAGGCGCAGGGCTGGCAGGTCGAGGTGATCGAGGAGCAGGCGACGGAACTGGGCGGCCTGCGCGAGATGGTGGCGCGCATCTCGGGTGACCGGGTCTTCGCCCGGCTCAAGTTCGAATCCGGCGTCCACCGCGTGCAGCGCGTGCCCGCGACCGAATCCGGCGGGCGCATCCACACCTCCGCCGCGACCGTCACCGTCCTGCCTGAGGCGCAGGAGGTCGACGTGGCGATCGACCCGGGCGACATCCGCATCGACACGATGCGGTCCTCGGGCGCGGGCGGGCAGCACGTGAACACGACCGATTCCGCGGTGCGCATCACCCACCTGCCCACCGGGATCGTCGTGACCTCGTCCGAGAAATCGCAGCACCGCAACCGCGAGATCGCCATGGGCGTGCTGCGTGCGCGGCTCTTCGACATGCAGCGACAGAAGGCCGCGTCCGAACGGTCGGACCTGCGCCGCCTGCAGGTGGGCAGCGGCGACCGGTCGGAGCGCATCCGAACCTACAACTTCCCGCAGGGGCGGCTGACCGACCACCGCATCAACCTCACGCTCTACAAGCTCGACCAGGTGATGGCGGGCGACCTCGCCGAGATCATCGACGCGCTGACCGCCGATGCGCAGGCGATGCTGCTGGCGGAGATGGCGGAATGACCGACGCCGTGTCGGCGACCGGCGCGGACCTCGTCGCCCGCGCCACGCGCGCGCTTGCGGCGGCCGGCGTGCCGGACCCAGCGCGCGATGCGCGGCGGCTTCTGGCGCATGCGCTCGGCCTTGCGCCGGGGCGGGTCACGCTCGCGCTGCCGGACCCGGTGGCGCCGGGGCGGCAGGCGGCCTTCGACGCGCTCGTCGCGGCCCGCGGTCGCCGCGTGCCGGTAAGCCACCTCGTGGGCGAGCGGCTGTTCTGGGGCCGGGCCTTTGCCGTCGGCCCCGCGGTGCTCGATCCGCGGCCCGAGACCGAGACGCTGGTTGCCGCGGCACTGGCGCGGCCATTCCGCACCGTCCTCGACCTCGGGACGGGGTCGGGCTGCATCCTCCTGACGCTTCTCGCGGAACGTCCCGCGGCGGAAGGCACCGGGACCGACATCGATCCGGCCGCGCTCGAGGTGGCGGCGGGGAACGCGGTGCGGCTTGGCGTGGAGGCGCGCGCGCGCTTCTCGCGGGGCGACTGGGGGGGCGCGGTGCCCGCGGGGGCGCGCTTCGACCTCGTCGTGTCGAACCCGCCCTACATCGCGGCGGACGAGATGGCGGGCCTCGCGCCGGAGGTGCGGAACCACGAGCCGCGCCACGCGTTGACCGACGAAGGCGACGGGCTCTCCGTCTACCGGCACATCGCCGGTCAGGCCGGATCCCTGCTTTCCCCGGGTGGCCGGGTCCTTGTGGAAATCGGCCCGGACCAGGGCGCGGCGGTGGCCGCGATCTTCGAAACAGCGGGGCTTTCGGACATCGGGGTGCTGCCCGACTTCGACGGACGGGACCGCGTGGTGACGGCATTCTTGGCGTGAATCGCCGGCCGCGAACGCATTTTCAGGGTTTTTGGCTTGTAATGCACCCGGGGACGTGTTTACTCATGCGCCAGTCGGGCCGGTGGATGGCGCATGCGGTCCCGCCCGACGGCAAGCCAGCAGAGAGCGACGTGATCCGGCAGTGCGGGCAGGCTGCGCCTGAGGATCACCACACCAGTCACAGACAAGGCTGAAATTCAGACATGCGATCTTCGAAATCACGCTCGCGGTCGAAGTCGAACCGCAACCGGAACACGGTCGGAAACGTGGTGAACCGCGTCTTCGACAGCTCCGGGCCGGACGGCAAGGTGCGCGGCACCCCGCAGCAGATCATCGACAAGTACAACCAGCTGGCCCGCGACGCGCAGCTCGCCAACGACCGCGTGGCGACCGAGAACTTCCAGCAGCACGCGGAGCACTACCTGCGCCTGCTGGGCGAGGCGCAGCGCGAGCAGGAGAGCCGCCGCGAGCAGCAGGAACGCGAGAACCGCGAGCGCCAGGCGCAGCGCGACCGCGACCGCGGCGACCAGCGGCAGGACGACGGCGACGGCCGCCGGCAGGACGACCAGTCCCAGCCGCAGCACTCCCATCAGCAGCAGCAGCCCGAGCCCGAGTCGCGCGAGCAGGCCGAACCGGCCGAGCAGCAGCAGCCGCAGCCACCCCGGCGCAGCCGGCGGGCAAACGGCGCGCAGCAGGGCGCCGAGCAGGCCGAACAGCCCTCCGCGGGCGCCGGCGACGTGGTGGATTTCTCCGAGGGCGAGGACGATTCCTCGGGTCTCGTGGAGACGCCGGAAAACGCGGCCAGCGAAAAGCCCAAGCCCAAGGCGCCCCGCCGCCGCTCCCCCCGCGCCAAGAAGGCCGACCAGGGCAGCGACGGTGACGAGGGCGGCAAGGGCGCGCAGGGCGACGCCGAGGGCGGCAAGGAAACCAGCGCGGCGGAGTGATCCGCCGTCAGCGGGTGGCGTCGAGCGCGCGCGCAAGCGCGCAGAACCCCTCGAGCGGCACCTGCTCGGCCCGGTCCGTCGGCGACAGCCCGGCCTCGGCCAGCCTGTCCTCGATATCGGGCGCAACCCCGCGCAGCGCCGCGCGCAGCATCTTGCGCCGCTGGTTGAACGCCGCCGCGACCACCCGTTCCAGCGTCTTCGGTGCCGCCTCGAACCGCGGTTCGGGCAGGGCGTCGAGCCGCACCACCGCCGAGGACACCTTGGGCGGCGGGGTGAAGGCCGAGGGCGGCAGCGACAGCACGATCCGCGCATCCGTCCGCCACTGGGCCAGCACCGCGAGCCGGCCGTAGGTCTTCGATCCCGGTGGCGCCACGATCCGTTCGGCCACCTCGCGCTGGAACATGAGCGTGAGCGAGGTCCAGAAGGGCGGCCAGACGCGCGGCGTCAGCCACCGCACCAGGAGCTCGGTCCCCACGTTGTAGGGCAGGTTCGCGACGATCGCGACCGGCGGCGTCAGGTGCGCGAGCGGATCGACGTCGAGCGCGTCGCCGCACACCACCTCGAGCCGGCCCGGATAGGTGGCGGCGATCTCCTCCAGCGCGGGCAGGCAGCGCGGATCCTTCTCGATCGCGAGCACGCGCCGCGCGCCCGAGGCCAGAAGCCCGCGGGTCAGCCCGCCGGGCCCGGGGCCCACCTCCAGCACGTCCATCCCCGTCAGGTCCCCCGCGGCCCGCGCGATCTTGGACGTGAGATTCAGGTCGAGCAGGAAGTTCTGCCCGAGCGCCTTGCGCGCGCTCAGCCCGTGGCGCGCGATCACCTCGCGCAGGGGCGGCAGGTCGTCAATGGCCACGGCGTCCTCCGGCAGAGCTCACGCCGTGCCCCCGGCGAGCCGCCAGGCGAGCTTCAGCGCCTCGATGGTCGAGGACGGGTTCGCCTTGCCCTGGCCCGCGATGTCCAGCGCGGTGCCGTGGTCGGGCGAGGTGCGGATATAGGGCAGGCCCAGCGTCAGGTTCACGCCGCGGTCGAAATCGAGCGTCTTGATCGGGATCAGCGCCTGGTCGTGGTACATCGCCACCGCCACGTCGTAGCTCTTGCGCGCCGCGGCGTGGAACATCGTGTCGGCGGAGAGCGGGCCGGCGATCTCCATTCCCTCCGCCCGCAGGCGTTCGATCACGGGCACGAGGATCTCGATCTCCTCGCGGCCGATCTTGCCGCCTTCGCCCGCGTGCGGGTTGAGACCCGCCACGGCGAGCCGCGGCTCGGCGATGCGGAAGCGGCGCACGAGGCCGTCATGGGTGATGCGGAGGCAGGATTCGAGCAGGTCCGCGGTCAGCGCGCCGTGCACCTGCGCGAGCGGGATGTGGATCGTCGCCGGCACCACGCGCAGCGTGTCCGAGGCGAGCATCATCACCACGTGCCGCACGCCCGCCCGGTCGGCGAGGTATTCGGTGTGCCCGGGAAAGGCGAAGCCCGCGCCGTCCTGCAGCGCCTTCTTGTGGATCGGCAGCGTGCAGATCGCCGAGGCGTGCCCCATGTCGGCAAGGTCGACCGCGCGCGCGATCGACGCGACCACCTGCGCCGCCTGCGTCGGCTGCGGAACGCCCGGCACGCGCGGTCCGGGAAAGGGCAGCGGCAGGACGGGCAGGGCCGTGGCGGCGACGCGGGCCGCGTCGCGCAGGGTCTCGATCGGCTTCGTGGGCGTACCCTCGGGCAGGTGATCGGGATCGCCGATCCAGGCAAACGGGATCGTGTCGCGCAGCTGGCGCCAGGCGTCGACGGCAAGTTCGGGCCCGATGCCCGAGGGTTCGCCGCAGCTCATGGCGATGGGCGCGGGGCTCATCGCTCCACGATGCGGGCCTCGGCGCGCAGCTCGGCAAGGTATCCGTCCGCCAGCGCACCGAGGCGCCGGTTGCGCAGGCCGAGCGCAAGTTCCTCGCGCGCGGGCGCGGCATCCTCGCCGTCCTCGCCCTGCTGCGGCGCCACGCTCGAGCGGCTGCACAGCATGAGGAACACGAGGCTCTGGCCGTTTGCGCGGGTCAGCGCCGTCGACGCCTCGCCGGGGTCGAGCTTCGACAGCTCGATCGCGTAGTCGGCGGGCAGCTGCGCGGGCGGCAGGGTCTGGCGGTCGAGCACGTTCGCCGGCTGGCCCTTGGCCACGCCGTAGAGGTCGTCGCAGCGGTCGACGGTCTGCGCCAGCACCCGCGCGCGGGCCAGCGTCTCGGGCGACCGGCCGCCCGGCATGAAGTAGGCGGCGTATTCCACGGCGCCGATCTCGGGCGCGGTGTAGCCCGTCTCCTCGATGCCGCGCAGCTGGAACAGCGCGACCGCGTTGGTGATAGGCAAGGGGTCCGACACCTCGCCCGGGGACAGTCCCAGCACGATCGGGCGCAGCACGGGCGGCAGGTCGGTCAGGTCCTGCCACGGCAGGCGGCCGCCGTTGCCGCGGCTCTGCGTTGCCGAGTACTCGCGGGCCGCTGCCGAGAACTCGGCCTCGCTGCGGACCTGCGAGATGCGCTGCGCCAGCGCGCGCACCTGCTCCGCCTGCGGCGGCGGGGCTGGGATGATGATCTCGGACAGGAGCACGCGCACGTTGCTGCCGCTGTCCTGCGCGTTCTGCGCGCGGTCGATCTCGACCTCCGAGACCTGGCTCTGGGGGCCGAAGCGCTGGCGCACCAGCTCGCGCCAGGCGACGCCTGCCCGGACGAAGTCGCGGAACGTCTGCTCGGACACGCCGCCCTGCGCCAGCGCGGCCACGAATTCCTCGCGGCTGAGGTTCGCGCGGCCGGCGAATTCGGCCATGCCCTCGGTCACCTGCTCCTCCGTCGGCACGATCCCCTCGCGCGCGGCTGCGGCCACGCGCAGGCGGTCGTCGATGAGCTGTTCGCGCGCCAGTTCCTCGAGGTTGCCGGGCGCGTTCAGCACGGCGTTCATCCGTTCGCGCTGCTGCAGTTCGTAGGTCGTGATGACGTCGTCGTTGACGGTGATCGCCGGGGCGAAGAGGTTCTGCGCCTCGGCGCCGCCGGGCAGGGCGGCCATGCCGAGGGATAGCGCGCAGACAAGGGGTGCGAGCCGGCGGGTCGCGGTCGTCAGAAGCTCGAGCATGTGCGGCGTCTCTCCTTCGCGCTGCCGCCGGTGCTGAAGCCTTTCAGCGCGACGGTCAGTCCGAAATCGGTGGATGGTTCGAGGTTAGTCGACGAGGCGAAGCGGCGCGAGACCGAAAAGTTCACGCCGACGCACTCGTTCTCGTAGGTCAGGCCGAGCCCGGCCCGGGCGAAGCGGTTGTCGGACAAGTCGTAGCGACCGTAGGCGTCGCCCGACCAGGTGTCGTTGAAGACATAGGCGCCGTCGAAGCTCCATTCCGAGACCGACCCGTCGCGGTCCTCGTCGGGGTCCTGCCCGAGCAGCAGGTAGGAGGCCTCGAGCGCGATGCGGTCGTTCTGCCAGAGCGCGCTGGCCTCGGCCTTGGAAAAGGCGCTGCCGTCCGGTTCGAGCAGTCCGCGCGCGGTCAGCGCGAAGCCGTCGAAGGTCGCGAAATGTCCCGCGATCAGGACGTCCGAGTTGCGGTCGTCGAGACCCGAGGTGCGGGTGAAGGCGTCGTCCTCCTCCTCGCGCCAGAGGCGGCCGACCGTGAGGCCGGCGCTCCAGCCGGTCGGGTTGTCGTAGAGCCAGCGCAGGCCCGCCGCCGTCACCCGGCCGCGCTCGCGCCGGTCCGCGGCGGGAAAGCGCGAGAGCGACAGGAGGTTGCCCTCGTCGAATTCGGCGCGGGTGCTCTCGTCGTTCGGGTTGTCGAACCGCTCGCCGCCCACCCACGCGGTCTGCAGCACCGGCTCGATCAGCGTTCGCGAGCCGCCGAAGCCCGTGCGCGTCCACGGCCAGCGCAGCTCGGCCGACAGCCCGGGGGTCAGCTGGCTCTCGCTCTCGGACGACGTCGCGTCCTGCCGCACTTCGAACCTGTCCGCCCAGAGCTGTGCCAGGACGCCCGCACGGATGCCTCCGGCCAGCGTGAAGCGGCGGCGCCAGGATGCGTCTGCCGTCACCCGCGCGACGTCCCGGCCGTCGACGATGTCGTCGTCGTCGTTACCGTCGGTGTCGCGGTCGGAATAGCGGTAGTGCCCGTGCGCGATGGTGCCCACGCGCAGCTCGCCGCCGATCAGGTCGGGAAAGTAGCGCCGCTCGTAGCTCGAATGCAGGATGATCGTGGGCTGCGTCGAATCGCGCTCGCTGTCGCGCAGGGTCTGGTAGTGGATCAGCTCGGCCAAGAAGAAGCTGTCGGGCGTCGCGCGGGTCAGGGCGATGGCGCTGTCGAGCCGGTCCTTCGACGAGTAGTCGTAATCGTTGAGATAGGCCTCGTCGGACGTCGTCTCGATGTCGAAGCTCAGCTTGAAGCGGCGCGGCAGGTCGAACTCGCCCTCGGCGAAGAGGTAGGCGCGCGTCTCGTCGTCGATGAGCGTGTCCTGCGAGACCGCGGTGTTCACCTCGATGCTGCCGTAACGGAAGGCGCGGCGGTAGCGCGTCTCGAGCGTGCGCGTCACCGGCGAGACGTAGGGCGTGAACGTGAAATCCTGGTGATCGCCCACCGGCACGAAATAGGGCACCTTGATGCCGAAGCCGAGCAGCGTCGAGGTGCGGAAGGTGGGCGTCAGGAAGCCGCGCGCGCGGGTGAGCGTCGGGTCCGGCACGCGCAGGCGCGGCAGGTACGCGATGGGCACGTCGAGCACGCGGAACTGCGCGTTGTCGAAGTAGATCTGCTGCTCGGCCTCGTCGTGCACCACGCGCGAGGCGCGGATCTGCCACAGCGGGACCTCGTTGCGCCCGCAGACCTGGCACGACGTCACCGCGACCTTCTCGAGCGCGGTGTATCGGCCGTTCACCCGCCGCGCCTCGACCGAGGCGAGCTGCAGCTGCTCGTCGAGCACCAGCCGCGCGCCGCGCAGGAGACCGTTCTCGAAATCGCTGTCGAGGTCAGCGCTGTCCGCGACCAGCACGCTGCCTTCGGGGTCGATCAGCCGCACGGGGCCCTCGATCGTCAGCGCGCCCGCCTCCTGGTCGTAGACGACCCGCGTCGCCTCGAGCCGGTTGCCCTCGTGCAGCGCCTCGACATTGCCTTCGGCCACGAGCCGCGAGCGGCCCTCGATCGACACCCGGTCCGCCACGAGGAGCGCGGGCGTCTCGGTCGCGGCCTCCTGCGCGCGGAGGGCCGCGGGCGCCAGCAGCAGGCAGGACAGGAGCGCGGCGCGGATCATCCGTCTTCCCTTTGCAGAACGATGCCGAGCGCCAGGAGGAGCGAGGCGACAGGCGGCACCCAGGCCGCGGGCAGGGCAGGAATCTGCCCCGTTTCGCCAAGGATTTGCGCGAAGTTCCGAATGTAGTAAAGCCCGAAGCCCAGAAGCACCGCCGTCAGCACCGACAGGCCGGTGCGACCGAGGCGCGAATGCTTCATCGTGAGCCCCGCGCCCAGCACCACGAGCGCCACGAGAAACAGCGGGCGCGCCAGTTCCATCTGCAGCCACACCACGTGCCGGCGGGCGGAGAAACCGGCCTCCTCGAGATCTGCGATGTAGGCCGGCAATTCCCAGATCGGCACCGACGAGGGCCGGCCGAAGCGGTCGCGGATGCTTTCGCGGGTCAGGGTCGAGGGAACCTCGAGCGTGTCGTGGGTGCGTGCCTCGGCCTCGGGATTGCTGCCGCGCGCAAGCGGCCATTCCTTTGCGGCCCGCAGCGTCCAGGTGCCGTCGCCGAGTTCCGCCTCCTCCGCCTCGATCCGGCGGAGCGGCCCCGCCTCGGGATCGTAGGCGAAGAAGCTGACGTCGTAGAGGATGGTCGCGTCGGCATTGGCGCGCGAGGCGCGGATGACCGTCTGCCCGCTCGCGTCGCCCTGCCGGAGCCACAGTCCCTCGGCGCCGATGGACAAGATGTTGGAATCGCCGTTCGACCAGCGTTCCGACAGCACCTCGAACCGTTTCGACGTCGCGGCCGAGATCGGGTTCAGCACCGCGACCGCGAACACCCCGACGAGCGCCGCCACCGCCACCGGGCCCACGAGCGTCATCAGGCCCGAGCGTCCGGCCGCACGCGCGACCACCAGTTCCGAGGACCGCGCGAGGCCGAGGAACAGCCCGATCGCCGCGAGGATCACGATCAGCGGCAGCATCTCGTAGAGCGAGGAAGGCATGTTCAGGATCGTGAGCTGCACGATCCGCCCGAACGCCACCTCGCCGTCGAAGCGCCGCAGCTGCTCCACGAGGTCGAGAAGCCCGAGAAACAGCGCGAAGACTGCGAGGATCCCGAGGAAGATCGTCAGGAAGCGCCGCGCGAAATAGAGGTGGAGCGTCATGTGGCGGCCCCCGGCGCCGCGCCGCGTCCCGGCCGGAAGGGCCGCGCGGCCACGTGCAGGAGCGCCGCCGCCATGGCGAAGCCCGCCAGCGAGGGCAGGTAGATCAGCGGCCAGAGGTTGCCGTTGGCGCGCACCGGCGTCGTCACGACGCTCTCCACGAGCTTGACGAGCACGAGGAGGAAGATGGCGAACACGATCTGCCGGCCGAGGCCGAAGCGGCTGAACCCGCCGACCATGAGCGCCGAATAGCCTATGAGCGCCGCCACCACCGCCAGAAGCGGCTGCTGGAAACGTCCGTGCACCTCCTCCAGTACCTCGCCGACCGGGTCGTCCGCGAGGCGCGCGCTCTCCTCCGTGCGCAGGAGCAGGTCGGCCGTCGACATCGCGTAGGTGCGCGGCCGGCGCGAGGTGTCGGAGGAGATCAGGTTGGTGATGTCGTAGGTCAGGTCCTCGAAGGTGGTCACCGACAGCCGCCCGGTTTCCCCGTCGAGCGTCTGCGCCAGCCCGTTCAGCATGACGATGTTGGAGGCACCGTCCTCGCGCAGCACGTAGGCGGTCGCGGCGGTGTAGGTCACGGCGCGATCCTCCTGCCGGCGGTCCGACAGGAACACGTCGCGCAGCTCGCCGTCCGCGGTGATCTCGCGGATGTAGAAGGTCACGCCGGTGGAGGGGTTCAGGAACGCGCCCTCGCGCAAGAGCTGCGCGCTGACCGATCCCGAGATCTCGACTTCGCGCTCGCGCAGCTGCGCGAGGCTCGCGGGCACGAGGTAATGGGAGAGAACCAGCATCATCATCATGACGATCAGGCCGAAGGCGAGGGCCGGCCGGGCGAGCCGCCATGGCGAGTAGCCCGTCGCCTGCACCACGGCCAGCTCGGAATCCCCCGACAGCCGGTTCGTGACGTAGGTGGTGGCGGCGAAGGCCGCCATCGGCAGGACCAGCAGGATCACGTTCGGCAGGCTCAGCATGGTGAACTCGAGGAAGATGCGCGCGGAATGGCCATCGCCGATCAGGCGGTCGAACAGGATCACCGCCCGGTTCACCCAGTAGACCGACACCAGCACCAGCGCGAAGAAGCCGAAGAGCATCATGAAGCGCGACAGCATGTATCTGTCGAATCTCGCCAACATGTGCCTCCCGGGTGGTGCCCTGCCGTTCCGCGCGACCCTAGACGATCCGGCGGGGGCGGAAAAGCCCGGGCGCGCCGCGGCCCGGGTCCCGGGGCTGGCCAAGCCATCCGGGGCGGGATACCTGTGGGCGCACCGAATTTCCGAGGAGCCCCAGAATGACCGATATCCGCGAGATCCGCTTCATCGAGCCCGACTTCGACACGCTGGCCGAGGCGGAGGGGCGCGTCGCGGTCTGCGTGCCGGCCGAGGGCACGATGGGACGCGCCGCGCGCCGGCTGAACCGGCTGACCCGCGGCGCGGTGAAGCGCGCGGTCGAGGCCGAGCGCTGGGGCAAGCTCAAGGACGGCGACGTGCTGTCGCTGGCCTTTCCCGCGGGACTCGTCGCCGAGGGGCTCGACATCGTGCGCCTGCCGCGCCGTCCGAAGCCCGAGGATGCCCGCCGCGCGGGCGCGGCGCTGGCGCGCGCGGCCGGGACAAAGGCCGTGACGCTCCTGCCCGACGGGACCCGCACGCCCGAGCAGATCGCCCTCGGGCTCGCGCTGCGCAGCTATGCCTTCACCGCCCACAAGTCCGAGAAGGCCGACGCGCCGGCCGCCGCGCGCGTGATGTGCGACAAGGCGGACGACGTGCAGGCGGCCGCGGCGCCGCTCCTCGCCGTGGCCGAGGGCGTCCTCTTCACCCGCGACCTCGTGAACGAGCCCGCGAACGTGCTCTCGACCGTGGCCTTCGCCGACCGGCTGCTGGCGCTGAAGGATCTCGGCGTCGAGGTCGAGGTGCTCGAGGAATCCGATATGGAGGCCCTCGGCATGGGCGCCTTCCTCGCCGTGTCGAAGGGGTCCGAGACGCCGGCGAAGCTCGTGGTCATGCGCTGGAACGGCGGCGGCGACGCCGCGCCGCTGGCGCTCGTGGGCAAGGGCGTCGTGTTCGACACCGGCGGCATCTCGATCAAGCCGTCGCAGGGCATGGAATCGATGACCATGGACATGGGCGGCGCCGGCACCGTGGCGGGCACCATGATGGCCCTCGCAAAGCGCGGCGCGCGTGCGAACGTCGTGGGCCTCGTGGGGCTCGTCGAGAACATGCCCGACGGCAAGGCCTACCGGCCGGGCGACGTGCTGACCTCGATGAAGGGCGACACGATCGAGGTGATCTCGACCGACGCCGAGGGCCGGCTCGTCCTCGCCGACGTCATGTGGTACGCGCAGGAACACCTGAAGCCCGCCGCGATGATCGACCTCGCCACGCTGACGGGCGCCTGCATCATCGCGCTCGGCAACGACAACGCAGCCTACTACGCCACCGACGAGACGCTGTCGCAGGCCTTCGCCAAGGCCTGCGCGGACGAGGCGGAGGGCGCCTGGCGCATGCCGTTCGGGCCGGGCTACGCCGAGCAGATCAAGTCCGACATCGCGGACATCAAGAACTCGGGCGGCCGCGCGGCCGGCTCGATCACGGCGGCGGAATTCCTCAAGCGCTTCGCCCGGGACGACGTTCCGTGGATCCACATCGACATCGCGGGCGTGGCGCACGTGGCCAAGGACCTGCCGCTCTCGGGCAAGGGTGCGACCGGATGGGGCGTGCGCGCGCTCGACCGGCTGGTGCGCGACGCCTACGAGACGAAGGACTGACCGGCAGGGGGGCCCGATGGGGGCGGCCTACTTCTACCACCTGACGCGCCGCCCGCTCGAGGCGGCGCTGCCCGCGCTGCTCGAGCGGGCGCTGGCACAGGGCTGGCGCGTGGCGGTGCGCGGCACCGATCGCGCGCGGCTCGAATGGCTGGACGAGAAGCTCTGGCTCGCCCCCGAGGACGGCTTCCTGCCGCACGGGCTGTGCGGCGGGCGTCATGACGCCGCGCAGCCGGTGCTGCTGACCGACCGCCCGGACCTGCCGAACGGCGCGGTCTGCGTGATGTCGGTGGACGGCGCCGAGATCGCGCCGGACGAACTGGCCCGGCTCGAACGGGCCTGCGTGCTCTTCGACGGGAACGACACCGCGGCGCTCGCCCGCGCCCGCGAGCAGTGGCGCGCCCTGACCGCTGCCGGTGCCTCGGCGCAGTACTGGTCCGAGGAAAGCGGCCGCTGGGAAAAGAAGGCCGAGCGCTGACTCAGCGTTCGAGCACGAGCTGCCCGCGCGTGATCTCGAGCCGGTCGAAGCGCTGCAGGTAGCTCATGCCGAGAAGCGACTGCGCCATCTCGCCCTCGTTCACGTAGGCCGGCACGTTCGCGTCGACGAAGGGGCCGAGCGCCACGCTGTCGAGCCGGACGGGCGCCGTGCGCACCGGGCCGTTCGCGGTCATCGCCTCGGAATAGTAGACGAGATCGTCCTCCGCGAGGCCCGCGCGCTCGGCGTCGCGCCGCGTGAGCACCGTGCCGCTCGCGCCCGTGTCGACCATGAAGCGCACCGGCGTCCCGTTCACCTCGAGCGTCACGTAGTAGTGCCCGTCCGGCGCCTGCGGAAGTTCCACCCGTCCGTCCTCGGCGATCACCGATTGCGAGGGCATCACGTCCTGCCGGATGTCGCCCCAGAGGCCGACCGCGGCGATGGTGCCGAGGAAGATCAGCCCCCAGGCCGCCGCCTGCTGCAGCGTCCGCCCGAGGCCCGCGCGCGACTGCACGATGTACCACACGAACAGGACTGCGCCCAGGAGGACGAGGTAGATGAGCGATCCGATGTCGTCGCCGGTCATGGGAAGGTCCGCCGCTGCATGCGACAGAGGTAGGGCGCGCGAGGCCGGAAGTTAAGATCCCGCGCGCCGCGGCCTCAGGACGCGATGCCCGCGCCGAAGCCGTAGGCGGTGAGCCCGTCGAGCACGAACTGCACCGAGAGCGCGGCGAGCAGCATGCCGAGGAGCCGCGTGACCACGGTGATGCCGATCCGCCCGAGGACCCGCTCGATCGGCCCCGACAGGAGCAGGAGCACGAGCGCGATGCCGAGGACCGCGAACATGACGCCGAGCACCGCGGCGCGGCCGCCCGGGCCCTGCGCCTCGCCCATGAGCAGGATCACCGTGGTGATGGAGCCCGGCCCCGCGAGAAGCGGGATCGCCATGGGAAAGACCGACGGGTCGGGCGCGTCCTCCTCGCGTTCGGCCTTGTCCTCGCGCCGCTTGGTGCGCCGCTCGAACAGCATGTCGATCGCGGTGAGGAACAGCAGCAGGCCGCCCGCGATCCGGAAGGCCGGCATGGAGATGCCGATCGTGTCGAGCACGCCCTCGCCGAGGAAGGCGAAGAGGCAGAGGAGCGCCGCCGCGATGGCGCAGGCGCGCAGGATGATCGCGCGCTTCTGCAGGGGGCTCGCGCCCTGGCTCAAGGCGATGAAGACCGGCGTGATGCCGATCGGGTCGATCACCACGAAGAGCGTCGCAAAGGCGGAGATGAGGAAGGCCGCGTCCATGTCCCACCCGATAGGCGAGCGCGCGGGCCTCGGCAAGGGGCCCGCGGCGCACCAGGGCTGCCGCCGGGTCACCGCTCCGGCGGTGTCGCAAAGTCGGCTGCGGGGTTGGCGGTTGGTCGGCTTCCTCTACACTTGGTCTGGATCCCTGACGCGCCGCGTTGCGCAGAGCATCTATCCAGGAGCTGACCATCATGAAGACGTCCCTCATCCTCGCCGCCGGCCTGTCCGGTGCGCTCGCCACGGCGGCCCAGGCCGACATCACGGTATCCTCGAAGATCGACACCGAGGGCGGGCTCCTCGGCAACATCATCGCGCTGGCGCTCGAGGACGCGGGCCTGCCGGTGGAGCGGCGCCTGCAGCTGGGCGGCACGCAGGTGGTCCGGGAGGCGCTGCTGGCCGGGCAGATCGACATCTATCCCGAATATACCGGCAACGCGGCCTTCTTCTTCAACGAGGCCGACAGCGAGGTCTGGAAGGATCCCGAGGCCGCCCGCGCCCGCGCGGCGGAGCTCGACGCGGAGGCGAACGACGTCACCTGGCTCGAGAGCGCGCCGGCGAACAACACCTGGGCCATCGCCGTCACCGGGCCGGTGGCCGAGGAGAACGGCCTGTCGACCATGTCGGATTTCGGCGCCTGGGTGTCGGGCGGCGGCGACGTGACGCTCGCGGCCTCGACCGAGTTCGTGTCCTCGCCGGCCGTGCTGCCCGCGATGCAGGAGACCTACCGCTTCGAGCTGACGCAGGACCAGACGGTCATCCTGTCGGGCGGCGACACCGCCGCCACGATCCAGGCCGCCGCGCGCGGCACCTCGGGCGTCAACGCGGCGATGGTCTACGGCACCGACGGCGGCATCGGCGCCACCGGGCTCGTTGTGATGGAGGACGACAAGGGCGTGCAGCCGGTCTACGAGCCGACGCCCATCGTGCGGGCCGAGGTGCTGGAGGAATATCCCGCGATCCCCGAGGTCCTGAACCCGATCTTCACCGGGCTCGACATGGAGACCCTGCAGCAGCTGAACGGCCGCATCCAGGTCGGCGGCGAGCCGGCCGAGGCCGTGGCGCGCGACTACCTGACCCAGACCGGCGTCCTCGAGTGACGGCTGCCGGTCGATCGGCCGGGCGCGTCGCGCGGGGCATCTCTCCGCCCGGCGCGCTCTTTGCCGTGCTCGGCCTGGCGGCGCTGCTCGTCCCGTTCATGACGATCGCGGCGAATCGCATCGTCGCCGGGGAAGGGGTCATGGTCTGGCGCCTCGCCACCCCGGCGGCAGCCCTGCCGGGCGTGGCCTGCATCGTCGCGGCGCTGCTCGTCGGCCTGCGCACCCACGGACAGCCCCTGCGGCTCGCCGGCGCGATCCTCGGGCTGGCCGGGCTTCTGTGGCTGCTGGTGCAGGGTGCCCCGGCGCTTCTCGCCGATGCGGGCGATTACGCGCGGGTGTCGCCGGCCATCGGCTTCTGGTGCCTGCTCGTGATCCTGATGCTGCTGATGGCGGACGCGCTGGCGCAGATGACGCCCGGGCCGCTCGCGCGGACCGGGCTCCTGTCGGCGGTGCTGGGCGCGCTGGCGCTGATCCTCTGGTCGGGCGCGCTGTCGCCGCTGTCGATCCTGCAGGAACATGCCGGGCGCAGCGGCGCCTTCGCCGACGCCGCGCTGCGGCACCTCGCGCTCGCCTTCGGCTCGCTGGCCGTCGCGGGGGCGATCGGGTTCCCGCTCGGCATCCTGTGCCACCGCCGGTCCGGCCTGCGCGCGAGCCTGCTGCCGGTCCTGAGCCTGCTGCAGACGATCCCGTCGCTGGCCATGTTCGGCCTGATGATCCCGATCCTGGGCTGGGTCGGCGACAGCGTGCCGGGCGCGCAGGCCCTGGGCATCGCCGGGATCGGCTTCGCCCCGGCCTTCCTCGCGCTGGTGCTCTACTCGCTCCTGCCGGTCGTGGGGAACACGGTGGCCGGTCTCGCCGCGACGCCGCCGGCCGCGCTCGACGCGGCGCGCGGCATGGGCATGACGCCGGGACAGCGCCTCCTGCGGGTCGAGCTGCCGCTGGGCCTGCCGGTCATCCTGACGGGCCTGCGCATCGTGCTGGTCCAGAACATCGGGCTCGCCGTCATCGCCGGCCTGATCGGCGGCGGCGGCTTCGGCACCTTCGTGTTCCAGGGACTGAACCAGACCGCCACGGACCTGATCCTGCTGGGCGCCCTGCCGACCGTCGCGCTCGCGCTCTGCGCGGCGATCGTGATGGACATCCTCGTCGACCTGACGCGCCCGACGCCCAAGGAGGCCGCATGATCGAGATCGACCGCATCACCAAGACCTACGGGGACAGCACCGCCGTGGACGGCGTCACCATGACGGCCGAGACCGGCACGATCACGGTGATCGTGGGCACCTCCGGGTCGGGCAAGACCACGCTCCTGCGCATGATCAACCGGCTCGAGGAGCCGAGTTCGGGCGAGGTCCGGATCAACGGCGAGAGCACCCGCGCGACGAAGCCGCACCTGCTGCGACGGCGCATCGGATACGCGATCCAGGGGCACGGGCTCTTCCCGCACCACACGGTCGGCCGCAACATCGGCGCGGTGCCGCAGCTCATGGGCTGGAAGAAGGACCGGATCCGCGCGCGCGTCGACGAGCTGCTGTCACTCTTCTCGATGGAGCCCGACGCCTTCCGGGACCGCTATCCGGCCGAGCTGTCGGGCGGCCAGCAGCAGCGCGTGGGCGTGGCGCGCGCGCTCGCCTCGCGCCCCGACCTGCTGCTGATGGACGAACCCTTCGGCGCGCTCGATCCGATCATCCGCGCCCGGGCGCAGGACGATCTCCGCCGCATCCAGCGCCGGCTCGGCTCGACCATCCTCCTCGTCACGCACGACATGGAGGAGGCGATCCGCCTCGGCGACCGCGTGGCGGTGATGGACGGGGGCCGGCTCGTGCAGCACGCGACCCCGGCCGAGATCATCGCGCAGCCGGCGACGCCGCTCGTGGCCGACATGGTGGGCGATGTGGAGCGGCCGCTGCGGCTCCTGTCGCTGATCCCGCTGTCCGAGCTCCTCGAGGAGGGCACCGCCCCGGGCGAGGCCATGCCCGCCGAGGCGAGCCTGCGCGATGCCCTCGCGGCCTGCCTCTGGAGCGGGCGGTCGGCGGTGCCGGTCACGGTCGACGGCGTGCCGTCCGGGCGAGTGACCTTCGAGGCCATCCGCGCGCGCGCGGAACTGCACGCATGAGGATCGGTACGGTCCTGCGGCCCGCGCTGGTCTTGCTGCTCGTCGCGCTGGTGCTGCGGCCCGCCTGGTTCACGCCGCTCTTCGCCCCGCTCGCGCCGGCGAACGCGCCGGTGATCTACGAGCGCAGCTCGCTCCTGTCGCTGTCGCTGAGCCATCTCGGCCTCGTCGCCGCGGCCACGGCGGCGGCGACGCTCGTGGCGGTCGGGCTCGCGATCTTCGTGACCCGGCCCGCGGGCGCGGCGTTCCGCCCGCTTTCGCGGACCATCACCAACATGGGCCAGACCTTCCCGCCGGTCGCGGTGCTGGCGCTCGCCGTGCCCGCGCTCGGCTTCGGCGCGGGCCCGACGCTCGTGGCGCTCTTTCTCTACGGGCTCCTGCCGATCTTCGAGAACTCGGTCACGGCGCTCTCGACCCTGCCGCCCGCGACCATGGAGGCGGCGAGGGGCATCGGCCTCAACCGCTGGCAGCGGCTCGTGCGGGTGGAGCTGCCGCTCGCCCTGCCGGTCATGCTGACGGGCATCCGCCTGTCGGTGGTGATCGCGCTCGGCACGGCGACCATCGGCTCCACGGTCGCGGCGCGCACGCTGGGCGAGGTGATCATCGCGGGGCTGCTGACCAACAACACCGCCTTCGTCCTGCAGGGCGGGCTGATCGTCGGCCTCTTCGCGGTGCTGATCTACGACGCGCTGGTCCAGCTCGAGACGCGTCTCGCCCGCCGCGCCGGCGCGTGAGGGCCGGGGCCGGGGAAGAGGGGCGCTGCCCCTCTTCGTGCGCGGACGCGCACGAATTCACCCCGGGATACTTGCACCAAGAAGAAGCGGGACAGGTGCGCCGGGAAGCCGGCGCGGCGGCCGCGCGCCGTCAGGCGGTCTCGGCCGCCTCGAGCTTCTCGAGCGCGGCCATCCAGAGGGCCTCGGCGCGGTCGAGGCCTTCCATCACCTCGGCGTATTTCTTGTTCCAGACCTCGAGCTCGCCCACGCGGGCATCCTCGTAGAGGTCGGGATCGGCGAGCTTCGCGGCGAGGCGGTCGCGCATGTCGTTGAGCTTTTCCACCCGCGCCTCGCACTTGCGCACCTCGGCGCGCAGCGCCAGCACCGTCTCGCGCGAGGGGCGCTGGGGCTTCTTCGGCGCCTCGGCCTGCGCCTTCTGCGTGCCGCGGGGCTTCTCGGGGGCGAGCAGCATGCGGCGGTAGGCGTCGAGGTCGTCGTCGTAGGGCGCGACGGTGCCGCCACCCACGAGCCAGAGCCGGTCGGCCACGAGGCTCAGCAGGTGCATGTCGTGGCTCACGAGGATCACCGCGCCCTCGTACCAGGTCAGCGCCTCGACCAGCGCCTCGCGGCTCTCGATGTCGAGGTGGTTCGTCGGCTCGTCGAGGATCAGCATGTGCGGCGCGTCGAGCGTGGCGAGGAGGAGCGAGAGCCGCGCCTTCTGCCCGCCCGAGAGCCGGCCGACCTCGGTCTCGGCCTGGGCGGCGCCGAGGCCGAATCCCGCGAGCTGCGCGCGCAGCTTCGGGGGGGCGACGCCGGGGCGCGCGCGCAGCAGGTGCTGGAGCGGCGTCTCGTCCACGTGCAGCTCGTCCACCTGGTGCTGGGCGAAGTAGCCCACGCGCAGCTTCGAGGCCGCGACCTTCCTGCCCTCCATGAGCGGCAGGCGGTCGGACAGGAGCTTGGCCAGCGTCGACTTGCCCTGGCCGTTGCGGCCGAGGAGCGCGATCCGGTCGTCCTGGTCGATCCGGAGGTTCAGCCGCGACAGCACCACGGTGTCGCCGTAGCCGGTGGAGCCGTTCTCGATCGAGACGATGGGCGGCGACAGTTCCTCGGGCTTGGGGAAGGTGAAGACGCGCTTCTCCGCCTCCTCGGGAAGCTGGATCGTCTGCATCTTCTCGATCATCTTGACCCGGCTCTGGGCCTGGCGGGCCTTCGACGCCTTGGCCTTGAAGCGGTCGACGAAGCTCTGCAGGTGCGCGCGGCGGGCCTCCTGCTTCTTGGCCATGGCCGAGAGCACCGCGCGCTGCTCGGCGCGCTGGCGGGCGAACTGGTCGTAGGGGCCCTGCCAGTAGGTCAGGGTCTTCTCGCTGAGGTGCAGGATGCCGCCCACGGCGCGGTTCAGCAGCCCGCGGTCGTGGCTGATCACGATCACCGTGTGGGGGTACTTGGCGAGGTAGCTCTCGAGCCAGAGCGCGCCCTCGAGGTCGAGATAGTTCGTGGGCTCGTCGAGGAGCAGCAGGTCGGGCTGGGCGAAGAGCACGCCCGCCAGCGCCACGCGCATGCGCCAGCCGCCGGAAAAGGCCGAGCAGGGCATGCGCTGTTCCGCGTCGTCGAAGCCGAGCCCCTTCAGGATCGCGGCCGCGCGCGCCTCGGCCGACCAGGCGTCGATGTCGGCGAGCCGGGTCTGAACCTCGGCGATGCGGGTGCCGTCCACCGCCTCCTCGGCCTCGGCCATCAGCCGCGCGCGTTCGGTATCGGCCTCGAGCACCGTGTCGAGGAGCGTCGTCTCCGACGACGGCACCTCCTGCGCGACGCCGCCGATCCGGGCGCGGGCGGGCAGGGTGATGCGCCCGCCGTCGAGCGTGAGCTCGCCCCGGATCAGCCGGAAGAGCGTGGTCTTGCCCGTGCCGTTGGCCCCGACGAGGCCCACCTTGTGGCCTTCGGGAATGGTGGCCGAGGCGCCGGCAAAGAGCGGGCGTCCCTCGACCGAGTAGGAGATGTCCTCGATCCTCAGCATGTGCGCCCCTCTGCCTCAGCCCGCGCGGTTCGTAAAGGGCGTGCGCGCAGGACGGGGCGCGGCGAGGGGCCGCGCGGGCGGGGATGCCCGCCCGCGGTGCCCGGGCGTCAGGAGCCGCCGGCGGCGCGGTGTTCCTCCTCGACGTGGCGGTTCCAGATCGAGGCGTCGATGCCGCGGCTCAGGCCCGCGTGCTCGCGGATGCGGAAGAGCGGCTCCCTGCCGGCCCGGCGCTGCGCGAAGTAGTCGATGGTCAGCCGCCGCACCGTTCCCGACAGCAGGAGCAGCGCCACGAGGTTGATCGTCGCCATCGTCGCCATGGCCGCGTCGGCGAAGTTGAACACCCGTGTCACCGGCTGCACCGCGCCCCAGAGCACCATGGCGAGCTGCATGCACTTGAAGACGGTGAGCGGCACCCGGCCGGACAGGCCGAGGAACTCGAGCACGTTCTCGGAATAGGCGTAGTTGCCGATGATCGAGGTGTAGGCGAAGAACAGGATTGCCACCGCGATGAAGAGCGGCCCGGCCGCGCCGATATGCTCGGCGAGCGCGTTCTGGGTCAGCTCCATGCCGGTGACGCCGTCCGGACCGTAATCGACAGCGCCCGAGAGCAGGATCATCAGCGCCGTCGCGGTGCAGATGAGGATCGTGTCGATGAAGACGCCGAGCCCCTGCACGAGGCCCTGCGACGAGGGATGGTGCGGCTCGGGCACCGCGACG
Source organism: Roseivivax isoporae LMG 25204 (assembly GCF_000521865.1). Lineage (GTDB taxonomy): Bacteria > Pseudomonadota > Alphaproteobacteria > Rhodobacterales > Rhodobacteraceae > Roseivivax > Roseivivax isoporae. The sequence goes on from NZ_JAME01000002.1 coordinate 124,303, forward strand.
GCGGCGATGTGCGGGGCGGAGCCCATGCCCGCCTCGTTCGAGAAGAGGCCGCGCTTCACCCCGTTGAGCAGCGCCGCGGTCATGCCGCCCGCAAATCCGCCGGCCGCCTGGTCGATGCCGAAGGCCGACGTGACGATGGTGGCGAGCGCGCCCGGCACCTCGGTGATGTTCATCACGATGATGGCGAGCGCCACCAGCAGGTAGATGCCGGCCATGAACGGCACGACCTTCTCGGCCACGCGGGCGATCGAGGGGATGCCGCCGAAGATCACCACCGCCACGAGGCCCGCGATGACGACGCCGGTCGCGAGCTTGGGGATGCCCATGGCGCCCTCGGCCGCGTCGGCGATGGAGTTCGACTGCACCGACACGAAGATCAGCCCGAAGGAGCACAGGAAGAAGAAGCAGAAGACGTAGCCGAGCCACTTGGCGTTCAGGCCGTGCCACATGTAGTAGGCCGGCCCGCCCCGGTAGCGCCCGTCGGCATTGCGCACCTTGTAGAGCTGCGCGAGCGTCGATTCCGCGTAGGCGGTCGCCATGCCGACCAGCGCCACCATCCACATCCAGAAGATCGCGCCGGGGCCGCCGAGATAGATGGCGACCGCGACGCCGGCGAGGTTGCCGGTGCCGACGCGGCTCGCGAGGCTGATGGTCAGCGCCTGCAGCGGCGAGATGCCGTCGGTCCCGGTGTTGCGGGAGGAGGCGATGACGCGGAAGAATTCGCCGAAATGCCTGAACTGGAGGCCGGACAATCGGATGGTCAGGAAGAGACCCGCACCGAGCAGCCCCCACACCAACACGTAGCCCCACAGGACGGTGTTCAGGAAATCGACGACGGCATTCATGTGCCTCTCCCTCGCTGGTTATGATTCAACATCTTGAAGACAATTGAGGGGTGAACGCGGAAGATCCCGCTCCGGGTCCGCAACGAGGGCGGTTTTCAAGCCCCGGGGGCCGTGCTACGGGAGCGCCGATCCGGTCCGCGCGCCGCGCGCGGGCACGCAAACCGAAAGGCACATCATGGCGACCGAACGCACGCTCTCGATCATCAAACCCGACGCCACCAAGCGCAACCTCACCGGCAAGATCAACGCCAAGTTCGAGGAAGCGGGCCTGCGCATCGTCGCGCAGAAGCGCATCCAGCTGAGCAAGGAGCAGGCGGGCGAGTTCTACAAGGTGCACGCGGAGCGTCCGTTCTACGACGAGCTGTGCACGTTCATGGCCTCCGCCCCGGTGGTGGTGCAGGTCCTCGAGGGCGACGGCGCGATCCAGAAGAACCGCGAAGTCATGGGCGCCACGAATCCCGCCGATGCCGCGCCGGGCACCATCCGCGCCGAGTTCGCGGAATCTGTCGGCGAGAACTCGGTCCACGGCTCGGACGCGCCCGAGACCGCCGCCGAGGAGATCGCGTACTTCTTCTCGGGTCTCGAGCTGGTCGGCTGAGCCGGCTCGGGCATCCGCACGACAGGAAGGGCGCGCCGGGTGGGCGCGCCCTTTCTCGTATCCGGACTGCGGTTCGCCGTCACTGGGACGGCGGCACCGCCCCGTGACGCGATTCCAGGTGCCGGCGCAGGAGCGCCGCGTTCTTCGAGTTGGACTTGAAACCCACGTCGAAGAGGTCGCCCACCAGCGGCACGAGGCCGATCAGCCAGTCGATGCCGACATTCGCGCCCATCTGCACCAGCGTGGGCGTGGGCACGCCCATCCGGTAGGCGCTGTGCAGGATGTAGGCCGCGGGCAGCGCCGCCAGCGTGTCGCCGACGCCGGGCACCAGGCCCACGATGCTGTCCCAGCCGACGCGGATGCCGGTGCCCGGCAGGCGGAAGGCGCGATCCATGCGGTGCGCGATCCGCTCGATCCGGTGCAGCCGGGCGATGTCGTCGGTCACGCCGGGCGCGGCGGCGCCCGGCGGCATGCGGTGCACTTTCTCCATGGGCCTGCCTCCGGTCACACCGTCCGCGGGCCGGTGCGGGCGATCACCCAAACCGCGTGCACGATGCCGGGGATGTAGCCCAGGATGGTGAGGATGATGTTGATCCAGAAATGCTTGCCGATGCCCACCTGAAGGAAGACGCCAAGCGGCGGCAGCAGGATCGCGAAGATGATGCGGACAAGGTCCATGACGCTTTGCTCCGGACTCGTTGAAGTTGCCATGGCAACGCAGCCGGCCGGGCCGGGGTTCCGCTAGCCGTGACGCCGCGGCGGGCGCAGGCCGATCCGGTCCATGAAGGCCGCGAGATCCGGCGGAGGCAGGCCCGCGCTCTTCGGGCGACGCCTGAGAAGCGCGTCGTAAGCCTTTCGCATTTCGTCCTTTTCCGCACCCTTCAGGTCGTTCCACGGACGTCCCTGCAGGGCCATGTGCAGCGCGTAGTAGGCGATGAAATGCGGCCGGGCGCCGACCGAAAGCATGCGCAGATAGGCCTCGTCGGCGCCGATCCGACGCAGCGTCTCGGCGCTGTCGATGCCGGCTGCGGCGAGGAGGCGTTCCTGCGCGGGTCCGATGCCGCGGATCGCGGTGACCGGCGTCACGATCGCGCCGCGTGCCGCGGTGCCCGGGCAAGGCTGTCCGCGAAGGCCGCGAGCGTCTCGACCGCGGCGACAAGCCTCTCGTCCGGCACGGTGAGCGCCACGCGCACATGTCCTGCCGCCGAGGGGCCGAAGCTCTCGCCGGGCATGACCGCGATCCGGTGCGCGTCGAGCAGCGCCCCGGCGAAGGCCGCGCCGTCGAGGCCCGTCGCGCGCACGTCGAGCATCACGTACATGGCGCCCTGCGGCGGGACGGCGCGGACCGCCGCGTGGCCTTCGAGCGCCTCGAGCACCCGCGCGCGGCGACGGCCGAAGGGTTCGGCCACGCGGCCCTCGCGCGCCACGCCCTCCGCCAGCGCGAAGCAGGCGGCATCCTGGATGAAGCCCGGCACGCCGTAGGTGGTGACGGTGGCTAGGTCGATCAGGTGTCCGATGACCGCCTCCGGCGCGACGATCCAGCCGATCCGGCTGCCGGTCATGGCGTGGCTCTTCGACATCGACCCGACGACGAGCGTTCGCGCGGCCATGCCGGGCAGGGCGCGGGGCGACAGGTGCGCACCCTCCCAGACCTGGCTGTCGTAGACCTCGTCCGAGATCAGCCAGAGGTCGTGCGCCTCGGCGACCTCGGCGACCGCCTCGAGCGTCTGGCGCCCGTAGACCGCGCCGGTCGGGTTGTTGGGCGTGTTCAGGAGCAGCGACGCGGCGCCGGGCGCGGCCCGCATCAGCGCCGCGCGGTCGGGCAGGAACCCGTCCTCGGGCCGCGTCGGGACCGGGCGCGGCACGGCACCCGCGCCGCGGATCGTCCCCGGATAGGTGGCGTAATGTGGCTCGACCAGGAGCGCGGGCGCGCCCGGCGGGCAGCAGGCCACGTGCGCGGCAAAGAGCGCCGACTGTCCGCCCGGCGTCACCAGCACGTTGGCACGCGTGGTCGGCACGCCCGTCCGCTCGGCGACCCGTGCCGCGATGGCGTCGCGCAGCGTGTCGGTGCCGGGCACGGTGGCATACCCGGTGTGCCCGTCCCGCGCCGCCGCGTGCATCGCGTCGAGGATCGCGGGGTCGGTGCGCTCGTCGTGTTCGCCGATGGTCAGCTCGGTGACCTCGACGCCCCGGGCGACGAGGGCGCGTGCACGGTAGAACACCTCCCAGCCGTCCGATCCGCCGCCGTTGAGGCCGGTCAGGCGCGGGGAAAGTTCGGGCATGGCTGCGACTCCGTCTTGGTTTCGGCGCCACTCAACAGCGCCGGCGGTCCGGGCTCAACCCCAAGCTGGCGCGGACACCGGGGATGTGCTATCGGCGGCGCATGAGCAACGCTGCACACCGCATCACCTGCTGCAATACCCGCTGAGATTTCCGGCGGGCCGCTCTCCTGTTTCCCTCATGACATCGAGTTGCTAAAGCCCGCCGCGAGCGACCCCGCGCGCGAGGACCGACATGGCACCGACGATCAGGCTGACGAACACCCGGACCCGGACGAAGGAGGACTTCGCCCCGATCGACCCCGGCAACGTGCGCATGTATGTCTGCGGGCCCACCGTCTACGACCGGGCGCATCTCGGCAATGCGCGGCCCGTCGTGGTGTTCGACGTGCTCTACCGCCTGCTACGGCACGTCTACGGCACCGACCACGTGACCTACGTGCGCAATTTCACCGACGTCGACGACAAGATCAACGCGCGCGCCGCTGAGACCGGCCGCGACATCGCCGCGATCACCGAGGAGACCATCGGCTGGTTCCATGAGGACATGGACGCGCTCGGCGCGCTGCGTCCCGACCATGCCCCGCGGGCCACGGGATGGATCGCGCAGATGGTCGAGATGATCGCGGACCTGATCGCGCGGGGCCACGCCTACGCGGCCGAGGGGCACGTGCTCTTCGACGTCAACTCCTATGACGGCTACGGCCGGCTTTCGGGCCGGTCGGTCGAGGACATGATCGCCGGCGCCCGCGTCGAGGTCGCGCCCTACAAGAAGCACCCGATGGATTTTGTCCTGTGGAAGCCGTCCGGCCCCGACCTGCCCGGCTGGGACAGCCCGTGGGGCCGCGGCCGGCCCGGCTGGCACATCGAATGCTCGGCCATGGCCGGCGGCCTCCTGGGCGAGAGCTTCGACATCCACGGTGGCGGCAACGACCTGATGTTTCCCCACCACGAGAACGAGATCGCGCAATCGGCCTGCGCGCATCCCGAGGGCGATTTCGCCCGCGTCTGGCTGCACAACGAGATGCTGCAGGTCGAGGGCAAGAAGATGTCGAAATCGCTCGGCAACTTCTTCACCGTGCGCGACCTGCTCGACGACGGCATCCCGGGCGAGGTGATCCGCTTCGTCCTGTTGTCCGCGCATTACCGCAAGCCCATGGACTGGACCGCGCAGAAGCGGCAGGAGGCCGAGGCGACCTTGCGGCGCTGGTACGGCCTGGCGGGTGCGGCACCCGATGGCGGTGACGTTTCCGAGGGTGTCGTCAACGCCTTGGCGGACGACCTGAACACGCCCGCGGCGATTGCCGAACTGCATCGGCTCGCCCATGCCGAAGATGCGCCGACCCTGCGCGCGACGCTGAATTTCCTCGGCTTCATGTGCCCGGACCTTCCCGCATGGGCGGTGGAGCCCGCGGCCGATCTCGGGCACTGGCGCGACCGGCTCGCGGCCGAACGCGCGGCCGCGATGCAATCCAAGGACTTCGCGGGCGTCGACCGGCTGAAGGCGATCCTCAAGGAGGCGGGCGTCGAGGTGCGCATGTCGAAGGAAGGCGTGGACCTGCTGCCCGGGCCCGGCTTCGACGCGTCGAAGCTCGAGGATCGGGAATGACGGGGCTTTCGGGACGAGTCACCGTGACCGGGGCGGTGCAGCGCGGAGAAGATGAAGGCGAAGGTGCCCATGGCTGAACGGCTCTACCTCTACGACACCACGCTGCGCGACGGGCAGCAGACGCAGGGCGTGCAGTTCTCGACCGCGGAGAAGCGGCGCGTCGCGGCGGCGCTCGATGCGCTGGGGGTCGACTACATCGAGGGCGGCTGGCCCGGCGCGAACCCCACCGACAGCGCCTTTTTCGAGGACGCGCCGGAGACCCGCGCCACCATGACCGCCTTCGGCATGACCAAGCGGTCGGGCCGGTCGGCCGAGAACGACGACGTGCTCGCGGGCGTGCTGAACGCGGGCACGGGCGCGGTCTGCCTGGTCGGCAAGACGCACGACTACCACGTGGAGCGCGCGCTCGGCATCCCGCTCAAGGAAAACGTCGACAACATCGCGGCCTCGCTCGCGCATTGCGTTAAGGAAGGCCGGGAAACCCTTTTCGATGCGGAACATTTCTTCGACGGCTACAAGGCGAACCCGGGCTATGCCCTGACCTGCCTCCGGGCGGCGCGGGATGCGGGCGCGCGCTGGATCGTGCTCTGCGACACCAATGGCGGCACGTTGCCCGACGAGATCGGCCGCATCGTGGCCGAGGTGATCGCGGCGGGGATCCCGTGCGACAGGCTCGGCATCCACACCCACAACGACACCGAGACCGCGGTCGCGGGCGCCCTTGCCGCCGTGGCCGCCGGCGCGCGGCAGATCCAGGGCACGCTGAACGGGCTCGGCGAGCGCTGCGGAAACGCGAACCTCGTCTCGCTGATCCCGACGCTGGTGCTGAAGGAGCCGTGGGCGAGCCGCTACGACACCGGCGTCAGCCGCGCCGCTCTCGAGGACCTGACGCGCACCAGCCGGATGCTGGACGACATCCTGAACCGCGTGCCGCTGAAGCAGCTGCCCTATGTCGGCGCCTCGGCCTTCGCGCACAAGGCGGGGCTGCACGCGAGCGCGATCGAGAAGGACCCCTCGACCTACGAGCACGTGGACCCTTCCGCGGTCGGCAACCGCCGCTTCATCCCGATGTCGAACCAGGCCGGCCGGTCGAACCTGCGCCGGCGCCTGACCGACATGGGCCTCAGCGTCGCGCCGGACGATCCGGCGCTCGGACGCATCCTCGACCGGGTGAAGGCGCGCGAGGCCGAGGGCTATGCCTACGACACCGCGCAGGCGTCGTTCGAGCTGCTCGCCCGCGAGGAGCTGGGGCAGGCCGCGGATTTCTTCGAGGTCAAGCGCTACCGGGTGACCGTCGAGCGGCGCAAGAACAAGTACAACCGGACGGTGTCGCTGTCCGAGGCGGTCGTGGTGGTGAAGATCGACGGCGAGAAGAAGCTGTCGGTGAGCGAATCGATGGACGAGTCGGGCGGTGACCGCGGCCCGGTCAACGCGCTCGCCAAGGCGCTGGCCAAGGATCTGGGGCGCTACCAGGACGTGATCGCCGACATGCGGCTCGTCGACTTCAAGGTGCGCATCACCCAGGGCGGGACCGAGGCGGTGACCCGCGTGATCATCGACAGCGCCGACGGGCAGGGGCGGCACTGGTCGACGGTGGGGGTGTCGCCGAACATCGTCGACGCGTCCTTCGAGGCGCTGCTCGACGCGGTGCGCTGGAAGCTCGTCAGGGACGTGACCGGGTGAGGCGAGGCTTCTGGCGGCTTCATTCGGGGCTCGACCGCGAGGGACCGGGAACGCCCGATGACGTGCTCTGGGCGCTCGATCGGGCGCGGGTGCGGCCGCGGGCGCGCATCTGCGACGCGGGCTGCGGCCCCGGTGCGGACGCGGTGACGCTGGCCACGGCGCGGCCCATGGGCACGGTCGACGCGATCGACGCCGCGCCCTCGCTCGTGAACGAGGCCTGGGCGCGGTGCGCGGACCTTTCCAACGTCACGGTGCGGCGCGGCGACATGCGGCTTCTCTCGGGACCCTACGACCTCATCTGGAGCGCGGGCGCGATCAGCTTCCTCGGCGTGACGCAGGGCCTGTCCGCGTGGCGCCGGGCGCTCGCCCCCGGCGGCACGGTGGCGTTCTCGGAGCCCGTGCGTCCGCGGGCGCCCTATCCGGCCGAGGTCGCGCGGTTCTGGGCGGACTATCCCCAGATCACCGACCTCGACGGGATCGCCGCGCAGGTGGCGGCGGCGAGGTATCGCGTGATCGATCACCGCATCATCGGTGTCGAAGGATGGGACGCCTATTATACCCCGCTCGCGGCGCGCATCGCCGAGCTGCGGCCCGACGCGGCGGAGGACCCGGACCTGGCCGAGGTGCTCGACGCGGCCGAGGCCGAGATCGCGCTCTGGCGCGCGGCGCGCACGCACGTGACCTACGCGCTGATCCTCGCCCGGCCGGTCCCTGTGCCCGGCCGGCCTTCGGGCTAGGTGCGGCAGCATGCAGTTCGACGACGATCTCAACGCCTGCGCCGCGGCCGTGGAACGCGGCGATCCCGACCGGTTCCGCGCGGCCATGGCGGCGCCCGTGCCGGCGCGGCGCGTGCTCTTCCCGATCTACGCCTTCAACCTCGAAGTGGCGCGCGCGCCCTACGTGACGCAGGAGCCCATGATCGCGCAGATGCGCCTGCAATGGTGGGCCGACGCGCTCGACGAGATCGCGTCGGGGGGCATGGTGCGCCGGCACGAGGTGGCGACGCCGCTTGCGCTGGCGGTCGGTCCCGAGGGCGCGGAGCTGCTGCGACCCGCGGTCGAGGCGCGGCGACGCGACGCGGACGGCAGCGACCCGGCCGATGCGGAGGACCTCGAGGCCTACCTGTCCGATACCGGCGGTACGCTCATGTGGGCGGCGGCGCGGGCGCTCGGCTCGGCGCGCGAGGCGCGGGTGCGGGCCTTGGGCACGCATCTCGGCTTCGCGAACTACCTCCTGGCCGTGCCCGAGCTCCTGCGGCGCAACCGCCAGCCGTTTCCGGACATGTCGCCCGGGGCGATCGGGGCGGCGGTGCGGTCGCGGCTGCCGCTGCGCGCGGATCCCGACCTTGCAGAGAGGCCCGATGCCGGTGCGCGGGTGGCTGAGCTCTCCGCCTGGCGCGTGCCGGCGATCCTGGCGCGGGCCGCGCGCGATCCGCAGGCGGTCCTCGACGGACGGCTCGGCGGATCCGAGGCCGGGGCACGGCTGTCGCTGATGCTGACGGCGGCCGGGCTGCGCCGGCTGCCCTGACCTATTCCGCGGGCCGCGCGGCGGGCCGCAGCACGAGCCAGATCAGCGCCGCGCCCGCAAGGAACAGGAACGGCGCCATCGCGAGGTTGACCGCCGTCCAGCCTTCGACCGCGCTGCCGCCCGAGCAGTTCATGAGCCCGCCCGAGGCGAGCGAGGCGACCGTCACCCCGCCGAACACGATGAGGTCGTTCATGCCCTGCACGCGGCCGCGTTCGTGCGCGCCGTGCGAGGCGGCGAGCATCGAGGTCGCGCCGATGAAGCCGAAGTTCCAGCCGAGCCCGAGCAGCACAAGCGCGCCGAAGAAGTTGGCGAGCTCGACACCCGAAAGCGCGACTGCCGCCGCCGCGCCGAGAAGGGCGAGACCGATGGCGACGATACGTTCGGCGCCGAAGCGGGCGACGAGGTGGCCGGTGAAGAAGGAGGGCGCGAACATGGCAAGGACGTGCGCCGACACGACGTCCGCCGCCGCGCCCTTGTCGTAGCCGCAGCCCACGACGGCCAGCGGGGTCGAGGTCATCATGAGGTTCATGAGCGCGTAGGAGACTGTCGCGCAGATCACCGCGACGGCGATCCGCGGCGTGGTCAAGAGCTCGCCCCACGACCGCCCGCGCGGCGCGTCGACAGAGGGTTTCGGCGGGCGAGGGATGTCGAGGAAGAAGAACAGGAGTGCGCCCACGAGGTTCACGCCGATCACCGCCGCGTAGGTACCGAGGAACGGCGCCACGAAGGCGTCCGCCGTCACCTTGACCAGCTGGGGGCCGATCAGCGCCGAGGCGAGCCCGCCCGCCAGCACGTAGGAGATGGCCTTGGGCCGGAAATCCTCGGACGCGGTGTCGGCGGCGGCGAAGCGGAAGAAGCCCTGCGAGGCCATGTAGAGGCCGGTCAGCAGGCTGCCCGCGAGGAAGATCGCGAAGGACTGCTCGTAGAGGCCCCAGGCGCCGATGGCGCCGCCCGCGGCACCCGACGCGGCCCCGAGGAAGAAGCCCGCGCGCCGGCCGAAGCGCTGCATGAAGGCGGAGAGGGGCGTGGCGCTCAGCATGGTGCCGAGCACGATGAGCGAGATCGGCAGCGTGGCGAAGCAGGGGTTCGGCGCCAGCGACTGGCCGGCGAGCCCGCCGATGGTGAAGATCATCGGCATCTGCGCGCCGAGGATCGCCTGCGCGCCGACAAGCACGGCGACGTTGCGGCGGGCGCGGGTCTGGGCTGCGGCACTGTCCATGCACCTTGCGTAAGCCGCGGGCGGTGCGGGGGCAAGACCCGCCGCTTTGCCATGGTGCAAGGGCGGTGTGCGCGATATGACGGGAGCCATGTCCTCCGATCCCCGCCGCGCCCCGAGCCTCGCAGAGGCCGCCCGCGACGCCCCGCCCGTGCCGGTCGACCCGGTGGGCCGCGTCATCGTGAGCGATGCCTGTGTCGCGGAAGGCGCCGACTGGCTGGCCCGCGCCGAGCCGCGCTTTGCCCGCGCGCTCGAGCTGACGGGCACGCTGCCGCTCCGGCGCGCGCCCGACGGCTTCGACCAGCTGCTGGCCGCGATCCTCGGGCAGCAGGTGTCGGTCGCCTCGGCGCGCGCGATCCGCGGCCGGCTCGAGGCGGCGGGCATGACCACGCCCGAGGCGATCCTGTCGGTCGACGAGGCGCACCTGCGCACGCTCGGCCTGTCGCGGCAGAAGGCGGCCTATGCCCGCGCGCTCGCCGAGGCGCGCATCGACTTCGCGGCGCTGCGCGGCGCGCCGACCGACGAGGTGATCGCGACCCTCACGCGGGTGAAGGGGATCGGCATCTGGACCGCCGAGATCTACGCCATGTTCTCGCTCGGGCGCGCGGACGTCTTCGCGCCGGGCGACCTTGCCCTGCAGGAGGGCGCACGGCACCTCTTCGAGCTCGACGCGCGGCCGACCGAGCGGGTGCTGCGCGGCATGGCCGAGGCGTGGTCGCCCTGGAGATCGGTTGCGGCGCGCGCGCTCTGGGCCTACTACCGCGTCGCGAAGAACAGGGAGGGCATCGCATGACCCGCGTGCTGCAAGCCGGCCGGCGTGCGCCGGCATCCGGAGAAACCCGCTCGGCAGTGGTGTTCCTGCACGGCTACGGCGCGAACGGTGCCGATCTCCTGGGCCTCGCCGAGCCCCTGTCCGAGCACCTGCCGGACACGATGTTCGTGGCGCCCGACGCGCCCGAGGCCTGCGCGGTCAATCCCGGCGGCTACCAGTGGTTCCCGATCCCCTGGATCGACGGGTCGAGCCAGGAGGAGGCCGAGACCGGCATGCGCGCCGCGGCGAAGGACCTCGACGCCTTCCTCGACGCCTTCATGGTCGACGAGGACCTCCTGCCCGAGCAGGTGGTGCTCTTCGGCTTCAGCCAGGGCACGATGATGTCGCTGCACGTGGCGCCCCGGCGCGAGGACCCGGTCGCTGGCATCGTCGCCTTTTCGGGCCGGATCCTGCAGCCCGAGCTGCTCGAGGACGAGACCGTGAGCCGCCCGCCGGTCCTGCTGGTCCACGGCGACCAGGACGACGTGGTGCCGCCGCACTCGATGCCCGAGGCCGCCGAGGCGCTGCAGAAGGCCGGCTGGAAAGAGGTCTACGCCCATGTCATGAAGGGCACTGCGCACGGCATCGCCCCGGACGGGCTGTCCGTGGCGCTGGCCTTCATGCGCGACAAGTGCGGGCTCTGACCCGCACGTCCTGAGCCTTGTCCGCGGAACCGGACGGGGCCGCGGCCCACCCCCGTGCCGGCGGCGTTGCAGGCACCGGGCGGCTCTTGTATCACACGCCAGTCGGAAAGGCAGGATCACCAGATGCGGGCAGACGTCGAGAACACGGTCGAGCGGATCGAGAAGTCGCTGGAGCTTCTGGCGCAGCGCATGGACTGGGAGACCGCGCAGCACCGGCTCGAGGAATTCAACGCGCGCGTCGAGGATCCGAATCTCTGGAACGACCCGGCCGCCGCGCAGAAACTCATGCGCGACCGCCAGATGCTGGTCGACCAGATCGAGACCTACCGCACGATCAGGCAGGACCTCTCCGACCAGGTCGAGCTGATCGAGCTGGGCGAGATGGAGGACGACAAGGAGGTCGTCGCCGATGCCGAGGGCGCGCTCAAGGCGCTCGCCGAGAAGGCCGCGACCAAGGAACTCGAGGCGCTGCTCGACGGCGAGGCGGACGGCAACGACACCTTCCTCGAGATCAACGCGGGCGCGGGCGGCACCGAGGCCTGCGACTGGGCGCAGATGCTGCAGCGCATGTATGTCCGCTGGGCCGAGAAGAAGGGCTACGAGGTCGAGCTGCAATCCGAGGAAGCGGGCGCCGAGGCGGGCATCAAGTCCTGCGCCTACAAGATCTCGGGGCCGAACGCCTATGGCTGGCTCAAGACGGAATCGGGCGTGCACCGGCTCGTGCGCATCTCGCCCTTCGGCAAGGGCACGCGCGAGACGTCCTTCGCCAGCGTCTGGGTCTACCCGGTGGTCGACGACAACATCGAGATCGACATCAATCCCTCCGACATCCGGATCGACACGTTCCGGTCCTCGGGCGCGGGCGGCCAGCACGTGAACACCACCGACTCGGCCGTGCGGATCACCCACCACCCGACCGGCATCGTTGTCACCAGTTCCGAGAAGTCGCAGCACCAGAACCGCGACATCGCCATGAAGGCGCTGAAGTCGCGGCTCTACCAGCTCGAGCTCGAGCGCCGGCATGCCGAGATCAACGCCCAGCACGAGGCCAAGGGCGATGCCGGCTGGGGCAACCAGATCCGCTCCTACGTGCTGCAGCCCTACCAGATGGTGAAGGACCTGCGCACCCAGGTCGAGACGTCGGACACGCAGGGGGTGCTCGACGGCGCGCTCGACCAGTTCATGGCGGCGACGCTGGCGCTCAAGGTCTCGGGCAAGAGCCGCGCCGACGCGCGCGACTGACGCGCCCGGCGCTCAGCCCTCCACCCGGGCGTGCAGCATGCGGTGGGGGTCGGGCAGGTCGTCGAGCAGGTGCAGGCCCGAGACGCGCATCGAGGGCAGGGCGTCCGCCACGCGCCGCCCCAGGTGTTCGCAGATCAGCGCGATGGTCGGCCCCGCCGACAGGACGTCGCGGCCGCTGCGGCTCGTGTGGCCGACCCAGACCCGGACACCCCCCGCGACGACACGGTCGAGATAGCTGAAGGTCGCGCCCTCTGCATTGCGGCGGCTGCCGAGCGCCGCGATCCCCTTGTCCTGCCGGAACGCCGCCCCGCGATATTCGCGGTCGCGCCGCAGGACCGACCGGCCCGCCGCCTGCGCCATCGCCACCGGGTCGAAGCCGCGGAAGAAGACGAGCCCGTCGCGCCGGTAGACCCGGAAGACGCGTAGCACGTAGCGCTCGGGCGCGGGATCCGCGGGATGCGTCATGCGGTAGAACCCCGAGGGGAACGCCGATTCCGTCAGCGTGAGCCCCGCGCCGAGGAACTGCGCGAGCTCGGGATGGCCGAGGGCGCCGTCGCGCAGGCGCATGACCTCCTCGACCGGCTGCAGCAGGATGCGCGCGTCGACACCGAAATGCGTGCAGATGCGGTGCAGGACGTCGGGACGGGGAAAGCTCTCGCCGGCACGGTAGCGGTTGAACTGCGTGCGGTTGATGCCGAGCTCGCGGCAGAGCGCCGACACCGAGCCCTCGGTGCTGTCGGTGAGCTTCCTCAGGTTGTCGCCGAGGATGTCGCGTAGCTCCGCCGGACTGGGCACGGGCGTTTCGGCAAGCACGTCTGGGACTCCTCCGCGTATCGGTGCGGGCGCTCCCGGACTCGGCTGGGTGAGTGGCCAGATCCCGGCGCAGGCAGCGCCCGGAGATACCGGTCGAGGGGCGGACCGCGATGCCCTCAGTCACACCATTTCCGCGACGGAATGCAAGCAGGTCCCTTGACGTGCCATGCTACCGCCTTGGTTGCGGCGCAAAATCGTCGCCGTGGCGGGAACACGGTGTCTCCTGACGGAATTCTGCCGGAACGGGAGACGATGAAGAGAGCGACCATGCTGGGAGTTGTCCTTCACCGCAACGACGCCCTCGGACAGGCGGTGATCTGGTGCGAGGACCACGCCGACCTCGCCTATGCGCCGATCGCCGAGTCGGCGCCGGCCGTGCCGGGCGACCTCGTGAGGTTCCGGCTGCGGCGCGCGGGCGACCGCCGCATCGCGGGCGAGGTCGAACTGGTCGCGCCCGGCGAATATCCCGACATCGCCCGCGGGCTCGGCCCGGGCGCCGAGCGCCCGGGGAGGCGCCCGGCGCCGGTCGCCTGACCGCTCAGAGCCCGCGCGACAGCGCCGCGACGCCGGTGCGGGCGATCTCCACGAGGCCGAGCGGCCGCATGAGCTCTGCGAAGGCGTCGACCTTCTCCGGCGTCCCGGTGATCTGGAAGACGAAGCTCTCGAGCGTCGAGTCGACCGCCTGCGCGCGGAAGATGTCGGCGAGCCGCAGCGCCTCGACGCGCTTCTCGCCGGTGCCCTCGACCCGCAGGAGCGCCAGCTCGCGCTCCACCGACCGGCCCTCGGCGGTCAGGTCGTGCACGTCGTGCACCGGGATCATGCGGCCGAGCTGCGCCTTGATCTGCTCGATCACCTGCGGCGTTCCGGTGGTCACGATGGTGATGCGGCTCTTGTGGCCGGCATGGTCCACCTCGGCCACGGTCAGGCTCTCGATGTTGTAGCCGCGCCCGGAGAAGAGCCCGATCACCCGCGCGAGCACGCCCGCCTCGTTGTCGACGAGCACGGCCAGCGTGTGGGTCTCGATCGTCTCGGAAAAGCTCGGGCGCAGGTTGTAGGCCGAATGCTTGGTCGACCCCTTCTTGATGTTCAGAGCGTTCATGTCCTGTCCTCGGCCTGTGGTCGCAGCGCGCGGGCTGCAACAATCCATGGGGTGGGACGCGGGGAAACCGCGCCGATTGTTTCAGAAACCGCCCCGCGGCGGGGGCGGGCGCCACGGCTGCGTGAAGCCCGTTGTTTCCGCGACGTCGGTGCGCAGATTTGCCGCAGCCTAGCCACATGACGTCCAGCACCGGAGACACGACCATGACCGCCGCAACCAACCGCCTGAGGCCCGCCAGCGATGCCGGCCTCGCCACGCTCGTCCTGAGGATCCTCGTCGCGGGCGCCCTCTCGACCGTCGCCTTCGACTTCTTCGGCCAGAGCGTCAGCCCCGGCCTCGGCTTCGCGAACCTCGCGCCCGTGCCGCTCGCCAACCAGGTGATCCAGACCCTCTTCGGGGCGCCCTACAGCCCCGGCGCGCAGTTCCTGCACTACTTCGCGGGCATGATCGCCTATCCCGCGGGCTGGTTCCTCTTCGTCGAGCCGCTGCGCCGCGCCGTCGCGCCGGGCGTGCCCTGGCTCGCCGCGGCGGTGCTCTACGGCGTCGTGCTGTGGATCTTCGCGCTCTACGTGATGGCGCACCTGATCGCCGGCAACCCGGCCTTCCTGGGCTTCACCGGCATCACCTGGGTCGCGCTCGTGGGGCACGTGCTCTTCGCCGTGGTCACGGCGATCGTCGACCGTGCGCGCATCGGGGCGTGACATCGACAGCGCTCCTGCTTCTTCTTGGCGGAAATATCCTCGGGGGGTGCGGGGGGCAGACAGCCCCCCGCGGCCTCACACGAGGACCGCGCCGCCGGCCTTGATCGCGTCCTTGGTCGACGCCTCGCCCAGCAGCATCTTGTTGTGCGGCTCGCCCGACGGGATCATGGGGAAGCAGTTCTCGTGCTTCTCCACCAGGCAGTCGAAGATCACCGGCCCGTCGTGGTCGATCATCTCCATGATCGCGTCGTCGAGGTCGGCCGGGTCGTCGCACTTGATGCCCTTGGCGCCGAAGGCCTCGGCGAGCTTGACGAAGTCGGGCAGGGCCTCGGACCAGGAATGCGAGTAGCGCTCGCCGTGCAGCAGTTCCTGCCACTGGCGCACCATGCCGAGCCGCTCGTTGTTCAGGATGAACTGCTTGACCGGCAGTCGATACTGCACCGCGGTGCCCATCTCCTGCATGTTCATGAGCCATGACGCCTCGCCCGCGACGTTCACGACCAGCGCGCTCGGATGCGCCACCTGCACGCCGATCGACGCCGGGAAGCCGTAGCCCATGGTCCCGAGCCCGCCCGACGTCATCCAGCGGTTCGGGTCCTCGAAGCCCAGATATTGCGCCGCCCACATCTGGTGCTGGCCGACCTCGGTGCAGATGTAGCGGTCGCGCCCCTTGGTCAGCGCCTCGAGGCGTGCGAGCGCGTGCTGCGGCTTGATCGAGCCCTCGGAGGGCTTGAACTTCAGGCAGTCGGTCTTCTTCCAGTCCTCGATCTGCGCCCACCAGCGCTGCAGGCCCTCGCGGTTGACCTTTCGTCCGCGCGCCTTCCACAGGTTCAGCACGTCCTCGAGCACGTGCGCGACGTCGCCGAGGATCGGCATGTCGGTGTGCACGACCTTGTTGATGGACGACGGGTCGATGTCGATATGCGCCTTGCGCGAGCGCGGGCTGAACGCGTCGATGCGCCCGGTGATCCGGTCGTCGAAGCGCGCGCCCACGTTCACCATGAGGTCGCAGCCGTGCATCGACAGGTTCGCCTCGTAGAGCCCGTGCATGCCCAGCATGCCGAGCCAGTTGCGGCCCGAGGCGGGATAGGCGCCGAGCCCCATCAGCGTCGAGGTGATGGGGATGCCGGTGGCGTCGACGAGCTCGCGCAGCAGCTGGCTCGCCGCCGGCCCCGAATTGATGACGCCGCCGCCGGTGTAGAAGACCGGCCGCTCCGCCGTCTCGATCGCCTCGACGAGCCGCTCGATCATCTCGGGGTCGCCCTTGACCCGCGGCTGGTAGCGCGCGGTCTTGGCCTTCGCCTTGGGCTGGTATTCCGCGCTGGCGAACTGGACGTCCTTCGGGATGTCGACCAGGACCGGGCCCGGCCGTCCGGCGGTGGCCACGTGGAACGCCTCGTGGATGGTCGCCGACAGGTTCGCGGTGTCCTTCACCAGCCAGTTGTGCTTGGTGCAGGGGCGCGTGATGCCGACGGTGTCCGCTTCCTGGAACGCGTCCGAGCCGATCATGAACGTGGGCACCTGCCCGGTGAGGACGACGATCGGGATCGAATCCATCAGCGCGTCGGTGATGCCCGTGACCGCGTTCGTCGCGCCCGGGCCGCTCGTCACGAGCACGACGCCCGGCTTGCCGGTGGCGCGGGCATAGCCCTCGGCGGCGTGCACCGCGCCCTGCTCGTGCCGGACGAGGATGTGGCGGATCGCGTTCTGCTGGAAGATCTCGTCGTAGATCGGAAGCACCGCACCGCCGGGATAGCCGAATACAACGTCCACACCCTGATCCCTCAGGGCCTGGACCACCATCTTCGCTCCGGTCATCGCCTTGGTCATCGTCTTGCTCCGTCTCAGGCGTCAGTCAGCAGTCGCGCACGAAAAAGCCCCCGAGGGTCAGGTCGGGGGCGCATGGGGTTCCGTTATGGGGTACCGTCACCGGCCCATGCGCCAAGGTCCTTCGAGAAGTACGAGGAGGGTCGTCATCGGCCCAGGGTCCTTATCCGCGTCGTGGCCGGGAACCTACGGCGGTCATGGGGGAGGGTCAAGCGCGGATTGCCGGAAAAAATGTCCGCGGCGGGCAAAAATCTTTCCTGTTCTTGCGTGCCGGGGGTTGCCACGGACATTTTCGGCAAGAACCGCGCGTCCGGCGCGACCGTTTGCGCCGGCAGCGGCCCGATCCGTCCTCCGGGCGCACGCAAGTGTGAGGACCGCGCGGGCTGACGCGCGGGGCGGCATGCGACACATCCCACCACGAACGACACCGAGCAGGACGACCCGCATGCGCCAGAACCGCCGCCATTTCATCGCCGCAGGGACGGCCGCGCTCTTGTCCGCGCCCCGGCTCGCCGCGCAGCCGGCCGATCCGGCCTATGCCGCGGAGGCGGACGCGCTCGGCCAGCTGCACGCGCTGGTCGTGCGGCGCGACGGCGCCGAGGAATTCGCGCGCGCCTTCCGCGGTCGCGGGCTCGACCGGGTGGCGAACGTCAAGTCGGTGTCGAAGACGCTCCTCGCGCTCATGACCGGCATCGCCATCGACCGCGGCGTGCTCGAGGGCGTCGACCAGAGGGTGGTGCCGCTGCTCGGCCGCGGGCCGTTCGACGATGCGCGCGACGCGATCACGGTGGGGGACCTCCTGTCCATGCGCGCGGGCCTCGACAGCGTGTCGGGCGGCGATTACGGCGCGTGGGTGTCGTCGGGCGACTGGGTGGGCTACGCGCTCGACCGGCCGCTCGTGTCCGATCCGGGCGGACGTTTCATCTACTCGACAGGCGGCTGGCACCTTCTCGGCGTGGCGCTCGCGCGCGCGGCGGACCGCAGCCTCCTGGCGCTTGCCCGGGACTGGCTGGGCCAGCCGCTCGGCGTCGACTTTGCGCCCTGGGTCGCCGATCCGCAGGGCAACTACCTGGGTGGCAACGACATGGCGCTGACGCCGCGGGGACTTGCCCGCGTGGGGCAGGCGGTGCTCGACGGCGAGGGCGAGGTGATCCCGCGCGACTGGATCGACGCGTCGTGGGAGCCGCGGGCCCGCTCGCCGTTCTCGGGCGACCGCTACGGCTACGGCTGGTTCCTCACGACGCTCGCCGGGACGCCCGTGCGGTATGGCCGCGGCTATGGCGGGCAGGTCCTGGCCGTGGCCCCCGAGCGGGGAACGGTGATCGCCATCACCTCGGATCCGACCGAACCCGCGCGGTCCGGCGGCTATTTCGGCGAGCTCAAGACGCTCATGGAAAGCATCCTCGCCTGAGCGATCGGCGCGCTTCCGCGTGCGCCGTCATCCCGCTGTTGCTTTACCCTGCGTTAATGCGAACATAGAGTGAACATAGCGGAGGGAATCGCCATGGACGTGAAGACGATCGCAAGCGAACTGGTGGCCGGCTGCCGCGAGGGCCGGACGACCGAGAACCTGGGCAGGCTCTATGCCGACACGGCGGTGTCGGTGGAACCGATGCCCATGCCGGGCAGCGCCAGCCGCGAGACCCGCGGGCTCGAGGGCATCCGCGGCAAGCACGCATGGTGGGACGGCGCGATGGAGGTGCATGCGCAGGAGGTCGACGGGCCGTTCCTGCACGGCGACGACCGGTTCGCGGTAATCTTCGCGGTCGACGCGACCGACAGGTCGAGCGGCCAGCGCATGAAGATGCGCGAGGTGGGCGTCTACCACGTGGCCGACGGGCGGATCGTGCGCGAGGAGTTCTACTACATGTCCTGAGGCCGGCGGCGAAACCGCTCAGCCCCCGGAGGACTTGCGCAGCAGGTCCGCCGCGTCGGCGCGCCGCAACAGCGCCTCCTGCACCTCGAGGTCGCGGTGCCAGCTGTCGCCGTGGTCGAGCGCGCCGTCCATGTCCTCGGGCAGCGCGGCGCGCGTCCGGGTGTCGAGAAGCATGGATTCCGCCGCGATGCCCTCGGCATAGACGATCTGGTGCTGGTCGAAGAGCAGCTGGAAATAGTCCACGAAGCCGCCTTCGCGGCGGATCACGCTGTCGCCGTTCACGAGATGCCGCGCCTTGACCAGGAGCTCCGAGCGGCCCGCGCCCAGCCGGTCTGTGCGCTGGTAGATGAACAGCCGGTGGTCGGGGCTGACGACGAGGTCGCGGGCGTTGTGCAGGACGCCCGCGCGGATGACGATGGGCGCGAACGCGCCCACCGCGCGCGTGGTCGTGTGCCCGATCCAGCGGATCTCCTGCGGGCCGTCGTCGCGGGTCAGCACCCGGTCGCCCACGCGAAGGTCCTCGACCGGGCATTGCGCGCCCGAGGCGAGCGTGATCGCCGTGCCGCGGCTGAAGGAGACGCAGGCCACCTGAGCGAAGGCCCGCAGCGCGCGGTCGCGGTCGATGCCGACGAGCGCGTAGTCGACGCGGGCCGCCATGGGCGCGAGCGGCAGCAGCCAGACCGCGTCGATGTCGCCCTGCGCATCGGTCTCGACCAGCACCAGCGCCTCGGTCGTGCTGCCGTCGCCCGACATGAAGGTGAGCGCGCAGTCGAGATGGATATCCGCGCCGGGGCGCGCCGCCTCTGAGGCGGGTCCGACGACGAAGGGGGGCGTGTCGCGCACCACGAGGGACAGCCGCAGGGGTGCTGCCACCGGCGACAGCCGGTAGATGTCGTCGAGCATCAGGTCGTCGGCGACGGACACCCCGTCGCCCAGGTTGGCCCCGTTCGCCACGCGGAAATGGTCCGCGCGGTAGACCGCGACGCTCTGCGCGGGGCGATGCTGTGGGTCGTCCGTCATCAGGTCCCGTATCCGTGGCGTTGCGGTGGTCGCGGCGCCGTGCGGCGCGCTGTTGCCCGCAGGGCATGGCCCGCGCCGCATCCTGCCAGTATAGGTGCACAACATGAAGAAGGAATATGTCATCATCTGGCGGCGGGACGGGCGCTTTTCCGGCACCGCCGGCGGCCGGTGACGGCACCAACGGCGGGAGAAAAGGACATGGACCTCGGCATTCGCGGCAAGCGCGCACTCATCACCGCATCGTCGAAGGGGCTCGGGCGCGGCTGTGCCGCGGCGCTGGCCGAGGCGGGCGTCGACCTCGTCCTGAACGCCCGCGGCGCCGAGGCGCTCGAGGCGACGGCGGCGGAGCTGCGCGACAGGTTCGGCGTGGCGGTGACCGCGATCGCGGCCGACATCGTGACCGGGGACGGCCGCGCCCGGGTGCTCGACGCCGCGGGCGATGTCGACATCCTCGTGACCA
Source organism: Roseivivax isoporae LMG 25204 (assembly GCF_000521865.1). Taxonomy (GTDB): domain Bacteria; phylum Pseudomonadota; class Alphaproteobacteria; order Rhodobacterales; family Rhodobacteraceae; genus Roseivivax; species Roseivivax isoporae. Next base: position 144,553 of record NZ_JAME01000002.1, read on the forward strand.
ATGCCGGCGGGCCGCCGCCGGGCGTCTGGTCGGATTGGGACCGCGGCGATTTCATCGCGGCGCTCGACGCGAACATGCTGACGCCCATCGCGCTGATGACCGCGCTCCTTCCAGGGATGATCGAGCGCGGCTGGGGCAGGGTGGTCAACATCACCTCGCAATCGGTCAAGGCGCCGATCCCGCAGCTCGGGCTGTCGAACGCCGCGCGCACGGGTCTCACAGGCTACGTCGCAGGGACCGCGCGGCAGGTGGCGCCGCACGGCGTCACGATCAACAATCTGCTGCCCGGCATCCACGACACCGACCGCGCGGCGGCGCTCGACGGGGCGGTGGTCGACCGCGAGGGCATCACGCCCGACGAGGCGCGGGCGCGCCGCGCCGCGACCATTCCCGCGCGACGCTACGGCACCGCCGAGGAGTTCGGGCAGGCCTGCGCGTTCCTCTGCTCGCAGCATGCGGGCTTCGTCGTCGGGCAGAACTGGCTGCTGGACGGCGGCGCCACCAACGCGACGATCTGACCCCGTGGCGCGCGGTCCGGACGGAACGGGCGGCGGCAGCGGGTTCTCGCTGGCCGACCGCCTCTTCAACGCCGAAAGCGTCGGGCAGCTCGCCGCCGAACACGCGGTGCTGCCCGGCTTCGACGCCGACAGGTTCCGGCAGGAGGCGCTGGCGGGCCTGCCCGGCCGCGGGCTGCTCGAGCGGCTCGACTGGCTTGCCACCTGCCTCGAGGCACAGCTGCCGCGGGACTTCCCCGCCATGGCCGAGGCGCTCGAGGCGGCGATGCCGCCGCCGCTCGATCCCACGCGCGACGACGACGATTTCGGCCGGTTCATCCACGCGGTGCCGGGCATCCTCGCGGTGCGCCACGGGCTCGAGAATCATCGCGACCGCGCGCTCGACCTGCTGCACGCGGCGACGCGGCGGTTCTCGATGGAGTTCTACATCCGCCCGTTCCTGAACCGCTGGCCGGACGCGACGCTGGCCCGGCTCGACGCGTGGACCCATGACCCGAACTACCACGTGCGCCGCCTCGTCAGCGAGGGCACGCGGCCGCGGTTGCCCTGGGCCGCCAACGTGACGCTCGATCCGCTGGTGCCGCTGCGCTTCCTCGACGTGCTGCACGCCGATCCCACGCGCTACGTGACGCGGTCGGTCGCGAACCACCTGAACGACCTGTCGAAGCGGGTGCCGGACGCGGTGACCGAGCGCCTCTCCGCCTGGGCCGCTGACGGGCGGCAGGATCGGACGGAGCTCGACTGGATCACGCGGCACGCGCTGCGCACGGCGGTGAAGCGGGGCGAACCCGGCGCACTGGCGCTTCTCGGCTACGATCCCGACGCCGACGTCGAGGTCGACCTGTCGGTGCCCGCGGCGGTGCAGGTCGGCGACAGCCTCGCCCTGCGGGTCGGGATCGCCGGCGCGGGCCCCGCCAAGGTGGTCGTCGACTACCGCGTGCGGTTCTTCCGTCCGGGCGGCCGCGTCGGCGAGAAGGTGTTCAAGCTCGGCCGAGGCACCGTGTGTCCGGACCGGCCGCTGGTCCTGTCCAAGGCGCACCGGATCAAGGGCGACGCCACCACCTTCACCTGGCATCCCGGGCCGCATGTCCTGATCGTGCAGGTGAACGGCCGCGACCGCGCGCAGGCGGAGTTCGACGTGCAGGGCGCCTGAGCGCTCAGGCCCTCGACCAGCGTGCCTCGAGCGCCTCGAGCGCCGCGATGCGCTCGGTGGTCTTCGGGTGGCTCATGAGCCAGGCGGGCGCCCCCTTGCCACCCGAACGCGTCAGCGCGTCGAGCTTGGTAAAGAGCGATTTCTGCGGGCCGATGCCGATGCCCGCGCGGCTCAGGAGGGCCGCGGCATAGGCGTCGGCCTCGTATTCGTCGCCCCGGGACAGCCGTGCGGCGAGCAGCGTCATCAGGCCGTTGGCGATGGCGACGCCCACGCCCGGCAGGAACCGGTTCAGCACCATGGCGAGCGCCGTGCGGATCGCGTTCTGGCCGGAGAAGTCGATCATCCGCCGCCGCGCATGCCCGAGCGCCACGTGGCCCAGCTCATGCGCGATGACGCTCGCGAGTTCCTCCGCCGTCACCTCGCCCGCGCGGTATTTCCGGTAGAAGCCGCGGGTGATGAAGATGCGCCCGTCCGGCGCAGCGAGCCCGTTCACCGGGTCGATCTCGTAGATGTTCACGCGGATGCGCTCGAGGTCGAGCGCGCGGGCCATCCGGTCGGTCAGCTTGCGCAGCGCCGGATCGGCAAGCTCGGTCGAGCGCGCGTCAAGCTCCCGCGCCGTGCGCCAGGCCGAGAAGCGGTACATGGCGAGCGCGTAGAGGATCGCGAGGAGGATCGGCGTGAACTTGAGCATGCGGGAAATATGGGGTGGGGGCGGCGCCGCGCCAAGCGGGAAACGCCGCGCACCGGGGCCCGGTCGAGGGGCCCCGGCAAGGTCGCGAGGGCCGGGGTCAGGCCAGCTTCGCGTCCATGGTGATCTCGGCGGTGCCGCCGGCATAGAGCTTGGAGATCGGGCAGCCTTCCTTGGCGGCGTTCGCGGCCTTGGCAAAATCCTCCTCGGACATGCCCGGCACCTTCGCCGTCACGTCGAGATGGATCTTGGTCACGGAGAAGCCGCCGTCGACCTGCTCGAGCGACACGGTCGCCTTGGTCGCGATCTCGTCCGGTGTCGCGTCGTGCTGGCCGAGGATCATCGACAGCGCCATCGAGTAGCAGGCCGCGTGCGCCGCGCCCACGAGCTCCTCGGGGTTCGAGCCCGCCTGGCCCTCGAAGCGCGTGTTGAAGCCGTAGGGCGTGTCGTTCAGCACGCCCGACTCGGTCGAGACATGGCCCTTGCCGGACTTGAGGTCGCCCGACCACTTCGCGGAACCGCTCTTGTTGATCATGTGCCGTCTCCTTTCAGGAAATTGGTGGCTTTCGGCGGGCGACCTAATCCGCGGCAACCGCAAGTCCACAGCGGTCAGCGGCTGAGCATCCGCATCCCGCGGTCGATCCCGTCGAGCGTCATCGGCACCATCCGGTCGTCGAAGATCTCGCGGATCATGCCGATCGACTGGGTGTAGTCCCAGTACTGCTCGGGGACCGGGTTGATCCAGAGGTGGTCGGGCCATTGCGTCCGCGCGCGGTCGAGCCAGACCTGTCCTGCCTCGGCGTTCCAGTGCTCGTTCGCGCCGCCGGCATAGGCGATCTCGTAGGGCGACATCGACGCGTCGCCGACGAAGATGCACCGGTAGTCGCCGCCATAGGTCCTGAGCAACTCGGCGGTCGGGGTCTGCGCGTCCCATCGGCGGCGGTTGTCGGTCCAGACACCCTCGTAGAGGCAGTTGTGGAAGTAGTAGGCGCGCAGGTGCTTGAACTCGGCGCGCGCGGCCGAGAACAGCTCCTCCACGACCTTCACGTGCGGGTCCATCGATCCGCCCACGTCGAGGAACAGCAGGACCTTGACCGCGTTGCGCCGCTCGGGCCGCGTCTGCACGTCGAGATAGCCGTGCTCGGCCGTGGCGCGGATCGTGCCATCGAGGTCGAGCTCCTCTGCCGCGCCGTCGCGGGCCCACTTGCGCAGGCGCTTGAGGGCGACCTTGATGTTGCGCGTGCCGATCTCGACCTGGTCGTCGAAGTCGCGGAACTCGCGCCGGTCCCAGACCTTTACCGCGCGCCGGTGCCGCGAGCGGTCCTGTCCGATGCGCACGCCCTCGGGATTGTAGCCGTAAGCGCCGAAGGGCGAGGTTCCGGCGGTGCCGATCCATTTCGAGCCGCCCTGGTGGCGGCCCTGCTGTTCGCGCAGCCGCTCCTTCAGCGTCTCCATCAGCTTGTCGAAGCCGCCCAGCGCCTCGATCTCGGCCTGTTCCTCCGGCGTCAGGTGCTTTTCTGCCATGCGCCGCAGCCAGTCCTCGGGCAGGTCCACGGCCTGCATCACCGCCTCGGCCGGGATGTCCTCGAGCCCCTGGAAGCAGTGCGCGAAGGCCCGGTCGAACCGGTCCATGTGCCGCTCGTCCTTGACCATCGACGTGCGGGCGAGGTGATAGAACGCCTCGATGTCGTAGGTTGCGAGCCCCGCGCGCACGGCCTCGAGAAAGGTGAGGTACTCGCGCAGCGAGACCGGGACGCCCGCGGTGCGGAGGGTATCGAAGAAGGGCACGAACATGGCCCGGTTCTAGCGCAAGCGGCGGCCCCTGGCGATGGGGCGGCGGCCTCAGGCCAGGGTCTTTTCCAGCGCGATGGTGGCGACGAGCCCGACCAGCGCGAAGAGGATCGCGTAGCCGGCCGCGTATTGGGCGATGTCGAGCCGGTTGCCCTTGCGCCGCTTGGCGGTCATCCCGCCGATGACGGCGCCGAGGAGCGCGCCCAGAATGACGATCATGTGCGCCCGATCCTTCCGTCCAGCGTGCCGTTGAGCGGGTTGAGCGCGCCGATCTCGCGCATCTTCGCGCGCACCGCCCAGTCCGCGCCGAACCCGTATCGTGCCCAGCCGAGGCTGTCCAGACGCACCGCCTGGCCCTCGGCCACGCGCCCGTCGAGGTCGAGCGCCTCGGCCCTGAGCAGCATGAGCGTCGACAGGAGCGCGGCGTTCTCGTGGCGCGCCGCCACCTCGAGATGCGGGCGCAGGAGCGCCAGCGCCTCGTCCGGGCGGTTGCGGGTGATGGCGTAGGCGGCCAGTTGCGAGGCCACGTAGGCGCGGTGGAGCGTGGTGTAGGGGCTCGTCGCGAAGATGCGGTCGGCGCGCTCGAACTCGGTCTTCGCCGCCTCCGGGTTCTCGTCGAGCAGGATGCGCCCGACCGCGTAGTGCGAGAAGCCCCGCCGGTGGTCCCGCCAGCCCGCCTCCGCGGCGATGCGGAGCGCGCGCAGCGCCGCCGCGCGCCGGTCGCCGTCGCCCGCACCGGGGCCGAGCGCGGTCTGGATCGCGTCGATCCATGTCCGCGGCGTTGCCGAGACGGCCCGCGGCGCCACCCGCTCGCCCGCCGGGTTGAGGCGGGCGAGGATGGCGGGCAGGCGCGCGGCCACCTCCTCGCGCGTCATGCCCGAGGCAAGCGCCGGGTCGTTGTAGGCGCGCAGGACCAGCATGTCGAAGCCGGTGAGCACCGTGTGCACGTTGTCGTCGTTGAAGACCGAGTCGGGCAGCCGGTAGAGGTCGTTGAGCGGCCCGATGGCCTGTGCGAGCTCCTCGTGCAGGCAGTCGCGCACCTCCTGCGGCGGGGCGTCGGCGGGGACGAAGATCGCGGCGGTCTCGCGCCGCTCGAGCTTCGACCAGGATACGCGGGACGACCGGCGCGCGGCGCGGTATTCCGCGAGCGACGCGACGCCCGGCACGACGAAGCAGGCGGCCTGCGGCAGGTTCGCGCGGATCTCGGAGCGCGGCACCGCCTCGACCACGAGTTGCGCGCGTCCGCTGGTGCGCGCGATGTCGATGCCGGCCTCGGTGCGCAGCCGCTGCAGCAGGCGCGCGAGGTCGGGGCCGAGGGTGGGCGGCGGCGTGCCGGCGACGCGCACGCGGATCGGCTCCTCGAACCGGGTGAGCCGGGGCAGCGCGCGGCCCGATTCGAGCGTGAAGGACAGATCGAGGAAGTCCCGCGCGATGTCGGCGTTCGAGAGCCCGGGCGCGTCCGGGCGCGGGGCGGGAAAGACCTTCATCGCCGGCAGGGTGCTGTTCTCCACCGTCGCGGCGCGGGTGGCCACGTCCTGCGGCACGGCCGGCACGCAGGCGGTGGCGAGCAACACGAGCGGAAGGATCAGCCGGCGCATCACGACCGCTGGTACTTCAGGAACGGGGTTTCCACGCCGACCCGGTCGTAGAGCCGGCGCGCCGTCGCGTTGAAGCTCTGCGTCAGCCAGTAGACCTGTCCTGCGCCCGCGCGGTCCGCCTCGGCATACACGGCCTCGATCAGCGCCCGGCCGACGCCGGTGCCGCGCCTCTCGGGCACCGCGTAGAGATCCTGCAGGTAGCACACCTCCTCGACCCGCCAGGCGTGGCGGTGGAAGAGGAAGTGCACGAGCCCCACGAGCCGGCCGTCCGCCTCGGCCACGAGCGCGCGGTGGCTCCGCGGGTCGTCGTCGAGAAGGCGGGCAAAGGTCGTGCGGTAGACCTCCTCGGAGACCTGCGTCTCGTAGAAGTCGAGATAGGCCGTCCAGAGGTCGCGCCAGCAGGGCTGGTCCTCGGGTACGAGCGGGCGCACCGCCGGGAGGGATGTGTCGGTCACGTCGGTCCTGCCTGCCTTGTCGGGCGGCCGCGGGGGGCCATGCCGCTCTTCTTGTCGTTTCTCGCGCCAGCATAGGACAATCCTTCGCCGCTTGGCCATCGCCGCGGCGCCGGGCACGGCGAAACCGGCGGAACCTGTCGCAGCGCCGCCGCAGCCGGCGCCGTTGACCGGGGCCGACGGGCCCTATGTCCTGCCCGGACCGACCGCACCGACCTGCCGCAGGAGAGCCCATGCCCGACGCCCCGACGCTTTTGTGGATGCGCCGCGACCTGCGGCTCAGCGACCACCCGGCGCTCGCCGCCGCCCTCGACCGGGGCGGGCCGGTGATCCCGGTCTTCATCCGCGACGGGCTCGTGGACGCGCTCGGGACCGCACCCGCCTGGCGCCTGGGTCTCGGCATAGGCCATCTCGACGGGGCGCTGCGGGACAAGGGAAGCCGCCTGACCCTGCGCAGCGGCAACGCCGCCGAGGTGCTGCTGGAGCTCGTCGAGGAGACGGGTGCCCGCGCGGTCCACTGGATGCGCGCCTACGATCCCGACAGCGTCGACCGCGACACCCGGGTGAAGGAGGCGCTGAAGGCGCGGGGCATCGCCGCCGAAAGCTTTGCCGGGCACCTGATGTTCGAGCCGTGGACGGTCGAGACCGGGCAGGGCGGCTACTACAAGGTCTACACGCCCTTCTGGCGCGCGGTGAAGGAGCGCGATGTCGCCGCGCCGCTCGCCGCGCCGTCGGACCTTGCCGCGCCGGACAGCTGGCCCGGGAGCGAGACGCTCGGGGATTGGGGGCTCGGCCGCTTCATGGACCGCGGCGCGGAGGTCGTGCGCCCCTACGTGCGGCTCGGCGAGGATGCCGCGCAGGGGAGGCTCGGCGCCTTCATGGCGTCGAAGGTGGCGGCGTACGACACGGCCCGCGACATCCCCTCCGAGGACGGGACCTCGGGGCTGTCCGAGAACCTGAGCCTCGGCGAGATCACCCCGCGCCAGTGCTGGCACGCGGGCCTGCGCGCCCGCGAGGAGGGCAAGACCGGTGCCGAGACCTTCCTGCAGGAGCTCGTCTGGCGCGAGTTCGCCTACCACCTCATGTGGCACACCCCGCGGCTCTTGACCGGGAACTGGCGCGAGGAATGGGACGGCTTTCCCTGGAACGAGGACCGCCGGCGCGCCGAGGTCCGCGCGTGGGAACGCGGGCGCACCGGCGTGGCCTTCGTCGACGCGGCCATGCGCGAGATGTACGTGACCGGCCGCATGCACAATCGCGGCCGCATGATCGTCGCAAGCTACCTGACCAAGCACCTGATGACGCATTGGCGCATCGGCTGCGACTGGTTCGAGGACTGCCTCATCGACTGGGATCCGGCGTCGAACGCGCTTGGCTGGCAATGGTCGGCGGGCTCCGGCCCGGACGCCACGCCCTATTTCCGGGTGTTCAACCCCGAGACGCAGCTCGACCGCTTCGACAAGGGGCGCACCTATGTCCGGCGCTGGATTGCGGAAGGGCAGAAATCGCCGCCCAAGGAGGCGCTGAGCTATTTCGACGCGATCCCGCGGTCGTGGAAGATGTCGGCGCAGGACGATTACCCCGCGCCGGTCGTCGGCCCCAAGGAAGGCCGCAAGCGCGCGCTCGAAGCCTATGAAAATCGCGACTTCTGAGCGCAGGACGCGCGGTCCGGGCGGCCATGCGCTTGCCTGTGCGAAGCGCCCCGCTATAGCGTCTGGTGAAACCGGGCCCGCGGCATCGACGTGGCTTGGACACGGACAACGGGGAAACCGGACATGACTGCGACCCTTCCGCGACGGACGACGCCGCTGGCGGAGCTGCGCGACGCGCCGCCATACTTCCTGCGCGCCGCCGAGGCCGCCGGCCCGCTGGTGCCCGGCAAGCTCTATGTCACGCTGCCCTCGGGCGACTGCGTGCTGCTGTCGAACGGCCGGCCGGGGCCGGTGAGCGAGATCGTCGTGCACGACCCGGAGGTGTTCCGCACGCTTTTCCGCGACGGCTGGCTCGCCTTCGCCGAGGCCTATCTCGAGGGCGGCTGGTCCTCGCCCGACCTGCAGGCGTTCCAGGATCACACCTACGCGATCGACTTCGACCTCTACGACACGCATTTCGCGGGCGCGGCGCTCGTGCGCGCCTTCGAGAAGCTGCGGTTCTGGCTGCAGTCGAACACGAAGCGGCAGGCGCGGCGCAACATCGCCTACCATTACGATCTCGGGAACGAGTTCTACCGGCTCTGGCTCGACGACACGATGACCTATTCCTCGGCGCTCTTCCGCACCGGGCAGGAGAGCCTCGAGAAGGCGCAGACCGCGAAATACGATTCGATGATCGATCGGATGGGCGCGCGCCCGGGCGACCACGTGCTCGAGATCGGCTGCGGCTGGGGCGGGTTCGCCGAACACGCGGCGGGCCAGCGCGGGCTCCGGGTCACGGGCGTCACCATCAGCCGCGCGCAGCTCGACTACGCGCAGGCGCGGATCGCGCGGGCGGGGCTGTCGGACCGGGTGGACCTGCGGCTGCAGGACTACCGCGACGTGCAGGGCACCTTCGACGGCATCGCCTCGATCGAGATGTTCGAGGCGGTCGGCGAACGCTACTGGCCGACCTACTTCCGCACCGTCCGCGAGCGGCTCAAGCCCGGCGCCAACGCCACGCTGCAGATCATCACCGTCGATCACGGCCGCTGGGACGCCTACCGCAAGGGCGTGGATTTCATCCAGAAATACATCTTTCCGGGCGGTATGCTGCCGTCGCCGGTAGTGCTGCGCGACGAGGTCCGGCGCGCGGGCCTCGACGTGGCGGGGTCTGTGGAGTTCGGCGAGAGCTACAGCCAGACGCTCCGTCGCTGGCACGACACATTCAACGAGAAATGGGACGAGGTCAGCCGGCTGGGGTTTGACGAGACCTTCCGCAGGATGTGGAACTTCTACCTGACGTCCTGCGCCGCGACCTTCGCCAGCGGGAACTGCGACGTCACCCAGATCACCGTGACGAGGCCAAGCTGACCTGCCATGCCCACCGCCGCCAAACTGGTCGCAGCGCTGTCGCTGGCGGCGCTCGGCTATCTGGCCTCCGAGATGGTCAAGACGTTGATGACGGAACGCACCGCGTTCGGGAGCTTCTCTCTCCTGAACGCGGGCCTCGGGTTCCTCTGCGGCTGGATCGTGATCGGCAGCCGCGCCGGGCGCGGGATGGCGGCTGCCGTGTCGAACGGGCTGACCGGGGTCGTGGCGCTGGTCTTCTGGGCGCTCTTCATCCAGTCGGTGGCCGAGATGGTGCGGCTCTCGCTGGCGCGGCGTTACGATTCCCCGGTCGAGGCCTTCGCGGCGATCTTCGAGATCATGGTGTCGTACGGCACGGTCCTGCTGAACGGATCGCTGATCGTGCTGCTGCTCGTCGGCGCGCTGGTCTGCGGGCTTCTGGCGGAGATCGGCGCGCGGCGCTGGCGCTAGGCCGCCCGCGATGACCGCGCTTTTCCTGTTCGGCACGCTGCGGCACCTGCCGCTCCTCGCGCGCGTTCTGGGCCGCGAGGAGACCGACATCGCCACGCGCCCGGCGGCCCTGCCGGACCACCGCGTCGCCGCCGTCGCCGGCGAGGATTTCCCCATGCTGGCCGAGGCGCCGGGCCGGCGCGCGGAGGGCATGCTGGTCGAGGGGCTGGGCGCCGGGGACGTGGCGCGCATCGACCATTACGAGGACGGCTTCGGCTACGCGCTCGCCCCGGTCACGGTCGAGACCGAGCAGGGTCCCGTCGCGGCGCGGGCCTACATGGCGGACCCCGCCCAGTGGAGCCCCGGCGAGGACTGGTCGTTCGACGCCTGGCGCGACCGCTGGGGCGAGATCGCGACCCGCGCGGCGGACGAGGCGATGCTGAACCTCGGCACCGGGGCGGAAGGCCCGCCGCGGTTTGCGCGGCTGGCCCGCGCCTGGGCGCGCATGATGGCGGCCGCGCCCGCGCCGCAGACCCTGCGCACCCGCATGACCGCGGCCTCCGACGTGGCGCTGCGCCGCTGGCTGCCGGGTCATGACGGCTTTTTCCGGCTGCGGCGGTTCGAGCTGTCGCACCGCACCTTCGCGGGCGGCTGGACCGATCCCGTGCGGCGCGAGGCGTTCGTGGCCTTCGACGCGGCCCTCGTGCTGCCCTACGACCCGGTGGCGGATCTCGTGCTCGTGATCGAGCAGCTGCGCTACGGGCCCATCGCGCGCGGCGACCCGGCGCCCTGGGTGCTCGAGCCCGTGGCGGGCCTCGTGGATGCGGGCGAGTCGCCCGAGGACACCGCGCGCCGCGAGGCGGTGGAGGAGGCGCATCTCGCGCTGGACCGGCTTGAGCCCATCGCGCGGGTTTATGCCTCGCCCGGCTATTCGAGCGAGTTCTTCCACTGCTTCCTCGGCCTGTGCGATCTGTCGGACCGCGGCACCATCGTCGCGGGCCTCGACGAGGAGAACGAGGACATCCGCAGCCACGTGCTGCCCTTCGACGAGGCCATGGCGCTCGTGGACTCGGGCGAGGTCAACGCGGGCCCGCTCGCCATGATGCTCCTGTGGCTGGCGCGGGCACGGCCACGCCTGCGCGAGGCTTCTTGAGATCCGGAACCGGGCAGCCTAAACCGGGGGCCCAAGCCATCTGAAGGGCTGCCACATGCGCATCGCGAGCGACCTGGCCGACGCGGTCGGCCGAACCCCCCTGATCCGGCTTCGCAAGGCCTCGGAACTGACCGGCTGCGAGATCCTCGGCAAGGCGGAATTCATGAATCCCGGCCAGTCGGTGAAGGATCGCGCCGCCCTCTTCATCATCCGCGACGCGGTCGAGAAGGGTCTCCTCGAACCGGGCGGCACCATCGTCGAGGGCACCGCCGGCAATACCGGCATCGGCCTCGCGCTCGTGGGCGCGTCGATGGGGTTCCGGACGGTCATCGTCATCCCCGAGACGCAGAGCCAGGAAAAGAAGGACATGATCCGCCTCGCCGGGGCGGAGCTCGTCCAGGTGCCCGCGGCGCCCTACAAGAACCCCAACAACTATGTGCGCTATTCCGGCCGTCTGGCCGAGGAGCTGGCGAAGTCCGAACCGCACGGCGCGATCTGGGCCAACCAGTTCGACAACGTCGCGAACCGCCGCGCGCATGTCGAGACGACCGGCCCCGAGATCTGGGAACAGACCGAGGGCCGGGTCGACGGCTTCATCTGCGCCGCGGGCTCGGGCGGCACGGTCGCCGGGGTCGCCGAGTACCTCAAGCCCAAGGGCGTGAAGGTCGGTCTTGCCGATCCCGAGGGCGCGGGGCTCCTCAAGCTCTATACCGGGCAGGACAATCCGGGCGATTCCATCACAGAGGGGATCGGGCAGGGGCGCATCACCGCGAACCTCGAAGGGTTCGAGCCCGATTTCGTCACCCGCATCGCCGATGCCGAGGCGCTGCCGGTGGTCTACGACCTGCTGCAGCACGAGGGGCTCGTGATGGGCGGCTCGACCGGCGTGAACGTTGCCGGCGCGATCCGCATGGCGCAGGAGATGGGACCGGGTCATACGATCGTGACGATCCTGTGCGATTTCGGCAACCGCTACCAGTCCAAGCTCTTCAATCCGGACTTCCTGCGCGGCAAGGGACTGCCGCCGCCGCCATGGCTCGAGCGGGCGCCGGCCTCGATCCCCGGCGTGTTCGAGGACGTGTGAGGCCACCGCCATGCGCACCCTCCGGCTCTGCCTGACGCTCCTGTGCCTCGTGCTGGGCGGCGCCGCGGCGGCGCAGCAGCAGGACGGGGGCTTCGACTACGGGCCGTGGGAAGGCACCGCCGAGCGCGCCGAGGAGGCGCTGCAATCGGGACAGGTATCGGTGCCCACGCTCGAGGCGCTGCGGACCGAGATCGCGGGCTTCCGCCAGCGGTTCATCGAACTGCAGGACACAGAGGCCGCGCGGATCCAGACCCTGCGCAACCAGATCGACGCGCTGGGGCCCCCGCCCGAGGACGGTGACGAGCCTGCCGAGATCGCGCAGCGGCGCGCGGAGCTGAACCGCCAGCTGCAGCAGACCAGCGCGCCCGCCGTTGCCGCGGGCGAGGCCTATCGCCGGGCCGACGGGCTCATCCGAGAGATCGGCGCGCAGATCCGCGAGCGCACGGCGGCCGAACTGCTGTCGCGCGGCCCGCCGCCGGTGAACCCGGTCCTCTGGCCGGGCGCGGTGCAGGACATGATGTCCTCGCTGCGCGCGCTCTTCGTGGAGGTGGACGACGCCTGGCTCAGCCCGGCGCGGCGCGGCGCGTTCCTGTCGAACCTGCCGGCGGTGATCCTGCTGAGCGCCCTCGGCATCCTGCTCGTGGCGCGGGGCGGCGCCTGGGCGGAAAGCGGCACCAACTGGCTGCGCGAACGTACCCGGCGGGGCACCGGCATCTGGCGCTTCATGGTCTCGCTCGGCCAGATCTTCCTGCCGCTTCTCGGGGTGATCGCGCTGCTCTATGCGGCGCAGACCAGCGGGCTCGTGTTCGGGCGCATCCAGGCCCTGCTGGTCCAGGTGCCGATCTGGCTCACGATCTTCTTCTACGTCCGGTGGCTCGCGGGGCAGACGTTCTCGCGCGACGACGACGTGGCGACCCTGCCGATCGAGACGCCGCGCCGGGCCGAGGCACGCGCCTACCTGAGCGTGCTGGCGCTGCTCCTCGTGCTCCGCCGCGTCCGCATCGAGCTGTCGACCTTCGACGCCCACGGCCCCGAGACGGTGGCGGTCCTGAGCTTTCCGCTGATCCTGCTGACCGGGATCGTCATGTTCCGGCTGGGCCAGATCCTGTCGCGCGCCCGGTTCGACGGCGAGGGCGAGGAGGCGCTGCAGCGGCAGGACGCCATGCACCTGCGCCTGCGGGTCGCGCGCTTCCTTGGCAAGCTCGTGATGTTCGTGTCGGCGGGCGCGCCGGTCATGGCCGCGGCGGGCTACGACGGCATCGCCATGGCCACGCTCTACCCGATGGTGGCGACGCTGATCCTGTCGGGCACGGTGCTGGTGCTGCTGCGGGTCAACGGCGACCTCTACCGGCTAATCACCGACCGTCCGGTGAGCGAGGCGCAGTCGCTGATCCCGGTTCTCGTGGGCTTTCTCATCGTCCTCTCCGCGCTGCCGCTCCTGGCCCTGGCCTGGGGCGCGCGCGTCGCGGACCTGACCGAACTCTGGACCATCTTCACCACGGGCTTCGAGCTCGGCGAGACGCGGGTGTCGCCGGGCGTGTTCCTGACGCTGGTCGCGGTCTTCGTCATCGGCTTCGTGCTGACGCGGCTCCTGCAGAGCAGTCTGCGCTCGGCGGTCCTGCCCAAGACCAAGATGGACATCGGCGGGCGCAACGCGGTGGTGGCGGGCACCGGCTATCTGGGCATCTTCCTCGCCGCGCTCGCGGCCTTCGGCGCTGCGGGCATCGACATGTCCTCGCTCGCGCTTGTCGCGGGCGCGCTGTCGGTCGGCATCGGTTTCGGCCTGCAGAACATCGTGCAGAACTTCGTCTCGGGCATCATCCTGCTGATCGAGCGGCCGATCTCCGAGGGCGACTGGGTCAAGGTCGGCGACAACATGGGTTTCGTGAAGGACATCTCGGTCCGCTCGACCCGGATCGAGACCTTCGACCATTTCGACGTCATCGTGCCGAACGGCGACTTCATCTCGGGCGTCGTGACCAACTACACGCGCGGCAACACGATCGGCCGCCTGATCGTGCCGATCTCGGTCGCCTACGGGTCAGACACCCGCAAGGTGGAATCGATCCTGCTCGGGATCGCGCGGGAACATCCGCTGGTCATGATGAACCCCGCGCCGTTCATCTATTTCTCGGGATACCAGAATTCCGCGCTGAACTTCGAGATCCGCGTCTACCTCATCGACGTGCTCGAGATCCTCGCGGTGCAGACCGAGATGAACCACCAGATCGCCGAACGCTTCGCGGCCGAGGGGATCGAGATCCCGTTCCCGCAGCGCGACATCTGGCTCCGCAATCCCGAGACGCTGGTGGGTCACGGCGAGCCCGCCCACCGCGCCTTCGCCGGCGAGGGGCAGGACGTGCGGGCCATGCCGCAGACGCTGCAGCGTCGCCGCGGCGTCGCCGGGGATCCGGAGTGAGCCCGCGGGGCAGGCTGACAGCGAACCACTGGGGCACGGGCGTCGTGACGGTGCGGGACGGCCGCATCGTCGAGGTTGCCGCGCACCCCGCCGACCCCGATCCCTCGCCCATCAACGGCAACCTCGCGGGCAGCCTGAACGGCCGCGCGCGCATCCTGCGACCCGCGGTGCGGCTGGACTGGCTCGAGGACGGGCCGGCGCCCGCGCGCGGGCGGCGGGGGCCCGATCCCTTCGTCGAGGTGACGTGGGACACCGCGCTCGACCTCCTTGCGGCCGAGATCGCGCGCTTGCGGCAGAGCCACGGCAACGACGGCATCTATGCCGGCTCCTATGGCTGGGCCAGCGCCGGGCGGTTCCACCACGCGCAGGGCCAGCTCAGGCGGTTCCTGAACGGGCAGGGCGGCTTCGTCGCCTCCGAGGGGAACTACAGCTACAACGCCGCGCTCGGGATCCTGCCGCACGTGGTCGGGCCCTACATGCGGCAGGTGGTGGACGCCACGCGCTGGTCCGTCATCGCCGCCGAAAGCGACCTCGTGGTGATGTTCGGCGGACTGCCCGACCGCAACGCGCAGGTCTCGGACGGGGGACTCGGGCTGCACCGGATGGCGGGCAACCTCGCGGCCTGCCGCGCCGCCGGCGTGCGCTTCGTCAACCTGAGTCCGCTCAGGTCGGATGCGGCCGAGGGCATCGGCGCGGAATGGCTGGCACCGCGTCCCGGCACCGATGTCGCCGTGATGCTGGGCCTCGCCCACACGCTTCTGGCCGAGGGCCTGGCCGACCGCGGCTTCCTCGACCGCTACACGACCGGCTTCGACCGCTTCGCCCGCTACGTGACCGGCGAGGCCGACGATGTGCCCAAGGATGCGGGCTGGGCCGCCGCGGTCTCGGGACTGCCGGCCGGGCGCATCGCGCGGCTTGCGCGCGAGATGGCGGCGGGACGCACGATGATCACCTGCGCCGCGGGCCTGCAGCGGGCGGACCACGGCGAGCAGCCGCTCTGGATGACCGTGACGCTGGCCGCGATGCTGGGACAGATCGGCCTGCCGGGCGGCGGCTACGGCATCGGCTACGGCGTCAACGCCACGATCGGCAACACGCAGCGGCCGTTCCGCGCCGGCGCGCTGCCGCAGGGCCGGAACCCGGTGCGCCGCGCGATCCCCGTGGCCATGGTCGCCGACATGCTTCTAGACCCGGGCGGCAGCTACGCCCACCAGGGCGCGACCCATCTGTTTCCCGACATCCGCATGGTCTGGTGGGCCGGGGGCAACCCGTTCCACCACCACCAGGACCTGAACCGCCTGCGGCGCGCCTCCCAGGTCCCCGAGACGGTGGTGGTGAACGAGATCAACTGGACCGCCACCGCGCGGCATGCCGACATCGTCCTGCCTGTGGCCGCGGCGCAGGAACGCGACGATTTCGCCGCCGGCAATTCCGACAACGCGCTGATCCCGATGCCCGCCTGCGCCCCGCCGCCCGGCGCGGCGCGGACCGAGTTCTCGATCTACGCCGCGCTCGCCGCCCGCCTCGGCGGGGCGGAGGCGTTCACGGAGGGGCTCGACGAGGACGGCTGGCTGCGCAGGCTCTGGGACGAGACCCGCGCCGCGGCCGGGCGCACGGGCGTGGACCTGCCGGACTGGGACGATTTCCTCGCGGGCGACGTGATCGCGCTGCCCGATCCCGCGCCCGACCGGGTGTTCCTGTCGGGCTTCCGCGACAATCCGGACGCGCGGCCCCTGCCGACCCCGAGTGGCCGGATCGAGATCTTCTCGGAGCGTGTCGCGGCGATGGACCTGCCCGACTGCCCGGGCCACGCGACCTTCCTGCCGGTGCGCGACGCCGTCGCCCCAGACGCCGCGGCGCATCCCTTCCACCTTCTGTCCGGCCAGCCCGCGACGCGCCTGCACAGCCAGCTCGACAACGGCGCGCTGTCGCGGGCGCACAAGGTCGGAGGACGCGAGCCGGTGCTGATCCACCCGGACGACGCGGCGGCGCTCGGCATCCGCGACGGCGACGTGGTCGAACTGTCGAACGCGCGCGGCCGCTGCCTTGCCGGGGCGCGGATCACCGACGAGGTGCGGCAAGGCTGCCTCTTCCTCTGGACCGGGGCGTGGTACGATCCGGACTTCGACGATCCGCACCACCGCTGCCGGCACGGGAACCCGAACGTGCTTACCCACGACCTGCGGACCTCGGCGCTGACGCAGAGCCCGGCGGCCCATTCCGCGCGCGTCGCGCTGCGCCGCGTGGACGGCGCGGTGCCGCCGGTGCGCGCGCACGAGCCGCCGGTCTTCGTGCCGTGGCCGCGCGCCCGAGGAAGCGTCACGTCCGGGGCGGCACCGTCTCGACCGGGCCGCCCTGCGCCACCCAGTCGGTGAAGCCGTCCTTTAGGTGCGCCGCCTCGAAGCCCATGTCGCCGAGCGCCGCGGTCGCCAGCGCCGACCGCCAGCCCGAGGCGCAGTGCAGCACGTAGGTCTTGCCCTCCTGGGCGAAGACCGGCCGGTGATAGGGGCTCTCGGGGTCGACCCAGAACTCGAGCATGCCGCGCGGCGCGTGCACCGAGCCCGGGATGGCGCCCGACCGCTCGCGTTCGCGGATGTCGCGGATGTCGACGATCACCACGTCGTCGCGGCCGTGCATGTCGATCAGCTCGGCTGTGCCGATCTCGCGGATGCGCGTGCGCGCGGCGGCGACGAGGTCTGCTGACGAGGTCTTGAGCATGCGCGGGTCCCATCCGTCCTGTTCGCGCCGATGTTGACGCGCCGCGCGCCGCCCCGCAAGGTCGCCGCCTGACGACAGGGAGGCACCGGGCATGACGCATCAGGACGCGCCGGAGCGGCCGCGCATCTCGCTCTGGGACGTCTCGGCCGACGAGGCGGGGCCGCCCGCCGAGGGGCTGTCGCGCGACCGCGTGGACGTGGCGGTCGTGGGCGGCGGATATACCGGCCTCTCGACCGCGCTGCATGCGGCCGGGGCGGGGCTGTCGGTGCAGGTGATCGAGGCCGCGCGCGTCGGGCACGGCGGGTCGGGGCGGAACGTGGGCCTCGTGAACGCGGGTGTCTGGCTGTCGCCTGGCGCGGTGCGCCGCGTGCTGGGGCCCGAACGGGGCGGGCGGTTCCTCGACTGGTTCGGCGACGGCCCCCGGCGTGTCTTCGACCTGATCGAAGCGCACCAGATGCGGTGCGCGCCGACGCGCGCGGGCACGATCCACGCCGCCCATGCCCCCCGCGCCATGACCGACCTGCGCGCGCGTCACGCGGCATGGGCGGCGCTCGACGCGCCGGTCGAACTGCTAGACCGCGACGCGGTGCGCGCGCTGACGGGGTCCTCCGCCTTCCATGGCGGGCTGCTCGACCGGCGGGCGGGCACGGTCAACCCGATGGGCTATTGCCGGGGGCTGGCGCGGGCCGCGCGCGGCGCGGGCGCGCGGATCGCCGAGGGTGTGCGCGCCATGGGCCTCCGGCCCGATCCGGGCGGCGGCTGGGTCCTGGCGACCGACGCGGGCAGCCTGCGCGCCGGTGCCGTGGTTCTCGCGACGAACGGGTATTCGGATGCGCTCTGGCCCGGGCTCGCGCGGGTCTTCACGCCGATCCGCTTCGTCCAGTTCGCGACGCGCCCGCTCGACGGGCGCGCGCCCCGCGTCCTCAAGGACGGGCAGGGCGTCTGGGACACCGGGCGCATCATGGTGTCGCTGCGCCGGGACGCGCACGACCGGATCGTGATCGGCTCCATGGGGCGGCTGCACGGCACGGTCGCCGGCGGTCTCTCGCGCCGCTGGGCCGACCGGCAGATCGCGCGGCTGTTTCCCGACCTCGCGGGCATCGGTTTCGAGGACGCGTGGGATGGCGTGATCGCCATGACCCCGGACCACCTGCCGCGGATCGCGACGCCCGCGCCCAACCTCTTCGTGCCCGTGGGCTACAACGGGCGGGGGATCACCACCGGCACGCTTTTCGGACAGGCGATCGCGGAATTCCTGACCGGGCGGGACCCGGCGCGCCTGCCGCTGCCCGCGGGCAACCTCGCGCCTGCCCGGGGGGGCCGGATCGCGGCCGCCGTCTACGACATGGCCTTCACCGCGAACCAGGCGCTGCGCGGGTTCTGAGGTTCGGGGGCTGTCGCTTCGCCGCCGCGCGCGCTAGGCAGGGAGCTGCCGGCCGCGCGCCGGCGAGATACCAAGGGAGAGACAGACGACATGGCGGACAAACCTCTGGCGCTCGTGACGGGGGCCGCTCAGGGCATCGGGCTCGCCTGTGCCGAGGCGCTGGCCGAGGACGGGGCGTCGGTGATCCTGGCGGACATCAAGGGCGAGGCGGTGATGGCCGAGGCCGCGCGGCTCGGCGGGCACGGCTATGCCTGCGACCTGGGCAAGCCTGCCGAGATCGCGGTGCTTTTCGACCGGATCGAGGCCGAGCACGGGCCGGTGTCCGTCCTCGTGAACAACGCGGGCATCGCCCGGCCGGGCGATTTCCTGGAGCTGTCGCTCGAGGACTGGCAGGCGGTGCTCGACGTGAACCTGAACGGCACGTTCCTCGCCACGCAGCGCGCCGCGCGCGGCATGGTCGCGCACGGCATCCGCGGCTCGATCGTGAACATGTCCTCGATCAACGCGCAGGTGGCGATCCCGGCGATCGCGTCCTATTGCGCGTCGAAGGGCGGCGTGATGCAGCTGACCAAGGCCGCGGCGCTTGCGCTCGCGCCCCACGGCATCCGGGTGAACGCCGTGGGCCCGGGCTCCATCGACACGGACATGATGGCGGGCGTGAACGCCAATCCCGAGGCGATGGCGCGGGTCCTGTCGCGCACGCCGCTCGGCCGCGTCGGCACCGCGCGCGAGATCGGCGACGTCGTCGCGTTCCTCGCCGGGCCGAAGTCGAGCTACGTCACCGGCGAGACGATCTACGTGGACGGCGGCCGGCTTGGCCTGAACTACACGGTGTGAGGACGGCTGGGCCGCCACGCGGAGGACGACCATGAAATCCCTTTTCGACCTGCAGAGCCCGCGGATGCGTCCGCTCTGGCTCCGGATCGCGATCACCGGGCTGACGCTCGCCTGGGCGCTGGTGGAGCTGTCGAACGGCGCGATCGGCTGGGCCATCCTGTTCGGGGCCGCGGGGCTCTGGTGCGCCTGGCAGTTCTTTGTGGTCTGGGACCCGGACAAGGCCGCGCCGCCGCGCGACGGGCAGGACGAGGGGCCGCGGTCCGACTAGCGCGGGCGCCCCGTGTCGCCGCGCGCCGCGTGCAGCGGCGCGCGGGGAAGCATCCTCAGAACGGGATCTCGTCGTCGATGTCGCGGGAGGGAGCGCGCGAGCTGCCGCCGCCCGCGCCACCGCCGCCACTGCTGCCGCCGCCGTAATCGCGGTCGCCACCGTAGCCGCCGCCGTAATCGTCGGAGTAGCCGCCGCCGCCTCCGCCGCCCGAATAGCCGCCGCCGCCGCTGTCGCCACGGCCGTCGAGCAGGGTCAGCTCGCCGCGATAGGGCCGCAGCACGATCTCGGTCGAATAGCGGTCCTGGCCGGACTGGTCCTGCCACTTGCGGGTTTCGAGCTGGCCCTCGATGTACACCTTCGAGCCCTTCTTCAGGTACTGCTCGGCGATGCGCGCGAGGGGCTCCGAAAAGATGGCGACCGAATGCCATTCGGTCTTTTCGCGCCGCTCGCCGGTGTTGCGGTCCTTCCAGTTCTCCGAGGTGGCGATGCGCAGGTTGCACACCTTGCCGCCGTTCTGGAACGTCCGCGTCTCGGGGTCGCGCCCGAGGTTGCCGACGAGGATGACCTTGTTCACGGAGCCTGCCATGACGTCCTCTCGTTGTCCGATTCTGTTGCCGCGCGCGGCGTCCGCCGGAGACTACACCAGCCCTCCGGGCATCGAAACCGGATATGGTTAACCACCCGTTTCCGCGCGGGGGCCCGCATCCGGTCAAGGGGGCTGTTCCGAAAGCGCCGTTCGGGTATAGTGGCGCAAAATTTCGCCAATGCGCATCGAGGGACAATGATTGGGACGAAGCGTTTGATCGGCGCGCTGGCCATGGTGCTGGCCATCGCGCCGCTGGCGGCAACGGCCGACGTGCTTTCGACGAAGAATCGTACGCGGCTGTTCTCCTCCCAGACCCGCGTGCTCGATACCCGGGCCGCGCGGCAGTACAACAACTCCGTCCGCCTGCAGCCGCCGACCGTCGTGACGCCGACGAAGTGGGACAGTGCCGGCGCCGAGACCGCGCCGGCCTATCGCGGCCGCTACCGCGGTGTCTATCTCGAGGTGGCGCGGGCCGCCGCGCGTCGTCACGGCGTGCCCGAGGACATGTTCCTGAGGCTCGTCCAGCAGGAATCCGGCTGGAACCCCACGGCGCGCTCGCACAAGGGCGCGCTCGGGCTCGCGCAGCTCATGCCGCAGACCGCCGCGCTCCTGCGGGTCGACCCGAACGATCCGCACCAGAATCTCGAGGGGGGCGCGCGCTACCTCAAGGCGCAGTACGTGAAGTTCCGGTCGTGGCGGCTGGCGCTTGCGGCCTACAACGCGGGTCCCGGCGCGGTCGAGAAGCATGACGGCATCCCGCCCTATGCCGAGACGCAGAACTACGTGCGCGCCATCCTCGGCGGCTGAGACCGGGCGGACTGCCGCTCAGGCGGCGAAGCCCAGCGCGTAGAGGTGGATCTCGAAGGAGGGATGCATCTCCGCGCCGACGACCTCGGGCCGGAAATGGCGGTAGAGCGAACGCCAGTAGGGCTGCACGATCACCGCGTCCTCGCGCAGGAGGCCCTGCAGCCTCGCCATGATCCGCGACCGCTCGGCCGGGTCCGACAGCGTCAGCGCCTCGGCGAGCGCCGCGTCGAAGGCGGGGTTGGCATAGCCCGTCTCGTTCCAGACGGCGCCGGTGCGGTAGGCGAGCGCCATGGTCTGCACCCCGAGCGGCCGATGATTCCACTCGGTCACCGACAGCGGGTAGCTCATCCATTCCGACCAGAACCGGAAGCCGGGCAGGATGGTCTGCCGCGCACGGATGCCGGCATCGAGCAGCAGCGCCTCGAACGCCTCGCCGGTGCGGCGGGCCACGCCGTCGTCCAGCGTGACGATCTCGTGGGTGAAGTCGGAATACCCCGCCTCCTCGATCAGGGCGGCGGCGCGATCGGGATCGAAGGGCGCGGGCCCGAGGTCGGCATGGTCGGGCTGGATCGGCGCCACGTGGTCGTTCGCGGCGAGCGTGCCGCGCCCGCCATAGCCGAGCTCGAGGCAGATCGCGTTGTCGGTGGCGAGCACCAGTGCCTGGCGCACGCGCTGATCCGCGTAGGGCCGCCGGCCGTCCACCTCGGCCTCCTGGTTGCCGCGCAGGACGACGGTCGCCGAGGTCTGCACCTCCGACTTCTCCCAGCCGAGCGCGTCGGCGGCGTCGATGAACCGGCCCACGTTCTCGTAGAGCATGTCGACGCGGCCCGTCTCGATCGCCGCGACCCAGCTCGCGGGGTCGGTGCCGATGTCCACGAACTCGATCCGGTCGAGCGTCACCGGACCCCAGCCGGGCAGGTCGGCCCCCCACCAGGCATGCGCGTCGTTGCGCACGAGGACGGCGCCGCTGCCGGGCGTCACGCTTTCGGGCAGGAAGGGCCCGGTGCCGACGGGCGCCTCGAGCATCGTCGCCGGATCGAAGCCCGGCGGCACCACGGCGGCGGGATAATCCGAGAGCGCGACGACGAGCGTCGCGTCGGGTCGCAGCAGGCGGAGCCGCACCCTGCCGTCCTCGACGCTGACCGCGCCCGCGCGCAGGCGCCGCGTGTCCGGATCGACGAGGCTCGACAGGCTTTCGGCCATGACGTTGCCTTCGACCTCGGCGTCGCACCAGTAGTCGAACATGCGCGCGACATCCTCGGCGGTGAAGGGCGTGCCGTCGTTCCAGGTCACGCCCGCGCGCGGCACGAGGAGGTATTCGCTCGCGTCCTCGTTGACCTCCCAGCTGTCGAGCAGCATGCCGCGCAGGCTGCCGTCGCGGCGGTATTCCACCAGATATTCGAGCCAGCCGCGCGTGACGTTCGCGATCTCGGACCAGTCGAAGGTGCGCGGGTCCTTGAGCGCGCGCACCTCCTGCTGGATGCGGAGCGTGCCGCCCGGGCGGCGTTCGCGCTGCGCTGCGGCCGCCGCTGGCAGAGGCAGGCCGCCGAGCGCCGCCGCGGCGGTTGCGGAAAGCCCGAGCGCCGTCGCCTCGGTCAGGAACTCGCGCCGCGACAGATGTCCGCGGTCCAGCGCGCGGGCGAGCGTGCGGGCATGGGGATGGGGCGTGCGGCTCATCCGCGGCGCAGGGCCGAGGGGGCGCCGGGGCGCGGTTTCGTGCCCTCGGCGCGGAGCGCGGTCGGGGTCATGCCGGTGTGGGAGTGCACGAAGCGCGTGAAATAGGCCGGGCTCGAAAAGCCGAGCGCCGCGGCGATCTCGTTCACCGCCGGTTCGGGGCGGGCCAGCATCTCGCGCGCGGCGTGCACCACGCGTTCGGTCAGCATGTCGGCCGCCGTCCGCCCGCAGGCGGCGCGCGCGACGCGCGTCAGGTGCGTCGGCGTCACGTCGAGCCGTTCGGCATAGTCGGCCATGACCATGGGGCTGCGGAAATGCTCCGTCACGAGGCGCGCGTAGCGGCGGATCAGCCGGGGCGCCGCCGTCTCGCGCGGGGCATCGACGGCGCCGTGGTCGC
Source organism: Roseivivax isoporae LMG 25204 (assembly GCF_000521865.1). GTDB lineage: Bacteria > Pseudomonadota > Alphaproteobacteria > Rhodobacterales > Rhodobacteraceae > Roseivivax > Roseivivax isoporae. The sequence continues at coordinate 167,508 of NZ_JAME01000002.1, forward strand.
GCTGCCGCGCGAGCCAGACCGACACGAGCGCCAGATGCGCGCCGAGCGCTTCCTGCACCAGCGGGCGGTCGCGCTGCAACTCGCGCTGCATCGCCTCGATCTCGGCGGTGAGCTCGGCCTGGGCGAGCGAATCGCGCGGCCGCAGGTGCACCGGCGTCCGCGGCAGCGAGGGCACGAGCCCCGGCGGGCTCTGGATGACCTGCGCGTAGCTCTGGGGTCCGAGCTCCACCGCCATCAGCGTGCCCGCCGGAAGGAAGATCGCGTTGTGGGTGCCGAGCCCCCGGCGCACGCCGTCGATGATGATGCGGCCCTGGCCGCGGGTGACCCAGAGCAGGAGGTCGTCGGGCCGGTCGTGCAGCAGCGTCATGCGCCAGGGCGCGCCCGCGACCACCTGCGCGAAGGGGGTGCAGCGGATCGCGGCGATCTGCGGCGCCGGTTCGTGGATGCGCGAGGGTTTGCGCAGGAAGGCCGGTCCGGTCATGTCACACGCCCTCTGCCGCGGGGTGAAGGTGCCGCCAAGCCCCCATGCGCGCGCGGAACCAGGTGCGCTGGCGCTTGGCGAACTGGCGCGTCTGGATCACGGCGCGCTCGATCGCCGTGTCGCGGTCGAGGCGGCCCTCCACGTGCGCGACGAGCTCTGTCGCGCCGATCGCCTTCGACGACGGTCGCGCAGGGTCGAAGCCCGGAGCATTGGCGCGCGCCTCGTCGAGCGCGCCCTCGTCCAGCATGGCGCGGAAGCGTCGCGCGATCCGCGGCCCGAGCCAGTCCTTCGGCGCGTCGATCACCAGCGGCTGCGCGGCGGCGAGCGGAAGGAGCGGCGGTGCGGGGTCGTCCTGCCACGCCGCGATGCCGCGTCCGGTAAGCTGCAGCACCTCCCACGCGCGCTGGACGCGGACGGGGTTCGCGAGGTCGATCCGCGCGCGGCTCTCGGGGTCGAGCTCGGCCACCATCGGCGCGAGCCCGGCCTCCTCGAGGCGCGCGCCCGAATGCGCGCGCAGCTCTGGCGGGGTCTCGGGAATGTCGGCCAGCCCCTCGGTCAGCGCGGTGAAGTAGAGCCCGGTGCCGCCGACGATGATCGGCCGGTCGGGCCCGTCGAGGATGCGACCCAGATCGCGCAGCCAGCGGCCGACCGAATAGGGTTCGTCCCCGGGCAGGAAGCCGTAGAGCGCGTGCGGCGCGCGTGCCTCGTCGTCGGGCGAGGGGCGTGCGGTCAGAACGCGCCAGTCGCCGTGCACCTGGATCGCGTCGGCGTTCACCACGACGCCGCCCTGCGCCTCGGCGAGGGCGAGGGCGAGCCCCGACTTGCCGCTGGCGGTCGGACCCGCGATCAGCACGGGGCAGTCCGGTGAGAGGCGGTCGAGATCGATCATCCGGCGATCCTTTCGGCACGGGCCGAGGCCGCGCGCTGCGGCATCGCTGCATCCGGTCGCGGCAAAGCCCCGCCGGCGCCATTGTCCTGCCGGCGTTTTTCCGACATCAACGCGGAGGATTCTAGACCCGCCGCGGGGACATGCGCAACACGTCGCCGGTCCGGGCGGCGGCATGGGCATCGCGGTCGCGCACGTTCCGCGGGCAGTGCATCTATACAAGGGACGCCGCTTGCCGATAATGTGCGCGCGGGCAGGCGAGAAGGACAGAACGGAACCATGGCTGACGATTTCGAACTCGATGTGGACGACCTCAGGCGCCGGATGGAAGGTGCGATGAGCAACCTGCGCACGGAATTCGCCTCCCTCCGCACCGGGCGCGCATCGGCCTCGATGCTGGAACCGGTACAGGTCGAGGCTTACGGGCAGATGACGCCGATCAACCAGGTGGGCACGGTCAACGTTCCCGAGCCGCGGATGGTCACCATCAACGTCTGGGACAAGGGCCTCGTCGGCAAGGTCGAGAAGGCGATCCGCGATTCCGGCCTCGGCATCAACCCGCAGCTCAACGGCACCATCATCATGCTGCCGATCCCCGAGCTGAACGAGGAGCGCCGCCGCGAGCTGGGCAAGGTCGCCGGCCAGTACGCCGAGGGTGCGCGGGTGTCGATTCGCAACGTGCGCCGCGACGGCATGGAGCAGATCAAGAAGAACAAGGACAGCATGTCGGAAGACGACGCGAAGTTCTGGGAATCCGAGGTCCAGGACCTGACGGACCAGTTCATCGCGAAGGTCGACAAGGCGCTCGAGACCAAGCAAGAAGAGATCATGCAGGTCTGATCCTGCGACCGACCGGGCGGGGGCTCGAAGGAGGGTAGGCGATGGCCAAACCGATCCGCGGCAGCGCAGGCCCGCGCCATGTCGCTATCATCATGGACGGCAACGGGCGGTGGGCGACGCAGCGCGGCAAGCCGCGGCTCTTCGGCCACCAGGCCGGCGCGCGCCGCGTGCGCGAGATCGTGGAAGCCTGCCCCGAATGCGGGGTGTCCTACCTCACGATCTTCGCGTTCTCGACCGAGAACTGGAAGCGGACACAGACCGAGGTGGCGGGGCTCATGAGCCTCTTCCGCCGCTACATCCAGAAGGAGGCGCGCGCCCTCCGCGAGAACGACGTCCGCGTGCGCTTCATCGGCGATCGCGTGAAGCTCGACGTCAAGCTGCGCATGCTGATGGACGAACTCGAGGCGGCCACCGCGCATTGTTCGGGCGTGAACCTGACCGTGGCGCTGAACTACGGCGGCCGCGACGAGGTGGCCCGTGCCACCCGCAGGCTGGCCGAGGACGTGGCCGCAGGCAGGCTCGATCCCTCCGGCGTGAACGAGGAGACGCTGCCGCGCTACCTCGACACCTGCCTTCTGCCCGATCCCGACCTCGTGATCCGCACCAGCGGCGAGGCGCGGATCTCGAACTTCCTCCTCTGGCAGTCGGCCTACGCGGAATACGAGTTCGTCGACACGCTCTGGCCCGACTTCACCGCCGCGGAATTCATGCGGCTGACCGAAAGCTTCGGCGGACGCGAACGGCGGTTCGGTGCCGTGCCGGCATGAGCCAGCGCCTGCGTTCCAAATGGGATGACCTGGGCGAGCGGCTTCTGTCCGGTGCGGTGCTCGTCGGGCTGGGCAGCGTCTGCGTCTGGATCGGCGGCACCGTCTTCCACCTGCTGGTGGCCGCGGTCTGCGGGATGATGGTCTGGGAACTGGTGTCGATGCTCGACACGCGGCGCGAACGCTCGCCGCTGATCCTGGGGGTCGCGGCGGCGGCGGCGATGCTCGTCGCCTCCGAGGTCCCGGCCTCGTTCGCGCTGCCGCTCGTGCTGGCGCCCTCGATGCTGGGGCTCGGGCAGATGGAACGCGGCGGCGTCACCTACGCGAGCTTTGCCGCGCTGATCCTGCTCGCGGGCTACGGCATGATCGTCCTGCGCGACGTCTACGGGGCGCAGTGGCTCCTGTGGCTCATCCTCGTGGTGGTGACCACCGACGTCGCCGGCTACTTCGCCGGACGGTCGATCGGCGGCAAGCTGCTCTGGCCGCGGGTCAGTCCCAAGAAGACTTGGGCGGGCGCCATCGCCGGCTGGGTCGCCGCGGGCGGCGTGGGCGTGGCCTATGCCATGCTGACGCCGGCGCATGCGGGGCTCATGGGCCTCAGCATCGCGGCCTCCATGGCCAGCCAGATCGGCGACATCGCCGAGAGCGCCGTCAAGCGGCGCGCGGGCGTCAAGGACAGCTCGAACCTGATCCCGGGCCATGGCGGCCTCTTCGACCGGTTCGACGGCATGCTCGGCGCCTCGGTCTTCATCCTGATCGCGGGCCAGATCACCGGCTTTCCCCCAGGCATAGGGCCCGCCCTGCCGTGACGCAGCCGCGCCGGATCTCGATCCTCGGCGCCACCGGGTCGATCGGTCAGAACACCATCGACCTCGTGGCGCGCGATCCCGACGCCTATGATGTCGTGGCGCTGACCGGCGGGCGCAACATCGCGCGGCTCGCGGCGGACGCGCTTGCCCTGCATGCCGAGGTGGCGGTGACCTGCCACGAGGACGCGCTGCCCGAGCTGCGCGCGGCGCTCGCGGGATCGTCGGTCGAGGCGGCGGCGGGCGACGCCGCCCTGGTCGAGGCCGCGCGCCGTCCGGCGGACTGGGTCATGTCGGCGATCGTGGGCTATGCCGGCCTCGCGCCGGGGCTCGCGGCGCTCGAGGGCGGCGCGACGCTCGCGCTTGCGAACAAGGAAAGCATGGTCTGCGCCGGTGCGCTGATGCTCGAGACCGCGCGCCGCAGCGGCGGGCGCATCCTTCCCGTGGACAGCGAACATTCGGCGGTGTTCCAGGCGCTGATCGGCGAGGACATCTCGGCGGTCGAGCGCGTGGTCATCACCGCCTCGGGCGGCGCCTTCCGCGACTGGCCGATCGAGAGGCTGGCGGGTGCCACGCCGGAACAGGCATCGACGCATCCCAACTGGGCGATGGGGCAGCGGATCACCATCGACAGCGCGTCGATGTTCAACAAGGCGCTGGAACTCATTGAAACACGGGAATTCTTCGGCCTCGACCCCGACCGGATCGAAACCGTCGTGCACCCCGAATCGCTGATCCACGCGCTCGTGGGCTTCACCGACGGTGCGTTCATGGCCCATGTGGGGCCACCCGACATGCGCCATGCGATCGGCTTCGCGCTGCACCATCCGCAGCGCCGGGCGCTGCCGGTCGCGCGGCTGGACCTCGCCGCCATCGGCACGCTGACCTTCCGCCCCGCGGACGAGACGCGCTGGCCCGCGCTCCGGCTCGCCCGGGAGGTGATGCACCGGCGCGGGCTTTCCGGCGCGGTGTTCAATGCCGCGAAGGAGGCCGCGCTCGACGCCTTCATCGAACGGCAGATCGGTTTCCAGCAGATGTCGCAGGTGGTCGAACACGTGCTCGACCGGGTTTCCGCACAGGCGGGACTTGATGATGCCGTGATCGATCTTGATAAGGTGCGCGCAGCGGACCATCTGGCACGGCAACTCGCCGCCGAATTCATCTCGCAGCAATAGGGGCACGGAGCTTTGGACATCGTGACGCTTGTGCCGCAGTTCGGCGGATTGCTCTGGACGCTCCTGGCTTTCGTTGTCGCGCTGTCGATCATCGTCGCGATCCACGAATACGGCCACTACATCGTCGGCCGCTGGTCCGGGATCGACGCGGAGGTGTTCAGCCTCGGCTTCGGGCCGGTGCTGTTCTCGCGCACCGACCGGCGCGGCACGCAATGGCAGTTCGCGCTCCTGCCGCTCGGCGGCTACGTGAAGTTCCGCGGCGACGCGAACCCCTCGGGCGGCACCGACGCCGAGGCCATGACCGGCCTGACCGAGGCGGAGCGGCGGCGCACCATGACCGGGGCGCCGCTCTGGGCGCGGGCGGCGACCGTTGCCGCGGGCCCGATCTTCAACTTCATCCTGTCCATACTGATCTTCGCGGGCGTGTTCCTCGCGCGGGGCACGGTGTCCGAGCCGCTGACCGTGGGCGAGATCTACCCGCTGCCGGTGCAGAACGAACTGCGCGTGGGCGACGAGATCCTCGGGATCGAGGGGCAGCCGCTGCCGCCCTATGACGATCCCGTGGCGTTCGAGGAATACCTCGACGCGCTGCCGGTCGCGCCGCAACTCGACTATACCGTGCGCCGAGACGGATCCGAGACGGTGGTGCCGGGGCCCTACGTGCACCCGCCGCTCGCCACGCAGGTGCTGCCGCTCTCGGCCGCGTCCGAGGCCGGGCTCGAGGAGGGCGACGTGATCCTCGCCATCGACGGCACCCCGATCACCGGATTCGAGGACCTGCGGGACATCGTCGAGGGGTCCGAGGGCGCGCCGCTGGCGCTGTCGGTCTGGCGCGGCGGCGAGGAGGTCGCGCTGACGCTCGAGCCGCGCCGCGTCGACGAGCCCCAGCCGGGCGGCGCGTTCCGCACCGTCTACCGCATCGGCGTGGCGGGCGGGCTGTTCTTCGCTCCCGCGACCGAGACACCGGGCGTCGGGCAGGCGGTGGGCTCTGCCGTGGGACAGGTGGGCGAGATCATCCGCGGGTCGATCTCTGGCCTCTGGCACATGGTCACCGGTGCCATCTCGACCTGCAACCTCTCGGGTCCGATCGGAATCGCCGAGACCTCGGGCGCGATGGCGAGCGAGGGCACGCAGAGCTTCATCTGGTTCATCGCGGTCCTGTCGACCGCGGTGGGGCTCCTGAACCTCTTTCCGGTGCCGGTGCTCGACGGCGGACACCTGTGTTTCCACGCCTACGAGGCCGTATCGGGGCGACCGCCCTCGGACAAGGCGCTGCGCGTCCTGATGTCCATCGGGCTGACGCTGGTGCTGGGTCTCATGGTGTTCGCGCTGACGAACGACATCTTCTGCCCCTGACACGTCCCGGCCCGGCGCCACGCCGGGCCTCCGTCGCGCCAAATTGATGCCTCAATCGGACGATACCCGGCCTCGGTCGATCTCGACCGGAGCGAGGGAATGCAGACGATCCGAAGCGGTGCACGCGGCCTGTGGCTGATCTGGAACCTGAACTGGGACCGGCTTCTCTATGCCGTGACGATCCTCGTCTCGCTCTGGATCGGGGCCTTCATCGGCACGCTCTGACCGGCATGCGGCACGCCCCGGCGTGGCCTCCGCGCCGCGCCCGGCGAAAGGCGCGCCGGACCTCTTTCCAAGCTTTTGACAAGTCTCCACCGGACCGATACTCACGTCCCAACGAGGGATAGATGACGGGGTGGGCGGCATGACCGAGACCAACAGGACGGGTCGCCGGAACGCGAAGGGATTGCGGCCGCTGCTGGCTTCGGGGGCCGCGGTCCTCGCGCTGGCGATGTCGGCGGGCGTCGCCACGGTTCCGACGCCGGTGGTCGCACAGAGCTACACGTTCACGAATGTCGCGATCGAGGGGAACCGGCGCATCGAGGCCGGAACGATCCTCAGCTATGCGGGCATCGCCCGCGGCCAGACGGTCAGCGGCGCGGACCTCAACGACGCCTTCCAGCGGATCCAGGGTTCCGGCCTCTTCGAATCCGTCGAGATCGTGCCGCAGGGCTCGACGCTCGTCATCCGCGTCGTGGAATATCCCACGATCAACACCATCGCCATCGAGGGCAACCGCCGCATCGATGACGAGGACCTGTTGCCCATCATCGACAGCCAGTCGCGCCGCGTCTTCAGCCCGACGCAGGCCGAGGCCGATGCCGACGCCATCACCGACGCCTACCTGCAGCAGGGCCGGATCGCCGCCCGCGTGCAGCCACGGGTGATCCGCCGCACGGAGAACCGCGTCGACCTCGTCTTCGAGGTCTTCGAGGGCGGCGTGACCGAAATCGAGCGCATCGGCTTCGTCGGCAACGACGCCTATTCCGACCGCCGCCTGCGCCGCGTGGTGCAGACCAAGCAGGCGGGCCTGCTGCGCGCGCTGATCGGGTCCGACACGTTCATCGAGGACCGCATCCAGTTCGACCGCCAGCTGCTGCAGGACTTCTACTCGTCGCGCGGCTACGTCGATTTCCGCATCACCGGCGTGAACGCCGAGCTCGCGAACGAGCGCGACGCCTACTTCCTGACCTTCAACGTCGAGGAAGGCCAGCAATTCGCCTTCGGCACCGTGTCCGTGTCCTCGGACCTGCCGGAGGTCGACACCGACACCTTCCGTGGAGCGGTGCAGGCGCGGGGCGGCGAGACCTATTCGCCGCTGCGGGTCGAGCGCGACATCGCGCGGCTCGAGCGGCTGGCGATCCGCGAGGGCCTCGACTTCGTGCGGGTCGAGCCGCGGGTGACGCGCAACGACCGCGCGCTGACGCTCGACGTCGATTACGTGCTGACGCGCGGCCCGCGCATCTTCGTCGAACGCATCGACATCGAGGGCAACACCACCACGCTCGACCGGGTGATCCGGCGCCAGTTCAACACGGTCGAGGGCGATCCGTTCAACCCGCGCGAGATCCGCGAGGCGGCCGAACGCATCCGCGCGCTCGGCTTCTTCTCCGACGCAGAGGTCGAGGCGCGCGAGGGCTCCTCGCCGCAGGAGGTCATCGTCGACGTGAACGTCGAGGAGCAGCCCACGGGCTCGATCAGCTTCGGCGGCTCCTACTCGACCTCGTCGGGCTTCGGCATCGCCGCGGGCTTCAGCGAGACGAACTTCCTCGGCCGCGGCCAGCGGCTGTCGTTCAACATCGCCACGGGTGTCGACAACCAGCGTTACAGCTTCTCCTTCACCGAGCCGGCGCTGCTCGGGCGGGACCTCTCCTTCGGCCTCGGACTGAGCTATGCCGAGACGAACCAGGACAACAGCGAGTACAACACTGCGACCGGCACGTTCGAGCCGTCGCTGACCTTCCCGATCTCCGAGAGCACCCGGCTGCAGGTGCGCTACACGCTGCAATACACCGACCTGTCGATCCCCGACGAGAGCGAGGTGGGCGGCATCGTGCGCGCCGAGGCCGAGCGCGGCGAGCTCTACGAAAGCTCGGTGGGCTACACGCTCAGCTACGATTCTCGGCGCAACGGGCTCGACCCGAACTCGGGCGTCCTGCTCGAATTCGGCCAGGATTTCGGCGGCCTCGGCGGCGACACCACCTTCATCAAGACCTCGGCGCGCGCGGTCGCGCAGAAGCTCGTGATGAACGAGGAGGTCACGCTGCGCGCCACGGTCGAGGCGGGCGCGCTCAACTACGACGGCGACGGCAGCCGCGTGACCGACCGCTACTTCCTCGGCTCCTCGCGCATGCGCGGCTTCGCCCCGGGCGGCATCGGTCCGCGCGAGGTGGGCGGGCCCGACGACGTCGATGACGCGCTCGGCGGCAACTACTACGCCGTGGCGCGCTTCGAGGCGGAATTCCCGCTGGGCCTGCCGGACGAATACGGCATCTCCGGCGGCGTCTTCTACGACGTGGGCAACCTCTGGGGCCTCGACAACACCGACAGCGCCACCGGCGACGTGCTCTACGAGGATGGATCGTTCCGGCACGTGGTCGGCGTGTCGCTGTTCTGGGATACCCCGCTCGGGCCGCTGCGCTTCAACTTCTCCGAAGCAGTGCGCAAGGAATCCGAGGACGAGGAGCAGAACTTCGAGCTGACGATCTCGACGCAGTTCTGATGCGGCGGCTCCGCGCGATCGCCCTCGCGCTGGCATTCGCCGGCGCGCCCTTCGCGGCCGGTGCCCAGGAAGGCGCGCAGGCGCCCGTGGTGCGCAGCGCCATCCTCACGGTCGAGACCGAGAGGCTCTTTGCCGAAAGTGCTTTCGGCATGCGGGTCGAGCGCGAGATCGAGGAGGCTGGACAGGCGCTCGCCTCCGAGAACCGCGAGATCGAGGCGGAGCTTACCGCCGAGGAGCAGCGGCTGACCGAGCAGCGCGCGAGCATGGACCCGGCCGCGTTCCGCGCGGCCGCCGACGCCTTCGACGTGCGCGTGCAGGAGCTGCGTCAGCAGCAGGACGCCAAGGCGCGCGCCCTGTCGCAGCGTACCGAGCAGGCGCGCCGGCGGTTCCTTTCGGCGGTGCAGCCGGTCCTCGCGGACATCATGCGCGAGGCGGGCGCGGCGGTCATCCTCGAGCGGCGGGCGGTTCTGGTCAGTCTCGACGCGACCGACATCACCGGACTTGCCATCGAGCGGATCGACGCGGCCATCGGTGACGGCAGCGACCTTGAGCCCCTCGACGACGAGTGACGGCGCGCGGGCGCTGAGCGTCCTCCGCGCGCTTGCCCCCCGGGGCGGGCGTTGCTAGGGCTTCGTCCACCAGACAGGCCGAAGGACAGCCCATGACCGACACCCCCACGCGCGCAGACATCCAGCTGATCCAGCGGATCCTTCCGCATCGCTACCCGTTCCTGCTGGTGGACCGGGTCGAGGACATCGAGGGCACGTCGCGCGCCGTGGGGATCAAGAACGTCACCATGAACGAGCCGCATTTCCAGGGCCATTTCCCGGGAACGCCGATCATGCCGGGCGTCACCATCGTGGAGGCGATGGCGCAGACCGCGGCGGTGATGGTGGGCACCACCATGGGTCTCGCGGACCGCGAGATGCTGATCTATTTCATGGGCATCGACAACTGCAAGTTCCGCCGCAAGGTCGTGCCGGGCGACGTGCTGCGCATGACGCTGGAGACGGTGCGCGGCAAGCCCGGCGGCAAGGTCTGGAAGTTCCGCGGCGTGGCCGAGGTCGACGGCGAGATGGCCTGCGAGGCCGAGTTCACCGCGATGATGGACCTGCCGGCGTGACCGACGCGATCGTGCATCCCTCCGCCGTGGTCGAGGACGGCGCGACGCTCGGTGCGGGCGTGCGCATCGGTCCGTTCTGCCACGTGGGTCCCGACGTGGTGCTCGGCGACCGCGTCGAGCTGAAGAGCCACGTGGTCGTCACCGGCGACACGCAGGTCGGCGAGGACACGATCATCTTCTCCTTCGCGGTGATCGGGGAGATCCCGCAGGACCTGAAGTTCCGGGGCGAGAAGACCCGGCTCGAGATCGGCGCGCGCAACCGGATCCGCGAACATGTCACGATGAACTCCGGCACCGAGGGCGGCGGCGGCGTCACCCGCGTGGGCGATGACGGGCTCTTCATGGCGGGCTGCCACGTGGCGCACGACGTGCAGGTGGGCAACCGCTGCATCCTCGTCAACAATTCCGCGCTGGCCGGGCATTGCGTGCTCGAGGACGAGGTGATCGTCGGCGGGCTTTCGGGCGTGCACCAATGGGTCCGGATCGGCCGCGGCGCCATCATCGGCGCGGTGACCATGGTGACGAACGACGTCATCCCGTACGGCCTGGTGCAGGCGCCCCGCGGCAAGCTCGACGGGCTGAACCTCGTCGGGCTGAAGCGCCGGGGCGTCGCGCGGTCGGACATCACCGCGCTGCGCGCGGCGTTCCAGATGCTGGCGCAGGGCGAGGGCGCCTTTGCCGACCGCGCCCGGCGGCTCGGCGACGAGACACAGTCGGATTACGTGCGCGAGATCGTTGCCTTCATCCTCGCCGACACCGACCGCCATTTCCTGACCCCGGGCTGAACCCCATGGGCCTCGCGCTCATCACAGGGCGGGGAGCGCTGCCGCGCGCGGTGGCCGAGGCGCAGACGGTGCCGCCGCTCGTCTGCGCGCTGTCCGGACACGCGCCCGAGGGGCTCGTGCCCGACATCGTCTTCCGGCTCGAGCGGCTGGGCGGGCTCATGGCGCGGCTGCGCCGGCGCGGGGTCGACCGCATCTGCCTCTGCGGCGGCATCGACCGGCCGCGGCTTTCACCCTTCGCCTTCGACCTCGCCACGCTGCGGCTCCTGCCGACGATCCGCCGCGCGCTGCGGCGGGGCGACGACGGCGCGCTGCGGCTGACCGTCGCGCTGTTCGAGACGGCGGGGTTCACGGTGGTGGGCGCGCACGAGGCCGCGCCGGGCCTGCTGCCGCCGGCGGGCGTGCCGACCGCGGCGGAGCCGGACGGGGCAACCCGCGCGGATGTACGCGCCGGCGACGCGATCCTTGCCGAGATGGGGCGCGCCGATCTCGGCCAAGCCTGCATCCTGCGGGACGGGCAGGCCCTCGCGCGCGAACGGGACAGCGGCACCGACGCGATGATCGCGGGCCTCGGCACCGCGGGCAGGGGCGCGATCCTCTTCAAGGCGCCGAAGCCCGGCCAGGACCGGCGCGTGGACCTGCCGACCATCGGTCCCGCGACCGCCGCGGCGGCGGTCGCGGCGGGCCTCCGCGGCATCGTGATCGAGGCCGGCGGCGTCATCGTGCTCGACCGCGACGAGGTCGTGCGCCGGCTCGACGCGGCGGGGCTGTTCCTCTGGCTCAGGGAAAGGCAGGGCTGATGCGGGTCTTCATCACGGCGGGCGAACCCTCCGGCGACCGGCTGGGCGCCGCGCTGATGGCCGGTCTCAACGACCTGACCGGCGGCGAGGTCAGCTTTACCGGTATCGGCGGCCCGCTGATGGAGGCGCAGGGCCTCGCCTCGATCTTTCCCATGGACGAGATCTCGATCATGGGCATCGGCGAGATCCTGGCGCAGTACCGCAGCCTGAAGCGCCGCATCCGCGAGACCGCCGAGGCGGCGATCGCCGAGGCCCCCGACGTGCTGATCAGCGTGGACCTGCCCGAGTTCTCGCTGCGCGTGGCCAAGATCGTCAAGGCGCGGTCGGACATCCGAACCGTGCACTACGTCGCGCCGACCGTGTGGGCGTGGCGGCCCGGACGTGCGCGGCGCATGGCGCGCCACATCGACCAGGTGCTGGCGCTCCTGCCGTTCGAGCCGCCCTACATGGAAGCGCACGGCATGCGCTGCGACTTCGTCGGTCACCCGGTCGTGACCGAGCCGCGGGCGAGCGACGCCGATGCTGCCGCCTTCCGCGCCGGACACGGGATCGACGACGCGCCCCTCGCGCTGATCCTGCCGGGCTCGCGCCGCTCCGAGGTCGCGCGCCTCGGTCCCGTCTTCGGCGAGGTGGTGACGCGGCTCGTGGCCGACCGCCCGGACCTGCGCTTCGTGGTGCCGGCGGCGCCCGCGGTCTCGGAGGCGGTGCACGCCATGGCGTCCGGCTGGCCCGGCGCGCCGGTGGTGCTCGACCCGCGCGGCCGCGACGCCGCCGTCGCCCTCGACGACAAGCGCGCGGCCTTCGCCGCCGCCGACGTGGCGCTCGCGGCCTCGGGCACCGTCTCGCTGGAACTTGCCGCCGCGGCGACACCCATGGTCATCGCCTACGACATGGCATGGCTCTCGCGGCAGATCATCGGGCGGATGCTCCTGACCGACACCGTGACGCTCGTGAACCTCGTCTCGGACACCCGCGTCGTGCCCGAGTTCATCGGCAGCGACTGCCGCCCCGAGCCCATCGCGCGCGCCGTCCTGTCGGTCCTCGACGCACCCGAGGCGCAGCGGGACGCGATGGCGCTGACGATGGCGCGCCTCGGCCTCGACGGCCCACCGCCCGGCGAGCGCGCCGCGCGCGCGGTGCTCGAGGGGATCGGCCGCCCGGCGCCGGAGCCGCGGGCATAAAAAAAGGGGGTGTCCGCAAACCGTGTTGGCGCGCTTCGTGATTGCTTGGAATGGCTTATATCTCTCCGCTTTGCCCGCGGAGGATGCCCTTGCTACACCATGATTTTCGCCGATTTCTCGACGCCCTCGACCGCCTGAACCCGGCCCAGATCGAGGATGCTCAAACGAAGATCCGGGATCTCCGGCGCAAGACGGAAGCGATCTCGGAGATCGAAGCACGGACAAACCAAGAACACAAGTGTCCATTCTGCGCCGACGAGCGGCGCCAGAAATGGGGCCGCACACGAACCAAGATCCAGCGCTACCGATGCTCCGGCTGCAAGAAGACCTATTCCGGCCGCACTGGCAGCGCACTTGGCCGCATTCATCGCCCGGACCTGTTCATGGTCGCGCTGCGGGATATGCTGGGCACCTCTGCGCCCAAGTCGGTGCGCAAGCTCGCCAAGCAACTCGACGTCAACAAATATACGGTCTGGCGCTGGCGGATGCTCGTATTCTCGATCATCCGGAACAGCAACGTGGCGGCGAGTTTCTCGGGAATCATCGAGGCGGACGAGACCTACCAGCGAGAGTCGCGCAAGGGTTCTCGCGAATGGGTCCGTCACTTTGCAGATCCCAAGAATGTCGCGGCGCCGCCCCGTCCCAGGTGGGAGGATTACACGACAAAAGGGCTGAAGATGATGCGGGGACTCTCCAGATGGCAGCTCCCCATTCTCACGGTCGCAGACCGTGGAGGCGCGCGCCTCTTCCGACGCCTTCCGAACCGCAAGGGCATAACGCTCGAGCGTGCAATGAAGCCGCTGGTGCCCGTCGATGCCGTGCTCTGTTCGGATGGCGCCAATGGCTACATGAATCTGGCGACCGCAGTCGGCCTGGAGCATTTCGTTGTCGGCAGCAAGCCAGGCAAGCGCGTGACCGCAGGATGCTATCACATCCAGAACGTGAACTCGCTCCATGCCCGCTACAAGAGGTTCATCAAGCCATTCTGCGGACCGGCCACGAAGAACCTTGCCGGCTACATCCGCTGGCTGGAGGTGCGGCTGGCGGGCACGCGCGCAGCGGATGTCATAAGGTCTTCATAGCCAATCGCTGTGACGAGCTCCGAGCACCATTGCGAACGCTTGGAGCCGCAGATAGCAAGATACGAAGCAACGGTCGGAATAGTGCAGATGCGAAAGCTCATTCTCGTCCTGATTGGGATCGCCGCGACTGGCTGCAACCTGGAGACCCATCGCGCCCAGGTTGAGGTCGAAGATGGTGCCTCTGTTGCGCTCGTAATCAGCCCCATGTTCAGCTTGCAAAGCGATTGGCATCGGAAGCTATCGATTGAGACACCGGCGGGCGCGCTGGTGAGTGATCTTTTCGAAGATACCGGCTGGTGGAGAGGGAGTAATCTGTATCGCCATTCGTCAGGTGCTTATGTTCTGCACGAGGGGCAAGCTGGGTGTGTTCTCTTCCGCGTCTCCCCTCCTGAGCTGATTAGCGACCCAGCCATTTCGTGCAATAAGACCGAGCGGACTTCCGACGGTGACATGGTTCAGACGCGAACTTCACCGGAGGAGCTTCCGCCATCGAAATTCTATAAAGACTTCGAATATATCGGTCGCTTCGAGGAAACCTCGCGAAGACAAGAGCCGATCATCTTCATCGGTGCCGATGAGAAGACTGAAGCAGAACTGCCCGAAATACTATAGATGCGCGCTTCGCTCCATCTAACTGACCAACACGGTTTGCGGACACCCCCTAAAAAAAGGCCGGGCATGCGGCCCGGCCTGACGGAGTCCGGGGCGATGAGGCCCCGGATCGTGCTGCGATCACTGCGTCTGGATCGGCTCCAGCGCGTCGAAGCCCGCGGTGAAGCCCGACAGCGACATCTCGGTCACGACCTGCTGGTCCGGCGCGAGGGCGGGAACGATCGACACGCGTGCGACGGCGCCGCGGCGGAACTGGTTCACGTCCTCCTGCGTGAAGCCGATCCGCGCAATGCAGCCGATCTGCGTGCAGAAGGCGAAGTCGTAGCGCTTGGCCTGGCCGTTGTCGACGGCGATGGTCAGCTTCTGGGTCAGCAGGGTCTCGAGCGGCACGATCATGTTCGCGCCGGCGACGACCTGGCCGCCACCCTCGACCTTGAAGATGCGGGCCTCGGCGACGGGGTTGCCCTCGGCCGCCTCGAGCAGCTGGAACAGCTGGCACGGCCCCTCGGAGCCGTCGGGCAGCCGCACGCATTCCACCTGCCACTCGCCCTCTTCGGACTTGATGAAGGTCCGGTCCTGATCGGGCTGGGCGTTCACCGCCTCGCCGGTGTCGAGCGCGTTCTGCACGCCCTCGTCCGCGTCGCCGGTCTGCGCCTCGGGAGCGGCGGTCTCGCCGGCGGGGGCCTCCGTGCCCTGGTCCTGCGCGGCCCCGGCGGGCGCTTCGGCCTCGGGAGTGGTGCCGGTCGTCGCGTCCTGGGCAAAGGCGGGCGCCGCGGACATCGCCGCGATCAGGGCAAGGTGGGTCAGTCGCATGGTCATATGGCTCCTCCGAGCGGTCGTCGTCGTGTGGTCGCGCCCGCGATAGCATGCGGACCGGCAAGTGTCAGGGGGCAAAGCGGCAGCCCGGGGCGAGGGCCTGCGGCGGCTCCGCGCCGACCATAGAAAAAGGGGCCGCACCGGGCCCCTTTTTCCCTTGTATCTCCCCGTCGGACCGGCCGACTTTGTCATTGGCGTGACGCTACGACGCGGCCATGCCATCGGTCAACAGGCAAAAACGTGCCGGTTTCGGCATGTGAGGCCCGCGGAAAAAAGCCGCGCCCGGGGGCGCGGCCAGTCAGACAGGGAGGAGACCCGGGGAAGAAGAGGAAGACACCCGGGCCGCCCTCGGTATGACGCAGAAAGGTTAACCAGTGGTGGCCGGACCGGTCGCCGAAGCGAGGAACGGACGATGCAAGAAGGTGTCTTCGTGGGGGGCGCGGGCGAGGGCTACGCCGAGAAGCAGTTCCTGCCGCTGGGCTATGCCAACCGGCACGGGCTGATCGCCGGTGCGACCGGCACCGGCAAGACGGTCACGCTGCAAATCCTTGCGGAGGGCTTTTCCGCCGCGGGCGTGCCGGTCGTCCTGTCCGACGTCAAGGGCGACCTGTCGGGCCTCGCGGCGCCGGGATCGGTGGACCACAAGCTCCATGGCGCCTTCGCCGAACGCGCGCGGCGGATCGGGTTCGACGACTACGCCTATGCCGGCTTCCCGGTGACGTTCTGGGATCTCTTCGGCGTGCAGGGCCATCCGGTGCGCACGACGGTGGCCGAGATGGGCCCTCTCCTGCTGTCGCGGCTCCTCGACCTGACCGAGGCGCAGGAGGGCGTGCTGAACGTGGCCTTCCGCGTGGCCGACGAGGAGGGGCTGCCGCTTCTCGACCTGAAGGATCTGCAGGCGCTGCTCGTCTGGGTCGGCGAGACCCGCGAGGCGCTGTCGCTGCGCTATGGAAATGTGGCGGTGCAGACCGTGGGTGCGATCCTGCGGCGGCTCCTCGTCCTCGAGACCGAGGGGGCCGCGGATTTCTTCGGCGAGCCGGCGCTCGAACTCGGCGACCTGATGCGGACGGCGCCGGACGGGCGCGGGCAGGTCAACGTGATCGCCGCCGACCGGCTGATGGCGGCGCCGCGGCTCTACGCGACCTTCCTGCTGTGGCTCCTGTCCGAGCTTTTCGAGGAGCTGCCCGAGGTGGGCGACCCCGAGAAGCCGCGGCTCGTCTTCTTCTTCGACGAGGCGCACCTGCTCTTCGACGACGCGCCGCGTGCGCTGATCGACAAGGTGGAACAGGTTGCTCGGCTGATCCGGTCCAAGGGCGTCGGCGTCTACTTCGTCACGCAGAACCCCGACGACGTGCCGCAGGACATCCTGGCCCAGCTCGGCAACCGGGTGCAGCACGCGTTGCGCGCCTTCACCGCGCGCGACCAGAAGGCGCTGAGGATGGCGGCCGAGACCTATCGCACCAACCCCGCCTTCGACACCGAGGCGGCGATCCGCGAGGTCGGGACGGGCGAGGCGGTGACCTCGTTCCTCGAGCGCAAGGGGGCCCCCGGCATGGTGCAGCGCACGCTGGTACGGCCGCCGTCCTCGCGCCTTGGCCCGCTGCCGCCGGAGGAGCGCGCGCGCCTTCTCGCGGCCTCGGAACTCGCGGCGAAATATGCCGCCGCGCTGGACCGCGTGTCGGCCCACGAGATCCTCGCCGAACGGGCCGCCGCCGCCGCGCGCGCCGCCGAGGCCGCGGCGCCGGAGGAGGACCCCGCGCCCGAAGGCCGGCGCGCGGGCGGGGGGCGGCGCTATTCCGGCCCGCGGTCGGGCGGGGGAGCATCGCCGGCCCCGCGCGAGGACGGGGGCCTCGGGGCCGCGCTCGCGCAGGCACTGGTCAAGGAACTGAGCGGCACGACAGGCCGGCGGATCGTGCGCGGCGTCCTCGGCGGACTTTTCCGAGGACGCTGACATCTCATGAAAGTTGCATTTGAATTGTTCTAAGGTCGATACATCTGGGCCTGCGTAACGCAATCTCCCGGCGTCGGGACCGGGAGACGAAGACAATAGGGACGGTCCGGCCGAATGCCCGACGGCGCCGGACCGGAAAAGTTCAGGGTCACCGCATTTGAAACGATCGATCTGCAGGATTCCGGGTCCGCGCCCGGCCCATCGTGCGTCCCCGGATCATCCGGGCCGCGCCATCCGGGGAGCGGCGCCATGAGCGTGCGCGACGCGCGGGTGGACGACGCCGCCGAGATCGTGGCGCTCGTCAATCCGGTCATCGCGCTCACCACCGTCACCTTCACCTCGTCGCTGCGGGACGAGAACAGCATGCGCGCCACCATCGCCGCGCGGCCCGGCGCCTTTCTCGTGGCCGAATACGAGGGGCGCGTCGCTGGCTTTGCCACCTATTTCCAGTTCCGCGTCGGCAACGGATACGCCTCGACGATGGAGCACACGATCAACGTGGGGCCGGGCGCCCGGCGCATGGGGTTCGGCCGGCTCCTGATGGCGGAACTCGAGGGGCGCGCGCGGCAGAACGGCGTCGGCAGCCTGATCGCGGCGATCAGCGGCGAGAATCCCGAGGCCATGCGCTTTCACGCCGCGATCGGCTTCGTCGAGGCCGGCCGCCTGCAGGCCGCGGGGCGCAAGTTCGACCGCTGGATCGATCTGGTGCTGATGCAGAAAATGCTCGTGACCTGTGCCTGACAAGCCGAGGGCCGTGCCCTACACTTCCCCCATGTCCCTCTGGTCGCGCATAACCGAGGCGCTTGCCGCCCTCGCAAACGGCGAATCGCTCGCCACGGTGTTCGACCGGCTGCGCACGCCGCCCGAACGCTCGGTCGCCTTCGCCATCGCGGTGATCGCGCTGTCGGCCAAGATGGCCAAGGCGGACGGCCTCGTGACCCGCGACGAGGTCACCGCGTTCCGCGAGGTGTTCCACATCGCGCCCGGCGACGAACCGGGCGCCGCGCGCGTCTTCAACCTCGCCCGGCAGGACGTGGCGGGCTACGAGGACTATGCCGCGCGCATCAAGCGCATGTTCGGCGACGAGACCGCGACCCTCTGCGACCTGCTCGAGGGGCTTTTCCACATCGCGCTTGCGGACGGGGACTATCACCCTGCCGAGGACGCGTTCCTGTCGCGGGTGGCCGAGATTTTCGGTATCGAGGAGACGCGGTTCCGCGCGCTGCGCTCGCGCTACGTGCCCGATGCCGATCCCGATCCCTACGCCATCCTCGGCGTGGACCCGGGCATGACCCTGCCCGAGATCCGCAAAGTCTGGCGCGGCCTGGTGCGCGAGAGCCATCCCGACCGGATGGTGGCGCGCGGCCTGCCGCAGGAGGCGGTCAAGATGTCCGAGAAGCGGCTCGTCGCCATCAACCGCGCCTGGGAGGAGATCTCGGGCCGCCACGCGGCCTGACGCGTGCTGCGGCTCGCCACGTGGAACGTCGAGTGGTTCGACGCGCTCTTCGACGACGACGGCAAGCTCCTCCCCGGGGACGCACCGTCGCGGCGCCACGGGGTCAGCCGGGCCGAACAGGCCTCTGCGGTGGCGCACGTCCTGAACGCGCTCGACGCCGACGCGGTGCTGGTCGTCGAGGCGCCCGACACCGGGTCGCGCCGGTCGACGCGGCTCGCGCTCGAGGGCTTCGCGGACCGCCACGATCTGCGCCAGCGCGCGGCGCTCATCGGCTTTGCCAACGAGACGCAGCAGGAGATCGCTCTCCTGCATGATCCCACCCGCATCGTCGCGCGCCACGACCCGCGCGCGAGCGCGGAGGCGCCGCGCTTCGACGGGCGCTTCGCCATGGACCTCGACATCGACGCGGCGCCCGAGGACGTCAGCTTCTCGAAGCCGCCGCTCGAGGTCGCGCTGTCGCGTCCCGATGGCAGCACCCTGCCGCGCCTCATCGGCGTGCACCTCAAGTCCAAGGCGCCGCATGGCGCGCGCGGCCCCGATGACGTGATGCGCCTGTCGATCGCGAACCGCCGCAAGCAGCTGGCGCAGGCCGTCTGGCTGCGCGCGCGGATCGACGACCATCTCGCGGCGGGCGAGCCGCTGATCGTCGCGGGCGATCTCAACGACGGCCCGGGGCTCGACGCGTTCGAGGCGCTCTTCGGCCGCTCGTCGATCGAGATCGTGCGCGGCGCGGGCGCGGGCGTCCTGCACGATCCCCATGCCGAGGCCGCGATGCAGGGCCGGTTCGGCGCGCGGGCGACCACCGCGCGGTTCTACATCGCCGAGGAGCGGCGCTACCTGCAGGCATTGCTCGACTACCTCTTCGTCTCTCCGGAGCTCGTGCCGGTGGCCCGCGGCTGGCGGATCTGGCACCCTTTCGACGATCCCGAATGCTGGCACGACGTGCCCCTGCGCGCGGCGCTCCTGGCGGCGTCCGACCACTACCCGGTGACGCTCGACCTCGACCTGTGACCGCGCACCTTTCGCGGATGCTCGCGGCTCCCTATATTCGGGCCATGACACGTCTCGCCGCCGCCACTCTTGTCCTGTCGCTCGCCGCGGCCCCGCTGGCCGCGCAGGAGGACGGCGCGGAGGAGGGCGGGGGCTTCGGCCTCATGGAGCGGGGGATCGAGCTGTTCTTCCGCGGCATGATGGACGAGATGCAGCCGGCATTCCGCGAGTTCCGGCAGCTGGCCGAGGAGGCGGGCCCGGCGCTCAACGATTTCCTGACGCAGATGGGACCGGCGCTGCGCGACCTTCTGGCCGAGGTCGAGGACTGGTCGGTCTACGAGGCGCCCGAAATCCTGCCGAACGGCGACATAATCATCCGCCGCAAGCCCGAGGCGCCGGATGCGCCCAAGCCGGAGGAGCTGCCCGAGGCGGGCGAGGACGGCGCCGTCGACATCTGACGTGTCACATGCGCGCCATATGGCCGGTACACATGGCTAAATTGAGCGGCCCGTGGTTTCGTGCCATATATTCCAACGGTGCAATGTGGGGGTTTTCGCCCATGGCGAAGAAAACGGTGTCCCGGATACGGGGCGGCGTCCGGCCGGCGCGTGCCTCCGCGGAGGCGGCGGTCGAGACGCTCTGGCTGAGCGATGACGGGGGCATTCCGAACAATCCGGACCTGCCGGTGGTGCTGATCCACGGAGCGCTCGACGCCGAGGCCGGGGACGCGGCGATCCGTGCGCTGTTCGAGGCGCAGGGCTGGCGCGGGACCTGGACGTGGACGGTGTTCGACTTCCATCACTATCACCCCGACGCGCACGAGGCGCTGGCGGTGGCGCGCGGCTGGGGCGACATCCAGCTCGGCGGGCCGTCGGGGCCGGTCCTGCACCTGCGGGCGGGCGACGCAATGGTCCTGCCGGCGGGTACCGGCCATTGCCGCATCGCGCAATCCGAGGACTTCGCGGTCTGCGGCGGCTACCCGCCTGATCATACCGATGTGGGCCTGGCGCGCGCGGACGATCCCGACCAGGACCGTCACCGGGCGCAGATCGCGCGGGTGTCGCGGCCCGAGACCGATCCCCTGTTCGGCGCCGCGGGACCGCTCGTCCGGCTCTGGGACGACGTAGGCGCCTGAGAACGGCGGCGCCTTCCGTGGTGCGGGCGGGCCACGGGCCCGCCAGCCGCAGGATCAGACGGCGAAGAGAGCGGCGCGCGTGCGCGTCGACATGAAGCCCGAGAACAGCGCCCCCATGAGGGTCGCGCCGCCGCGGCGCGGGTCCGAGAAGAAGCCCGTCGGGCTTTTCATCGCGCCGGCGAGTGCGAGGGCCAGCACCTCGCGGGCGGGGGCGTTGCTGCCCAGCGCGCGGCGGGCGAGGTCGCGCAGGTGGATCGCCTCGGCGCGGGCGCCCGGGCGGTGGCCGTAGCGGGCCGCGGTGGCGAGCGCCATGGCCCGTCCGGCCCGCATGGCGGCGAGGTCCGAGGACAGCGCGCCGGGGCGCGTCGCCTGCCGCACCAGCACCTCGTTCAGGGCCACGACGCGGTAGCCCTCGGCGACGATGCGAACCAGCCATTCCAGGTGCTCGTTGTGCAGCATGGTCGCCTTGAAGCCGTTCGTCGCGACGAAGGCCTCCCGGCGGATGCAGAGGTTCGACAGCGTGCGGACGGGGTTCTCGCCGAGCAGCGTCTGCATGCCGAGGTCGCCCGACGGGACCGAGGGTTCGGAACGGACGTGGCCTGCCTCGTCGAGGACCGCCACGCGGGCGAAGACGCCGTCGATCTCGGGGTCGCGGAAGAGCGTGTGCATGCGCGACAGCTTGAGCGGCTCCCAGGTGTCGTCGGCGTCGAGGAAGGCGATGATGTCGCCGCGCGCCTCGGTCACCGCGACGTTGCGGGCCGCAGCCGGGCCGTTGCCCCAGGCGCTGCAGGCGCGGATGCGCGGGTCGCGTGCGATCGCGGCGTCGATGATGGCGAAGGTCCCGTCGGTCGAGCCGTCGTCGATGAGCAGCGCTTCCCAGTCGGTCAGGGCCTGCGCCTCGAGGCTTGCCAGCGTGGCGGGCAGGGTCGCGGCGGCGTTGTGGCAGGGGATGACGACGGTGAAGCGGGGCATGTCAGCGAACCTTCTGCAGCGTTGGACTGCCCGGGTGCCGGGCATGCAGAAGATGTAGCGACGCCCGTCCCCGGATGCGCGCGCGCCGCGGGAGAGGACGCGGGCGCAACCGGCGCGGCCCCTATCCGGGCGGATAGGACGGGATCGCCGACCGGTCCGCGGGGTGCGCCGTGCGGGCATGGAACCTGCCCCCGCGGTCGCCGCACATGGCGCCTGCCACCCGTCCCGCAGGCGTGTTACGACGTCGCCGGCGCAGGGCGGAGCGGCGCGGCCGATCCGCGGCACAGCACAGCACGAGGAGGAAGGACGTCATGAAACTGCTGCGATTCGGAGCCGAGGGCGCGGAGCGGCCCGGCCTCCTCGATGCCGACGGGACGGTGCGGGATCTCTCCGGGGTCGTTCCGGACCTCGGCGGCGATGGCGTGTCGCGCGTGGCACTCGACCGGATCCGCGCGCTCGACCCCGCGGCGCTGCCCTCGGTGGCGGAGCCCGGCCGGATCGGCGCCTGCCTGAACTTCGTGCCGAACTTCTACTGCATCGGGCTCAACTACGCGCGCCATGCTGCCGAGACCGGGTCGAAGACGCCGTCCGAGCCCATCCTCTTTTCCAAGGCCGCCTCGGCGCTGTCGGGCCCCTACGACCCGGTGGTGCTGCCGCGCGGGTCGCAGAAGGGCGACTGGGAGGTCGAACTGGGCGTCGTCATCGGGCGCGAGACGCTCTACGTCTCCGAGGCCGAGGCGCTCGACTGCGTGGCCGGTTATTGCGTGGTCAACGACGTCTCCGAGCGCGAATTCCAGATCGAGCGCAAGGGCCAGTGGATCAAGGGCAAGTCGGCGCCGACCTTCGGTCCGGTGGGCCCGTGGCTCGTGACCGCGGACGAGGTGCCCGACCCGCAGGCGCTGACCCTGTCGCTGACCCTGAACGGCGAGACCGCGCAGGCGAGCTCGACCTCGGACATGATCTTCGGCGTGGCCGAGATCGTCTCGTACATGTCGCGCTTCATGAAGCTCGTGCCGGGCGACATCATCGCCACCGGCACGCCCGAGGGCGTCGGCATGGGCATGACCCCGCAGCGCTTCCTGCAACCGGGCGACGTGATGGAGCTGACGGTCGAGGGGCTCGGCACGCAGCGGCAGGAGGTCGTCGCGGCGGGCTGAGGGCCGCGGGTCAGTCCGAGCGCGGCTTGCCGGGCAGGGGGACGCCGTAGAGTTCCATCCGGTGTCCCTCGAGCCGGTAGCCGAGCCGCCGCGCGATGCGCTCCTGCAGCGCCTCGATCTCGGGGTCGACGAACTCGATCACCTCGCCCGTCACGGTGTCGATGAGGTGGTCGTGGTGCGCGCGCTCGGCATCCTCGTAGCGCGCGCGGCCGTCGCCGAAATCGACCCGCTCGAGGATGCCCGCCTCCTCGAACAGCTTGACCGTCCGGTAAACCGTGGCGAGCGAGATGCGCGGGTCGCGCGCGTTGGCGCGGGCGTGCAGTTCCTCGGCGTGGGGGTGATCCTCGGCCTCCTCGAGGACGAGCGCGATGGTCCGACGCTGCCCTGTGATGCGCAGGCCCTTTTCGGCGCAACGTTGGAGGATGGTGTCGGTCATGGCCTGCGGGCGGGTCGAGAGGTGGTCCGCGTGTCTAACCCCTTCGCCCGGTCCGCGCCAAGCGCGGATTTCCGTGCCCGCCGCCGGCCGTGCAGGATGTAGACCGCGAGCGCGCCCACCACGATGGCGCCGCCGGCCATCATCCGCGGCGTCGGCGCCTCGCCGGTGCCGAGCCAGACCCAGAGCGGGCCCAGCACCGTCTCGAGCAGCATGATCAGGCTCACCCCCGCCGCGGGCGCGTGGCGCGACGCCTCGGACAGCGAGAAGAACGAGACGGGCAGGATCAGGAGGCCGGTCACGAGGATCGCCCAGACGTGGCCGTCGGTCATGCGCGCGGGTCCCGTCAGCGCGAATCCGAACGCCCCCGCCGCCATGCCGCCGAGCCCCATGGCGAGAAGGAGCGGCACCTGCGGGTTGTGGCGCAGCGTGACGAAGGTGGTCGAGAGCGACAGCGCGACGCCGAGGCCCGCGAGCGCGCCGAGGGCGGCGCGCGGGTCGAACCCCATCTCGCCCTCGCCGGTGACGGCGAGCGCGATGCCCGCCAGCACCACGGGGATGGTGACCCAGGTGGCGCGGTCGGTGCGCTCGCCATAGAGGATGCGCGCGAGGATCGCCGCGCAGACCGGCACAGTCGCCACGGCAAGGAGCATCACCGCAACAGGGGCCAGCGCGATGCCCGCGGGAAAGAGCGTGGCGTTGAACATCTGCGCCACCGCCACGGTCAGGCCCGCGCCGGTCAGCAGCGCGGCGCCGTCGCCGCGGCGGTTCCGGCTGGTGACGGCCCAGGCCAGCAGGAAGAGACCCGCCATGGCGGGCGCACGCCATGCCAGCATCTGTGCGCCGTCCATCTCCGACCAGCGCATGAAGAGCGCGTCGGGGGTCAGGACCAGCGCGCCGAAGGTCGCGAGCGCGAGCCCGTTGATCCGTCGCGTCGTCATTGTGCCGAATGTGTCCGGATGCGGGTCAGGAATAGAGCGGCTGCAGGCCCTGCTGCACGTGCAGCGCGTTCACGGTCGGCTCGTCGAGACCGAGCGCCTTGGCAAGCGCGTCGAGATACTGCGCCTCGGCCTCCGTATCGACGCGGATGGTCATCAGCGAGGCCGAGTAGATCGGCATGCGCTGCGCCGGCGGCACGTCGCGGGCGAGCCCCTCGATGTCGATGGGCGCCTCGAGCGTCTTCTTGACGAAGTCGATGTCGTCCTCGGTGGCATCGTCGCCCACGAGTTCGAGGATCTTCGCCTTCTCGTCGGCGTCGATCTTGCCGTCGGCCTTGGCGGCCTGGATCATCGCGCGCAGCATCAGGCCCGCGCTCTTCTCGAGCTCGGGCGCGGTTTCCTCGGTGTTGAACTGGTCGAGCAGGGCGCCCACGCCCTTGCCGCCCATCGCCGCCGCGCCGCCGGCGGCCGCAAGCATGCCCGCAACGCCGGTGCCGCCCGCGGGAACCGAGGAGAGGAGCCCCTTGTGGCCCTGCGCGGCCCCGGTGCCCTGCGGCGTCATGCCCGCGCCGCCCATCATCGCCGAGAGGTCGAACCCGCTCGCGCGCATCTTGTCGAGCAGCGCCTGCATCGGCTGGCTCGCCTGCGCCGCGCCGCCGCGCATGGCGTCGCCGATCTGGCTGCCCGCGCGGGTGGCCGGGTGGCTTCCCTTGATCTGCGCGCCGCCGCCGAAGAGGCCGGACAGCCCCTTGCCGCCGGACATCCGGTCGACGCCGCGCGCGGCGGCGTACCCGATGGCAACCTTGGCGAGAGTTTTCATCATGCCCATGGGGTCGGCTCCTTGATCAGGGAAACGTCGGGGGTGGGTCGTTGGCAGGGTGGCACATCCGGGCGCGGCGTGCATCCGAAAGCGGGCGGCGAAGCTCTCACAGCAAGCGGAAGCCGCGCAGGACCAGCCAGACAACGATGCCGAGCGCGAGGCTCGCAAGCGTCAGGAGGCCGAACGCGACGGAGGTGGAGGTGCCGGGCATGCCCGCGACGTTCACGCCGAAGAGCCCGGTCAGGAAGCTCATGGGCAGGAAGATCGCCGCCACCACCGACAGCACGTAGGAGTTCTTCGACAGGCGCATGCCGTGACGCAGGTCCACGTGGTCGGACAGCGCCGCGAGCCTGTCGCGCACGGCGGTGATCTCCTCCACCGCGCGCTGTGCGCGGTCCGCGATCTCGGACAGGTCCTCGCGTGCCTCGTCGTCGATCACCGGCAGGCCGGGCGCGGTCAGCGCGTGCAGCGCGCTCGCCTGCGGTCCGAGGAAGCGGTGCAGCCGGATCGCCGCGGTGCGCATCTCGGGCAGGAGCTTGCGGTCGGGATGGCGATCGTCGGCGAAAAGCAGGTCCTCGAGCGCGTCGAGGCGGTCCTCCATGGCGACGCCGCGATCCTCGATGCGCCCCATGAAGTTGGTGGCGAGCGCAACGAGCAGAAGCTGCGGGCTGCGCGGCGGCGCGCCTTCGCGCACCTGCGCCTCGATGTCGCGCGCGGCCTGCACCGGGCGGCGCCGGACCGTCACCACGCGGCGCGGCTCGACCCATGTCCTGAGGCCGACCATGTCCTCGGGGTCGTCCGCGGCCGGATCGAGGTTCAGCCCGCGCAATAGGACGATCAGTCCGCCCGCATGGGACAGGGCGCGCGGGCGCGTCTCGGGTTGCGACAGGATCTCGGCCGTGCGCTCGGGCAGGGCGGCAAAGAGCCACTCCCGCGTGCCCTCATGGGTGAAGTCGCAGTGGATCCAGCGATAGCCCTCGTCGGGCAGCGGCGCGTCGGGACCGGTCTCGCGCGCGGTGCCGTCGGGCGCGATGTCGTAGGCGAAGATCGGGATCATGTCAGGTGCCGCAGAAGGTGGCGCGCACGACCTCGGCCGGCAGCGGCGTGCGGGCGAGATCGGCGGCGTCGGGCTGATCCTCGAAGGGCCGCGCCAGCACCGCGTTCAGGCGATGGAAGGGCGCGTCGTCGCCGGCGACCGCCGCCTCGATCATCTGCTCGATCCGGTGGTTGCGCGGGATGAAGGCGGGGTTGGTCCGCGCCATCAGGGCTTCGGGTTCGGGTTCGTCCGCGATGCGCGCCTGCCAGCGGGCGTGCCAGTCGTCGTAGGCGTCGCGGTCGGCGAACTCGTCGCGGGCGGTGCCGTGCAGGAGCCCCCTGAAGGTGTTGGTGAAGTCCGCGCGCCCCGCCTGCATCTGCGTGAGCAGGTCGGCCACGAGCGTCGCGTCCCCGGCTTGCGGGGTGGAGATGCCGATCTTCGCGGCGAAGCGGCGTTCCCATTCGGCGCGGATCGTGTCCGCCATGCCGTGCACCCGCGCGGTGAAGTCCTGCACGGCGGCCTCGGGATCCGGCATCAGCGGCACGAGCGCCGTGGCGAGCTGCGCCATGTTCCACACGATGATGTCGGCCTGCGCGGCATAGCCGTACCGCCCGAAGCGGTCGATGGACGAGAACACCGTGTCCGGGTGGTAGGCGTCCATGAAGGCGCACGGGCCGTAATCGATAGTCTCGCCCGAAAGCGTGCAATTGTCGGTGTTCATCACGCCGTGGATGAAGCCGAGGCTTGTCCAGTGCGCGACGAGCGCGGCCTGCCGGTCGATCACGCGCTGGAGGAGGTCCGCGGGGCCGTCCGCGTCCGGGTAGTGCCGCGCGATGGTATAGTCGCAGAGTGCCTGCAGCGCGTCGATGTCGCGCCGCGCGGCGAAAATCTGGAAGGTGCCCACGCGGATGTGGCTCTGGGCGACGCGGGTCAGGACGGCGCCGGGCAGGGGCGCCTCGCGGAGCACGGTCTCGCCGGTGCGCACGGCGGCCAGCGCGCGGGTGGTCGGCACGCCCATGGCATGCATCGCCTCGGACACCACGTATTCGCGCAGGACCGGACCGAGCCACGCGCGGCCGTCGCCCATCCGCGAATAGGGCGTGCGGCCCGAGCCCTTGAGCTGGATGTCGCGGCGCACGCCGTCGGTGCCCACGACCTCGCCCAGGAGATGCGCGCGCCCGTCGCCGAGTTGCGGGTTGAACTGCCCGAACTGGTGGCCGGCATAGAGCTGCGCCAGCGGTGCGGCGCCCTCCGGCACGGCATTGCCCGAGAAGATCGCCGCGAGCTCGTCCCGGTCCGTCGGAACGTCGATGCGCAGGAGGGCCGCCAGGTCCGCGTTGAACGCCACCAGCGACGGCGCCGCGACGGGTTCGGGCGCGAGCCGCGTGTAGAAGCCCTCGGGCAGGGCGGAGTAGCTGTTGTCGAAGGGGATCGCGATGGTCATGCCGGGGATATAGGCACTTGGCGGCGGCCCTGCCAGCCGCGGCGCGCCCGGCTCAGGACAGGACGCGCGACATGAAGGCGTAGCGGTCGCGCAGCGCGAACTTGGCGCGGCCGTAGAATCGCACCGCGCGCTCGTCCTCGCGGTCGACCTCGAGGTGCAGGGCGCGGACGCCCGCCTCGCGCAGCGCCTTGGCGATGCCGTCGAGCGCATCGCCGCCCATGCCGCGGCCGCGGACCGCGGGGCGCACGTACAGCTCGTCCACGATCGCGTCGAGACCGCCATATTCCACGGACCAGCCGAAGGTGATCACCACGTAGCCCACGGGAGCCTTGCGCGGCCCGATCAGCCACGCCGCGCCATGGGGCGAGCCGTCGAGCAGCGGCGCGAGCGCGCGCGCATGGTGCTCGGCATCGGTGTCGTAGCCCTGTTCGCGGTGGAAGGCCGCGACCATGGGCAGGATGCGTTCGGCGTCGTCGACGCCGGCGAGGTGCAGCGATTTCACAGGCGGGCCAGCCTTTCGGTCAGGAGCGCGAAGAACGCGTCGGCGTCGAGGTCGCCCATGAAGGTCGCGTTGGGCGTGCGGCCCGACACGCCCCACCAGTCGGCGACGGTCATGCCGAGCGTGAGCTCGGATCCGGTCTCGATCTCCACGTTGATGTGGCGGCCGGTGAAGATGTCGGGCCGCAGGAGATAGGCGATCACGCAGGGATCGTGCAGCGGCGCGCCCTCGGAGCCGTATTTCTCCTTGTCGAAGCGCTCGAAGAAGTCGGTCATCTGCGCCACGGCGACGCCCGCATCGGTGCCGAGCGCGCGGAACGCGTCGTTGCGGGCCTTGGTGACCAGTGCCTTGTGCGTCACGTCGAGCGGCATGACGGTGATTGGCGCCCCGCAAGCGAAGACCGCCTTGGCCGCCTCGGGATCGACGTAGATGTTGAACTCGGCGGTGGGCGTGATGTTGCCGACCTCGAAGTAGGCGCCGCCCATCAGCACGATCTCGGCGATGCGCCCGGCGATGTCGGGCGCCATCTCGAGCGCGGTCGCGATGTTGGTGAGCGGCCCGAGCGGGCAGAGCGTCACGGTGCCCGTCGGCTCGTTCCGGAGCGTGTCGATGATGAAGTCGACGGCATGCCCCTCCGCGAGCGGCATCGTGGGATCGGGCAGGTCGGGCCCGTCGAGGCCGGTGCGCCCGTGCACGTGTTCCGCGGTCACGAGCTTGCGCGCGAGCGGGCGGTCGCACCCCGCGAAGACCTTGACCTCGCGCCGTCCGGCCAGTTCGCAGACGATGCGCGCGTTGCGCGCGGTCAGGTCGAGCGGCACGTTCCCCGCGACGGCGGTGATTCCCAGCACCTCGACGTCCTCGGGCGAGGCGAGGGCGAGCAGGATGGCGACGGCGTCGTCCTGCCCGGGATCGGTGTCGATGATTATCTTGCGCGAACCCATGCGCGGCACTCCCCGGTTCTGCGCCCGTTGCGTCGCATGCATGGCGCGCCGCTTCAAGCGGAACCGAATTGGGGGCAGGGTGACATTCCTGCAGCGATCGTTGTCCTCGGCCAAGCGAGTGTTAGACTTGCGGGGCAAGGTGGGGTAAAGGGGCGTCGTTAGCGCTAACGGTCCCGTTGATCTCGCAGGCCCCGGCCCGGGACAGCCACGGACAGGGACACTAGATTCGGTAGAGGGCCGCCATGGTTTCGCGTGTCATTCCCGTCGACACTTTCGATCTCGTCATCTTCGGCGGGACGGGCGACCTTGCCCGCCGCAAGATCCTGCCCGGGCTCTTCCGGCGCTACTGTGCCGGGCAGATGCCGCCCGAGGCGCAGATCATCGGTGCCGCCCGGTCCGAGATGACCGACGACGAATACCGCGCCTTCGTGCGCGAGGCGGTGGACGAGTTCGGCAGCACGCCGCACGAGCCCGGCCAGTTCGACGCCTTTCTCGGGCGCGTGGGCTACCAGCGGGTCGACGCCAAGGGGTCGGACGGCTGGGAGGACCTCGGCGCGCGGCTGCGCGACGACGCGGTGCGGGCCTTCTACTTCTCGGTCGGCCCCGCGCTGTTCGGCGATCTGGCCGAGCGGCTGCGCACCTTCGGCCTTGCCACCCAGGACACGAGGATCGTGGTCGAGAAGCCCTTCGGCCACGACCTGCAGAGCGCCCGCGCGCTCAACCGCGAGCTGGCCGAGCATTTCAACGAGGGCCAGATCTACCGGATCGACCACTATCTCGGAAAGGAGACGGTCCAGAACCTGATGGCGGTCCGCTTCGGCAACATGCTGTTCGAGCCGCTCTGGAACGCGCAGCACGTCGATCACATCCAGATCACCGTGGCCGAGACCGTGGGCGTGGGCGGCCGCGGCGGCTACTACGACAAGTCCGGCGCCATGCGGGACATGATCCAGAACCACCTGATGCAGCTCCTGTGCCTGATCGCCATGGAGCCGCCGGCGCGGTTCGAACCCGATTCGGTGCGCGACGAGAAGCTCAAGGTGATCCGCGCGCTCGACCCGGTGGAGCCGCACCACGTGGTGCGCGGGCAATATGCCGCCGACGAGAACCAGCCGGGCTACCGCGCGCATGTCGAGGATCCGCGGTCGACCACCGAGAGCTTCGTCGCGCTCAAGGCGCATATCTCGAACTGGCGCTGGGCCGGCACGCCCTTCTACCTGCGCACCGGCAAGATGCTGCGCGCCCGCACGTCCGAGATCGCGGTGGTGTTCAAGGACGCGCCGCACTCGATCTTCGGGGCGGAAGCGGGACGCCACCGCAACATGCTGGCGATCCGGCTCCAGCCGAACGAGGGCATGACGCTCGACGTCACCATCAAGGAGCCGGGACCGGGCGGCATGCGGCTTGTGGACGTGCCGCTCGACATGTCCTTCGCCGACGCGCTGGGGCCCGATGGCGCCGACATGCCGGACGCCTACGAGCGGCTGATCATGGACGTGATCCGCGGCAACCAGACGCTGTTCATGCGCGGCGACGAGGTCGAGGCCGCCTGGGCCTGGACCGACCCGATCATCGAGAGCTGGGCGCGCCGGGGCGACGTGCCGAAGCCCTACGATCCCGGCGGCTCGGGCCCGGACGACGCGCTGATGCTGATGCACCGCGACGGCCGGCGCTGGCGAGACATCAAGGCCTGAGGAACGGCACCCGCGCCGCTTGCAGGCGGGCGCACACTCGGCGAGGAAGGGGCATGGCTTACGAACTGATCGAATATCCCGACCGCGAGATGATGTTCATCGACCTCGCGGACAAGCTCGCGAGCGAGCTGCGCGCGGCACTCGCGCGCGCCGAGCGGGTCACGATGGCGGTGCCCGGCGGGACGTCGCCCGGCCCTGTCTTCGACGACCTCTGCTCGGTCGAGCTCGACTGGGACCGCGTGGACGTCATGCTGACCGACGAGCGCTGGGTGCCGGAGGACAGCGAACGGTCGAACACCCGCCTTCTGCGCGAGCGGCTGCTGGTGGACAAGGCGGCGCGGGCGCGGCTCCTGCCGATGTTCCTGCCGTGCCGCGAACCCGAGGACCGGCTGGCGGAACTGGCCGAGACCATCCGCCCGAACCTTCCGCTGTCCATCGTTCTGCTGGGCATGGGCGCGGACATGCACACCGCGTCGCTGTTCCCCGGGGCGGACCGGCTGGACGAGGCGCTGGCGCGCAATGCGCCGATCCTCATGCCCATGCGCGCGCCGGGCGCGCCCGAGCCGCGGGTCACGCTGACCGCGCCGGTGCTCGACGGGGCCCTGTCGAAGCACGTTCTGATCATGGGGGCCGAGAAGCGCGCGGCGCTCGAGAACGCCCGCGGCAAGCCCGCGCGCGAGGCGCCGATCAACGCCATCCTCAACGACGCATGGGTCCATTGGGCGGAGTGACTACGGCATGTGGGACGACCTGAAGCGGCTGGGCGGCATCGCCGCGGAACGCAGGATCGAGGACCTGTTTGAGAACGGGTCGCGGGCAGGCGAGTTCAGCCTGAACGCCGCCGGGCTGCTCTTCGACTATTCCAAGACGCAGCTCGACGAACAGATCCGCGCGGCCCTCGTCAGGCTCGCGCAGGACGCGGACGTGGAGGCGCGGCGCGACGCCATGTTCGCGGGTGCCCCGATCAACGAGACCGAGGGGCGCGCGGTCCTGCACACGGCGCTGCGCAACCTCGATGGCGGACCCGTCATGGTCGACGGCACCGACGTCATGCCCGAGGTGCTCGGCACGCTCGACCGCATGGCTGCGCTCGCCGACGAGGTGCGTGCCTCGGACGTGACGGACGTGGTGAACATCGGCATCGGCGGTTCGGATCTCGGGCCCGCCATGGCGTACCGGGCGCTCTCGCCCTATCGCGACGGGCCGCGCTGCCATTTCGTGTCGAACGTGGACGGGGCCGACATCGCCGACGTGCTGCGCGGGCTCGATCCCCAGACGACTCTGTTCGTGGTCGCCTCCAAGACCTTCACCACCATCGAGACGATGACCAACGCGCGCACCGCGAAGGCGTGGCTCGACGATCGCGGCGTGTCGAGCGCCGAGCGCTTCGTCGCGCTGTCGTCGAACCGTGCCAAGGCCGCGGAATGGGGCATCCCCGAAAGCCGGACCTTCGGCTTTGCCGACTGGGTCGGCGGCCGCTATTCCATGTGGGGCCCGATCGGCCTGTCGCTGATGATCGCCATCGGACCGCAGGCCTTCCGCGCGTTCCTGCGCGGCGGGCAGGAGATGGACCGCCATTTCCTGGCCGCGCCCCTGCACCAGAACATGCCGGTGCTGCTGGCGCTCGTGGGCATGTGGCACAACCAGGTGCTGGGACATGCCACCCGCGCGGTGCTGCCCTACGACAACCGGCTGGCCCGGCTGCCGGCCTACCTGCAGCAGCTCGAGATGGAATCGAACGGCAAGGGCGTGTCGATGGACGGCGCGGACCTGCGCTGCGAATCCGGCCCTGTCGTCTGGGGCGAGCCCGGCACGAACGGCCAGCACGCCTTCTACCAGCTGATCCACCAGGGCACGCGCGTCGTGCCGTGCGAGTTCATGGTGGCCGCAACGGGACACGAGCCCGAGCTGCGCCACCACCACGATTTGCTCGTCGCGAACTGCCTCGCGCAGTCGGAGGCGCTGATGAAGGGCCGCTCGCTCGAGGAGGCACGCGAGATCATGCGCGCCAAGGGGCTCGAGGGAGACGAACTGGAACGTCAGGCGCGACACCGGGTCTTTCCCGGCAACCGGCCGTCGACGACGCTGGTCTATCCGCAGCTCACGCCCGAGGTGCTGGGCAAGATCGTCGCGCTCTACGAGCACCGCGTCTTCGTCGAGGGCGTGATCCTGGACATCAACTCCTTCGATCAGTGGGGCGTCGAGCTTGGCAAGGAGCTTGCCACCGCGCTGGGGCCCATCGTCAGCGGCGAGGCGTCGGCCGAGGGCAAGGACGGATCGACCCGGCAGCTGGTCGATTACGTGCTGCTCTACCGGACGTGAAAACCTAGCGATACCACATGGATGGCCGGCATCTCTCGCGTGGTGCGCGAGGCGCCGACCGTCACGGGATGTCGAAGCCCGGCGGCGCCAGGGTAAAACCCTCGAAGCGGAAGCCGGGAGAGACCGTGCAGCTGACGAGCGTCCAGTCGCCCGTGCTCCGCGCCGCCTGCCAGTGATGCGGCGGCACGACCAGTTGCGGCCGCGCGCCCGAGGCGAGGTCGGGGCCGAGCACGTGGTCCGTGCGCGGCCCGGTCTCGGCTGCCGCCATCGACAGGATCAGCGGCGCCCCCGCGTGGAAATGCCAGACCTCCGTCGCGTCGACCCGGTGCCAGTGGCTGCGCTCTCCGGCCGCGAGCAGGAAGTAGATCGCGGTCCCGGCGGGGCGTTCGCCGTCGCCCGCCTCCGCGATCCATGTCTGCCGGAAACGTCCGCCCTCGGGATGCGGTGCGAGGACCAGCAGGTGCGCGATCTCGTCGGCGGTCATGGCGGTCTCCTTCCTGCGCACGCTGCCCGCGTGCCCCGTTAACCCGGCCGTCCCATCGTCCGCCGCGAGCGTCCCGACAGCAAGGAGACAGAGGCGATGGCGACGAACGGCCCGGATGTGCGGCAGATCGCGGAGGAAATCGTTTCCCGCGAGGGCGGCTATGTCAACGACCCCGACGATCCCGGCGGGGCCACGAATTTCGGCGTGACGCTGGGCACGCTGGTGGGGCTCGGCATGGACCTGACCGGCGACGGCAGGGTGACCGAGGCGGATGTGCGCGCGCTGAGCCGCGAGCAGGCGGTCGCGATCTTTCTCGAGCACTATTTCCGGCGTCCGGGCATCGGCGGCCTGCCGGAGCCGCTGCAGGCGTCGGTCTTCGACATGTACGTGAACGCGGGCACGCACGCGGTGCGCATCCTGCAGCGGCTCCTCGGCCAGATGGGGGTCCCGGTCGCGGTCGACGGCCGCATCGGCCCCAAGACGCTCGCGGCGGCGGCGCGCGCCTACGCGGCGGCACCCGCGCACATGGTCGACGCCTACGGCATCGCCCGGCGCAACTACTACTTAGCGCTGGCGGACCAGCGGCCGGCCTCGCGCAAGTATGCGCGCACCCGCGACGGCGGCAAGGGCGGATGGATCCGGCGGGCCGAGACCTTCATGGCGCCGCGCTATCACCTGAGCGATGCCGAGTTCCGCGCACGGGTGGCATCATGGGCCTGATCGAGGGGGCCATGGGCGTGGTCTTCGGCTCGGGGCGCAACGTGATCGCCGAGACCGCCGAGGTCTTTCGCGTGAACGCCGAGGCGCAGGCCGGCCGCGACGCCGCGGCGCAGGCGGCGGCGCTGGCGCAGTTCGGCCAGGAATTCGCGCAGAAGCGGCGGTCATGGTTCGACCGGCTGATGGACGGGCTGAACCGTGTGCCGCGCCCGGCGATGGCGCTCGGCACGCTCGGGCTCTTCGCCTCGGCGATGATCGACCCGGTCTGGTTCTCGGAGCGCATGGTGGGCATCGCGCTCGTGCCCGAGCCGCTCTGGTGGCTGCTGGCCGCGATCGTGAGCTTCTATTTCGGCGCGCGTCACCAGGCGAAGGGGCAGGAATTCCGCCGCGAGATCGCGACGACGCTCGCCGCGGTGCCGCAGGTCGCGGCGCAGCTCACGGAGCTCGGCCGCCTGCGGGACGAAGCCGCGCCGCCGGCGCCCGACAACGCGCCCGGGACCCCCGCAGCCGCGGCACCCGTGGCCGGCAGCGACTCCGAGAACGCCGCGCTCGACGAGTGGCGCCGGGCCGGCTGAGGCCGGTCGCGACCCGCCCTGCGACAAAGTGAAGGCGGCGCCCCCGATAACCGTTGGACGGTGGTGCGGCGCTGCCTATACATGGGGCATGATCACAGAACTCGGCCACTTCGCCCTCATCCTCGCCTTCCTGGTCGCCATCGTTCAGATGGTCGTGCCGCTCGTAGGTGCCCACAAGCGATGGCCCGGATGGATGGCGGTGGCCGAACCGGCCGCGACGGCGCAGTTCCTGCTGACCGCGGCGGCCTTCGCGGCGCTGGTCCATGCCTTCGTGACCTCGGACTTCTCGCTGAGGGTGGTCACGCTCAACTCGCATTCCGCGAAACCAATGATCTACAAGTTCACCGGGACGTGGGGCAACCACGAGGGCTCGATGCTCCTGTGGGTGCTGATCCTCACGCTGTTCGGCGCGATGGCCGCGTGGTTCGGCGGCGGCCTGCCGCCGAGCCTGCGCGCCCGCGTGCTGGCCGTGCAATCCTCGGTGGCGACGGCGTTCTTCGCGTTCATCCTCTTCACCTCGAACCCGTTCGAACGGCTCGCCGTGCCACCCTTCGACGGCGAGGATCTGAACCCTCTCCTGCAGGATCCGGGCCTCGCGATCCACCCGCCCTTCCTCTATCTCGGCTATGTCGGGCTTTCGATCTGCTTCTCGTTCGCGGTGGCGGCGCTGATCGAGGGGCGCGTCGACGCGGCCTGGGGTCGGTGGGTGCGTCCCTGGACGCTCGCCTCCTGGGCGTTCCTGACCATCGGCATCGGCCTCGGTTCCTGGTGGGCCTATTACGAGCTCGGCTGGGGCGGCTTCTGGTTCTGGGATCCGGTCGAGAACGCGTCGTTCATGCCCTGGCTCTTCGCCGCGGCGCTGCTGCACTCGGCGATCGTGGTCGAAAAGCGCGAGGCGCTGAAGGCGTGGACGATCCTCCTCGCCATCCTCGCCTTCGGCTTCTCGCTCATCGGCACCTTCATCGTGCGCTCGGGCCTGCTCACCTCGGTGCACGCCTTCGCCAACGACCCAGAGCGGGGCGTCTTCATCCTGATGATCCTCGTCTTCTTCACCGGTGGCGCGCTCACGCTCTTTTCGCTGCGGGCCTCTACGATGCAGGCCAAGGGCGTGTTCGGGCTGGTGAGCCGGGAATCGGCGCTGGTCGCGAACAACATCCTGCTTGCGGTGTCGTCCTTCGTGGTCTTCGTCGGCACGATGTGGCCGCTCGTGGCCGAGATGGCCTTCGACCGAAAGCTGTCGGTCGGCCCGCCGTTCTTCGACATGGCGTTCACGCCGTTCATGCTGGTGCTCGGGCTGATCCTGCCGGTGGGCGCGATGCTGTCGTGGAAACGCGGGCGGGCAGGGCGGTCGATGCGCGCCCTGGTGCCGGCGTTCCTGCTTGCATTGGCGCTCGGCGCGCTGGTCTGGGCGATGCAGACCGGGCGTTCGGCGCTCGGGCCCATCGGCGTGTTCCTCGGAGCGTGGCTCGTGGGCGGCGCCGCGACCGACCTCTGGAGCCGGACGGGTCAGAACGGGTCGGTCGCGCGGCTCCTGCGGCTGCCGCGGGCGGACTGGGGCAAGGCGGTCGCCCATGCGGGCCTCGGCATCACCATGCTGGGCGTCGCCGGCCTGACCGCCTGGCAGCAGGAGGACATCCGCGTCGCGCAGCTCGGCGAACGGTTCGAGGTGTCGGGCTTCGAGCTCGAACTCGCGGCGGTGGAGGATGTCCGCGGGCCCAACTACCTCTCGACGATGGCAACGGTCATCCTGCGCCAGGACGGAACCCAGATCGCGACGCTGCGGCCCGAAAAGCGGACCTATCCCGTCGCGGGCATGCCGACGACCGAGGCCGCCATCGACTACCGCTTCCTGCGGGATGTCTACGTGGTGATCGGCGACGCGCAGGAGGGCGGCGGCTGGGTCATGCGGACCTACATCAAGCCGCTCGCGAACTGGATCTGGGCGGGATGCATCCTGATGGCGCTCGGCGGCACGCTGAGCCTGTCGGACCGGCGCTTCCGCGTGGCGGCCGGCGCGCGCAAGTCGGCCTCGGCACCGGTGCCCGCGGAATGAGCCGCCGCGCCGCATTCCGCCGCGCGGGCGCCGCGCTGGTCCTGACCTGCGCGCTGGCGCTTCCGGCGCTGGCCGTGCAGCCGGACGAGATGCTGGGCGATCCGGGTCTCGAATCCCGCGCGCGCGAGATCAGCGAGGGCCTGCGCTGCCTCGTCTGCCAGAACGAGTCGATCGACGAGTCGAACGCCTCGCTGGCACGTGACCTGCGCATCCTGGTGCGCGAGCGGCTGCTCGAGGGCGACAGCGACGCCGAGGTCGTGGACTTCATTGTCGACCGCTACGGCGAGTTCGTTCTGCTGCGTCCGACGACCGGCGGATGGAACTGGATCCTCTGGGCGGCGGGCCCGGCGATGGCGCTGCTGGCGCTGGGGCTGGCCGGCGTCTACGTGCGCGGCCGCTCCGCGGCGCCCGAGAACACGCCGCCCTTGTCCGACGCCGAACAGGCGCGCCTGCGCCAGCTGCTCGAGGACCGCTGATCCCGCCACGCGCGGGCCAATGACGCGGCGTCCGGCTTTGCCACGGCGCGCCGCGCGGTGTTTGATACGCGGGCCGACAGGACGAGGAGAGGCCCCGAATGCGCTACGACACCATCCGCTACGACCTGGCCGAGAACATCGCGACGGTCGTGATGAACCGGCCGCAGGTGATGAACGCGCTCAACACCCAGATGCGGGCCGAGATCACCGACGCCGTGACCCGCGGCGGCAAGGAGGCGCGCGTCGTGGTCCTCACCGGCGAGGGGCGCGCGTTCTGCTCGGGCCAGGACCTGGGCGACGGCGGCAACGCGGCGAGCCTCGACCTGGAACGCACGCTCCGCGACGAATACGTGCCGATGCTCATGGCCATCGCCGATTGCCCGGTGCCGACGATCGCCGCGGTCAACGGCGCGGCGGCGGGCGCGGGCGCGAACCTCGCGCTCTGCGCCGACGTGGTGATCGCGGCCGAAAGCGCGACCTTCACGCAGGCCTTCACGCGGATCGGGCTGATCCCGGACGCGGGGGGCACGTGGCTCCTGCCGCGGCAGGTGGGTCTCGCCAAGGCGATGGGCGCCGCGCTCTTCGCCGAGCGGATCGCGGCCGCCGATGCCGCGCGCTGGGGCATGATCTGGGAAGCGATGCCGGACGACGGGTTCGCGGAGGGGTGGCGCGCGCGGGCGCGGCACCTCGCACAGGGGCCGACCGCCGCCTATGCCCGGGTGAAGCAGGCGCTGCGGGACTCGTCCTCGAACACGCTCGAGGAGCAGCTGTCACTCGAGGCGCGGCTTCAGGGCGAGTGCGGCAAGACGCGGGATTTCCGCGAAGGTGTCGTGGCCTTCCTCGAAAAGCGCCCGGCGCGCTACGAGGGGCGCTGACGACATCGGGGCCCGGTGCGCCCACCGCGCGCCGGGCCCCGTGTGGCACGGGTCCGGACGGGACGCCCGGACCGCGCCGTCAGGCCATGACCTCTTCGAGGTCCTCCTCGAGGTCCTCGTCGAGATCCTCGGCAGGGTCCTCGACAGTCTCCCGGGCGGTGTCGAGCAGCGAGTCGAAGACGATGTCGTACTGGCTGCCCGCGTCGTCCCCGGTCTTCGCTTCCTCGCCGAGAACGGTCAACTCGACGTTGTCGATGTAGATGTTCTCGTTGTTGTGGCTGATGTCCGACACGAAGCGGAACTGCACGCTCGAGCTCGCGGTCTCGAGCACGCCGCCCTCGTAGCTCAGGGTGCTGAAATCGCGGCCGATCTCCTGGCCCGTCTCGGAGCCCACGAGCGCCGTGCCCTTGTCGTTCACCACGAACGTGTCGAGCGTGTTCCAGTCGCCGTCGTCGACCTGAACCTGCACCTTCAGGCTGTCGCCGTGCCAGCCGTGCTGCTCGAAATGGCGCGCATGCGGCGTCTTGGCGTCGAAGTTGAACCGCACGTCGCCGTCGGTCTCGACCTTCTCGAAGGTGATGCGACCATCGTCGCGGCCGTCGGTGTGCAGCATGCCGTGCTTGACGTCCCAGTCGGTCCATCCCTCGACGATGTCGCTCTGGCTGGCGAACCAGAGGTGGCCGAAATCCTCGGACTGGACGACCTCGTCCTCGGGGGTCCGATCCTCGCCGGAGACCGTGCGCGTCACGCTCACGTTGTCGATGTAGATGTCCTCGGACGAGGAGGAGATGTCCGACACGAAGCGGAACTCGGCCGTGTCCGACACCTCGTCGAGGATGCCGCCCGAATAGTCGAGATGGGCGTAGTGCCCGCCGAAGGTCTGGCCGGTTTCCGAGCCCACGAAAACGTCGCGGTCCTCGTCCACCACGAAATCGTCCAGCGTCTGCCAGCGGCCGTCGTCGAGGCGCACCTGCAGGCTCAGCTTGTCCGCGCCCCAGCCGCGGGCTTCGAACTGGCTCGGGCAATCGGCGCGGATGTCGAAGGAGATGCCCACCGGGCCGTCTGTGTCGACCGGGGCGAATTGCAGCACGCCGCCATCGTCACCGTCGGTCTGCAGGCGGCCATGCGACACGTCCCAGTGGTCGTCGCGCACGATGTTCTGGCTGTGCGCGGGATGCCAGAGCCGGTCGAACGTCTCGGTGAAGGCGACCTCGGTGGTCGTCTCGGGCTCGGAGGGTTGCAGCACCTGGCCGGTGCCGTCGTCCGAGTTCACCACGGCGGTCAGCGAGGACAGGTCGATGCTGTCCACGGTCAGCGGCGCGAGGCTGTCGAGGTAGAAGGTGAACTTGCCATCGTTCACGTCGCCCGCGGTCGACGAGGGCAGCTGGCCGAACTCGACCTTCACGTCGTAGCGGTCCGCCACCACCGCACCGTTCGACAGGGTGTCGAGCGCGCCCGGGTTCGCCGCGAAGCCCGTGACGTTGCCGTTCGCGAGGTCGTCGACCGAGGGGAAGATCACGAGGTCCGAGGCCGCCGCGGGGTCGGTGAGGTTGAAGAAGGCGCCGTCGAGATCGACGAGATCCGGCTGGTCGGCAAGAAACTGGATGAAAAGGTTGCCGTTGTCCTCCTCGATGCGGACCTTCACCTTGGGATCGACACCCAGCGACACTTCGCGAACGGTTGCTGTAGACATTCCTGAACTCCACTCGACGGTCCGAACATGGACACGGACGCAATCGAGGCCCTGACTACCGCAATCCCTTCACAATTGTGGCGAAAACGTCGGAAACAGTCGGTTTCCGTCCGGAATTCGCCGCAATCCGGGGGCTTGGGTGCCGCCGTGGAAACGGTCGGGCGCCATGGATCGGATTGTCGCCCGGATGTGTCCCGGACTGCGACAGGAAAAAGGCCCGCGCGGCATTCGTGCCGCGCGGGCCTGTCCAATGCCGGTGCGCCGGTCGCCGGCGACCGGGCGGTGGCGTCAGCGGTTCTCGATATCCACGTAGTCGCGCTGCGTGGGCCCGAGATAAAGCTGGCGCGGACGGCCGATCTTGTTCTGCGGATCGCCCAGCATTTCCTTCCACTGCGAGATCCAGCCGACGGTGCGGCTGATCGCGAAGATCGGGGTGAACATCGAGGTGGGGAAGCCCATCGCCTCGAGGATGATGCCCGAGTAGAAGTCGACGTTCGGAAAGAGCTTCTTGTCGACGAAGTAGTCGTCGGCGAGCGCGGCCGCCTCGAGGTCCTTGGCGACCTGAAGCGTCGGGTTGTTCTCGATCCCCATGAGGTCGAGCACCTCGTCGGCCGACTGCTTCATCACCTTCGCGCGCGGGTCGAAGTTCTTGTAGACCCGGTGGCCGAAGCCCATCAGGCGGAACGGATCGTTCTTGTCCTTGGCGCGCGCCAGGAATT
Source organism: Roseivivax isoporae LMG 25204 (assembly GCF_000521865.1). Classification (GTDB taxonomy): domain Bacteria; phylum Pseudomonadota; class Alphaproteobacteria; order Rhodobacterales; family Rhodobacteraceae; genus Roseivivax; species Roseivivax isoporae. The sequence goes on from NZ_JAME01000002.1 coordinate 208,314, forward strand.
CCGGGATCCGGTCCGGCGTGCCGATCTCCTTGAGCATCTCGAGGCAGGCCTGGTTGGCGCCGCCATGCGCGGGTCCCCACAGGCAGGCGATGCCGGCGGCGATGCAGGCGAAGGGGTTCGCGCCCGAGGACGAGGCCAGCCGAACGGTCGAGGTCGAGGCGTTCTGCTCGTGATCGGCGTGCAGCGTGAAGATGCGGTCCATTGCGCGGGCGAGGATGGGGTCGACCACGTATTCCTCGGCCGGCACGGCAAAGCACATGTGCAGGAAGTTCGCCGCGTAGTCGAGGTCGTTGCGCGGATACACGAAGGGCTGCCCGATCGAGTACTTGTAGGCCATGGCCGCGATCGTCGGCATCTTCGCGATCAGCCGGTGGCTCGCCACCTCGCGCTGGTGCGGGTTATTGATGTCCGTCGAGTCGTGGTAGAACGCCGACATTGCGCCCACGACACCCACCATCGTCGCCATCGGATGCGCGTCCCGCCGGAACCCCCGGAAGAAGTTGTGCATCTGCTCGTGGATCATCGTGTGGCGGGTGATCGTGTTCTCGAACACCTCGAGCTCGGTCGCCGACGGAAGCTCGCCGTAGAGCAGGAGGTAGCACACCTCGAGGTAGTGGGATTTCGACGCCAGCTGGTCGATCGGGTAGCCGCGGTGCAGCAGCTCGCCCTTGTCTCCATCGATGAAGGTGATGGTCGAGTCGCAGGACGCGGTCGAGGTGTAGCCCGGGTCGTAGGTGAACACGCCCGCCTGCGCGTAGAGCTTGCGGATGTCGATCACGTCCGGGCCAGCGGTCGGCGAATAGATGGGCAGCTCGTAGCTCTTGCCCTCGATGTCGAGTCGCGCGGTCTTCGAAGTGGAGGAATCTGCCATGGATCAAGTCCCTTCGTCGGTCTGGAGACGCTCGGGCAGGGCCCGCACGTCCATGCTGTCACGTCTTCGGCGCAGGATGCGCGACCCCTCGGGATCGCTCCTCCACGTTGCGCCGGAACCGCCCCGGCGCCCCGCCTCGGGACCTGCCGGAGGCGTCGGTCGTCCACGGCAGGATGCGGCCGTGGTGGGGCGTTCAGGCCTGCGCCTGGGGTCGTCCGGGCGGTTTTACATCCCTGCCGGCCATGCGGCAGGAACGTGGCTGTCCCGGTCGGCGTCCAGCTATCATTTTGCACATGCGGCGTCAATTGTCCTTGTATACAATAGAATACCGATGGCGCGCCTTCGCGGTCGTGCGTGACCCGAGCGCCGTTCGTAAATCAATAATCTTATCAACGTGTTGAGTCGTGCTCCTGAAGTGGGCGCGTGACCCGCGGGAGTCGGGGTGTCGCGGCGGAAATCTCGCCTCCGGCCGCACGGTCCTGCCTCATGCAGCAGCGCAGCATCACGGGCCGCGCGGGTCCCTGGGCGCATTAACGCTTCGCTAACCACTTTCGCCCTAGGGTCAGCCTGTCTTCCGCGGAACGAGGGGGGCGCAGGACATGCGGTTTCCTGGAGGGGCCATCGGCGATGTGCTGGCCCTGCAGCGGGGACACCTCTTTCCGTGGATGCCGGTCGCGCTTGCGGTGGGGATCGGGCTCTACTTCGCTCTCGGGGCGGAGCCTGCCGCCTGGCTGCTGGCCGGGGCGGGAATGGCGGCGCTGGCGGGCCTTGGCTGGTCCTGCCGATCCGGAGCGTCGCCATTCCCGCCACTCCTTGCGCTCGCGCTGGTGGCCGGGGGCTTTGCCATCGCCGGGGCACGCGCGCATCTCGTGGCCGCGCCGGTCCTGTCCTTCCGCTACTACGGTCCGATCGAGGGACGCATCGTCGACATCGACCGTTCGGCCTCGGACGCGGTGCGCCTGACGCTCGACCGCGTGGTGCTCGCGCGCACGGACCCGGACAGGACGCCCGCGCGCGTGCGCGTCGCGCTGCACGGGGCACAGGACTGGATCGACCCCGTGCCAGGAATGACCGTGATCCTGACAGGCCACCTCGCGGGGCCGGGCGGTCCGGCCGAGCCGGGCGGGTTCGATTTCCGCAGGCATGCCTGGTTCCTCGGCCTCGGCGCGCAGGGCTACACGCGCACGCCCGTCCTCGCGCTGGCGCCGCCCGATGGCGGCGTGCCGGTCTTCACCGCGCGGCGCTGGCTGGCCGAGCGTGTCACGGCGCGCCTGCCGGGCGAGACCGGCGCCTTTGCCGCGGCGATCCTCGCGGGCGACCGCAGCGCGATCCCGCGGCCCGTGACCGATGACCTGCGCCGGTCGAACCTCGCGCATCTCCTCGCGATCTCGGGGCTGCACATGGGACTTCTCGCGGGCGTCGTGTTCGCCAGTCTGCGGGTGGCGTTCCTGCTCGTCCCTGGGGTCGGCCTGCGCTGGCCGGTCAAGAAGATCGCGGCGGCCGGCGCGATCCTTTGCGGCGCGGGCTATCTTGTTCTGTCGGGCGGCAACGTGGCGACCGAGAGGGCGTTCGTCATGGTCGCGGTGGCGTTCGCGGCGGTCATGCTGGACCGGCGGGCGCTGTCGCTACGGTCGGTGGCCTTCGCCGCGCTGATCGTGCTCGTGCGCGCGCCCGAGGCGCTGCTGAGCCCCGGCTTTCAGATGTCCTTCGCGGCGACCGTGGCGCTTGTGGCGGTGTTCACCTTCCTGCGCGACGCGCCCGCGGGATGGCGCCTGCCGCGCGCGGCCCGTCCGCTGGCCGCGCTGGTCCTGTCCTCGGCGGTCGCGGGGGCGGCAACGGGCCCGGTCGCCATGGCGCATTTCAACATGGTGTCCCATTACGGGCTCCTCGCGAACCTCGCCGCGGTGCCGGTCATGGGCGCCGTGGTGATGCCCGCGGCGGTCGCGGCGCTGGTGCTGATGCCCGTCGGGCTCGACTGGATCGCCTTTGCGGTCATGGGGCTGGGGCTCGACTGGATCCTCTGGGTGGCGCGCTCGGTCGCGGACTGGCCGGGCGCCGTCGGGCAAGTGATGGCTCCGCCCCCTGCCGTCCTGCCCATGCTCGCGCTCTCGGCGCTCTTCGTCGCGCTCTGGCAGGGGCGACTACGCTGGGCGGGCATCCTGCCGGTGCTGCTCGCCGCGGCGCTCTGGACCATGGCCGACCGGCCCGTGCTCCTCGTGTCCGAGGACGGCGCGCTGGTCGGCGCCATGACCGACACGGGCCGGGCGCTGAGCCGCGCGCGCGGCTCAGGCTTCGTCGCGGAACTCTGGCTCGAGAACGACGGGGACGGGGCCGACCAGGAGCGCGCGGCGGCGCGCTGGCGCGGCGAGGGCGCCCCGCTCGCGACGACTGCCGGGACAGTGCGGCACGTGCGGGGTGCACGCGCCGCCGCCGCCTTCGACGGGTGCGCGGCCGGAGAGATCGTCGTGTCTGACATGGTGCTGCCCGGCCGCTGGCCCTGCATCGTCGAGGATGCGGGCCGGCGCGGCGCGGACGGGGCGGTGGCCTACCGGGCCCGTGGCGGCCGGGTCGAGCGCGTCACCGCGCGGGACCTTTCGGGCGACCGGTTGTGGAACCCGGCGCCGCGCCGAGGAGCCGCGGCGCTGGCGCTCGCGGCGCGTCAGTAGGTGCGGATCAGTCCCACGAGGCGGCCCTGCACCTTGACGGCGCCGGCGGGCAGGATGCGCGGCTCGTAGGCGGGATTGGACGCCTCGAGCACGATGGTGTCGCCGCGGCGGCGGAAGGTCTTGAGCGTCGCCTCGTAGCCTTCCACCTGCGCGACGACGATGTCGCCGTCGTCGGCGCTCGATGTCTCGCGGATCACCACCACGTCGCCGTCGTTGATGCCGGCACCGATCATGGAATCGCCCCGCACCTCGAGCGCGTAGTGGCGCGCGCCGGCCGACAGCATCTGGCCCGGCACCGCGATCCCCGGCGGGGTGTCGTCGATCGCCTCGATGGGGCGGCCGGCGGCGATGCGGCCGAGCACCGGCAGTTCGGTGGCGTAGGCGGCCTCGACCGGCCGGGCGTCCGCGGGCAGTTCGTCGGGGCGGCCGCCGTCGACCACCCGCGGGGTGAAGCCCGGCTGCGGCGGGCCGCCGAGGCTTTCGGGCAGCTTCACGATCTCGATGGCCCGGGCGCGGTGCGCGAGCCGGCGGATGAACCCGCGCTCCTCGAGCGCGGTGATCAGCCGGTGGATCCCGGACTTGGAGCGCAGGTCGAGCGCCTCCTTCATTTCGTCGAAGGAGGGCGGAACGCCGTCCCGCACCATCCGGCGGTTGATGAAATCCAGCAGATCGAGTTGCTTGCGTGTCAGCATCGAGCGTTTTCCCGCGGTCCCTGTTCGCACTTGTTCTAACAATGTTCGCTGAGAGCGTCAACATCTGGTCGTTTTGTTCCCGATTCGGCCCAAGCTGTGCGGTGCTGCCGCGCATTCGGGGCTGGCCTTTTCCCACGTCCGCCGGTAGGCGACCCGCAACCCGACCTTTTCCTATGAGACTGATCCCATGGACCTGCGCAACGTCGCGATCATCGCCCACGTGGACCACGGCAAGACGACGCTGGTGGACGAGCTTCTGAAGCAGTCCGGTGCCTTCCGTGAGAACCAGCAGGTCTCCGAGCGGGCGATGGACTCGAACGACCTCGAACGCGAACGGGGCATCACCATCCTCGCCAAGGCCACCAGCGTCGAGTGGAAGGGCACGCGCATCAACATCGTCGACACGCCCGGCCACGCCGATTTCGGCGGCGAGGTCGAGCGCATCCTGTCGATGGTGGACGGCGTCGTGCTCCTGGTCGACGCCGCCGAAGGCCCGATGCCGCAGACCAAGTTCGTGACGTCCAAGGCGCTGGCGCTCGGCCTGCGGCCCATCGTGGTGCTGAACAAGGTCGACAAGCCCGACGCCGAGCCCGACCGCGCGCTCGACGAGTGCTTCGACCTCTTCGCCAACCTCGGCGCTGACGAGGACCAGCTCGACTTCCCGCACATGTATGCCTCCGGGCGGTCGGGCTGGGCCGATCACGAGCTCGACGGTCCGCGCAAGGACCTTTCGGCGCTCTTCAAGCTGATCGTGGACCACGTCCCGGCGCCGCGGCAGATCAAGCGTGTGGACGAGGATTTCCGCATGCTCGCGACCACGCTGTCCTCCGATCCGTTCCTGGGGCGGATCCTCACGGGCCGCGTCGAATCCGGCAAGCTGCGGGTCGGTGCGACGGTGCAGGCGCTGTCGCGCGTCGGCCAGAAGATCGAGCAGTTCCGCGTGAGCCGCATCCAGGCGTTCCGGGGCCTGGCCTACCAGGACATCGAGGAAGCGCGCGCCGGCGACATCGTCACGCTCGCGGGCATGTCAAAGGCCACCGTCGCGGACACCATCTGCGCGCTCGCCGTGGACGAGCCGCTCGACGCGCAGCCCATCGACCCGCCGACCATCACGGTGACCTTCGGGATCAACGACAGCCCGCTCGCCGGCCGTGACGGCAAGAAGGTGCAGTCGCGGGTGATCCGCGAGCGTCTCCTGAAGGAGGCGGAATCGAATGTCGCGATCAAGGTGAAGGACACGCCCGGCGGCGAGGCCTTCGAGGTGTCGGGCCGCGGCGAACTGCAGATGGGCGTGCTGATCGAGAACATGCGCCGCGAGGGCTTCGAGCTGTCCATCGCGCGGCCGCAGGTCATCATGCGCGATGGCGAGGCCGGGCTCGAGGAGCCGGTCGAGGAAGTCACCATCGACGTCGACGAGGATTATTCCGGCGCGGTGATCGAGAAGGTCACCGGCACCCGCAAGGGCGAGCTGGTGGAGATGAAACCCGCCGGCACCGGCAAGACGCGCATCGTGGCCCATGTGCCCTCGCGCGGCCTGATCGGCTATCATGGCGAGTTCCTGACCGACACGCGCGGCACGGGCGTGCTGAACCGCGTGTTCCACGGCTGGACCGCGCACAAGGGCCCGATCCCGGGCCGGCGCGCGGGCGTGCTGATCTCGATGGAATCGGGCGAGGCGGTAGCCTACGCGCTGTGGAACCTCGAGGAGCGCGGGCGGATGTTCATCGGTCCGCAGGAAAAGGTCTACGAGGGCATGATCATCGGCGAGCACAGCCGCGAGAACGACCTCGAGGTGAACCCGCTCAAGGGCAAGAAGCTGACCAACGTCCGCGCCAGCGGCACGGACGACGCGGTGCGGCTGACGCCCGCCACGATCTTCTCGCTCGAGGAGGCCATCGCCTACATCAACGACGACGAGCTGGTCGAGGTCACCCCGAACGCGATCCGCCTGCGCAAGCGCTTCCTCGATCCGCACGAGCGCAAGCGCATGGCCAAGGCCTCGTGAGCGGGCTGAAGTTCTCTCCGGGAACGCGCGGCCACGTGACCGGTCGCGAGATGGGCGTGGACGTGACGGTGCTGTTCGTCACGTCCGACCGGGTGGGCAGCGGGCCGCGCCTGCATGTCCACCCCTATGACGAGCTGTTCGTGATCCGGCGGGGCCGGGCGCGCTTCACCGTCGGCGACGAGACGGTCGAGGCGACCGCGGGCGACGTGGTCCGCGGGCCCGCTGGCGTGCCGCACCGCTTCGAGGTGCTCGACGTGCCCTACGAGGCGCAGGACATCCACCTGTCGCCCGAATGGATCCAGACCGACCTCGACTGAGGGTCAGAACGGTCCCCGGAACACGAAGAACGCCCCGAGCGCGATGAAGCCGAAGCCCACCGCGTGGTTCAGGGTCATCGGTTCCTTCAGGTACATCACCGAGAACGCGGCGAAGACGACGAGGGTGATGACCTCCTGCATCGTCTTGAGCTCGGCCGCGCTGTAGACGCGGTGGCCGATGCGGTTCGCCGGCACCGCGAAGCAGTATTCCACCAGCGCGATGGTCCAGCTCGCCAGCACGACGATCCAGAGCGCGCGGTCCGGGAACTTCAGGTGCCCGTACCACGCGAACGTCATGAAGACGTTGGAGGCGACGAGCAGGAGGACCGGCGCGATATGCGCCGGCGTCATTCGGTGATCTCGACGATCACCAGTTCGCGTTCGGACGCGCCGCGGGCATGGTCGAGCGCAGCCTGGTACTCGGGCGAGTGATAGCAGGTCTCGGCCGCCTCGACGCTCGGGAAGCGGGCGACCACGTTGCGCGGCCGTTCCTTGCCCTCGAGCTGCACGAAACGCCCGCCGCGCGCGATGAACTCGCCGCCATGGGCGGCGATGGCGGGGCCTGCCAGTTCGGCATATTTTCCGTAGGCCTCGGTGTCGGTGACCGAGACGTGCGCAATCCAGAGTGCCGGCATCATTCCCCTCCGATGACCGCTTCCGCGGCGCGGATCGCGGCCTCGGCGTTCTCCGCCGAGGGGCCGCCGCCCTGCGCCATGTCCGGACGGCCGCCGCCGCCCTTGCCCCCAAGCTCGGCCACCGCCGCCTTGACGAGGTCCACCGCCGACACGCGGCCGGTCAGGTCGCCCGTGACGCCGGCCGCGACAGCGGCCTTGCCGCCCGCGTCGGCGATGAGCAGCACGGCGCCGGATCCCATCCGCGCCTTATGCTCGTCGATGAGCGGGGGCAGGTCCTTGCCGGTCACGCCCGCCACCACCTGCGCGAGGAATTGCACACCCCCCACCTCGCGGGCGGCCGGCGCCGCGCCGCCGCCGCTGCCGGCCATGGCGAGGTCGCGGCGCAGCTGCGCCACCTCGTTGGCGAGCGCCCGGCGTTCGTCGGCAAGCGCGCGCACGCGGTCGCGCAGATCGGCGCGCGAGGTCTTGAGTTCCGCGGCGAGCTCGGCCACCGCGCGGTCCTGCGCGGCGAGATAGGCAAAGGCCGCCTCGCCGGTCAGCGCCTCGATCCGGCGCACGCCGGCCGAGGATGCGCTGTCGGCGGTGGTCACGAACACCCCGATGTCGCCGGTCTGGCGCACATGCGTGCCGCCGCAGAGCTCGATCGAGTAGGTCTGGCCGTCCGCGCCCTTCATCGAACCCACGTCCGAGCCCATGGAGACCACGCGCACCTCGTCGCCGTACTTCTCGCCGAAGAGCGCCTGCGCGCCGATGCCGCGGGCGTCGTCGGGCGTCATGATCCGTGTCACGACCGGCGCATTCTGCCGGATGAAGCGGTTCACCTCTGCATCGACCTGCGCCAGCTCCGCCTCGGTCAGCGCCTTGGTGTGGCTGAAGTCGAAGCGCAGCCGGTCGGGCGCGTTGAGCGAGCCGCGCTGCGCCACGTGGGGTCCGAGCGCGCGCCGCAGCGCCTCGTGCAGAAGGTGCGTGGCCGAGTGGTTGGCGCGGATGGCCGCGCGGCGGTCATGGTCGACCGCGAGCTTTGCCGCCGCGCCGGTCGCGATCTCGCCCTCGACCACCTCCGCGAAGTGGATGAAGACGCCCGCGACCTTGCGCGTGTCGGTGACGCGCGCCCGCCCGCCCTCGGTGGCGATCTCGCCGGTATCGCCCACCTGGCCGCCGGCCTCCGCGTAGAAGGGCGACTGGTTGAGGACGATCTGCACCTCGGTACCCGCGCCGGCGCGCGCCACCTCGGCGCCCTCTGCCACGAGCGCCAGAACCTGACCCTCCGCGGTCTCGGTGTCGTAGCCCAGGAAATCGGTCGCGCCGTGCCGGTCGGCGATGTCGTACCAGACGCCCGCATCGGCGGTCTCGCCCGAGCCGGCCCAGGCCGCGCGCGCCTTGGCCTTCTGTTCGGCCATTGCGGCGTCGAAGCCCTGCGTGTCCACCGTCCGGTCGCGCTCGCGCAGCGCATCCTGCGTCAGGTCGAGCGGGAAGCCGTAGGTGTCGTAGAGCTTGAACGCCGCCGCGCCGGGCAGTGCCGCGCCGTCGGGCAGCGCCTCGAGTTCCTCGTCGAGAAGCTTCAGCCCGCGGTCTAGCGTCGCCTTGAACCGCGTCTCCTCGAGCTTCAGCGTCTCCTCGATCAGCGGCTGCGCGCGTCCGAGCTCGGGATAGGCCGCGCCCATCTTCTGCACGAGCGCGGGCACCAGCCGGTGCATGATCGGGTCCTTGGCGCCGAGGAGGTGCGCGTGCCGCATGGCGCGGCGCATGATCCGCCGCAACACGTAGCCGCGCCCGTCATTCGACGGCATGACCCCGTCGGCGATCAGGAACGAGGTCGAGCGCAGGTGGTCCGCGATGACCCGGTGATGCGTCTTGCCCGGACCGTCGGGATCGGTCGAGCTCGCATGCGCCGAGGCCTCGATCAGGGCGCGCATGAGGTCGGTCGCGTAGTTGTCGTTCGTCCCCTGCAACAGCGCCGCGACCCGTTCGATCCCCATGCCGGTGTCGATCGACTGCGCGTCGAGCTCGCGCCGGGTCTCGTCGGCGAACTGCTCGTACTGCATGAAGACGAGGTTCCAGATCTCGACGAAGCGGTCGCCGTCCTCCTCCGGGCTTCCCGGGGGACCGCCCCAGTACTGCTCGCCATGGTCGAAGAAGATCTCGGAGCAGGGGCCGCAAGGGCCGGTCGGCCCCATCATCCAGAAATTGTCCGAAGTCTTGATGCGGATGATGCGGTCGTCCGGGAGGCCCGCGACCTTCTTCCAGAGGTCCGCCGCCTCGTCGTCGGTGTGGAACACGGTGACGAGGAGCCGCGAGGCGTCGATGCCGAGCTCCTTGGTCACGAGTTCCCACGCGAACGGGATCGCCTGTTCCTTGAAGTAGTCGCCGAACGAGAAGTTGCCGAGCATCTCGAAGAACGTGTGGTGCCGCCGCGTGTAGCCCACGTTGTCGAGATCGTTGTGCTTGCCGCCCGCGCGGACGCATTTCTGCGCGGTGGTCGCGCGTGTATAGTCGCGCGTCTCGACCCCGGTGAAGAGGTTCTTGAACTGCACCATGCCCGAATTGGCGAACATGAGCGTGGGGTCGTTCCGGGGCACGAGCGGGGAGGAGGGGACCACACGGTGGCCCTGTCTCTCGAAGTAGCTCAGAAAGGACGAGCGGATGTCGTTGAGGCTCGGCATGGATGTCCTGCGGCAAGGCGAAATTGTCTGTCGCAGGAGGTGTATCCCCGGGGCGGGCGGGTGTCTACACGGCGCCGCGCGCGAACGTGCCCGCGCCGTCCGGTGGGAACCCCCGCGGCGCGCGGGGCGTATTCAGGAATTGCAGGGAGGATCAGGATGACGGATCAGGACGACGCGACCTCGGGCGGCGAGGGGACCCGCGATGCGCGCTGGCTCTGGGGGCTGCGCGCGCTCGGACTTGTGGCGGCGGGCCTCGTCTGGCTCCTTCTCGGCGGATCGGAGGATCTGAGCCCAGACGCCCGCGCCGTGGCGGCGGTGGGCACGCTCATGGCGATCTGGTGGATGACCGAGGCGCTGCCGCTCTCGGCCACGTCGCTTCTGCCCATCGTGCTCCTGCCGGCGCTGACCGGGGTGAGCGTGGGCGATGCGACCGCGCCCTATGCGAGCTCGGTCGTCTTCCTGTTCCTCGGCGGCTTCCTCATCGCCATCGCCATGGAGAAGTGGCACCTGCACACGCGCATCGCGCTCATGACGCTGTCGCGCGTGGGGGTCGCGCCCCGGCGCATCGTCCTTGGCCTGATGCTCGCCACGGGCTTTTTGTCCATGTGGGTGTCGAACACCGCGACCACGCTCATGATGCTGCCGATCGGCCTGTCCGTCCTGTCGCTGGTGGTCGCGCGCAGCGCCAGCAGCCAGGGCGCCGAGGTCGAGGAGGAGCTGCAGCGTGGCGGCGCCATCAGCGACACCGTGCAGGACCCGCAGATCCAGCGCTTCGGCGTGTGCCTGGTCCTCGCCATCGCGTGGGCCGCGTCCATGGGCGGGCTCGGAACGCTGCTCGGCTCGCCGCCGAACGCCATCGTCGCGGGCTATGCCTCGGACGAACTCGGCCGCGAGATCGGCTTCCTCAACTGGATGATGATCGGCTTTCCGCTGGCGCTCGTCTTCATCCTGGTCGGCTGGGTGCTGATGACGCGGGTGCTCTACCGCTTCACGCTCGACGAGATCCCGGGCGGGCAGAAGATGATCGGCGACGAGCTCGCCCGCCTCGGTCCGCTGTCGCAGGGCGAGAAGATGGTGCTGGCGGTCTTCTGCGGGGCGGCGTTCTTCTGGATCGTGCCGGGCCTCGTGGCGCAGGTGACGGGGCTCGACTGGATCGACCCGTTCGACGACACCGCCATCGCCATCGCGGCGGGCCTCGCGCTCTTCATCCTGCCCGGGCGCGGGCGGTCTGAGATGGTGATCGGCTGGGCCGACGCGGAACGGGGTCTGCCCTGGGGGGTGCTGCTGCTCTTCGGCGGCGGCCTCAGCCTGGCCGCGGCGGTGTCGGCCACGGGCCTCGACAGCTGGTTCGGCGACCGCGTCGCGGGCCTGGGCGTGCTGCCGATGCTGGCGCTCGTGGGGGCCGTGGTGACCATCGTGCTGTTCCTGACCGAGATCACGTCGAACACCGCGACGGCCGCGACCTTCATCCCGATCCTCGGGGGCGTGGCGATCGGCCTCGACGTGGACGCGCTGACGCTGCTCATTCCCGCGGCCTTCGCGGCCACCTGTGCCTTCATGCTGCCGGTGGGCACGCCGCCCAATGCCATCGTCTTCGGCTCGGGCGCGGTCACGATCGGGCAGATGGCGCGCGGCGGCGTGGTGCTGAACGTGGTGGGCATCCTGCTCATCACCGCGTTCTGCTACCTGCTCGGCGGCGTGGCGCTGGGGCTCGAGTTCTGAGGCACCCCGAAACGGAAGGGGCCGGCGCCGGGTGATCGGCGCCGGCCCCGGGATCGGGCGGAGAAGGCGGGCGTCAGCCCTCCATCACCTCGTCGTCACCGTCGGACATGTGGAAATCGAGCCCGTGTGCCGCGCGGATCTTGTCCTCGATGTCGAGCGCGATCTTGCTGTTTTCCTTCAGGAAGGTCTTCGCGTTCTCGCGGCCCTGGCCGATGCGTTCGTCGCCGTAGGAATACCAGGCGCCGGATTTCTCGACCACGCCGGCCTTCACGCCCAGGTCCAGAAGCTCCCCGGTCTTGGAGATTCCCTCGCCGTACATGATGTCGAACTCGACCTGCTTGAACGGCGGCGCGACCTTGTTCTTCACCACCTTCACGCGCGTGGCGTTGCCCACCACCTCGTCGCGGTCCTTGATCGCGCCGATGCGGCGGATGTCGAGCCGCACGGACGAGTAGAACTTGAGCGCGTTGCCGCCGGTCGTCGTCTCGGGGCTGCCGAACATGACGCCGATCTTCATGCGGATCTGGTTGATGAAGATCACCATGCAGTTCGACCGGCTGATCGAGCCCGTGAGCTTGCGCATGGCCTGGCTCATGAGCCGCGCCTGCACGCCGACCGAGCTGTCGCCCATGTCGCCCTCGAGTTCGCTCTTCGGCGTCAGCGCCGCGACCGAATCGACCACGACCATGTTGACCGCGCCCGAGCGGACGAGCGTGTCGGTGATCTCGAGTGCCTGCTCGCCCGTGTCGGGCTGCGAGATCAGCAGCTCGTCGAGGTCGACGCCGAGCTTCTTGGCGTATTGCGGGTCGAGCGCGTGTTCGGCGTCGACGAAGGCGCAGACGCCGCCCTTCTTCTGTTCCTCGGCCACGCAATGCAGCGTCAGCGTCGTCTTGCCCGAGGATTCGGGGCCGTAGATCTCGATGATGCGGCCCTTCGGAAGGCCGCCGATGCCGAGGGCGATGTCGAGGCCGAGGGACCCCGTCGACGTCGCCTCGATGTCCCGAAAGGCGTTCTCGCCCCCGAGCTTCATGATCGAGCCCTTGCCGAATTGCCGCTCGATCTGCGCAAGCGCCGAGTCGAGCGCCTTCTGCTTGTTCGCGTCGCGCTTGGAATCCATGTTGAGGAGGTCTGCCGTTGCCATGAGTGCCCTGTCCTTATTTCACACGCGCCGCTGCGCGGCAATCGCTGCTTCGTTCACCTCTTGTTCCTGAATTAATGGGATCAAAACGCGAACATTTCAAGTCCGATCTTCCACCGCCCACTTTCGGGCACCGGGGTTAACGGCTAGTTTACAGCGGAGGCGGACGACCGCGGGGGACGTGACGGTGCTGGTGTTCTGGAAGGCGCGGCTGGTGTTGCTGTCGGTGCCGAAGACGGGCAGTTCCGCCTATCAGCGTGCGCTCGGGCCGCACGCGGCCCTCGTCGTCAGCGACCCGCCCGAGCTCAAGCACGCGCCGGTCTACCGCTACAACCGCTTCTTCCGCCCGATGTTCGACAAGATGGGTGCGGACGACATGGACGTGGCCGCCGTGATCCGGGAGCCGGTGTCCTGGCTCGGCTCCTGGTGGCGCTACCGGCAGCGGCCGTTCCTCGACGGCCGGCCGGTGTCGACGCGCGACATCAGTTTCGACGCCTTCGTCGAGGCCTATGCCGGGCGCGACCGGCCGCCTTACGCGAATGTCGGCGACCAGTCGAAGTTCGTCGAGCCGCGGCCCAACGGCACCCGCGTCACGCACCTCTTCCGCTACGAGGATCAGGCGACGCTGATCGGCTTTCTCGAGGACCGCCTCGGCGTCACCCTCGACCTGCCGCGCGAGAATGTCTCGCCCGCAGCCCCGCTCGCGCTGGCGCCCGCGACCGAGGCGCGGCTCCGGCGGAAATGCGCGACCGAGTTCACGCTCTGGGACGGGATCGAGAGCGGGCGCCGCATCGGGTGAGGCGCGGCAGGACACGGGATCGTGACTCCGCCCGTGCCGGATCAGGCCGTAGGTGGCCGCGCGGACCGGCAACGAGAAAGGCAGGCGGATCATGGGTGCGACCCCGCCGACAGGAGATTCGGGCATCACGCGCCGCAGCGTCCTGCGGGGCGCGAGCGCGCTCGCGCTCTGCGGCCGACCCGCGGGCGCGGGCGCGGCGCCCACCCTGCCGCCCGAGGCGTGGGGCGCGTTCAAGGTGCGCTTCCTCGAACCTTCGGGCCGCGTCGTCGACATCGAGCAGGACGGGATCAGCCATTCCGAGGGACAGGGCTACGGGCTCCTCCTCGCGCAGGCGGCGGGCGACCGCGCGGCGTTCGACCGGATCGAGGCGTGGACGCGCGCGCATCTCGACATCCGCGAGGACCGGCTCATGGCGTGGCGCTGGACGCCCGCGCGGGGCGGCGATACCGACCAGTGGCACAATGCCACCGACGGCGACCTCTTCCGCGCCTGGGCGCTGCTGCGCGCCGGGCGCGATTCGGGCTGGGCGCCCGAGGACGCGCTGGCGCAGGCGCAGGCGATCGCCCAGGACATCGCGGGCGCCTGCCTCGCGCCCGATCCGCGCGCGCCCGACCAGCCGCTCCTGCGGCCCGGGGCCGAGGCGGTCGCCACCGCCGACCGGGTGCTCGTGAATCCCTCCTACTACATGTCGCGCGCCCTGCGGGAACTGGGCGATCACGCGGCCCTTCCTGCGCTCGTGCGCGCGGCCGACCATGGCGAGACGGTGCTGGCGGAACTTGCCGCCGCGGGGCCGCTGCCCGACTGGATCGAGGTCACGCCCGCAGGCTTCGTGCCGCCCCAAGACCACGCGCTGCGCGCCTCCTACGACGCGCTCCGGGTGCCGCTCTACCTCGTCTGGTCGGGACGGGGCGGGCATCCCGCGGTCGCGCGGGCGCGCCGGACGCTCGGCGCGGCCGACCGGGGCGGGGCGGTCGCGGTCGAGGCCGCGCCCGACGGCACCGTGCTGCAGGCGAGCGACCTGCCGGGTTACCGCGCGGTTCTCAGGCTCGCGAGCTGCGCGCCGGTCGCGGCCCCTGGCCCCGGCGTGGCGGACCAGCCCTATTACCCGGCGGTGCTTCAGCTTTTCGCGGCGGTTGCCGCGCGGGAAGGCGGCTGCGACGGCGCCTGATCGTCGGGGTGCCAAAAAAATGTCTACAAATGATGGAAATGGCATGTGGGAATGAACGGTGGTAGACAACCCCCGCGTGCATGACTTGCTCG
>NZ_JAME01000003.1 GCF_000521865.1 Roseivivax isoporae LMG 25204
CCGACATGGCCGAACGCATGCCGCTCGCCCCCGAGCTCGACCGTCTGGGGCGGCGCCCGGTCGAGCGGCGGCGCCTCGCCCGCCGTGTCGACCGGATGATCGTCGCGGCGCTGGCGCGCATCCGCGCGGCCGAGGCGCTGAAGGCGCTGCCGGACCTCGTGGCGGGCCTCGCCGCCGCGCTCGTGATCGACGCGGGCGCGCGGGCGGGCGCCGCGCCGGGTGCCGTCGCCGGCGCACTCGCGGCGCTCGGGCTCATGCTCGCGCCGCTGCGCGACCTCGCCTCGGTCTGGAACTTCCATTCCGCCTGGCGCGCCGCGGCGGCCAAGGCGCATGCCGCCCTCGACCGCCCGCAGCGCGGCACCGGCGCCGGGCGGCAGGCGCTGCCGGGCGGACCGGCGGGGATCGAGATCCGCGCCCTGCCTCTGCCCTCGGGCCGGCACCTGTCGCTGTCGCTCGCGCCGGGCGCGCGCCACGCGCTCGACCTGCCGACCCGCGACGCGGCCGCGCTGATGGACGTCCTGCAGGGGCTCGAACCGGTGGCGCAGGACCGCGTGCGCCTCTCGGGCCTCTGCCTGACGGGGCTCAGCCGCGGCACGCTTCGCCGTGGCGTGGTGCGTGTCGGGGCACGGCCCGCGATCCTGCAGGGATCGCTGCGCCGCGCGCTGACGCTCGGCGTGGCGCGCCGGCGGGACGATGCGGCGCTCGTGAAGATGGCGCGGGCGGAGGGGCTCGGGCCGCTTCTCGACCGGCTGGGCGGGCTCGACGGGCGGGTGCGCGAGGGGGGCCGCGACCTTGGTCCCGACGAACGCGTGGCGCTCGCCCTCGTGCGGGCGCGCCAGCTGCGCCCGCGTCTCCTGCTGGTCGAGGCGGAAGTGGCCGCGGCCGATCCGGCGCTCCGGTCGCGGATCGAGGCCTTCGCGGCCGAGACGGGCGCGACGCTCGTGAGCGCCGCGCGGACCGCGACCGTGCCGGCCGAGGCGACCGCGACCTAGCGGTCGCGGTCCGCGAGGCGCGCCGCCTCGTCCTCGGACGGCAGCGGCGCGCCGGCACCGGTCGTGGCGTAGTAGGCGTCCAGCACCTCGAGCGAGGAGGCCGGCACGAAGCTCCCGTCCGCCGCCTCGCGGCCGGCATCAAGGGCGAGCCGCATGTCCCAGCCCTCGCCCGCGTCGCAGGCCACAGACACGGTGCGCCGTCCATCCGCGGCAATCACCTCGTATTCCCGGCAGAACGCGCCCGCGCCGTCCTCGAACGAGGCGATCGCGGCCAGCGTCCGACCGTCCTCGAGCGCCGCGTCCTCGCCCGAGGGCACGGTGTCGAGCGCGTCCGACACGCCCGGGTCGAGCGCGGCGAGCGTGAGCGGCGGCGGCGTCGGCCCGCTGCCCGATCCCACGCCCAGGATGAACCCGCCGGCAAGGCCGACCGCCAGCGCGAGCGAGGCGGCGATCGCCGCGGGTGCCCACGCGCTGCCGCCCTGTGCGGGGGCCGTCGCCGCGCGCGCCCTCAGCGGCACCACGTTATCCGTGGACCGCCCGGCGGCCGCGCCGGCCATGGCCGCGCGCAGCCGCGCCTCCATCCCCTCGGGCAGAGGCGCTTCGGCACGGCGCGCGGCCGCGGCCGACAGCGCGTCGCGCGTGCCGGTGAACAGCCTGAGTCGCTCGGCGAGGTCGGGTTCGGCCGCGAGCCGCGCCTCGAGCGCGGAGGCCTCGGCGGGCGGCAGCTCGCCGTCCGCGTAGGCCATCAGGATCTCGTCCTGTCTGTCGTCTTCTTCGGTCATGGTCTTTCCCCTTCGCGGAGGACAACGAACCGCGGCTCAGTTTATTCCCAATCGCTCCGCCAGCGCCACGCGCGCCCGCGACAGCCGGCTCATGACCGTCCCCCGCGGGATGCCCAGGATCTCGGCGGTCTCGGCATAGCTCATCTCCTCGTAGCAGACGAGGACCAGCACCTCGCGCTGCTCCTCGGGCAACGTGGCCAGCGCGCGCTCGGTCGCGTCGAGCATCAGCCGCGCCTCGGTCACCCGGCTGCCGTCGGACCCGACCTGTTCCGGCGCGTCCGACAGTTCGAGCTCGGTGCCGCGCGTGCGAGTCCGCCGCGTCATGTCGATCCAGGCGTTGCGCAGGATGCGGAACATCCACGGCTCGATCCGCGTCGCGCCGTCGTAGCTGGCGCGGCTTTCGAGCGCGCGCAGCGCCGCCAGTTGCACGAGGTCCTCGGCCACGTCGTGCCGGCGGCAGAGCGAGTACGCGTAACGGTTCAGGTTGGGCAGGATCGCGATGATCCTGTCCTCGAGCGGCACGTCGCCCTGCGCCATCCGTCGCCTCCGCATCCGACTTGGAATATTCCCGCCCCCGCTACGTAATCCGGTATATCCGGGCTGACCACGCAAAAGGGGGACGTCATGACCTTGCGCGCGCTTTTCGCGATTCTCTGCCTCGCCGCGACGCTGCTCGCGCTGCCCGCGCTCGTGGCGGGACCCTGGTCCGGGCCCGCGGGCGCGGTGTTTGCGGATGACGACGACGATGGCGGCGATGATGACGACGGTGGCGATGACGACGACGATGACGACGGCGGCCGCAGCGGGGGGGCGTCCCGCGGCGGGGGCGACGACGGCTTCGGCGTGCGCCGGGGCAGCGGGTCCGATCCGCTGACGCGCTTCCTCGACGACGTCTTCGGGTCCGAGCCGGCGCCGCGCCGCGTCGCACGGCCCTCGCGCCCCGCGCCCGCCCCCGCGCCGGCGCAGGCGCCCGAGCCGCCCCGCCCGGACTTCGCCGAGGACGAGATCGTGACGCTCGCGCTCAGCGATGACGATCTCGCGGTCCTGCAGGGCCAGGGGTTCGCCGTGCTCGAGGAATACGAGGTCGCGGTGCTCGGCCAGACCGCGCGGCGCCTCGCCGTCCCGGCGGAACTGTCGCTCGAGGAGGCGCGCGCGGCGGTGCGTGCGCTCGGCACCGGCACCAGCGCCGATTTCAACCACTACTACCGCAGCGAGGGCTTTCCCGCCGATTGCAGCGGGCTCGAATGTCCGGCGCGCACCGCCTTCGGCTGGCCGCTGCCCGAGGCGCGCGCCGACGGCTGCACCGAGGGGTTGAGCGTCGGCATGATCGACACCGGCATCAATCCCGGGCACGAGACCTTTGCCGGGGCCCGGCTCGAGGTCGAGCGGCTGGCGCCGGGCGATCTGCCGGAATCGCAGGCGCTGCATGGAACGGCCATCGCCGCGCTCTTCGTGGGGGCGCCCGGGACGCGGTCGCCGGGGCTCATGCCCGGCGCGCGGCTCGTGGCCATCGACGCCTTCCACCGTGACCGTGGCGACGAGCGCGCCGACGTCTTCACCCTGATCGAGGCGCTCGACATCCTCGCCGGGCGCGGCGTGCCGGTCATCAACCTCAGCCTCGCCGGCCCCGAGAACGCGACCCTGGGCGACATCGTGACGCGACTCGTCGACGAGCGCGACATCGTGCTGGTGGCCGCGGCAGGCAATGCCGGGCCGCGGGCCGATCCGCTCTACCCGGCGGCGTTCCCGGACGTGCTGGCGGTGACCGCGATCGACCGCGACCGGCGCGTCTACCGCCGCGCGGTGCAGGGGGCGCATATCGACCTCGCGGCGCCGGGGGTCTCGGTCTGGACCGCGGCCTCGATCAGCGGCGCACGGTGGAAGACGGGCACATCCTTCGCCGTGCCGTTCGTGACCGCCGCCGCGGCGCGGCTGCGCGCGGACGCCCCGGATCTCGACGCGCGCGCGGTCATGCAGGCCCTGCGCGACGGCGCGGAGGATCTGGGCGCGCCGGGGCCCGACCCGGTCTTCGGCGCGGGCCTCGTGGCGCGGCCCGCCTGCGCAGGGGATGCGTCGGAGCCAGGCGGCACGCTGCTGCCGATGGCGCTCGACGAGGGGGCGCCGGCGGCGGAGTGACCGCCGCCGGCTGCAGGCGCTTCAGTGGCCGGAATGGTCCTCGGCCGGGGCGTCGCCATCGCGCGCCTCGACGTTGAAGGTGACCTCGACCCGGCCGGCACGCTCGAAGACCAGTACCGCCGGCACCGTGTCCCCGGCCGCGAGGCCGCCGTCGAGGCCCATGAACATCACGTGCAGCCCGCCGGGCGCAAACGTCACGGTCTCGCCCGGCGCGATCTCGAGCCGGTCCACGTGGCGCATCGAGGTGACGCCGTCGGTGGTCTCGGAGCGGTGCAGCATGACCTGCGGCAGCTCGGCTTCGACGGCGAGCAGCGCGTCGGGCTCGGTGCCGGTATTGGTCAGCGTGAGGTAGCCCGCGCCGGCCTTGGCCACGCGCGGCGTCTCGATCGCGTAGGGATGGCCGATCTCGATGGCGCCGGCACGGTATTCGTGCGCCGGCGCGGCAAAGGGCAGGGCGCAGGCCAGCGCCGCGGCAAGAAGCGTCTTCATGGGATGTCTCTCCGTTCGTCCATGGCCGCCGGGGCGTCCCGTCGCGGCCGTCCGTTGTGATCGTTCGTTCAGCGGGACGGAGAGGCGGGGGGCGCACGGGGCAGGGCGGCGCCCTCCCCGGGTGCGGTCACGGGCGGCACGGCCGCCGCGGCGGGCGGTTCGGCCGGAACGAAGCGCGCGGGCGCGAGCGGGAGCGGACCCCGCGCCAGCGGATCGGGAGCCTGCGCGGTCATGCAGGGCTCGTGGGACGGCGTCGCCTGCACCGGAGCGCCATCGGGCCCGAGGATCAACGTGCGCGTCTCGGTGCCCGTGCAGATCACCACCGCCTGCAGGCCCGGCACGCCCGCCGCCGCCAGCGCGGCCGCGCTGCGCGGCAGCAGGATCGCGCAGATCAGCGCGAGGATCACGAAGGGATGAAACGGCCGCCGGTCCATGCGCCATGGGTAAAGCGCTTCGCGGGGCGGGGAAAGCGGCGAAACGTCTCGCCGCGCGCAGCGCGCGGGCCCGGAACGCAGACGGCCCCGCGCGGGGGGCGCGGGGCCGTCCGTCACGCCCCGAGGGGCGTCACTGGTTCCAGGACTGGATCAGCTCGTCGTAGCTGATGGTCTGGGGCTCCTCGTCCTCGTTCTCGAGGGCCGGCTTCGGGGCGCCCGGCTGGTCGAGCCAGTACTGCGCGTCCTGCTCCTCGTTCAGCACGGGGCCGAGATCGCCCTGCACGCCGGCCCGCTCGAGACGGCTCATGACGTCCTCCATGTCCGCGCAGAGCGTGTCGAGCGCTTCCTGCGTGGACTTGGCGCCCGACATGGCATCGCCGATGTTCTGCCACCAGAGCTGCGCGAGCTTCGGGTAGTCCGGCACGTTGGTGCCCGTGGGCGACCACTGCGTCCGCGCCGGCGAACGGTAGAACTCGACGAGGCCACCCAGCCGCGGCGCCCGCTCGGAGAAGTGGTCCGAGTTGATGGTGCTGTCACGGATGAAGGTGAGACCCACGTCCGACTTCTTCACGTCGACGGTCTTGGAGGTCACGAACTGCGCGTAGAGCCACGCGGCCTTGGCGCGGTCGGTGGGCGTCGAGTCGAGGATAGTCCACGACCCCACGTCCTGGTAGCCGACCTTCATGCCTTCTTCCCAGTAGACGCCGTGCGGCGAGGGGGCGAGGCGCCACTTGGGCGTGCCGTCCTCGTTCATCACCGCCTCGGAGGCCACGAGCGGCGGCACGAAGGTGGTGTACATGAACATCTGCTGGGCGATCTGGCCCTGCGCCGGGATCGGGCCGGCCTCGGAGAAGGTCATGCCGGCTGCGGCGGGCGGCGAGTACTTCTGCAGCCACTCGATCGCCTTGTCGACGGCGTAGACGGCCGCGGGCGAGTTCGTCGCGCCGCCGCGTTCCACGCAGGCGCCCACGGGCTGCGAGTTCTCGTTCACCCGGATGCCCCACTCGTCGACGGGCAGGCCGTTCGGCTCGCCCGTGTCGCCCATGCCGGCCATCGACATCCACGCGTCGGTGTAGCGCCAGCCGAGGCTCGGGTCCTTCTTGCCGTAGTCCATGTTGCCGTAGATGTCGCCCTCGACACCCATGTGGCTCAGGTCGCGGCCGGTGAAGAACTCGGCGATGTCCTCGTAGGCCGACCAGTTGACCGGCACGCCCAGCTCGTAGCCGTAGGCTTCCTGGAAGTCGGCCTTGTTCTTCTCGTCGTTGAACCAGTCGTAGCGGAACCAGTAGAGGTTCGCGAACTGCTGGTCCGGCAGCTGGTAGAGGTTGCCGTCGGGCCCGGTGGTGAACTGGGTGCCGATGAAGTCCTCGAGGTCGAGCGTCGGCGAGGTCACGTCGGACGCCTCGCCCGACATCCACTCGGTCAGGTTGCGCGCCTGGCCGTAGCGCCAGTGGGTGCCGATCAGGTCGCTGTCGTTCACGAACGCGTCGTAGACGTTCTGGCCCGACTGCATCTGCACCTGCAGACGCTCGACCACGTCGCCCTCGCCGATCAGGTCATGGGTGACGTTGATGCCGGTGATCGCCGTGAAGGCGGGCGCCAGCACCTGGCTCTCGTATTCGTGCGTGGTGATCGTCTCGGACACCACGTTGATGTCCATGCCGGCGAAGGGCTGCGCGGCATCGACGAACCATTGCATCTCTGCTTCCTGCTCTTCGCGGGACAGCGTCGTGACGCCGGCGATCTCGTTGTCGAGAAACTCGATCGCCTCCTCCATTCCGGCCCAGGCGGGCGCGGACCAGAGGCTCAGGGCAAGGCCCAGCGCCGTTGTGGATTTCAGGGTGACGTTCATTCGTTTCCTCCCATGGGTCTTGAACGTTCTTCGTTTTCGGCCGCGCCCCCTTGTGGCCGGGGGCGCGACGGAAGGCGGGCGTCTCAGACGAAGCGGAACACCGCCGCGGCGTAGACGAGGCAGACGACGAGGGCCCAGTACTGGGGCCCGAGACCGAGACCGAGCCAGATCAGGTTGATGAAGGCCGAGCCCAGCAGCGTGATGAAGAGCCGGTCGCCCCGCGTGGTCTCGATCCGGAGGATGCCCCGGCGGGGCGTCTCGGGAAAGCGGATCGCGAGGATCGAGAAGGTGACCAGCAGGAGCGCGATCACCGCGAAGAAGGCCGCGGTCGGCCAGGTCCATGCCATCCAGGACATCGCTCAGTCTCCCCGCTGGGCGGTGCGGCGCGGGGCGATCGCGGTCGCCCGACGCGCGTGCGCCGCATGTGTGTAGGTCGTGGCGGTGGCGCGGCGCATCACACCCTCCCCAGGGCGAAGCCCTTGGCGATGTAGTTGCGCACGAAGTAGATCACGAGTGCGCCCGGCACGATGGTCAGGACGCCCGCCGCGGCCAGCACGCCCCAGTCGACGCCCGCGGCGCCCACGGTGCGGGTCATCGTCGCCGCGATGGGCTTGGCGTCGACGCTCGTCAGCGTGCGCGACAGGAGCAGCTCCACCCACGAGAACATGAAGCAGAAGAACGCCGCGACCCCGATGCCGCTCGCGATCAGCGGCATGAAGATCTTCACGAAGAACTTCCCGAACGAGTAGCCGTCGATATAGGCGGTCTCGTCGATCTCGCGCGGGACGCCGCGCATGAAGCCCTCGAGGATCCACACCGCCAGCGGCACGTTGAACAGGCAGTGCGCCAAGGCCACCGCGATGTGCGTGTCGAAGAGCCCGACCGACGAATAGAGCTGGAAGAAGGGCAGGGCGAACACCGCCGGCGGCGCCATCCGGTTGGTCAGCAGCCAGAAGAACAGGTGCTTGTCGCCCATGAACGAGTAGCGCGAGAACGCGTAGGCCGCAGGCAGCGCCACCGCGAGGCTGATCACGGTGTTCATCACCACGTAGATCAGCGAGTTCACGTAGCCCATGTACCACGACGCGTCGGTCAGGATCGTGGCGTAGTTCTCGAAGGTCAGGGTGTGTGGAAAGAGCGTGAGCCCCGACAGGATCTCGGTGTTGGTCTTCAGGCTCATGTTCAGCAGCCAGTAGATCGGCAGCATGAGGAAGAGCAGGTAGAGCGTCATCACCACCACCGATCCCGAGGGTCGGCGCAGCCTGCGCGTCCGGGCTGCCGCCCGGTCTGCGGTCATGTCGCCCGGGATCGAGGCGGCGCCGGGAGCCTGTGCAGTGTGGGTCATCCCTTCGCGTCCCTTTTGTCGAGGTTGGTCATCACGGTGTAGAACACCCAGGAGATCAGCAGGATCACCAGGAAGTACATGATCGAGAACGCCGCCGCGGGGCCGAGGTCGAACTGGCCGAGCGCCATCTTGACGAGGTCGATGGACAGGAAGGTGGTGGCGTTGCCCGGACCGCCGCCGGTGACCACGAACGGCTCGGTGTAGATCATGAAGCTGTCCATGAAGCGCAGCAGGATCGCGATCATCAGCACGCCTGCCATCTTGGGCAGCTCGATGTAGCGGAACACGGCCCAGCGGCTCGCCTGGTCGATCTTGGCCGCCTGGTAATAGGCGTCGGGGATCGACTGCAGGCCCGCATAAGCCAGCAGCGCCACGAGCGAGGTCCAGTGCCAGACGTCCATCACGACTACGGTGATCCACGCGGCATAGAAATCCTGCGTGTAGTTGTAGTCGATGCCGATCGCGTCCAGCGTGTAGCCCAGCAGCCCGATGTCGATGCGGCCGAAGATCTGCCAGATGGTGCCCACGACGTTCCACGGGATCAGCAGCGGCAGCGACATGACCACGAGGCAGAACGACGCCCAGAAGCCGCGCTTGGGCATCGACAGCGCCACGAGGATGCCGAGCGGCACCTCGATCGCCAGGATGATCGACGAGAACACCAGCTGCCGGCCGAGCGCGTTCCACATGCGCTCGTCCGCCAGCATCTCCTCGAACCAGCGGATGCCGTTCCAGAAGAACACGTTGTTCCCGAAGGTGTCCTGCACCGAGTAGTTGACCACCGTCATCAGCGGGATCACCGCCGAGAAGGCGACCAGCACCAGCACGGGCAGCACGAGGAACCAGGCTTTCTGGTTGACGGTCTTGTTCATGCGGCCTCTCCTTCCGGCGCGACGCGCCAGTCGTCGGCATAGACGTTGATGCCTTCGGGATCGAAGGTGATGCGGTTCGCGTCGGCGGGGATGCGGGTGCCTTCGCCGGCGATGGCGCTGACCTCGCGCCCGGCGACCTCGAGCCGGACGATCTTGTGGCGGCCCACGTCCTCGACTCGGCGCACGCGGGCGGGGATGCCCGCGTCCCCGGTTCCGATCCGCACGAATTCCGGCCGGACGCCCAGCTGGACCCGGCGCCCGCGCGCGGCATAGGCGCGGCCGAGCTCCACCCGCGCGCCGTCGACCGTGGCGGCGGTGCCCGCCAGCTCGGCGTCGAAGAGGTTCATCCCGGGCGAGCCGATGAAGTAGCCGACGAAGGTGTGGGCGGGACGTTCGAACAGCTCCTGCGGCGTGCCGATCTGCACCACGCGGCCGTCATACATCACCACCACCTTGTCGGCGAAGGTCAGCGCCTCGGTCTGGTCGTGGGTGACGTAGATCATCGTGTGGCCGAAATCGTGGTGCAGCTTCTTCAGCTGCGTCCGCAGCTCCCACTTCATGTGCGGGTCGATCACCGTCAGCGGCTCGTCGAACAGCAGCGCGTTCACGTCCTCGCGCACCATCCCGCGCCCGAGGCTGATCTTCTGCTTGGCATCCGCCGTAAGGCCCCGCGCCTTGCGACCGAGCTCGGCCTCCATGCCGATCATCGCGCCGACCTTCTGCACCCGCCGGGCGATCTCGTCCGCCGGCATCCGCCGGTTCTTGAGCGGGAATGCGAGGTTCTCGCGCACGGTCATCGTGTCGTAGACCACGGGGAACTGGAACACCTGCGCGATGTTGCGCTCGGCCGTCGGCGCATGCGTCATGTCCTGCCCGTCGAACAGCACGCGCCCCTGGCTCGGGATCAGGAGCCCCGAGATGATGTTGAGAAGCGTGGATTTCCCGCAGCCGGACGAGCCGAGCAGCGCGTAGGCCTCGCCGTCCGCCCAGTCGTGGTTCAACTCCTTCAGCGCGAAATCGTCCTCGGCGGACGGGTTCGGCAGGTAGGAATGGGCAAGGTTCTCGAGGGTGATCTTCGCCATCACGCGGCCTCCGCGTAGGGCGCCGAGGCGACGAGCGCGCCGTCCTCGGCGAAGAGGTAGACATGGGCGGGATCGATGAAGACCTGCAGCTGCTGCCCGGGATCGAGGTCGCGCACGCCGTGCACCAGCCCGACCCAGCGCGCGCCGTGGTGGTCGAGGTGCACGAAGGTCTCGGACCCGGTGATCTCGGTCACGCTCAGCGTCGCGTCGAAACGGATCGCGTGGTCCGCCTGCCGGTCGATCTCGACGTGGTTCGGACGGAAGCCCGCGAGGTAGGTGCCGTCCGCGAGGCCCGCATGCCCGAACGTGCCGGCCGGGATGACCTCGCCGCCCGGCGCCACCATCTCGGCGCCGCGCTTGGTCAGCCGCAGGAAGTTCATCGGCGGGTCGCTGAACACCCGCGCCGTGGTGGCGTCCGCCGGCTGGCGGTAGACCCGCGCGGTCGGCCCGAACTGGGTCACGCGGCCCTCCCACAGGGTCGCGCAATGCCCGCCGAGCAGCAGCGCCTCCTCGGGCTCGGTCGTGGCGTAGACGAAGATCGCCCCCGATTTCTCGAAGATGCGCGGGATCTCGGCGCGCAGCTCCTCGCGCAGCTTGTAGTCGAGGTTGGCCAGCGGTTCGTCCAGCAGCACGAGCCCCGCGTTCTTGACCAGCGCGCGGGCCAGCGCGCAGCGCTGCTGCTGGCCGCCCGACAGCTCCAGCGGCTTGCGCTGCAGCATCGGCGCGAGCTGCATCAGGTCGGCGGTCTCGCGCACGCGGGCGTCGATCTCGTCGCGCCCGAGACCCATCAGCCGCATGGGCGAGGCGATGTTGTCGTAGACCGACATCGACGGGTAGTTGATGAACTGCTGGTAGACCATCGCCACCTTGCGGTCCTGCACCCGCATGCCGGTCACGTCCTCGCCGTTCCACAGGATGCGGCCCTGCGTCGGTGCGTCGAGACCCGCCATCAGGCGCATCAGCGACGTCTTTCCCGACAGCGTCGGTCCCAGGAGCACGTTCATCGTGCCCTTCTCGAGCGTCAGGTCCGTCGGGTGGATATGCGTCTCGGCGCCCACAACCTTGGTCACGCCGTCAAGCGTCAGCGTCATATACCGATCCTCCCCGCCGCTATTCCGCGGCCGTGCGCACGTTCCGCGTGCGGCGTTCGTTCATGTAAGACCCTAGCGCCTCGGCGCCCTCCGCGTCGAGCCGCAGTCCGAGCCGGGTGCGCCGCCAGAGCACGTCCTCGGGCGTGCGGGCATATTCGCGGTCCATCAGCCAGTCGACCTCGGCCTCGGTGAGGGTGCCGCCGAAGGACCTCCCCAGCTCCGCCTCCGTCCGCGCGCCGCGCAGAACCGTGCCGGTCTCGGTTCCGTAGGTCCGGAAGAGCCGCAGCGCCCAGTCCGGCGTCAGGAACGGGTGCGCCACGCGCAGCGCGTCGATCCGCGCCCCGGTCTCGGCCACCGGGAAATCGCCCCCCGGCAGGGATGCGCCCGCCGTCCAGGGCGCCCCCCGGGCGCCGAGCCGCGGCGCGATCTTGGCCAGCGCCCCCTCGGCCAGCCGTCGGTAGGTGGTGATCTTGCCGCCGAAGACATGCAGCACCGGCGCGCCCGCGCTGTCGTCGAGCCGCAGCGTGTAGTCCCGCGTCGCAGCGCTCGCCGAAGCCGCGCCGTCGTCGTGGAGCGGCCGCACCCCGGCATAGGACCACACCACGTCCGCCTCCGAGATCGGCGCCGCGAGGTAGCCGTTCACGAAGTCGATGAGATAGCGGCGTTCCCCGTCGGTGCATTCGGGGGCGGTGTCCGCGTCCGCGTGGTCGCGGTCGGTGGTGCCGATCAGGGTGAAGTCCTGCTCGTAAGGCAGCGCGAAGGCGATGCGGCCGTCCGTCCCCTGGAAGAAATACGCCTTGTCGTGATCGAAAAGCCGGGGCGTCACGATGTGGCTGCCGCGCACGAGCCGCACGCCCTCGCCGAGGGACGACCGCACGGTGTCGCGCAGGATGCGTCCGACCCATGGTCCGCCGGCGTTCACCAGCATCCGCGCGCGGTGGGTGCGCTCGGCGCCAGTCTCGGCGTCGCGGGTGAGGATGCGCCAGCCGCCGTCCTCGGCGCGCGCCGACACGACCCGCGTGCGCGTCAGGATCTCGGCGCCGCGCGCCTCGGCGTCCCGCGCGTTCAGCACGACGAGGCGCGAATCCTGCACCCAGCAATCCGAGTATTCGTAGGCGGTGCGGAATTCGGGTCTCAGCGCGCGGCCCTCGGGCGCCGTGGCGAGGTCGAGCCGCGCCGTGCCGGGCAGGATCTCGCGCCCGCCGAGCGTGTCGTAGAGGAACAGCCCCGCCCGGATCAGCCATGCCGGGCGGCGCCCCTTCATCCAGGGCATCACCGCGTTCAGCATGCGCGAGACCGGCGTGTCGCTCTCGAATCGCATGTCGCGGTGAAAGGGCAGGACGAAGCGCATGGGCCAGGCGATGTGCGGCATGGCCCGCAGCAGCCGCTCGCGCTCGATCAGGCTTTCGCGCACCAGCCGCAGCTCGAGATATTCGAGGTAGCGCAGCCCGCCGTGGAAAAGCTTGGTCGACGCCGAGGAGGTCGCCTGCGCCAGGTCGCCCTGTTCCGCCAGCGTCACGCTCAGCCCGCGGCCCGCCGCGTCGCGCGCGATCCCGCAGCCGTTCACGCCGCCGCCGATCACGAAAACGTCGCGCACCTGCTCCGCGTCTTCCCGCATCGATGTCCCCCTCGCGGCCCCCGGGGCCGCCTCTCCTGCCGCGTCGCGCCTCCTCGCGGGACACGGCAGGACCAAGGGTTACCAGTTCAGCGCGAAAAGGAAAGCCTCGATTTTCGTTTTCTTTCGTTTTAACCTGCGATTCGGTGTCCGTCCTGCTGCGTCGCAGCGCGGACGGGAGCGGCATGCCGCGCCCTCGCAGGGATTTTGGGAACCGCGCGCGCGCCTGCGCCTGTCTGGAGTCGGGACCGTGAAAGCGAACGCAAACGAAAGCCGACGACCCGGGCCGCCGCCCCGTGGCGCGCGTCCGCCCGCGTGACCGGCGCATGTCGCAGACCTTCCGCCACCCCGAGATCCTGGAGATTGCCCGCCGCGACGGCCGGGTGACCGTCGAGGGGCTCGCCTGCCATTTCGGCGTGACGCTCCAGACGATCCGACGCGACCTGTCCGAACTGGCCGAGGCCGGCCGGCTCGAGCGCGTGCATGGCGGCGCGGTGCTGCCCTCGGGGACGACGAACATCGGCTACGAGGAGCGGCGCGGCCTCAACGCCGACGGCAAGGGGGCGATCGCACGCGCCTGCGCCGCCGCCATCCCCGAAAGCTGTTCGGTCTTCCTCGACATCGGCACCAGCACCGAGGCGGTGGCGACGGCGCTTCTCGGTCACCGCAACCTGCTCGTGGTCACGAACAACATGAACGTGGCGAACATCCTCGCCGGCAATGCGGATTGCGAGGTGATCGTCACCGGCGGCACGCTGCGCCGCTCGGATGGCGGGCTCATCGGCGACATCACCACCGCGGCGATCCGCCAGTTCAAGGTCGACATCGGCGTGATCGGCTGCTCGGCCATCGACGGGGACGGCGACATCCTCGACTTCGACGTGCAGGAGGTGGGCGTGCGGCAGGCGATCCTCGCCCGCTCGCGCCGCCGCTTCCTCGTGGCCGACCATACCAAGTTCAAGCGCACCGCGCCCGCGCGCATCGCCTCGCTCGCCGACGTGGACACGTTCTTCACCGACGCCGCGCTGCCGCCCGGGCTCGTGGCGGCCTGCCGCGACTGGGGCACCGCGGTCGACGTGGCGCGCGGCGCCTAGCGCCAGTCCTGCGGCCCGATCCCGAGCGTGCGGATGCGCGAGGACAGCGTGGTCGGGCGCACCCCGAGCAGCGCCGCCGCCCCGTTCGCGCCCGACACCACGCCCCCCGTCTCGCGCAGGCAGGCCACGATGTTGTCGCGCACCATGCGCTGCATCTCGGCCTCGGTGCGCACGGCATGCGGCGCGGCCGGCGCGGCGCGCTGCGCCTCGCCCAGTTCCAGGATCAGCTTGCGCCCCTTCGACACGATCGCCGCCCGGTCGATCACGTTGCGCAGCTCGCGCACGTTGCCGGGCCAGTCGTAGTCCATCATCCGCCGCATCGTGCCCTCGGTGATGACCGGGACCGGCCGGTTGAGCCGCCGGCACGCGATGCGCAGCAGCTGAGCCGCCAGTGCCGGGATGTCCTCCGGCCGCTCGCGCAGCGGCGCGCAGGCGATGGGAAAGACGTTGAGGAACAGCAGCAGGTCCTCGCGCACGCGCCCCGATTTCAGCGCCTGTTCGGGGGTGAGGGTGGTCGCCGCGATCACCCGGATGTCGAGCGTCTTGGCGCGCGTGTCGCCAAGCCGCGTGACCGTCCCGCTCTGCAGCGCGTGCAGGAGCCGCCCCTGGATGTCCATGGGCAGCTCGTCCACGTCGTCGAGGAACAGCGTGCCGCCATGCGCGATCTCGAGCCGCCCGGGCCTGTCGCGCACGGCCCCCGGGCCCGCGCCCCGGATCTGGCCGAAGATCTCGGCCGCCACCGCCTCGGGCGCCACCGAACCGCACTTGAAATGGATGAGCGGCCGCCGCGCCCGCGCGCTGTCCTTGTGGATGGCGCTCGCAACCAGCGCCTTGCCGGTGCCGGTCTCGCCGCTGATGAGGACCGTGGCGTCGGTCTGCGCCACGAGCTCGATCCGCGTCAGCAGGAGCCGGATCGCGGGCGAGCTGCCGATGATGTCGTGGTGTGCGCGCTCGGTGCTGATCGCCTCCTGCAGGTAGGCGTTCTCCTCCTCCAGCCGGTCGCGCAGCGCCGCGACCTCGTCCAGCGCCTCGCGCAGCTTGCGCTCGTTCTCCTTGCGCTCGGTGATGTCGCGGAAGATCACCACCGCGCCTGCCAGCACCTTGCTGTCGTAGATCGGCGTCGAGACGTATTCGACGCGGATCGGCTTGCCGTCCTTGCGCCAGAAGACCTCGTCCTCGATGCGGCTCACCCGCTCGTGCCGGAAAGAATGGTAGATCGGGCAGTCGCGGTGGTCGTAGCGCTCGCCGTCGAGATGGTGGTGATGGATGATCGCGTGGGTGTCACGGCCCAGCAGGTCCTCCGCCGACCAGCCCAGCATCTCCTGCGCGGCGCGGTTGACGAAGGTGGTCAGCCCCTCGGCGTTGATGCCGTAGATGCCCTCGCCCGCGGCGTCGAGGATCAGCTGGTTGCGCCGCTCGAGCTCGGCAAAGAAGCCCTGCGCGCGCTTCCACTCGGTGACGCCCGCGCGGTGCAGGCGCGCGGCCTCGGACAGCTCCGCCCGCCGGTTGATCTCGTCGAGGTCGGCCACCGACAGCAGCATCCGCCCCGGCGCCCCCGCGATCAGGCTGCCGCGGATCTCGCAGCGCAGGGGCCGCCCGTCCGCGGCGTCGAGGGCGACGTCCCGCGTCCAGGCCTGCCCGCGGTGGTCGATCTCCTCGAGGAAGACGAC
The DNA here is from genome assembly GCF_000521865.1 of Roseivivax isoporae LMG 25204. Classification (GTDB taxonomy): domain Bacteria; phylum Pseudomonadota; class Alphaproteobacteria; order Rhodobacterales; family Rhodobacteraceae; genus Roseivivax; species Roseivivax isoporae. The sequence continues at coordinate 15,455 of NZ_JAME01000003.1, forward strand.
GAAGCGCGGCAGCGCGGCCCCGAGCCGGGCCGAGAACCGCCCGCCCCCCGAGAGCCCCAGCAGGGTGTCGGCCCGGGCGTTCCATGCCGCCACGCGGTCGCCCACGGTGTCGAGCACCAGCGCCGCGTCGGGCAGCGCGCACAGCAGCGAATCGGCATCGGGCAGCGGGGCGTCCATGTGCGGAAGCCTAGCCGCCGCACCGCGGCACGGCATAACGATATTTCGTAAATCACGAGATATCGTAACCCAGCGCCCCTGCGGGAATGTCTCAAGCCTTTGCGAAACATGGGGATTTCACCTTCGCCCAAATTGCGGGCACCGGCTTTTGCGCACCCGGCCTCCGGCGCCAGACTTGAGGAGTGACAGATGCAAGGGGAAGCAGATGACCATCAAGAGCCTCGGGGATCCCTATTCCGCCGACACCGACCTGCGCCATGGCGCGTCCTGCGGCTGCGAGAGCTGCACCGCCCGGGAGAAGCCCGACGCCACGCGCATGTCCTCGGACGCCATGCTCGACCGCGCGGTGGAAAGCGCGGTTGTGCGCTCGGTCTTTGGTCACAGCGACATCGGGCGGCGGTCGTTCATGGGCATGATGGGCGGCGGCACGCTGGCCGCCGCGCTCGCCTCGGTGCTGCCGCTCGACAAGGCCAAGGCCGCGATCCTCGACGAACTCGGCGCGCCGGAAAAGACCGACCTCTCCATCGGCTTCGTGCCGATCACCTGCGCGACGCCGATCATCATGGCGCAGCCCATGGGCTTCTACGAACGCCACGGCCTCAACGCCCAGGTGATCAAGACCGCCGGTTGGGCGGTGGCGCGCGACAAGTCGCTGTCGGGCGAATACGACGCCTCGCACATGCTGACGCCCATGCCGCTTGCCATGACGCTCGGCGCGGGCTCGGTCGCCACGCCCTACATCATGCCCGCGGTCGAGAACATCAACGGGCAGGCCATCGTGCTGGCGAACCAGCACCTCGAGCGCCGCGATCCTGCGCAGTGGAAGGGCTTCACCTTCGGCGTGCCGTTCGAATATTCGATGCACAATTTCCTGCTGCGCTACTACGTGGCCGAGCACGGGCTCGACCCCGACCAGGACATCCAGATCCGCGTGGTGCCGCCCCCCGAGATGGTGGCGAACCTGCGCGCCGGCAACCTCGACGGCTATCTCTCGCCCGACCCCTTCAACCAGCGCGCCGTCTGGGAAGGCATCGGCTTCATCCACACGCTGACCAAGGACATCTGGGAAGGGCATCCGTGCTGCGCCTTCGCCTGCCCGCTCTCCTTCGCCGAGGAGCTGCCGAACACCTACGGGGCGCTCCTGAAATCCATCGTGGACGCGACGCAGTACGCGCAGGACCCCGCCCACCGGAAGGAGATCGCCGAGGCGATCTCGCCCACGAACTACCTCAACCAGCCCGTCCCGGTGGTCGAGCAGGTGCTGACCGGCACCTATGCCGACGGCCTGGGCGAGGTGCAGCAGGTGCCCGACCGGATCGATTTCGACCCGTTCCCCTGGCATTCCATGGGCGTGTGGATCCTCACCCAGATGAAGCGCTGGGGCTATATCGAGCAGGACATCGACTACCGTGCGGTGGCGGAACAGGTCTACCTCGCGGCCGACTGCGCCAAGGTCATGCGCGACCTGGGCTACGAGGCGCCCGAGGTGACGTACAAGTCGCACACGATCATGGGCAAGACCTTCGATCCCGCAGCGCCCGAGGACTACGTCGCCTCCTTCGCGATCGGGCGGGGCTGACATGCTGACCTCGCTCTCGCTCAACCAGCGCGCGGCGATCCTGTCGGTCGTCCTGCTCGCCATCGGCCTCCTCGTGTGGGAGGCCGCCATCCCCGCCCAGAAGGCCGCGGGCGAACTCACGGAATACGAGCGGCTGATCGGCGGCGCCGCGCAGAAGGCAGGCATCCCGCCCCCGTCCGAGGTCATCGCCAAGGCGTGGGCCGAGCTGTCGAACCCGTTCTACGACGCGGGGCCCAACGACAAGGGCATCGGCATCCAGATCGGCTACTCGCTCTTCCGGGTGCTCACGGGCTACCTTCTCGCGGCGCTCGTCGCGGTCCCGCTCGGTTTCCTCATCGGCATGTCGCCGGTGGCCTACCGCGCGCTCAACCCGTTCATCCAGGTGCTGCGGCCGATCTCGCCGCTGGCGTGGATGCCGCTCGCGCTGTTCGTGATCCAGGACAGCCAGATGTCGGCGATCTTCGTGATCTTCGTCTGCTCGATCTGGCCCATGCTGCTCAATACCGCCTTCGGCGTCGCGGGCGTCCGCCAGGACTGGGTCAACGTCGCGCGCACGCACGAGCTTGGCGCGCTGCGCACCGCCTTCACCGTGATCCTGCCCGCCGCGGCGCCCACCATCGTGACCGGCATGCGCATCTCCATCGGCATCGCGTGGCTCGTGATCGTCGCGGCCGAGATGCTCGTCGGTGGCACCGGCATCGGCTACTATGTCTGGAACGAGTGGAACAATCTCGACCTGACCTCGGTCATCTTCTCCATCCTCATGATCGGCATCGTCGGCATGGCGCTCGACGCGGCGTTCGGCCAGCTGCAGCGCGCCGTCGCCTACGCCGAATAGGAGCCCCCCAATGAAATCATTTCTTTCCGTCGAGAACCTGACCCAGCGCTATCCCGACGGCGCGGGCGGCACGCTCACCGTGTTCGAGGATGCAAGCTTCGGCATCGAAAAGGGCGAGTTCGTGGTCATCCTCGGCCATTCCGGCTGCGGCAAGTCCACCATAATGAACATTCTCGCCGGCCTGTCGGATCCCAGCTCGGGCGTGGTCAAGATGGACGGCTACGCGGTGTCGGGGCCGAGCCTCGACCGGGGCGTGGTGTTCCAGAACTACTCGCTCCTGCCGTGGCTCTCGGCGCTCGCCAACGTCACCTTCGGCGTGCAGGCGCGCTACCGCGACTGGTCCCGCGCCCGCGTGGTGGAGGAATCGAAGAAATACCTGGCCATGGTCGGTCTCGAGGGCGACGTCCTCAACCGCAAGCCCGCGCAGCTTTCGGGGGGCATGCGCCAGCGGGTGTCGATCGCGCGCGCCTTCGCCAACCATCCCAAGCTCCTGCTGCTCGACGAGCCCTTCGGCGCGCTCGACGCGCTGACCCGCGGCACGATCCAGGACGAACTGCTCAAGATCTGGGCCGGGACCGAGCAGACGGTGTTCATGATCACCCACGACATCGACGAGGCGATCCTGCTCGCCGACCGGATCCTGCTCATGACCAACGGTCCCTTCGCCCGGGTGGCCGAATCGGTCGAGATCACGATCCCGCGGCCGCGCACGCGCACCGGAATCGTGGACCATCCGAACTACTACGCAATCCGCAACCACCTCGTGCACTTCCTCGGGCAGCGCTCCCGGGACCTCGCGGGCCGGGTCGAGGGTGGCACGCCGCCACCCGAGACGGTGCGCCTCGACGTCACCGGCGGCGAGCCCGACGCCGAGGCCGAGCCTGCGCCGCGGCTGCGCGCCGTGAACCACTGAACGTGTCCCCGGTGACCGCCGACGCTCCCCGCCCGCCGCTGCCGCCGTTCTCGCGGGAGGACGCGGTGCGGAAGGTGCGGATGGCCGAGGACGCCTGGAACGGGCGCGACCCGGCACGGGTGGCGCTGGCCTACACGCCCGACACGCGCTGGCGGAACCGGTCGGACTTCCTGAACGGGCGTGCGGAGGTCGAGGCCTTCCTGACCCGCAAATGGCAGAAGGAGAACGGCTACCGCCTGATCAAGGAGCTCTGGGCCCATGACGGCGCCCGCATCGCGGTGCGCTTCGTCTACGAATGGCACGACACGGGCGGCGCCTGGTTCCGGGCCCACGGCAACGAGAACTGGGAGTTTTCGGACACCGGCCACATGGCCGTGCGCCACGCCTCGATCAACGACGTGCCCATCGCCGAGGCCGACCGCCTCTTCCGCTGGCCGCAGGGCCCGCGGCCGACCGACCATCCGGGGCTGACCGCGCTCGGCCTCTGACCCCCCGATCTGCCTGAAAGAGAGAGGAGAGACCTGACATGAAGGACAATTACGAAGTGCCGGCGATGATGACCAAGGAAGACGTGACCGCGATGATCCTGTCGGCCAAGAAGACCGCCGGCCTGACCTGGGAAGAGATCGCGGAGCGGATCGACATGTCGCCGGTCTGGACCCATTCCGCCTGCATGGGCATGAACGCCTTCCCGAAGGACCGGGCGGCGGCGCTCGTCTCGGCCCTGGGCCTGCCGCAGGAGGCCGCCGGCGTCCTCGAGGAAAGCCCGACCAAGATCTGGGAACAGGCCGTGCCTACCGATCCCTGCATCTACCGGCTCTACGAGATCGTCGGCGTCTACGGCCCGACCATCAAGGCGCTGATCCACGAGAAATTCGGCGACGGCATCATGTCCGCCATCGACTTCGACATGCAGATCACCCGCGTGCCCAATCCCAAGGGCGACCGCGTCAGGATCGAGATGTCCGGCAAGTACCTCGGCTACAACAGCTGGTAGGCCCGACGCCGCGGCCGGACAACGATTCGGCCGCGGTCTCCGCGTCGGCGCGCGCAGCCGGACGAGCGGACTCCCCAAGGCGTGCATGCAGCTCGCGCCGTGTCCCGAGCAGCGGGAATTGCGTGAAAATCTCCGAAAAACCTGACGGATTGCCGCTGATTGCGCACATGCGCGACGCAATCCCGCCACGAAGGCGGCGCCACAAGAGCGCTGTTCTGCCGCCTGCTTTTTGTTTTGCGAGTCTGGGGGGCGATCGCGGCCCGGCTATGCGCCGCGCGATCGTCAGTGATGTTCCGGCAGAACGACCGGCCGGCACTGAAATAAGTGCCGACCGGTTGTGTGAGCGAGTGCCGTCAGGGAACAGCTGACGTTGGTTCTAGGTGGTGCAGGTCTGTCGCAACCCCTTGTCGGCAGACCTGCTTGCCCGCAGTGGTTAACGATTACCCTCAACCCGCGACTCACCACAATTGGGGGAATCCCTTATAGGGAGATCCCGTAACGCGGACCGCGCCCGCGGCGGGCTCAGTTCAGCGCCACGAGCTTTCCGGGGTTGAGGATGTTGCGCGGGTCCATCGCGCGCTTGAGCGTCGCCATCACGCCCACCGCCGCGCCATGTTCCTCGGCCATGTATTTCAGCTTGCCCGTGCCCACGCCGTGCTCGCCCGACACCGTGCCGCCGAGGTTGAGCGCCAGCTTGCAGACCCGGTGCGCGAGGTCCTGCGCGCGCGCGAGCTCCTCGGCATTGCCGGGCTCCACGAGAATCAGCAGGTGGAAGTTGCCGTCGCCCACGTGGCCGACCAGAGGCGCGATCAGCCCCGCGGCCGCGATCTCCTCCTTGGTGCGCGCGATGCTCTCGGCCAGCGCCGAGATCGGCACGCAGACATCGGTCACCACGCCGTCGCAGCCCGGCCGCAGCGCCTTGCCGGCATAGTAGGCGTTGTGCCGCGCCTCCCAGAGCCGCGTGCGCTCCTCGGTCCGCGTGGCACAGGCAAAGCCCGCGGCGCCGTGCTCCTCGGCAATGGCGCGGAAGGTCTCCACCTGTTCCGCAACCCCTGCCTCGGTGCCATGGAACTCGAGGAACAGGTGCGGTTTCTCGGGCAGCTTCAGGTCCGGGTTGTAGAGGTTCATGCCCCCCATCTGCACCTCGTCCAGAAGCTCGATCCGCGCCATCGGCAGGCCCGACTGGATCGCCAGGATCACCGTGTCGACCGCCGAGGCCACGTCGGGAAACGCCGCCGTCGCCGCCGAGACGCGCTCGGGCACGCCGTGCAGCTTCACCGTCAGCTTGGTGATGATGCCGAGCGTGCCCTCCGATCCGACGAAGAGGTGCGTCAGGTCGTAGCCGGTCGAGGACTTGCGCGCCCGCGTGCCGGTCTCGATCACCGTGCCGTCCGCCAGCACCACCTCGAGCGCGAGCACGTTCTCGCGCATCGTCCCGTAGCGCACCGCGTTGGTGCCCGAGGCCCGCGTCGCCGCCATCCCGCCGAGGCTCGCGTCGGCTCCCGGATCGACCGTGAACATGAGCCCCGAGGCACGCAGGTGTTCGTTCAGCGCCTTGCGCGTCACGCCGGGCTCCACCACAGCGTCGAGATCCGCCGCGTTCACCGCGAGCACCCGGTTCATCCGCGAGAGGTCGAGGCTGATGCCGCCCCGCACCGGGATCACGTGCCCCTCGAGCGAGGTGCCGACCCCGAAGGCCGTCACCGGGCAGTCGGCCCCGGCGCAGAGCGTCACGATGCGCGACACCTCCTCGGTCGTCTCGGGAAAGGCCACGGCATCGGGCAGGGCGTGCGCGCTGTAGGCCTCGTCGCGGCCGTGCGCCTCGCGCACCGACTGCCCCGTGGACAGGCGCTCGCCGAGCAGCGCGCGCAGCGCGTCGATCAGGTGGGAACGGTCGGTCATGTCATCCTCTCCGGCTGGGGCAGGGCGGTTCTAGCACCGCGCGCCGCGGGGCGACAATCCGGCCCCCGCGCGCCCGGTGTTTCGCCACGCGCGCCCCGCCGCCGCAGCCGGGCCGAAAGCCGTTGATGCACGCGGCCGGCGCGGCCTATGCTCGGCATCGCCCCGTTCCTAACCCCCGGGATATCCCATGCGTCTTGTCCGGCCGTGCCGCCCGATGGCCGTCCTCCTCGCCGTGCTGGCGCTCCTGCCGCTGGCCGCCGCCGCGCCGGCGCAGCCGGACGCGCCGCGCGACCTCTACGTCTTCGGCAACAGCCTCGTGCACCATCCCGACGAGCCGCGCGCCAACGTGCCGCACTGGCTGGCGCTCATGGCAGAGGCCGACGGGCGCGCGCTGCGCATCGACGGGCAATGGGGCTTCCTGCGCGACTTCGCCGCGGCCGACCCCGCGCCGGGCTGGGCCATCGAGGGCGTCGCGCGTCAGGACTCGGCCGATCCCGCGGACTTCACCGACATCGTGGTGACGCCCACCAACTTCATCCAGTACCAGCCCGCCGACCGCAGCTACGAGGGCGACGACCGGAGCCCGCTCGACGCCACGCTCGCGGTCCTCGACCGTGCCGCCGCCCGCGCGCCCGACGCGACCTTCCACATCTACGAGGGCTGGGCCGACATGGCGCAGTTCACCCGCGCCTTCCCGCCCTCGCGCCGCGCGCTGCGCCGCTACCACCGCTTCAACCTCGGCGACTACCACGACTGGTACGTGGACTACGTCGACGCGCTGCGCCGCGCGCGCCCCGCGCTCGACATCCGCCTGATCCCGGTGGCGCCCGCGCTCTCGGCGGTCATGACCCAAGACCCGCTCGACGACCTCGACGCGACCGACCTCTACCTCGACGACGCTCCCCACGGGACCGAGGCGACCTATCTGCTCGCCGCGGCCTCGGTCTACGCGGCGCTCTACGGCGCGGCCGCCCCCGCCGACCTCGAGTTGCCCGCGACGCTGCCCGATCCCCTGCGCGCGGCCTGGCCCGAGATCGCGGGCGCCATCGCCGCCACCGTGGCCGAGTGCGACCATGCCGCGGCCCCGGCGCCGACCCGGACCGCCGCCGCGACGGACCTGCCCGCGCGGCAGGACCACGACCTGCCGCCCGCCGGCGCCCTGCCCGAGGGTGCGCCCGCGCTCGGGCTCGGGCTGAACGGCATTTCCGACTGGTCGACGCAGCACCCCTTCGTCGACGTGATGAAGACCGCGCGCGACTGGGTCGGCCACCTGCCCGGGCAATGGGGCGGCATGGACGGCGACGCCTTGCGCGCCGCCGGGCACCTCTCCCCCGAAGGCTGGCCGCTGCGCATCCCCGACGGCGTCGAGCGGCTCGAGACCTTCGTGCTGACCGACCAGCCCGAGGCGGCCGACCACCTGCGCGGCGCCTACGTGCTGCGCTGGCAGGGCACCGGCCGGATCGAGCTTTCGGGCCGCGCGGGCCGCGTCCAGCGCCGCGGGCAGGAGATCCGGTTCCACTACGCGCCGGGCCCCGACCCGGTGGGCATCGTCCTCCTCGAGACCGATCCCGACGATCCCGTCCGCGACATCACGATCGTGCGCGAGGATTACCTGCGCCTGCACGAGGCCGGCGTGGTCTTCAATCCCGACTGGATCGAACGCGTCCGCCACGTGCGCGTGCTGCGCTTCATGGACTGGATGATGACGAACGGCTCGACCCTGACCGCGTGGGAGGACCGCCCCGAACCCGCCGACCGCACTTGGGCGGTGCGCGGCGCGCCGGTCGAGATCATGGTGGCGCTCGCCAACCAGGTCGGCGCCGATCCGTGGTTCACCCTGCCGCATGCCGCCGACGACGCCTTCGTCCGCGCCTTCGCGACGGCCGTGCGCGACACGCTCGACCCGCGGCTGCGCGCCCACGTGGAATATTCCAACGAGGTCTGGAACCGCATCTTCCCGCAGGCCGACTGGGCCGAGGACCAGGCCCGCGCCCGCTGGGGCGAGAGCGAGGCGGGCTGGATGCAGTTCTACGGCCTGCGCGCGGCGCAGGTCATGGACATCTGGACCGAGGTCTTCGGCCCCGAGGCCGAGGCGCGCCTCGTGCGCGTGGTCTCGACCCAGACCGGCTGGCCGGGGCTCGAGGCCCAGGTGCTGACCGCTCCGCTCGCCTATCTCGAACTCGGGCGCATGCCGCGGGACAGCTTCGACGCCTACGCGGTCACCGGCTATTTCGGCTACGAGGTCGCGGCCGAGGACATGGCCCCCCGCATCGACGCGTGGCTCGATGCGGCCGAGGCCGCAGCGCAGGACGCCGGCGCGGCAGAGGGCCTGAGCCGAGTCGCGCTGCGCGAATACGTGCGCGCGAACCGCTTCGCCCCGGCCTTCCCGGCGCTCGCCCGGGCGATCCGCGAAGGCTCGCTCGCCGCGCTGACCGACGAGCTCTTTCCCTACCATGCCGCCGTGGCCGCGGAGGCGGGCCTGCAGCTCGTCATGTACGAGGGCGGCAGCCACGCGGTCGCGCAGGGCGCGCGCGTCGCGGATGCCCGCCTGACCGAGTTTCTCAACGCCTTCAGCTACGCCCCCGAGATGGCCGCGCTCTACCAGGAGGCGCTCGCGGGCTGGACCGCGGCGGGCGGGCGGCTCTTCAACGCCTTCGTGGACGTGGCCGCGCCGTCGAAATGGGGCAGCTGGGGCGGGCTGCGCCATCTCGACGACGCCAACCCGCGCTGGGACGTGCTGATGGCCCACAACGCCTCCGCCCCGGTCGACTGGGACCCGCGCGAGCCGGAGGTCTTTGCCGACGGCCGCGTCGCCGCCGCCCCGGCCAGGGGCGGCGACCTCGTCGGCACGCCGGAGGAGGACATCCTGCTCGGCGGGCCGGGCGACGACGTGCTGGTTTCGGGCGGCGGCAGCGACGCGCTGCACGGCGGGGCCGGGCGCGACCGCGCCATCCTGCCGGGTCTCTCCACCGATTACAGCTTCGCCGAGGACGGCCCGCGCCTCGTCGCGACGCGCGGCACCGTCCGCGTGACCATGGTCGCGATCGAGGAGATGGGTTTTGCCGGCGATCCGGGCACCGTGGTGCCGACCAACTGACGCGGGCGGGTCAGGCGTCCGCGCCGGCCTCCGCCCGCACGCGGCCGATCTCGTCCACCAGCGTCTGCGCGCCGAGCCTGGCGTGGAAATGCTCCGCCACGTGGGCGCGGCCCGCCGCGCTCAGCTGCAGCGCGTAATCGGGCTTGCCGGCAAGGTCGCGGATCGCGCGGGCCAGCGCCCCGGGGTTGCGCGGCGGCACCAGGATGCCGGTATGCCCGTCGCGGATGAGCTCGCGCACCCCGCCCGCATCGGTGCCGATGGTGGGCACGCCCGCCGCCATCGCCTCCATGTAGGCGACGCCCAGCGGCTCGTGCCAGCTTGCCAGCACGAAGACGTCCGCCGCCATCAGCCGGGCGCGCACCTCGGCCGCGTCGATCGCGCCCAGAAGCTTCACGTGGTCGCGCAGGTGCAGCTGCTTCAGGTGCGCCTCGAGCATGCGCCGGTACCCGGTGCCGCCCTCGTCGTCCTCGCCCGCGATCTCGAGCCGCACGTCCACGCCCATGTCGAGAAGCTGGCGCACCGCCGACATCACGTCCTGGTGGCCCTTGACCACGTTGAGCCGCCCGCACGAGAACAGCCGCATGGGCCGGCCGTGCTGCACCGGCGCATAGGGGGTGTCGCGGGCAAAGGCGTCGGGATCGACGCCCATCGCCCGCACCACCACCCGGGGCGGCAGCGCCGCGCCCAGCTCCGCGCGCACCGCGGCCTCGAGCTGGCGCGTGATGACCGTGGCGAAGGCCGCGCCGCGCCACTTGAACCGCTGGCCCGGGCCATAGTCGGACAGCGGCCCGTGCAGCGTCAGCGAATAGCTCGGCCCCCCCATGCGCGCCGACAGCGCCGCGATCAGCGCCGCGCGGCCGCAGGAATGCACGTGCACGTGGTCGATCCCCTGCTTGCGGGCGAGCGTGCGCAACTGCCAGGCCGCCGACAGCGTCAGCGTCACGTCGCGGGCGAACCCCACGCCCTCGGTCAGCATCCAGAGGTTCAGCCCCCGCGGCACCAGTTCCGCCGTCGCGCGCAGCGCCGCGGTCATATCCATGCGGTCGAGGTAGACGGTTCGCGCCATCGCCGCCTCGGACCAGCGGTGCGCCACGATCCCGGCCGGCGGCCTGCGCGTCGACAGGCACTGCACCTCCACGCCCATATCTTCCAGCGCCGCGATCTCGCGCCAGAAGAAGACATGGGTCTGCCCCGGGAACTGGGGCACGAGGTATCCGATCCGCAAGGGTCGGGTCACGATTTCCGCCTGTCTGTCGTCGATGTCGGTCAGGGCAGCCGGTCCGGGAGCAGACCGGACCATCCTTTCGAACCTTTATTAGTTTTCATTCTTTGGCCACACTCGGCCTGCATGTGCCGGTCCGACACATGACGGAATTTTTGCAAGTGTGACTGGATTGGAACGATCGACGCCCGTCTGCCCGCCGGTGTCGCCGGCGGCGTCCGTCCCGGCCCTGAGCGTGATCGTGCCCGCCTCGAACGAGGCGGCGCTGATCGCCGAATGCCTGCGTGCGCTCGCGGCCTCCGACCCGGTTCCGGGCGGGGTCGAGGTCATCGTGGTGGCGAACGGCTGCCGCGACGACACCGCCGCGCGCGCCCGCGACCGGGCGCCGGACTTCGCCGCCCGCGGCTGGCGGCTCGTGGTGCGCGAACGTGCCGACGGCGGCAAGCTCGCGGCGCTGAACGACGGCGACGCCGCGGCCGCGGGTGCCGCCCGCGCCTATCTCGACGCCGACGTCCGGGTCAGCCCGCCGCTCCTGCCGGCCCTCGCCGCGGCCCTCGCCACCGACGCGCCGCGCTACGCCAGCGGCACCCTGCGCATCGCCCGCGCGCGCAGCTGGGCGAGCCGCGCCTATGCCCGCATCTGGGCGCGCGTGCCGTTCATGTCGACAGACGTGCCGGGCTGCGGGCTCTTCGCGGTCAACGCCGCCGGCCGCGCCCGCTGGGGCGCCTTCCCCGACATCGTGTCCGACGACACCTTCGTCCGGCTGAACTTCGCGCCCTCCGAACGCGTCGCCGTGCCCGCGCCCTACGACTGGCCCGTGGTCGAGGGGCTTCCCGCCCTCGTGCGCGTGCGCCGCCGGCAGGACCGCGGCGTGGCCGAGATCGCCGCGCGCTTCCCCGCGCTCGCCGCCAACGACAACAAGCCGCCGTTTCCGCTGGCCCGCAAGCTGCGCCTCGCGCTGTCGGACCCGCTCGGCTTCGCCGTCTATTCCGGCGTGGCGCTCGCCGTCCGCCTGTCCCCGCGCGGCCCCGACGGCTGGAGCCGCGGCCGATGATGGGCGCGGCGAGCTTCACCGCCCGCATCCGCGGCGCCTCGCTCGGCGCCCGCGTCATGCGCTCCTCGATGCTGACCATGGGCGGCTTCGGCACCGCGCAGCTCCTGCGGCTCCTCTCGAACCTCGTCCTGACGCGGCTGCTCTTTCCCGAGGCGTTCGGGATGATGGCGCTCGTCAGCGTCCTCATGCAGGGCCTCGCCATGTTCTCGGACGTGGGCGTGACGCCCGCGATCCTGCAGTCGCGCCGGGGCGACGACCGCGACTTCCTCGACACCGCCTGGACCATCCAGGTGATCCGGGGCGTCGCGCTCTCGGCCACCGCCGCCGCGCTCGCCTGGCCCATGGCGTGGGTCTACGGCGAGCCGCAGCTCGCCCACCTCCTGCCGGTCGCGGGCCTCACGCTGCTCATCGCGGGCTTCAACCCGACGACCCTCGACACCGCCGGGCGCCACCTGCTGCTCGGGCGCGTCACGGTGATCGAGGTCGCGACGCAGGTCGTGGGTCTCCTGGCCGCCATCGCGCTCGCCTGGGCCACCGGGTCGGTCTGGGCGCTCGTGGCGAGCGGCATCCTCAGCCAGCTCGTGCACCTCGTCCTCCTGCGCCGCTTCCTGCCCGGCACGCCCAACCGCTTCCGCTGGGAGGCGCCGGCGGCGCAGGAACTCATCCGCTTCGGCAAGTGGATCTTCCTCTCCACCGTCTGCGGCTTCGCCTTCCACCAGGGCGACAAGATCCTGATCGGCCGCTACCTGCCGCTCGACCTCTTCGGGATCTACAACATCGGCTACTTCCTCGCCTCGTTCCCGATGCTCCTCGGCGGCATGATCACCCGCAAGGTGCTGATCCCCGTCTACCGCGAAAGCCCGCCCACCGCCTCGCGCGCGAACTTCCTCAAGCTCCGCCGCATGCGCGCCGCGGTCACGACCTTCCTGCTGGCGCTGCTCGCGGGCGCGGGTCTGCTCGGGGTGTGGCTCGTGCACCTCCTCTACGATCCCCGCTACGAGAGCGCGGGCGCCGTGGTGGTCATCCTCGCGGTGGGGCAGATCCCGCAGATCGTCGCGCTGACCTACGACCAGGCGGCGCTCGCCGCGGGCGATTCACGGCGCTTCTTCGTCCTGCAGCTGGCGCGCGCGCTTCTGATGGTCGCGGGCCTTCTCGTCGGGCTCGAGACCCACGGGCTCATGGGCGCGCTCGTGGGGCAGGGGGCGGCCTACCTCGCCATGTACCCGGTCGTGCTCTGGCTCGCCCGGCGCATGGGCGCCTGGGACCCGATGCACGACCTCCTGGGCTTCGGCGCGGGTCTCCTGATTGCGCTTGCGGCGATTCATTTCAACTATAGCGACATTGTGGCCCTGGCCGCGACTTCGTGACACCGGCCGCGTTCCGGCGACGACAAAACTCGGATATCGTCGCGACCGTCGCCGGCCCGTCCGCAATGCGGCGCGGCGGGCGGGGAAAACCAGCGGCCGGGCAGAGGTTATCACAAATCTGCCCAATTTCGCCCACAGGACCCGTCTAGGCGGGACGAAGCGTTGAGTACCTGGTGCCATGACTGAACCGACCAGCCCGCCTGCGGGCCACGAGAACGACATCGCCATCGTCGGGATGGCCGCGCACCTTCCCGGCGCGGCCTCGATCGCGGCCTACTGGCGCAACCTGCGCGACGGCGTGTCGTCCATCCGCCGCCTGACCGAGGACGAGCTGATCGCGGCGGGCGAAAGCCCGGGCCTGATCCGCCACAAGAACTACGTGCCCTACGCCGCGCCGCTCGACGGGTTCGAGACCTTCGACGCGGACTTCTTCGGGTTCTCCCCAAAGGAGGCGGCGGTGATGGACCCCCAGCACCGCCAGTTCCTCGAGACCGTGTGGGAGGCGATGGAAACCGCCGGCCACGTGCCCGAACGCTTCGCCGGGCAGGTCGGCGTCTTCGCCGGCTGCGGCATGGGCAGCTACTTCTACTTCAACGTCTGCTCGAATCCCGACCTCGTCGACCAGACCGGGATGTTCCTGCTGCGCCATACCGGCAACGACAAGGACTTCATGACCACGCGGGCGAGCCACGTCTTCGACCTGCACGGCCCCTCGGTGAACCTGCAGACCGCGTGCTCCACCTCGCTCGTGGCCACGCACTATGCCTGCCAGTCGCTGCTGCTCGGCGAATGCGACATGGCGATCGCGGGCGGCGCGACCATCGAGCTGCCGGCGAACCGCGGCTACCTCTACCGCGAGAACGAGATCCTGTCGCCCGACGGCGCCTGCCACGCCTTCGATCACCGTGCCCGGGGCACCGTGTTCGGTTCGGGCGCGGGCGCGGTCGTGCTGCGCCAGCTCGCCGACGCGATCGCCGACGGCGACCATGTCTGGGCGGTGATCCGCGGCACCGCGGTCAACAACGACGGCGCGGCCAAGGCCGGCTACCTCGCGCCCTCGGTCGACGGGCAGGCCCGCGCCGTGGCCGAGGCGCTCGCGGTCGCGGGCGTCACCGCCGACACGGTGTCCTACGTGGAATGTCACGGCACCGGCACCTATCTCGGCGACCCGATCGAGGTCGCGGCGCTGACACAGGCCTTCCGGCAGACGAGCGATGCCGTGGGCCAGTGCCGCATCGGGTCGGTCAAGACGAATATCGGCCACCTCGACACCGCCGCGGGCGTGGCGAGCCTCATCAAGACCGCGCTCGCGCTGCACAACCGCCAGATCCCGCCCTCGCTGGGCTTCGAGGCGCCGAACCCCGCCATCGCCTTCGACGGATCTCCCTTCCGCGTGGCCGCGACCCTGACCGACTGGCAGCCCGCCGCGGGCGTGCGCCGGGCCGGCGTCAACTCGCTGGGCGTCGGCGGCACCAACGCGCATGCGGTGCTCGAGGAGGCGCCGCCGCGCGCGCCCTCCGGGGCGCCCGCCTTCCCGTTCCAGGTGCTCACGCTCTCCGGGCGGTCGAGGGCCGCGCTCGATGCCAACGCGCAGCGCCTCTCGGCGCACCTCGCCTGCCACGAGGACCAGCCGCTCGCGGACATCGCCTGGACCCTCAAGGAGGGCCGCCGCGGGTTCGAGAAGCGCCGCGTCCTGGTGGCCGAGAGCCATACCGATGCCATACGCCTGCTGGACGGAAACCAGCCCCGCCGGATGCACGACCACACCGCCCTCCAGGACCCCGACGTGGTGTTCCTGTTTCCTGGTGGCGGCGCGCAATATCCCGGCATGGCGCGCGATCTCTACGAGACCGAACCGGTCTTCGCCGACTGGATGGACCGCGGCCTCGACCACCTCGGAACGCTGACCGGCGAGGACCTTCGCGCGACGCTTTTCCCGAGCGAGGACAACCGCTTGGCGGCTGAGCAGCGGATGCGCCGACCGTCCGTGCAGCTGCCGCTCATCATGATCGTGGAATACGCGCTCGCCCGGCTCTGGCAGAGCTGGGGGGTCGAACCCGCCGCGCTCGCGGGCCATTCCATGGGCGAGAACACCGCCGCCTGCGTCGCGGGCGTCATGTCCTTCGAGGACTGCATCGGTCTCGTGCACCTGCGCGGCCGCCTCTTCGACACCGTGCCCGCCGGCGGCATGCTGTCGGTCGCGCTGCCGGCCGACAGGCTCCGTCCCTATCTCGGCCAGGACCTTGATCTTGGTGCGGAAAACGGCCCGGGCCTGTCGGTCGCGTCGGGCCCGTCCGAGGCGCTGGAGGCGCTCGAGGCGCGGCTCGCGGCGGACGGGATCGACTGCCAGCGCATCGCCATCGACATCGCCGCGCATGGCCGCATGCTCGACCCGATCCTTGAAGACTTCCGTAACCACTTGCGGACTATCACCCTCTCGCCGCCGCGGATTCCGCTCACCTCGAACCGCACCGGCACGTGGATGACCGACGCGCAGGCCACCTCGCCCGATTACTGGGTCGAGCATCTGCGCCACACGGTCCATTTCGCGGACTGCGTCGGCACGCTGGCGCGGGACAACCGCATCTATCTCGAGGTCGGGCCCGGAAAGGCCCTGTCGGCGCTCGCGCGCCAGCATGGCGACGTGCCCGCCAATGCCGTGCTGTCGAGCCTCCGCCACCCGGAGGAAGAGATCGCGGACGACCGCTACTTCCTTGAAATCATTGGCCGCCTCTGGGCGCTGGGGTTCGAGGCGGACTGGGCGCAGGTCTGGGGCGAGGGCCGCCGCAACCGCGTGGTGCTGCCTACCTATGCCTTTCAGCGGTCGCCCTACTTCATCGAGCCCGGCACGCAGGCGGCGCAGGCCGCGCCGGATTTCCTGCCGCGCCTCGACGACGTCGCCCGCTGGGGATGGGAGCCCCGCTGGCGTCCCCGCGCCGCCCCGGTCGAGGTCGACGTGCGCCACGACCTCGCCGCCGCCGAGCCGCAGACCTGGCTCCTGCTCGCCGATGACAGCGGCCTCGCCGCGGCTGCCGCCGCGCGCCTGCGCGCCGCCGGCCACCACGTGGTCGAGGTGCGTCCGGGCGACATGTTCGCGCGGCTCGCGGACGATGCCTACACCCTCGCCCCGGAACGTGGGCGCGAGGGATATGACCTTCTGATCCAGGACCTTCTGTCCCGGGGCGTGGTGCCCACCCGCATCGGCCACTTCTGGCCGGTGACCGAGGGCACGGACCATCGGCCGGGGTCGAGCTTCTTTCACAGGCTGCAGGAACAGGGCTTCTACGCGCTCCTCTTCCTCGCGCAGGCCATCGCCGACGAGACGCTGCCGCGCCCGATCCACGTCACCGTCTTCACCAACGGCGCCGCGCGCCTGCGCGACGAGGCGCTGCCCCATCCCGAGAAGGCGACGATCGCCGGCCCCGCTCGGGTGATCCCGCGCGAGCTGCCGGGCGTCACCGTGTCGACCTGCGACCTCGTTCTGCCCCGGCGCACGACGGGCCTTTTCGCCCGCCGCGACGACCGCGCCCGCGCGCCGCTCGACGAGGCGGTGCTCGAGGAACTGATGTCGGAACCGGGCGACCGCATCGTCGCACTGCGCGGCGGCCGCCGCCACGAATGCACCATGGTGCCCCGCCCGTTGCGCGAGGCGCCGCTGCCCGAGGCGCGGACGATCCTGATCACCGGCGGCTTCGGGGGGATCGGTCTCACGCTTGCCCGCGCCTTCGCCGCCAGGGGCGCGAACCTCGTGCTCGTGGCCCGCGGTGCGCTCCCAGACCGCGCCGATTGGGACCTCTATCTGCGCCGCCATGCGCCGCAGGACCGCGTCGCGCGGCGCATCCGCGCGGTGCAGGCGCTCGAGGCGACGGGCGCCGCTGTCCTCTGCGTCGCCGCCGACGTCTGCAACGCGGACGAGATGCGTGCGGCCGTGGCCGAGGCCGAGGCCCGTTTCGGCCCGGTCGAGGCGGTCATCCACGGGGCGGGCCTCATTGCCGACGCGCCGCTCCTCGCCAAGACGTCCGCCAGCGTCGAGGACGTCTTCACCCCCAAGATCCACGGGACCCACGTGCTCGACCGGCTGTTCCCGGACGGAACGCTCAGGTGGATGGCGCTCTTCGCCTCGTCCTCGACGGTGACCGCGCCGGTGGGACAGGTCGATTACGTCGCCGCCAACGAATATCTCAACGCCTTCGCCCGGGCGCGGGCCGGCGGGACCACGCGCGTCGTCGCGATCAACTGGGGCATCTGGAGCGAGGTCGGCATGGCGGCCGAGGCCGTGGCGGCCCGCACCGGCGACGTGCCGGACTTGCCGGTGACGGAGGCCGCGCCGCCGATGCTCGACACCGCGAGCTTCGATGCACGGGGCCGGCGCGTCTTTGCCGCGCGCTATTCGGCGTCCGACTGGTTCATCGACGAGCACCGGACCGCCGCGGGCGATGCGCTCCTGCCCGGCACCGGCTACCTGACGCTCGCCGCGCACGCCTTGCTCGCTCAGGGCGAGGGCGACAGTTTCGAGCTGCGCGACCTGACCTTCCTGCGCCCGCTGTCGGTGCCCGAGGGCGGAGCCCGCGACGTGCGCGTGCGCCTGACCCGCGACGAGGCCGGCTACGGCTTCGAGGTGCTCGCGGATGCGCGCGCCGGGGGGCGGTCGGGCTTCGCGCTCTGCGCGCAGGGAGCGCTCCGCCTCGCGCCGCTCGCGCCGCCGCGCAGGCTGGACCTCGCGGCGATCCGCGACCGGTGCGGCGCCCCGCAGGCCGCCTCGGACGGGCGCAAGCTGCGCACGGGGCAGGAGGTGCACCTGCGGTTCGGGCCCCGCTGGCGCGTGCTCGACACCCGCGCGCTCGGACGGGACGAGGGCCTGGCCGAGCTGTCCCTGCCGCTCGAGGCGCAGGGCGATGCGGGTTTCATGCTGCACCCGGCGCTCCTCGACATCGCCACCGGCTGGGCGATGGACCTGATCGCGGGCTACCGGCCGAGCCATCTCTGGGTGCCCGTGTCCTATGCACGCGTCCGCGTGCACGCGCCTCTCGGCGCGCGCGTGGTCAGCTGGGTCCGGAATGCCGCCGAGAACCGCGCCGACGGCGAGGCGGCGGTGTTCGACGTCACGCTTGCCGACCCCTCCGGCACCGTGCTGGTCGAGGTCGAGGGCTTCACCATCCGCCGCCTCTCCGGCCCGGCGACGCTCGCGCAGGCGCCGCGCCTCTCCGCCGCCGAGGTCGAGACCGACGCCCCGGCGCACGCCGCGCCCCTGTCGCCCGCCGAGGAGCGGCTCGCGCACAACCTCTCGCAAGGCATCCGGCCGGCGGAGGGCGTCGACGCCTTCGCCCGCGCCATGGCGGCGGGTCCCGCCGACCTCGTCGTGTCGTCCATGGACCTGCCCGCGCTCGTTGCGCAGGCGGGTGCCGTGTCGGCCGCCCCGGGCGAGGGCCAGCGGTTCGACCGACCCGATCTCGACGGCGACTACGTCGCGCCCGAGACCGATATCGAGCGCACGCTTGCGGGCTTCTGGCAGGACCTCCTCGGCGTCTCGCGCGCAGGTGTCGAGGACAGCTTCTTCGACCTCGGCGGCCACAGCCTGATCGCGGTGCGGCTCTTCGCCATGGTGCGCAAGGCCTACCGGGTGGAGTTCCCCATCTCCGTCCTCTTCGAGGCGCCGACCATCCGCAAATGCGCGGCGCTCATCGCCGAGCGCACCGGGGCGGTGGATGCCTCGGGCGCGCCCGCCCCCGCCCGGACCCGGCCCGAGCGGCGCTTCAAGCACCTCGTCGCCATGCACGACGGCGAGGGCGGGCCGAGGGCGCCGTTCTTCCTCGTCGCCGGCATGTTCGGCAACGTCCTGAACCTGCGCCACCTCGCCCATCTCCTCGGGACCGACCGCCCGTTCTACGGGCTGCAGGCCAGGGGGCTCTACGGTGACGAGGCGCCGCACGCGACGCTGCCCGAGGCGGCCGCCGACTACGTGGCCGAGATGAAGCAGGTCCAGCCGGACGGCCCCTACTTCGTCGGCGGCTTCTCGGGCGGCGGGATCACGGCGTTCGAGATCGCCCGCCAGCTCGAGGCGATGGGCGACAGCGTCGCGCTGGTGGTTCTGCTCGACACGCCGCTGCCGCAGCGTGCGCCGCTCCTCTGGCAGGACCGCGCCATGATCCAGCTGCACGAGCTGCGCCGCAAGGGCGTGGGCTACCCCTTCGTCTGGGCCGCAAACCGCGTCCGGTGGGAGATCGCGCGCCGGCGCGGCACCGCGCGGACCGACGCCGCCGCAGCCTTCCACAATGCCGAGATCGAGGCGGCCTTCCTCGGCGCGGTGGCGGCCTACCGCGTCGCGCCGTGGGGCGGGCGGCTCGTCCTCTTCCGGCCGCCGCAGCAGGCGCAGTGGCGTGTCGCGGGCGGCCGCACGGTGGACAGCCAGCGCGCCTACCTCCTGCCGGACAACGGCTGGGGCGCCTTCGTTCCGGGTGTAGAGGTGCACGAGGTGCCGGGCGACCACGATTCCATGGTGCTCGAACCGAACGTGCGGGTGCTGGCGCAGAAGATGCGCGCCGTCCTCGCGCGGGCCGAGGCTGCGGCGGGTGACCGCGGCACCGTCGTCGATTTCCGACCGATCCAGGCCGCCGAATGAGCACCCCGCGCCTCCTGACCGTCATCCTGAACTGGCGCACGCCCGAGATGACGCTGCGCGCCGCCGAGGCCGCGGCGTGCGCCCTCGATGGTCTCGACGGCGAGATCGTGATCGTCGACAACTGCTCGGGCGACGGGTCGGAGGAGAAGCTGCGCGCGGGCGTCGCCGAGGCGCGCTGGGCGCGCGACCTGCCGGTCCGGGTAATCCAGAGCGGGCGCAACGGCGGCTTCGGCGCGGGCAACAATGCCGGCATCCGCGCGGGCCGCAGCGACGGTGTGCGGCCCGACTACGTCTACATCCTGAACTCGGACGCCTTTCCGGATCCCTCGGCCATCGCCGTGCTGCTGCACCACCTCGAATCCCACCCCTGGGTCGGCATCGCGGGAAGCTTCATCTACGGCGAGGACGGCATTCCGCACGCCACGGCGTTCCGGTTTCCGTCCATCGCCTCGGAATTCGAGGGCGCGGCACGGATCGGGCTGGTGTCGAAGCTCATGCCCGACGCGCGTGTGTCGCTCGGCGTGCCGAACGCCACCCGGAAGGTCGACTGGCTGGCCGGTGCCTCGATGCTCATGCGGATGGACATCCTCGACCGGAGCGGGCTCTTCGACGAGGCGTTCTTTCTCTACTTCGAGGAAACCGAACTCTGCCGACGCGTGGCCGCGCTCGGCGCCGAGGTGCACTACGTCCTCGAGAGCCGCGTGATGCACCTTGGCTCCGTGTCGACGGGGATGAGGACCTGGGTGCGCGTCCCGGAATACTGGTACGACAGCCGCTGGCACTACTTCACCAAGACCCGCGGGCGCGCCTATGCCGCCTGCGCCACGCTCGCCCACCTCGCGGGCGGCGTGCTCTGCCGGCTGAAGCTCGGACTGCTGCGGCGGCCGCGGGTGGATCCCCGGCGCTTCCTGCGCACGCTCGCCGCACATGACGCGCGCGCGCTCCTGTCCCGGGCGCACCGGCCCGGCTCACACCCATCGCGGCGCCCGCTCGGCGCGCCGAACGCCGAGGACCGCAGATGACCGCCTTTACCGCCGTGCTGATGGGCAACGACACGCTGACGCTCGAATGCGGCAGGAAGCTCCTCGCGCGCGGTCACCGCATCGCCTGCGTCGTGACGCGGTCCGGGCCGGTCGTGGACTGGGCGCGCGGGCACGGGCTGGCCGTGGAGTCGCCGGGCGCCGGGCTCGAGACGCGGCTGCCGCCCTTCGAATGGCTGCTGAGCGTGGCGAACCTCGACCTCGTCCCGGACGACGTGCTGGTGCTGGCGGGCAAGGGCGCGGTCAACTTCCACGACGGCCCGCTGCCGCGGCATGCGGGGCTGAACGCGCCGGTCTGGGCCATCGCCGCGGGCGACACCCGGCACGGCATCACCTGGCACCGCATCGCCGGCGGCGTCGACGAGGGGGACATCCTCGTCGCGCGGGCGGTGGACATCGGCCCCGCCGACACCGCGCTCACGCTCAACATGAAATGTTTCGAGGCCGCGCTCGAAAGCTTCGACGCGCTTGTGGCGGAACTCGAGCGCGGCGCGCCCGACGCGATGCCGCAGGACCTGTCGCGGCGCAGCTACCACGCGCGCGCCGACCGGCCGGCGGGGCAGGGCGTGCTCGATCCCGCCGAGGATGCTGCGGCGCTCGAACGGCTGTGCCGGGCGCTCGACCATGGCGGCTACTGGAACCCGCTCTGCGTGCCGAAGCTGCGGGCGGGCGATGCGGTCCTCGCCGTCACGGAGGCGCGCCTCGCCCACGGGGCCGGGGCGCCCGGCACGATCCTACGCCACGAGGATGGCCGCGCCGTCATCGCCTGCGGCTCGGGCGCGCTGGCGGCGCGTGTCGCCACGCTCGAGGGCGTGGCCTGCGATGCGCGCGAGGCGCTGCCGGCCGGGTCCGTGATCGGTCGCCCGCACGCGGCCGAGGCCGATGTCGCGCGGCATGACGGCTTCTGGCGCGCAAGGCTCGCCGCGGCGCGCCCCGCGCTGCTGCCCGGGGCGGCATCTGGCGCGGGCGCCGTCGAGACGCTCGAGGCGGCCGGCATCGATCCCGACGCGCTGGCCGCGCTGGCGTTGCGGCTGTCCGAAGCGTCCGAGGTCACGATGGCCTGGCGGCACGGGGACATCGCGGACCTCGCCGCGGGAGGCCTCGTCGCGCCCTGGGTGCCGCTGACGGTGGCGGCCGCGCCGACCCGCGCCGCCCTTGCCGCGGACCTTGCCGACGCGGCGTCGCGCCTGCGTGGCCGGTCGGGCTTTGCCCGCGACCTCCTCATGCGCGACACGGACCTGCCGCGGGCGGTGCCGGATCTCGCGCTGTCCGAGGCTGCCGGTCCCGTTCCCGGCGCTGCGCTGACGCTCGAGACGCGCGAAGCGGGCACGATCCTGCACGTGGACACCGCCCGCATCGGTCCCGATCTTGCCCGGCTCCTGCGCGACCGCATGCGTGCCCTCTCGGACGCCGCGCCCGACGCCGCGCTCGCGGACCTGCCGCCGATGCCCGAGGCCGAGCATGCTCTGGTCGTCGATCGCTGGAACGACACCGCGGCCGAGGTCGCGCCCGCCACGATCCACGAACTGTTCGAGGCGCAGGTGCGGCGCACCCCCGGCGCCCCGGCGCTCGTCTTCGAGGACCATGGTCTCAGCTATGCCGAGCTCGACGCTCGGGCCACGCGGGCGGCGCATGTCCTGCGGGAGATGGGGGTCGGTCCGGGCGTGGTGGTGGGCCTCGCCTGCGCGCGCTCGCACGACCTCGTGACCGGGGCCTACGCGATCCTGAAGGCGGGCGGCGCCTACCTGCCGCTCGATCCGGCCTATCCGGCCGAGCGGCTCGCGCATTACATCGCCGACAGCGGCACGCGGGTGATCGTCACGCAATCGGCCCTCGCCGGGGCGCTGCCGGAGACGGAGGCGGCGCTTCTCAGGATGGATGCCGACCCGCGCCTCGCATCGGCGCCGGACACGCCGCTCGGCCCCACCTCGGGGCCGGAGGACCTCGCCTACCTGATCTACACGTCCGGATCGACCGGCACGCCCAAGGGGGTGATGGTCGAGCACGGCACCGTCGCGAACTTCTACGCCGGCATGGACGCGCATGTGCCCGACCCGGGCGGCACGTGGCTTGCCGTCACCTCGCTCAGCTTCGACATCTCGGTGCTTGAGATCTTCTACGCCACGGCGCGCGGCTACAAGGTCGTGCTGACCTCGGACGCGGACCGCGGCATGATCTCGAGGGGTCCGCTCGGTGCGGGCGGGGCGATGGACTTCTCGCTCTATTACTGGGGCAACGACGACGGCGTCGGCCCGGACAAGTACCGCACTCTGCTCGAGGGGGCAAAATTCGCCGATGCCAACGGCTTCTGCGCGGTCTGGACGCCCGAGCGGCATTTCCATGCCTTCGGGGGCCCCTATCCGAACCCGTCGGTGACCGGCGCGGCGGTGGCCGCGCTGACCAGCCGGATCGGAGTGCGTGCGGGGTCCTGCGTCGCGCCGCTGCACCATCCCGCCCGCATCGCCGAGGAATGGGCCGTCATCGACAACCTCACCGACGGGCGCGCGGGCCTCGCCATCGCGTCGGGCTGGCAGCCCGACGATTTCGTCCTGCGCCCCGAGAACACGCCCCCCGACAACAAGCGCGCCATGATCGACGCCATCGGCACGTTGCGCCGCCTCTGGCGCGGCGAGGCGGTGGCGTTCCCCCGCAAGGACGGCTCCATGCACGAGGTCGTCACCCAGCCGCGCCCCGTCTCGCGCGACCTGCCGGTCTGGGTCACCACCGCCGGCAATCCCGAGACCTGGGCCGAGGCCGGACGGCTCGGGGCGAACGTCCTGACCCACCTTCTCGGCCAGTCGATGCAGGAGGTGGGCGACAAGATCGCGATCTACCACGCCGCGCTGCGCGAGGCGGGACACGATCCCGAACGCTTCACCGTGACGCTGATGCTGCACACCTTCATCGCGGCGACGCGGGAGGAGGCGCGCGAGATCGCGCGGGAGCCGATGAAGGATTACCTGCGTTCGGCCGCGGGGCTCATCAAGCAGTACGCCTGGGCCTTCCCGGCCTTCAAGCGGCCGCAGGGCGTCGAGACCCCGATGCAGCTCGACCTCGGATCGCTGTCCGAGGACGAGCTCGAAGGCATCCTCGACTTCGCCTTCGAGCGGTACTTCACCGAGTCCGGGCTGTTCGGCACCGTCGAGGATGCTCTGGCGCGCGTCGAGGCGGTGCGCGCGCTGGGCGTGGGCGAGATCGCGTGCCTCATCGATTACGGTATCGCGCCCGACGCCGTGCTCGAGGGGCTGAGGCCGCTGGCGGACGTGGTGGCGCGCGCCAATGCCGGGGCGGAGCCCGCGCCCGACGACTTCTCCATCGCCGCGCAGATCGTGCGCCACGACGTCACGCACCTGCAGTGCACGCCGTCGATGGCGCGCATGATCGCCCTGAATGACGAGGCGCGCTTTGCGCTCGGGCGCGTGCGGCACCTCTTCCTCGGCGGCGAGCCGCTGCCCGGCGCGCTGGCCGCCGAGCTGTCCGGCATCACCGACGCGCGCATCGTCAACATGTACGGACCGACCGAGACGACGATCTGGTCGTCGGTCGAGCCGGTCGCGCCGACGGCGGGCATCGTGAACATCGGCCGACCCATCGCGAACACGCAGCTCTACGTCCTCGACGCGGAACGTGCCCCCGTGCCGGTGGGCGTGCCGGGCGAGCTGTGGATCGGCGGGCGGGGCGTCGCGCGGGGCTACTGGAACCGCGAGGAGCTGACCGCCGAACGCTTCGTGCCGAACCCGTTCCACGGCGGCCGCATGTACCGCACCGGCGACCTCGTGCGCCGGCGCGCGGACGGGCGCATCGATTTCGTCGGGCGCGCGGATTTCCAGGTCAAGATCCGCGGCCACCGGATCGAGCTCGGCGAGATCGAGGCGACGCTCGAGGCGGTGCCCGGGATCACGCAGGGCGTGGTCGCCGCGCGCGAGGACCGGCCGGGTGACGTGCGGCTCGTGGGCTACTACACCGGCGCGCCGCAGGGCGAGGCGCGGCTGCGCGCGAGCCTTTCGGAGCGGCTGCCCGCGATCATGGTGCCACAGCGCTTCGTGCATCTCGACGCCTTCCCGCTGACCCCCAACCGCAAGGTCGACAGGGCCGCGCTGCCCCCGCCGCAGGCGGCCGAGCCTCCGCGGCGCACCGCCGCGCCCGACGCCCCGCAAGCCGCAATCCGCGCCGCAGGCCGGCCCGCGCCCGAGATGCAGGCGCGCATCGCGGCGATCTGGGCGCGCATCCTCGGGGTCGCGTCCCCCGCGGGGCGCGACAGCTTCTTCGATCTCGGGGGGCATTCGCTGCTGGCGGTGCAGGCGCACCGCGCGATCCGCGACGAGATGGGCGTGGCGCAGCTGTCGATCACCGACATCTTCCGCTTTCCGGTGCTGGCCGACCTCGCCGCGCGCGTGGCGGAGCTGTCGGGCTCCGCCGCGGACGCGCCGGCGGCGCCCGAGGCCTCTGGATCCGCGAACAACCGTGCGCGGGCGCGCACGGACGCCATGGCACGCCGGCAGGCCATGCGGGCGCGCCGCAGCGCGTGACAATCCGCCCCGGCGCGCGGCTTTGACAGGTCGCCGGGGCGGTGCAATACTTCCGCCTCCCAGCCATGCGATGCGCTGGCACCCGACGGGTGGGCCGCGCGGAGGAGATCGATCATGTGCCAGGTCTTCGCGGGACAGGATCCCGCCCGCTACGCCTCGACCACGCGGCGCCTCAGGCTCAACGGCCAGAGCACGAGCATCCGGCTCGAGAACGCGTTCTGGGATACCCTCGACGAGATCGCGGCGTTCGACGGCGTGTCGACGCCCTGCTTCCTGTCCAAGCTGCACAGCGAGGTGCTGGACCTGCGCGGCGAACCCGAGAACTTCACCTCGCTCCTGCGCACGACCTGCCTGATCTACCTCTCGCGGCAGGGGGCCCCGGACGCGCCCATGATCGCGGCGCAGTGACCGCGGCGCGCTCTACGACCAAAGGCGTAGACCTGTAGTATCGGTCTACTACCCCGGGCCCGGGCCCGCGCGCGATCCTTCCGTCGTTCAACCGCGACGGAGGCGACATGGCGAAGGCCATCCACAGCATGATTCGCGTGCTCGACGAGGCACGATCGGTAGCGTTCTATGAAAAGGCGTTCGGGCTCGAGATCGCGGACAGGCTCGATTTCGACGACTTCACGCTGATCTACATGTCGAATTCCGAGCAGGAATTCGAGCTCGAACTGACCGTGAACAAGGGTCGGACCGAGCCCTACGATCTCGGCGACGGCTACGGCCACCTCGCGGTGTCGGTGGCCGATCTCGACGCCGAACATGCCCGTTTCGAGGCCGAGGGCCTCAACCCGCGCAAGCTGGTCGAATTCGCGCCGGGCGGCACGCTCGTCGGGCGCTTCTTCTTCGTCGCCGATCCGGACGGCTACCAGATCGAGGTGCTCGAACGGTCCGGCCGCTTCAAGTGATCCGGACCGCGGGCCGTCGGGGAGGGCGGCCCGCGGTCTTCATAAGGGAGGAAATGGGAATGCAAGAGACATTGTCGCTGCGGACGCTGACGCGCCGCCAGCTTCTGTCGCGCGGCGTCGCGGCGGGGGCGGGCTTCGTCGTCGGCGCCACCTTCGTGGCGGGGCGCGACGCCGCCTGGGCCACCGAGATGAACGCGCTGAAGCCCGACACGATGGCGACGCTGATCCAGATGGCGCGGGACATCTACCCCCACGACAAGGTCGGCGACCAGTACTACGCCGCCGCGGTCAAGGGCTACGACGTGCCGGACGAGGTGGATTTCGCCGAGGACGGCATCGAGATGCTGAACGCGAAGGCGGGCGAGATGGGCTTTGGCCAATACCTCGACGCCGGGTGGGAGGCCGAGCGCGTCGGGATTCTGCGCGCGATCGAGGACACGCCGTTCTTCCAGCGCATCCGCGGCGGTCTCGTGACCGGCCTCTACAACCAGAAGGCGGTATGGCCAATCTTCGGGTACGAGGGCGAGTCCTATTCGCAGGGCGGCTACATCATGCGCGGCTTCGACGACATCTCGTGGATCTGAGGGGGGAGACGCACTCATGGCTGCACCATTCGACAGGAACGACGACAGCGTCGTCGTCATCATTGGCACCGGCGCGGGCGGCGGCGTCCTTGCCAACGAGCTTGCCCAGAAGGGCGTGAGCGTCGTCGCGCTCGAGGCCGGCGGGCGCTATCTGCCCGAGGACTACATCAACGACGAGTGGGAAAGCTTCGGGCAGCTCGCCTGGCTCGACCCGCGCACCACGTCGGGCGACTGGAGGGTCGCCAAGGACTTCTCCGGCCTGCCGGCGTGGATCGTCAAGGCGGTGGGCGGCACCACGACCCACTGGGCCGGCGCCTCTATCCGCTTCCAGCCGCACGAGTGGAAGGCGCTCAGCACCTACGGCGCGGTCGAGGGCGCGAACCTTCTCGACTGGCCGATCGATGCCGACGAGATGGCGCCGTGGTACGACCTCGCCGAGAAGAAGCTCGGCGTGACGCTCACCAACAACCTGCCGGGGCTTCCGGGCAACAACAACTACAAGGTGTTCGAGGCCGGCGCCAAGAAGCTCGGCTACACCGAGGTCCATACCGGCCGGATGGCGATCAACGCGGTCGACAACGACGATCGGATGGCCTGCCAGCAGACCGGCTTCTGCTTCCAGGGCTGCAAGTGGGGCGCCAAGTGGTCGGCCGCCTACACCGACATCCCGCGCGGCGAGGCGACCGGCAACCTCGAGGTGCGCGAGCGTGCGCACGTGGCCCGCATCCTGCACGACGACAGCGGCAGGGTCACGGGCGTCGAGTACTTCGACGCGGACGGCGCCCTGCAGATGCAGCGGGCCAAGGTGGTCTGCGTCGCCGGCAACTCGTTCGAGAGCCCGCGGCTGCTCTTGAACTCGGCCTCGTCGATGTTCCCGGACGGGCTCGCCAACAGCTCGGGGCAGGTGGGACGCAACTACATGCGCCACACCACCGGGTCGGTCTACGCGACCTTCGAGAAGCCGGTGCGCATGTGGCGCGGCACCACGATGGCCGGCATCGTCCAGGACGAGGCGCGGCACGATCCCTCGCGCGGGTTCGTCGGCGGCTACGAGCTCGAGACGCTGAGCCTCGGCCTGCCGTTCATGGCGGCGTTCCTCGACCCGGGCGCCTGGGGGCGCGAGTTCACCACCGCGCTCGATTCCTACGAGAACATGGCCGGCATGTGGATCGTGGGCGAGGACATGCCGCAGGAGTCGAACCGCGTCACCCTGTCGGACACCGAGGACCAGTTCGGGCTCAAGGTCGTGAACGTGAACTTCTCGGACCACGCCAACGACATCGCGATGCGCAACCACGCCTACAAGCAGGGCGCGGCCATCTACGATGCCATGGGCGCCACGCGCACCATGCCGACGCCGCCCTATCCCTCGACGCACAACCTCGGCACCAACCGGATGTCCGAGCGGCCGGAGGACGGCGTCGTCGACCGCAATGGACGGGCGCACGACGTGCCGAACCTCTTCGTCTCGGACGGCTCGCAGTTCACGACCGGCGCGGCGGAGAACCCGACGCTGACCATCGTGGCGCTCGCGATCCGGCAGGCGGACCACATCGCGGGCGAGCTGAGCCGCGGCAACCTCTGACCCTCGGCCCCTCGGGTCGGGCGGGGCGTCCCTTCGGGGGCGCCCCGTTTTCGTTTTGCCCCGAGGGATTGCGTCTGTCGCCCCGAGCGCTACCCCTCGGGGAAGGCAACGACCAGGAGGCGCGCCATGGACCCGATCTTTGCCGTCGGCGACATCCACGGACACCTGTCCGAACTGGACCGGGTCCTGCGCCTCATCGACACCGACCCCGAGGCCGGCGCGCCGGTGGTCTTTCTCGGCGACTACATCGACCGGGGGCCCGACAGCCGCGGCGTTCTCGACCGGCTGATCGAGGGGCAGCGCGACGGGGCGCCCTGGATCACGCTTGCCGGCAACCACGACCGGTTCCTGCGCGATTTCCTCGACCCCGACGCGCCCGACGACGGGCGCATGCGCAACTGGCTGTCCACGAATCTCGGAGGGGTGCAGACGCTGGCCTCCTACGGGGTGACGGCCGACCGACGCATGCCGCTCGGCGCGCTGCGGGAGGAGGCACGCACGCAGGTGCCGGACGCGCATGTGGAATTCCTGCGCACCCTCCGGCTGATGCACGTCACCGGGCCGCAGGTATTCGCGCATGCGGGCATCCGTCCCGGACGGAGCCTCGACCAGCAGGTGGAGCGCGACCTGCTCTGGATCCGCGAGGGCTTTCTCGAGGACCGGCGCGACCACGGCCGGCTCGTGGTGCACGGCCACACGGCGGTCGAGGGGCCTGCCCATTTCGGCAACCGGCTGAACCTCGACGGCGGCACCGGATTCGGCCGCCCGCTCTGTGCCGCACTGATCCTGGGGCGCGATGCCCACCTTCTGACCGAGGCGGGGCGCCTGCGTCTTGGCCCGCTCTGAGCGACACTTTTTTGTAGACGTGTCGTTTCACGGCCATAGGCTGAAAAGATTAACAGAAAAAAACAGGGATGGGGGTCAGAGATGCCGGACAGGATCGTTGTCGGCTTTGACGGAAGCCCGGCGGCGCGGCGCGCGCTCGACTTCGCGGTCAAGCTCGCGCAGTCGCAGGGCGCGAGCATCGTGCTCGCCTACGTGCTGGAATGGTCGCCTTACAGCTTCCTTTCGAACGAGGAACTCGCGGAACGCCACAAGCGCCGCAAGGAAGAGGTCAGCCGCGCGCAGACCGCCGTCCTCGACCCCGTGCTCGAGAAGCTGGCCGGCAGCGGCGTGAGCATCGAGGCGCAGATCCGCTACGGACACTCGGCCGAGATGCTGGTGACCATCGCCCGCGACACCGGGGCGACGCAGATGGTCGTGGGACGGGACGGCAATGGCGGCCTTGCCGCGCGCATGTTCGGCTCCACGGCCGGCACGCTCGTCCAGATCGCCACGTTGCCCTGCACCATCGTTCCCTGATGCACGCGCCCGAAAAGGAGAAACGCATGATCTTCCGCATCTTCGCGGCGCTGACCGCCCTCGTCCTGTCGTCCGCCCCGGCGCTTGCGCAGGAGGCCGGCCTCGATGCCACCATCAACCAGATCTTCGCCGACTACACGGGCTGGTACGTCGCGCTGATCTTCGCCGACCTTCCCGGCACCAACTTCTCGTGGATCGCGCTCTGGCTCGTCGTGGCGGCGCTGATCTTTACCTTCTATTTCGGCTTCATCCAGCTCAAGGGCTTCGTCCACTCGATCCGGCTGGTGAGGGGCGACTATTCCGACCCGAACGACGCGGGCGAGGTCAGCCATTTCCAGGCGCTCGCCACGGCCCTCTCGGGCACGGTCGGGCTCGGCAACATCGCGGGCGTCGCGGTGGCCGTCAGCATCGGCGGTCCCGGCGCCACGTTCTGGATGA
Organism: Roseivivax isoporae LMG 25204; assembly: GCF_000521865.1. Classification (GTDB taxonomy): domain Bacteria; phylum Pseudomonadota; class Alphaproteobacteria; order Rhodobacterales; family Rhodobacteraceae; genus Roseivivax; species Roseivivax isoporae. The sequence continues at coordinate 45,669 of NZ_JAME01000003.1, forward strand.
TCATCGCCGGCCTCTTCGGCATGGCGACCAAGTTCACCGAATGCACGCTCGGCGTGAAGTACCGCAACGAGTATCCCGACGGCACCGTCTCGGGCGGCCCCATGTACTACATGACCAAGGGCTTCCGCGAGCGGGGGCTGCCGGGCGGTGGGGCCTTCGCGATCCTCTTCTGCATCTTCACCATCCTCGGCGCGCTGGGCGGCGGCAACATGTTCCAGGCCAACCAGGCGCATGCCCAGCTCGCGGGCGTCCTAGGGGACTACCCGGGATGGATCACGGGCGTCCTGCTCGCGGGGGTCGTGTTCGCGGTGATCGTCGGCGGCCTGCGGTCGATCGCGCGGGTGACCGAGAAGGTCGTGCCGTTCATGGGCATCTTCTACGTGATCGTGTCCATCATCATCCTGATCGTGAACTACGACGAGATCCTCTGGGCGTTCGGCCGCATCCTCGAGGGCGCGTTCACCGGTCTCGGCGTGCTCGGCGGGTTCACCGGCGCGCTGATCCAGGGGTTCCGGCGTGCGGCGTTCTCGAACGAGGCGGGCATCGGGTCGGCCGCCATCGCGCACTCGGCGGTGCGGACGAAGGAGCCCGTGACCGAAGGCTACGTCGCGCTGCTCGAACCCTTCATCGACACGGTGGTGATCTGCACCATGACCGCGCTCGTGATCGTCATCACCGGCGTCCTGAACGTCGATCCCGAAACCGGGCTCTACGTCTGGAACGCCGAGCTCGGCCGCATCGCGACCGAGGGCGACGTGACCGGGGTCGAACTGACATCCGCCGCCTACGCGCAGGTCCTGCCGTGGTTTCCGGTACTGCTCGCGATCGCCGTGGTGCTCTTCGCGTTCTCGACCATGCTGTCGTGGTCCTATTACGGGCTGAAGGCGTGGACCTACATCTTCGGCGAGGGGAAGGTGAAGGAGGTGATCTTCAAGGTGATCTTCTGCTTCTTCATCATCATCGGCTCGGCGGCGAGCCTCGGGCCGGTCATCGACTTCTCGGACGCGATGCTGTTCTCGATGGCGGTGGTCAACGTGATCGCGCTCTACCTGCTCATGCCCATCGTGCGCGGCGAGCTCGACAGCTACGTGCGCCGGCTGCGGTCGGGCGAGATCAAGAAGTACGTCTAAGTTAAACCGGGACCGGGTCGCGGTGTCATCGCCGCGCCCCGGTCATTCCCCGGGCAGCAGCACCGCCTCGACCCGGCGGTTCCTGATCCGCCCGTCCGCGTCGAGATTGGAGGCGACGGGCGCGAGGTAGCCCGCCCCGTCCGCCGAGATGCGGTCGGCGCCGAGGCCGTGCCGGTCGCGCAGGTAGGCGACGGCGGCGCCGGCGCGGTCGCGCGACAGGGCGCGGTTGGCCTCGAGCGACCCGGTCGCGTCGGTATGGCCCACGAACAGCACGCGTCGGTCGGGATTGGCGTAGAGGTAGTCTGCGATCGCGTCGAGCGACGCGACCTCCGCGTCCCCGAGGCTCGAATCCCCGCTCTCGAACTGCATGTCGGTGAGGATCGCGTGCCCCTCGGCCTCGAGCGTCGCCACCACGGCTGGCCCCGATCCCGTCATGCTGCCCGCGGTCGACGGCAGCCCCTGCGTCGCGGGGATGGGCAGGGCGGGCGCGGCATCATCGGGGTCGATCACCGGCACGGGAAAGGGGCTTTCGGGCGCGGGGCCGGGGATGGCACCGATCACCTGCACGAAACCGTCCGCCGCGCTGCGGCTCACCAGAACGCCCAGCACCGCCGCGCCGTCCGGCGCCTCGGCGGACAGGAAGTGGTAATCGGTCAGGTTCACGTACATGTCGGGCGCGGGCAGGACCTCGGTCTCGAAGCGGAAGTCGAAGCCGCCGCAGCCCTCGGACGCGCAGTCGAGCAGGATCGTCCAGCCGGCGGCGTCGAGCGCGTCACGGATGGGCGCCACGACTTGTCCGGGCGTCATCGTGCCCCCTGGAATCCGCCACGCCGCCCGCGACACCTGTCCGTCCACGCGCCGCGTCGGCAGACCCTGCGCGGCGGTCCACGCCCCGGTCGGCAGCCGGTAGCGCGCGCCCGCCTCGACTTCGGCCACGGTCCGGACGCCGCCCTCGGGCAGCGGCAGGTCGGGCAGGACCTGCGCCGCGGCGCCGGCGGCGGCCAGCCAGAGCGCCAGGGCGGCGCTAGCGCGCCTGCCCGTGATAATCGTCATTCGGGACCATGCCGGTCGCCGACGCGACCCGGTTCGTCATGTTGAAGAAGGCCGCGACATTGATGACGTCCCAGATGTCGCGCTCGGTGAAGCCCACGGCGCGCAGCGCCTCGCGGTCCGTCTCCTCGATCTCGGAAGAGGCCCGGGTCACGCGCTCGGCGAAGGCCAGCATCGCCCGGTGGCGCGGCGCAAGGTCCGCCACGCGCCAGTTCATCACCATCATCTCTCCAAGCTTCGGGTCGCCCGACAGCTGGCGCACCGCCGCGCCATGCGCCGTCAGGCAGTAGAAGCAGCGGTTCACGCTCGAGACCACGACCGCGATCATCTCGCGCTCGAGCTTCGAGAGGCCCGAATCCGCCAGCATCAGCTCGTTGTAGAGCCCGGTGAAGGCGTTGAGCTTGTCGATGTCGAAGGCATGCGCGCGCAGCACGTTCGGCACCATGCCGAGCTTCTCGTCGCAGATGTCGAAGTAGCGTCGCGTCTCGGGCGGCAGCGGGTCCACCTCCGGCAGGTCGAGGGCGGTCGGTCTGTCGTCGCTCACTCTGCGTCCTCCAGCGTCGTCCTGCGATAGTGATAGCGCCCCGCCGGTTCGAACCCAAGCGCGGCATAGAGGCCGTTCGCGCCGTCATTGGCCACCGTGCACAGAACGGCGATGTGCGTGGCTCCGTTCCGTTCCGCCCACTGCGCGGCCGCGATCATCATCCAGCGCCCGAGGCCCTGCCGCCGCTGCGCGGCCGCGATCTCGAGCGCGTGCACCATCGCCGTGCCGTCGTGGATCGCGCAGAAGCCGACGCCGCCGGGCTTGTCCCGGATCCGCCCGAACAGCGCCGTGCGCGGGCCCGCGACGCGCGCCATCACCGCCAGCCGCTCCGGGCCGACGCCGCCCGCGGCCCAGATCTCGCGCATGATCGCAAGCGGCTCCCACAGGTCGAAGACGGTGACCCGCGGCAGCGCCATGCCGGAAAAGCGGCCGACCGGCGCCACCCAGACGTTCACCGGATCGACGAGCGTGTAGCCGCGCGCGGCAAGGGCCGCGTCGAGCGCGTCCTCGCCCATCCGCACCATGAAGAGCGGCCGCTGTCCCAGGGCGCGCATGCCGTCCTCCGCGCCGGCGATGTCGTCTTCGGTCCAGCCCTCGCGCGCGGTCGCGGCCGAGACGCGCTGCCCGCCGCCCGCGCCTGCGCGCAGCACGAAGCCTTGCCGCGGCAGGCGCCGCGCGGGCGGCCACGTGGCCTCCGTCGCCGCGTAGAGCGCGGCGAGATCCGGCCTCATCCGATCGCGTCCGCGATCCGTGCTGCCGCGACGCCGATCCGGTCGGCGTCGGTGCCGCGGATCACGATGTTCGCGCCGTAGACGCCGTTCTCGCTGAAGGGGTAGGAGCCGAAGGAGAGGTCGGCGAACTCGCCCGCGATCTGGCGCAGCGGCCCGGCGATGTCGCCCTCGGCCTTCTCGACCCGGATCTGCTCGCTGAGGAGCGGCTTGCCGCCGTTGAGCGTCGGCAGGACCTCCGCGAGCATCGCGCGGAAGACCGACGGCACCCCCGCCATCACGTGCACGTTCTCGAGCGTGAAGCCGGGCGCCGCGGACACCGCGTTCACGATCAGCGTGGCGCCGTCGGGGATGCGTGCCATCCGGAGCCGCGCCTCGTTCATCTCGCGCCCGGTGACCGCGTAATGCGCCTCCATCAGCGCGCGGGCGTCCTCTCGCACGTCGATGGGCACGCCGAAGGCCCGCGCGATGCTGTCGGCGGTGATGTCGTCATGGGTCGGGCCGATCCCGCCCGAGGTCACCACCACGTCGTAGCGTGCCCGCAGCGCGTTGACCGCCTCGACGATCGCCGCCTCGTCGTCCGACACCACCCGCGCCTCGCGCAGGTCGATCCCCGCCGCGGTGAATTCCTGGGCGAGATGGGCGAGGTTCGCGTCGCGGGTCCGGCCCGAGAGGATCTCGTCCCCGATCACGAGCATGGCGGCGGTCGGATTGGGCATGGCTCCTCCTTTCGCGTGGGACAGGGGCGAGGTATAGGGCCGCCCCATGCGCTTTCAAACCCCTCTCGTGCCGGCCGTGCTGCTCCGGCGCTACAAACGGTTCCTTGCGGATGTCCGGCTCGAGGACGGGCGCGAGGTCACCGCGCACGTGGCCAACCCGGGCTCCATGCTGGGGCTCGCGGAGCCCGGCACGGCGGTCTGGCTCGAACCGAACGACGATCCGCGCCGCAAGCTCGGCTTCGCGTGGAAGCTTTCCGCGCTGCCCGACGGGCATTTCGTGGGCGTCGATACCGGCCTGCCAAACCGGCTGGTGCGCGCGGCGCTCGAGGCGGGCAGCGTCCCGGGCCTCGAGGCATACTGCACGGTGCTGCCCGAACGCCGCTACGGCGAACGGAGCCGCGTCGATTTCCTGTTGCAGCAGGAAGGCTTGAGGGACGCCTGGGTCGAGGTGAAGTCGGTCACGCTGTCGCGCAGCGCGGGTGTCGCTGAGTTCCCCGACAGCGTGACGGCGCGCGGGGCGCGCCATCTCGACGAACTCGCCGCGGTCGCGGCGCGCGGCGACCGCGCCGTCATGCTCTTCGTGGTGCAGCGCACCGACGCGCGGCAGGTGACGCTCGCCGCCGACATCGACCCGACCTACACGGAGAGGTTCCGCGCCGCCCGCGCGGCGGGCGTCGAAACGGTCGCGCTCGGGTGCCGCCTTTCGCCCGAGGGCGCGACGCTCGCCGATTCCCTGCCGTTCACGATCTCATGACGGCGTCAAGCTGCGTCGCAGCAATCCACTGGAAATACGCGACCATCCGCATTAGGACTCTGTCTCGACACAGCGAAGGACCGAAAGGTTGAACGAGGAACCGCGCGGCCGCCTGACGAGGGACGGCATACGAATTCACGAATCCGAGGACTTCGCCGGCATGCGCAGGGCCGGCGCCCTAGCCGCGCGCCTGCTCGACGAGGTGGCCGACCTCGTGATCCCGGGTCAGGCCACGGCCACCATCGACGACTTCATCCGGAACCGGATCGAGGAGGAAGGCGCGACCTCGGCGACCATCGGCTACAAGGGCTACCAGCACGCCTCGTGCATCAGCGTGAACCACGTGGTCTGCCATGGCATCCCCGGAGCCAAGACGCTCAAGGATGGCGACATCCTGAACATCGACATCACGGTGATCGTCGACGGCTGGTTCGGCGACACCTCACGGATGTACGTGGCGGGCAAGCTCAGCCGCAAGGCCGAGCGCCTGATCCAGGTCACGCATGACAGCCTGATGATCGGCATCGAGGCGGTGAAGCCCGGAAACACCTTCGGCGATATCGGCAACGCCATCCAGGCCTACGTGGAAAGCCAGCGCATGTCGGTCGTGCGCGACTTCTGCGGCCACGGGCTCGGCCGCGTGTTCCACGCGCCGCCGAACGTGCTGCATTACGGCCGCGCGGGCACCGGACCGGTGCTCGAGGAAGGCATGTTCTTCACCATCGAGCCGATGGTAAATCTCGGCCGCCCCGAGACCAAGGTGCTGGCCGACGACTGGACGGCGGTGACCCGGGACAAGTCGCTGTCGGCGCAGTTCGAGCATTCCGTGGGCGTCACGGCGGACGGTGCGGACATCTTCACCCTGTCCCCAGGGGGCCTTTTCCACCCGACCTATGGCTGAGGCGGGCGCACCGCGCGCGGTGATCTGGACCCTCTCGGCCTGCAATTTCGTCATCGGCATGGGCGCGTTCGTGGTGATCGGGTTCCTGCGCCCTGTCGCGGATGCCTTCGCGGTCTCGAGCGGCACCGCGGGCTGGCTGATGACCGTCTACGCGCTGTCCTATGCCGTCCTGTCGCCGGTCCTCGTGTCGCTTACGGGGGCCGTGGGCCGCAGGCGCGTGCTGGCGGCGGGACTCGCGATCTTCGCCCTCGGCATGGCGCTCTGCGCGCTGGCGCCCTCGCTTCCGGTCCTGATGGGCGCGCGGGCACTCGCCGCCGCAGGCGCGGGGATGTTCACGCCGGTCTCGGCGGCGGTCGCCGCGGCGCTGTCGCCGCCCGAGACGCGGGGCAGGGCGCTCGCCGCGGTGGTCTTCGGTCTGACGCTCGCGCAGGTCGCGGGCGTGCCGGCGGGCGGCTGGATCGCCTACACCTTCGGCTGGCGCGCGGCGTTCTGGGTCGTGCTGGCCGTGGCGCTCGCGGGCATCTGGCTCGTCTGGACGCGCGTCCCGCGCGGCCTGCGGTTCCGCCCGGTCGCCCTGTCGGACCTGGGCATCGTGCTGCGTGACGGGCTGGTCATGGGGGCCATCCTCTTCACCACGTCGTTTCTTGGCGCGATCTTCGTCCTCTACACCTTTGTCGGGCCGCTCCTGTCCGAGACGATGGGCTGGGGCCGCGACGGCGTGACGCTGGCGCTGGTCGTCTTCGGCGTGGGGGCGGTCATCGGCAATCTCGGCGGCGGCTGGATGGCCGACCGGCTGGGCGCGGTGCCGACGATGGTCACGCTCTGCATCGCGCAGATCGTGCTGATGCCGGCCTTCTCGGGCCTGCCCTATCCGCCCGCGCTGGTGCTGCTCCTCTGCTTCGTCTGGTCGCTAGTCGGCTGGTCGTTCATGGCGGGCCAACAGGTGCGGCTCCTGTCGCTTGCGCCGGAGGAGGCGAGCGTCGTCCTCGCGCTGAACGCCGCGGCGATCTACGTGGGCAGCGCCATCGGCTCGGCCGTGGGTGGCGCGGTGCTGTCCTCGGCCGGCACCGGCGCGCTCGGCGTCGCGGGCGGCATCGCGGCGTTCCTCGCTCTCGGACACATCCTCTGGTCGCACCGGGCGGCACGGCTCAGGAGCCTCGGTGCGGGCTGATACGCCCCGGCTGGCACAGGCGCGCCGTCACACCTATGTCATGGACAGGCACAGCCCCTTCCGATACCCGGTGACGTCATGGCCAAGGATCAGAGCGACAAGAACTACAAGGTGATCGCCGAGAACCGGCGGGCGCGTTTCGACTACGCGATCGAGGAGGACATCGAGTGCGGCATCGTGCTCATGGGCTCCGAGGTGAAGTCGCTGCGTCTGAACACCGCCAACATCGCCGAGAGCTATGCCGAGGTGAAGGACGGCGAGCTGTGGCTGGTGAACAGCTACATCGCGCCCTACGAGCAGGCGATGTTCGGGCACGAGGACCGCAGGCCGCGCAAGCTGCTGGCGTCCAAGCGCGAACTGAGCCGCATGTGGAACGAGACGAGCCGCAAGGGCATGACGCTCGTGCCGCTGGTCCTCTACTTCAACCACCGCGGCATCGCGAAGATCAAGATCGCCATCGCCAAGGGCAAGAAGACCGTGGACAAGCGCGAAACCGCGGCCAAGCGCGACTGGAACCGCCAGAAGCAGCGCCTGCTGAAGGAACACAGCTAGGCCGCCGGCCCCCGCGGAGGGAGGCCGGCGTCAGCGGGTCACTGCGTCGCGGAGCCCTCGAGGCCGGTGGGCTGGCCCACCACGACAAAGCGCAGGTTGTCCTCGTGCAGGAGCTCTCCCGCGACGCGCCGCACGTCCTCGAGCGTCACGGCCTCGACCTTGTCGTTTCGCGTGTTGACGTAGTCGGGGTCGAGCCCTTCCATCTGCATGCCGACGAGGATGTCCGCGATGGCGCCGTTGCCGTCGAACCGCAGCGGGTAGGCCCCGGTCAGGTAGGTCTTGGCCTGCGCGAGCTCGTCCTCGGTGACGCCTTCCTCGGCCATGCGGGTCCATTCGTCGCGGATGACGTCGATGGCCTCGGCGATGCGGTCGTTGGCGGACGACACCCGGCCCATCACGAGGTCGGCGTAGTCGCGGTTGGCGAGGTAGGAATAGACGCCGTAGGTCAGCCCGCGCTTCTCGCGGACCTCGTTCATCAGGCGCGCCTCGAACCCGCCGCCGCCGAGGATCTGGTTCATCACGAAGGCGGCGAAGAAGTCGGGATCGTGGCGGTCGATGCCTTCCTGGCCGAACACCGCGACCGATTGCGGCGTGTCGAAGGGCACCACCGTCACCCCGCCGTCGAGCGCGACCTCGGCCGGCCCGGGCAGGGCCGGGCCGGTTTCGGGCAGCCCCTCCAGCAGGTCGTCGATGAGCGCCGACAGCTCTTCGGCCGAGATATCGCCCGCGGCGCCGATGAACACGCGGTCGCGCACCATCGTCGCCTCGTGGGCGGCGACGATGTCGTCACGGGTCAGCGCGGCCACGCTTTCGAGCGTGCCGTCATGCGGCCGAGCGTAGGGATGGTCGCCGAAGGCCAGTTCCGAGGCGCGCCGGTCTGCGATGGCGTTGGGGTCCATCGCGTCGGACCGCAGCCCCGACATGACCTGCGCGCGGACCCGGTCGATGGCCTCCTGGTCGAAAGCCGGGTTCACGAGGCTCTCGCGCAGCAGCGCCACGGCCTCGTCGCGGTTCTCGGTCAGGAAGCGGGCCGAGACGGACACGGAATCTTGGCCCGAATCGTACCCGAAGGATGCGGCAAGGGCCTCCTCCGCGGCGGCGAAGCCGCGCGCGTCGTAGGACCCGGCGCCCTCCTCGAGGAGGCCGGTCATCAGGTTCACCGCGCCTTCCTTGCCGTCGGGGTCGAGCACGCTGCCGCCCTGGAAGCTGATCTCGAGCGACACGAAGGGGATCGAGGGATCCTCGACCAGCCAGGCCTGGTGGCCCGCCTCGGTCGTGACCTCCTGGATGTCGACCTCGGCCGCGGCAGGCACGGCCCAGGCGAGGCCCGCGATCAGGAATGCCAGCTCTTTCATTGGGTGATCTCCTCGCTCGGCGCCTCGGTGCCCTCGCTTGCGGCGGCGGGTTCGGCCTCGGCCTCGGCCGGCGCATCGCCGGCGGTGCCGGTCAGCCAGCCGGTCACGGACTTCGCCGGGTCGAACACGGCACGCGCGGCCTCGATGATGTCGTCCTCGGTGACGGCCTGCAGCACGTCCGGCCAGGCCTGCACGTCCTCGACGGTCAGGCCGGTCGCCAGTGCCGCGCCGTAGCGCCGCGCGAGCCCGTCCGAATTGTCGAGCTCGTAGATCTGCTGCGCCTTCAGCTGGAACTTGATCCGCTCGAGCTGCTCGGGATCGACGCCCTCCTCGACGAATTCGCGCAGCACGCGGTCGAGCGCGTCCTCCGCGGCGCGCAGGCTCACGCCCTCGGCCGGCACAACCACGAGGCCGAAGCTCGAATCGTCGACCGAGGTCGCGTTGTAGAAGGCGCTCGTGTAGACCGCCGCCTGGGATTCGAACTGCAGCTCGCGGCTCAGCACCGAGGTCTGCCCGCCGCCGAGGATCTCGGCCAGGATGACCAGCGCCGCGGCGCGTTCCTGCTCGCCCGGATCACGCTCGGGCGCGAGGTAGTTGCGCAGGACGTAGGGTTGCGCAACCCGCGGATCGCTGTAGGTCAGGCGGCGCGCGGCACGCTGCGGCGGCTCCTGCGGGCGGGCGCGGTCGGTCGCGTCGGGGTCGGAGGGGATCGCGCCGTAATGCTCCTGCGCCATCTCGCGCACGGCATCGGCCGTCACGTCGCCCGACACCACGAGGATCGCGTTGTTCGGTGCGTAATGCGTGTCGTAATAGGCCTGCGCCGCCTCGAGGTCGAGCGCCTCCATCTCGTGCTTCCAGCCGATGATCGGCGTGCCGTAGGGATGGTTGAGGTAGAGCGCGGCCTGCATCTGTTCCTGGAACAGCGCGCCGGGCTCGTTCTCGACGCGCTGGTTGCGCTCCTCGAGGATGACGTTGCGCTCGGTCTCGATGTCCTCGGGGCGCAGCCGCAGGTTCACCATGCGGTCGGCCTCCATCTCCATCATCGTGTCGAGCCGGTCCGCGGCCACGCGCTGGAAATAGGCGGTGTAGTCGAAGGACGTGAAGGCGTTGTCGGTGCCGCCATTCGCCGCGACGACGCGGCTGAACTCCCCGGGCTCCAGCGTTTCCGTGCCCTTGAAGAGCAGGTGCTCGAGGAAGTGCGCGACCCCGGAGGTGCCGCGTTCCTCGTCGGCCGAGCCGGCGCGATACCACACCATCTGGGTGACCACGGGGGCGCGGTGGTTCTCGATCACCACGACCTCCATCCCGTTGTCGAGCGTGAATGTCGTGACCTGGTCGTCGACGCTCTGGGCCGCGGCGGGCAGCGCGCACGCCCCCAAAGCGGCGATGGCGGTCGCCAGTCTCAGCATGTCAGGAAGCCTCCTCGGTCGTGCGATGCACATCACCTGTGCGCTGCCTGCGGGAGTTCAAGGAACCTGACAGAATTGTAAGGTCATTGAAGCCCGGGGGGCGGTGCCGACGGCGTGCGCAGGTTGGTTCCCGGCCGCCGGACGCCGTCCATCCAGGTATTGGGATCCAGCGACTGGTTCCGGTAGGCGCGGTTGTACTGGTCCTCGCGCACGAGCCGCCACGAGAAGATCGACTTGCGGCGGCGGAAATCGGCGTCCGCCTGCGCGAGGTCCTGGCGGATGGCCGCGTCGGTGCCGTTCCGACCGGCGGCGGCCACCAGCTGTGCCTCGCTCGCGGGGATGCCGGACGGCGCGAGCCGCGCGGGATCGCCGCCGAGGGCCGCCACCGCGTCCTCGAGCGGCGTCGCGTCGGCCCGGTTCGCCTGTCCGGGCGCGGGCGCCGGCAGTTCGGCGAACGTCGCCGGCTGCTCGAGCGGCTTGTTCGGCACGATGGCGAATTCCTCGGGCGTGCCGCGATAGGTGCGCAGGTCGCGCAGGCGCGTCTCGCCGTCGGCGTTGCGGCTGCCGCAGGCCGACAGCAGGAGCGCCGCTCCGAGGATCCCCGATGTCACGATGCGCGGCAACGTCATCCGCCGTCCCTCCGGTCTTTGGTCCGCTCTACCGCAAAGAGGCCGCGCCGTCACGTCCGCTTTTTCCGCGACTTGCGCGGGGTGTCGCCGGGGCCAGGAAAGAGGACGAGGCCGAGAGCCCCCGCGAAGATCGCGATGTCGGCGACGTTGAAGGCATAGGGATTGTCGATCCCGCAGCACGACATGTTGAGGAAATCCGCGACCGCCCCGTAGAGCAGGCGGTCGACCACGTTGCCGAGCGCGCCGCCGATCAGGAACCCGCCCGCGATGGCACCCCAGATCCCCGGCGGCTCGCGGCGCAGCCAGACGAGCACGAACAGCACGATGCCGATCGCCACCGCGATCAGCACCCACCGGGTGAGGTCCGTCTGCCCCGAGAAGAGGCCGAAATTGATCCCGTAGTTCCACGCCATGCGGAAGGTCAGGAAGGGCGGCGCGATCTCGATCACGCCCTTCGCGTCCAGCGCCATGACGTGCACGACGAGCCATTTCGTCAGCTGGTCCAGCACGAAGATCACGGCTGCGGTCAGCGCGACGACGCGCATGGCGCTGTCCTGGCGGCGGGCGGAGCGGCGGGTCGACATCAGCGCGGGGTCCTTCTGGTCAGTGCCGGAAGTGGCGCATGCCGGTGAAGACCATGGCGAGCCCGGCCTCGTCCGCGGCGGCGATCACCTCGGCGTCGCGCATGGCGCCGCCGGGCTGGATGACGGCCGTCGCGCCCGCCTCCGCCGCGGCCAGAAGACCGTCGGGGAAGGGAAAGAACGCGTCGGAGGCCACCACCGACCCCTTGGTCAGCGGGCCCGGCAGGTGCAGCGCCTCGGCCATGTCCTCGGACTTGCGGGCGGCGATGCGGGTGCTGTCGACCCGGCTCATCTGGCCCGCGCCCACGCCCACGGTCGCGCCGTCGCGCACGTAGACGATTGCGTTCGACTTCACGTGCTTGGCCACGGTCCACGCCATGCGCAGGTCCGCCATCTCGCGCTCGGACGGCGCACGCTTGGTCACGACGCGCAGCTCGGACGGCACGCCCGTGTCGCGGTCCTGCACGAGGAAGCCGCCGGCCACCTGCCGCACGGCCAGTGCCGCGGTGCGCGGGTCGGCGAGCCCCGCGGTCAGCAGAAGCCGCAGGTTCTTCTTGGCGGCGAAGATCTCGCGCGCGGCCTCGTCGGCGCCGGGTGCGATCACCACCTCGGTGAAGATCTCGGTGATCGCGCGCGCCGTGTCCGCGTCAAGCGGCCGGTTCAGCGCGACGATGCCGCCGAAGGCCGAGGTCCGGTCGCAATCGAAGGCGCGGGCATAGGCCTCGGCCAGCGACGGGCCGGTCGCGACGCCGCAGGGATTGGCATGCTTGATGATCGCGCAGGCGGCTGTGTCGGGCGCGAATTCCGACACGAGCTCGAAGGCGGCATCGGTGTCGTTGATGTTGTTGTAGCTCAGCTCCTTGCCCTGGAGCTGCGTCGCGGCGGCGATGCCCGGGCGCGCGGTGCCGTCCACGTAGAAGGCCGCGGACTGGTGCGGGTTCTCGCCGTAGCGCAGCGTCTGCGCGAGCGTGCCGGCGAAGACGCGCCGCCGCGGGGCGGCCTCGCCGAGCGCGCCCGCCATCCACGAGGATACCGCCGCGTCGTAGGCGCCGGTCCGGGCATAGGCGGTCAGGGCCAGCCGCTGGCGGAAGGCATGGCTCGTCTGCCCGTCATTCGCGTCGAGCTCCGCCAGCAGGGCGTCGTAGTCCTCCACGTCTGTCACGACGCTGACGAAGCGGTGGTTCTTGGCCGCGGCGCGGATCATCGCGGGGCCGCCGATGTCGATGTTCTCGATCGCGGTGTCGTAGTCGGCGCCGCCCGCGACCGCGGATTCGAACGGGTAGAGGTTGACCACGAGGAGGTCGATCGGCCCGATGCCGTGCTCCTCCATCGCGGCGCGGTGCGCGGCATCGTCGCGCAACGCCAGAAGGCCCCCGTGCACTTTCGGGTGCAGCGTCTTGACCCGTCCGTCCATCATCTCGGGGAACTGCGTGACCTCGGACACGTCGGTGACGTCGAGGCCCGCCTGCCGGAGCGTGCGGGCGGTGCCGCCGGTGGACAGGAGCGCCACGCCCCGCGCCGCAAGCGCGCGGGCAAGCTCCACGAGCCCGGTCTTGTCGGACACCGAAAGGAGCGCGCGGGTGAGGGGGGCGAGGTCGGTCATGGGGCAGGGGCCTTCCGGATCAGGACTCTTCTTCGGCGTCCGCGTGCACCTCGCCGACGTCGCGAAGGGCGATCGCGGTCTCCCGCGCCTTGGCGATGCTCCAGCGGACGCGGGTCGCATACTGCATCGCCCTGCCGGATAAAACGACCTGTTTCGACGCGCGGGGCCTGAGACGCCCCTTTTCAAGGTAGACCGACGCCTCGAGGTCGAGGATCGCCTTGTGGTCGTGGCGCAGCACCCAGACCTCGCCCGAGGGCAGGGCCAGCGACACGGCGCCCCCGGCCATGTCGAGTTCCGCGTCGACCTCGGGGTGCAGGTGGAACCGGATCTGGAAGGGGATGCCGTCCCGACCGGCCGCGAGCCGCGTGCCGAAGCGGCGCTTGTCGGCATCGGTCAGCGCGACCAGCATGTCCTCGCCGACCAGTCCGCGCCCGTCCCGCGTCAGCTCCATCTGCCGCGCATGGGTGAGCCCGTGATAGGCGGCGTAGCCGTCGTGGCCGGCCTCGATCCGCTGCCCGGTCTCGGTCGCGCGCAGCTCGACCGGCACGCGGGTCGGTCCATCCTCGAGCGTCTCGCGCAGCGCGGCGCCCACATGGCCGGGCCCGCCCAGCCGGGCGCTCGAATAGCCGTCGAGGCAGAGCGCGCTGTGGGAGGGCGTCGCGCGCCCCGCGCGCCGCCAGTCGCTGCCGAAGACCGCGCCGGCGCCGCAACTGACGATCAGCGGCCGGCGCCCCGAGGTCAACTCGAACGCGAGAGTCGAGGCATGCGCGTTGAGCGACGCCGCACCCGCCGGCGGCGCCGCGGCGTCGACGATGACGCTGGTTCGGCCGCCCGAGAGCCGTGCGAAGCCCATGGCGAGGCCCGAGGCCGGGCGGGGTTTCACCCCGGACGTGGCGAGCGCCATGTCGAGCCAGCCCTCCGCCCCGCGCCCGCCGCCGTGGAAGCGGGCGAGGCCGCCATCGGAATGGCGCAGCGCCCGCAGCGTCGGCGCGATCCGCCGCAGGGCCGCCCGGTGGGCCGCGCCGGCCGCCTGTCCCGCCTCGTCGAGCGCGTGCGCCACCCAGGCGAGCAGCGTGAAGATCTCGAGCAGTTCCTCGGGATTGCGGGTCGGGATGCCGCCACCCTCGTCGATCTGCCGTCCGCATTCCGCCTCGAGCCCCTTCAGCGCGGGGGGCAGGTGCGGCTCCATCCCCTCGAGCGACAGGGCTGCGTAGACGAGGCCCGCGAGTGCCTCGAAACGCGGCAATCCCGGCCGCGTCGAGGGCCATCGCCGCGCGAGGAACAGCGTCTGTGCGCCCATCGCGCGGTGGAACGCACGGCTCCGCTTGCAATCCTGCCCGTGCAGCAGGAAGATCGTGTGGTGCGTCATGCGCAGGATCCGCCGTCCCGCGAGATCGGGCAGCCAACCGGCACCCCGCCCGTCGCCGAAGCGGTCGATCCAGCCCCAGACCCAGGCCTGCGCGGTCGCCCGTGCCACGGGGTCGCTCGCGGCGGCGAGATCGTCGAGCCAGCCGAAGCCGTGCAGTTCCTCCTCGAAGGCCGCGTCGGGCGGGGAGACGTCCCATATGGGAACGCCGGGCGCTTCCACGAGGTGGCCCGCGAACAGCAGGTTTCCCGCGCAGAGTTGCCGGCCGCGCGCCAGCGACCCGACCGCGCGGGGCTCCGGACTGTACCGGAACGCGGTCGCCGGCCGGGCGCGCACGGCCCGCCATGCGTGGTATCTGTTCGCATACCGCGTCGCCGCGGCCTGCCAGCGGTCCCGTCTGGACATGCCCGTCGCGTCCTGCCCTGCCACCGCGCATCTTCCGGCGCGTGTTCGGGTGGAAGGATACCGCCCGGGGCCGCCGAAGTCACCTCGGAATGCCCGGCAGGCCCTGCGTTAGTGCAGCGTGCCGGGCCGCGCGAACAGCCGCGCGCGGCATTCCGCGCAGAGAAGCGGCAAGCCGACCCGCGAGGCCGCGTGCACGAGCGGCAGCAGCGCCTCGGGCCGCACGAGGAACAGCGCGAGCTCCAGCGCCTCCTCCCGTGCACCCTCGGCGGCGGCGGTCACGAGCCGGCAAAGGTCGTCCTCGTCCCGCGTCAGCCGCGGCGCGTCGGGCGGGTTGATGGTGGGCGCGCGCCAGCCCCGCACCGCGAGGTGCTCGGCCACGTCCTGGAACGCGGACAGGCAGGATCCGGCGCGCGCCGCGCCCATCTCGTCCGACATCCGGGACCAGAGCGCCGCGCGGCCGCCCTCGCCGGTCTGCCACAGGCGCAGGATGGCGACGAAGCGCTGCTCGGCACCGCAGAGCGATGCAACCTCGCGAGGCGGGACGGGGCCGGTGTCGGGGATCATGCGGGTCTGCTCCATGCCTTCCCGAATACCTGATTAAAACAATCAGACATGTCAAGCGCGCCGCCATGGGCGCCCTTGCGGCATGATCGACTATTCCGAAAGCCGCGTGCGTGGAGTAGCTAGAAATCATGGACGTGATCGTGGTTACCGGCATCGTTGCCGGGCTTTTCCTGTTGATCGGCTTGGCCGAACCGCTCGCCGCGCGGCTGAGGCTGCCGTATTCGGTCATGCTCGCCGGGGTGGGGATCATCCTCGGCGCCGGCGCGAGCTTCTTCCTGCGGACCGAGATCACGGACGCGCTCAATCCGCTCGCCGAGGCGATCCTGAACTTCCCGATCCGCTCGAACGTCTTCCTCTATGTCTTCCTGCCCACGCTGATCTTCCAGGTGACGCTCGGCATGAACCTCAGGCGCATGGCCGACGACTGGGTGCCGATCCTCGTCCTCGCGGTGGTCGCGGTGATCTTCTCGACGCTCGTCGTGGGTTACGCGCTGTCGTGGGTGTCGGGCGTGTCGCTCGCGGCCTGCCTGCTCGTGGGCGCCATCGTGTCGACCACCGACCCCTCGGCGGTGGTGTCGATCTTCCGCTCGCTTGCGACGCCGCGGCGGCTCGCGCGGATCGTCGAGGGCGAGAGCCTGATGAACGACGCGGCCGCGATCGCGCTCTTCGGCCTGCTCATGGGCTTCGTCATGCGCGGCGTGCCCGACCCGGCCCTGGGCCAGGCGTTCCGGCAGTTCCCGCTGCTGATCCTCGGGGGCGCGGGGGTGGGCGTCCTTCTGGCGCAGCTGTCGGTCATGGTGATGACGCTCTTCCGCCGCCACGACCTGGCGCAGATGTCGGTGTCGGTGGCGCTGCCCTACCTGTCCTACATCGCCGCCGAACAGGTGCTGGGCGCCTCCGGCGTGATCGCTGTGGTCGCCGCGGGCCTGACCATGAACGCGAACGCCCCGGGATCGCTCGCTCCCGCCACCTGGACCAAGATGCGCGAGGTCTGGGACCTTCTGGCGCACTGGGCCGGCGCGCTGATCTTCGTGCTCGCGGCGCTGCTCATCCCGCGGCTTCTCGAGGATATCGGCTGGGGAGACATCGGGCTGATCGGCGTGGTCGTGGTCTCGGCGCTCGCCGCACGGGCCGGCATCCTCTTCGTGTTGCTGCCCGCGCTGTCGCTGGTGCGGCTCTCGCCGCCGGTCGAGCCGCGATACCGGGCGGCGATCCTCTGGGGCGGGCTGCGCGGCGCCGTCACGCTGGCGCTGGCGCTCGCCGTCACCGAAAGCCTGCGCGTGCCGCCCGAGACGCGGCGCATGATCGGCATCCTCGCCACCGGCTTCACGCTGTTCACGCTGGTGGTGCAGGGCACGTCGCTGCGCACCGTCATCTCGTGGCTGGGTCTCGACAAGCTCTCGCCCATCGATTCGGCGCTGTCCAAGCAGGTCATCGCCGTCGCGCTGCAGAGCGTGCGCGAGGACGTGGCCCAGACCACCGAGGAATACGGCCTCTCGCATGACATCGTCCGGTCCGAGGCCAAGCGGTTCGGCGAGCGGCTGGAAGGGGCCGTCAAGGCGGCCGAGACCAGCGCCGAGATCCTCGACCGCGACCGCATCACGCTGGGACTGATCGCGCTCGCCGGCGCCGAGCGCGACATCCTCATCGAGCGCTTCCGCGAGAACGCCGTCTCGCCGCGGCTGACCGACCGCATCCTGTCGGATTCGGACCGCCTGATCGAGGCGGCGCGCCAGTCGGGGCGGGTCGGCTACCGGCGGGCCGCGCGGCAGTCGATCGGCATCGACCGCTCGTTCCGGCTGGCGGTCCGGCTCTACAACCGGCTCAAGATTTCCTATCCGCTGGCGCGGCTGACCGCGGACAGGTTCGAGATCCTCCTGCTCGAGGGGCTCGTGCTGCGCGATCTCGACCGGTTCATCGACAGCCGCATCCGGCGCATCCACGGCCGGCGCGTGGCCGAAATCCTGCACGAGCTGCTCGACAAGCGGGCCGAGATGGTGTCGCAGGCGCTGGACGGCCTGCGGCTGCAATATCCGGGATACGCGGAGGAACTCGAGCGGCGCTTCATCCGGCGCACCGCGCTTCGGCTCGAGCGGCGCGAATACGACCAGCTGCGCGAGGAGGGCCTGATCGGGATCGAGCTGCATACCGACCTTCTGCAGATGCTCGACCGCCGCTTCCAGGAACAGAACAGCCGGCCGAAGCTCGACATCGCGCTGCAGAAGGCCGAGGTGGCAAAGCAGTTCCCGCTGTTCTCCGAACTCGACGACGCGGCGCTGCGGCGGCTGTCGCGGGCGCTGGTCACCCGCTACGTGGACGAGGGCGAGCTGATCCTCGACCGCTCGGGATCGCGCAACACCGTCTACTTCATCGCCTCGGGCGCGGTCGAGATGCGGGCGGCGGGGCAATCCTGGCGGCTTGGGCGCGGCGAGCTCTTCGGCCAGCTGGCGCTCCTGACCCGCACGGTCCGCCGCGCCGAGGTCCGCGCCATCGCGCCCTCGACGCTCCTCGCGCTCGACGAGGAGCGGTTCCGGCGGCTTCTGCGCCGCTCGAAGGCGGTGCAGCGGGCTGTGCGCGAAAGCGCGGAGCGGCGCGGCATCACGCTGCCCGACCTCGACGCGATGGGCGACTGAGCGCGCCTCGCCGTCAGAGCGACGCCTCGACGCGGAACGGCTCCGGGATCGCGTCGCGCCCCTCGAGGAGAAGCGCCGTCATCACCTCGGCCACCTTCGGCGCCATGCCGAAGCCGATCTTGAAGCCGCCATTCGCCACGAAGTGGCCAGGCCGGCCGGGCCATGGCCCGAGCATGGGCGCACGGCTGCGCGCGCGCGGCCGCACCCCGGCCCAGCGGCGCACGATGCGCGCGCCCGCGAGCACCGGCAGGACCAGCGCGGCGCGTTCGGCGAGCGCGTCGCACCGCGCGTCGGTCCCGGTCTCGTGGTCGAAGTCGCGTTCGGTGGTCGAGCCGACGGCCACGGTGCCGTCGTCGTGCGGGACCACGTGCAGCCCGTCCGCGAAGATCTGCGGCGCATGCGCGCCCGCCTCGTGGTGGAGAAGCAGAGCCTGGCCCTTGACCCCGGTCCCCGCCGGGCGGCCGGTCGCCCCGGACACATCGAGCAGTCCGCGCCAGCCCGTGGCCCAGACGACGGCGCCCGCGTCCGCGGCCTCCCGCACCACCGGCACGCCCCGCACCGCGAGCGCCGCGGCCAGAGCGGCGCAGGCGCGGGCGGGATGGATGCGCGCGGACAGCGTGTCCTCGACCAGCCAGCCCGAAGAGCTGATCGGGGCCCACGGGCCGGCATCGCGGGCCGCGATCACCCGCCACTCCGCCGCCGTTCCCCAATGCTCGGCCGCGCCGACGCGGCGCGCGTGCGCGCGCTCGAGCGCCGCGTCGTCCTCGACCGGCTGCAGGCGGCCCGTCCGCCCGTAGCCCGACCCGACGCCGCCGGTGTCCTCGACCGTGCGCCAGAACGCCTCGGCCATCAGGAGCGAATCGCGCTGGAACGCCTTCTTGGCGTTCCACGTCTCGGGAACGTGCGGGGCCAGCGCGCCGACGACGCCGCCCGACGCGCCGCCGCCCGGGCCACGCGGATCGACCACGCGCAGCCGCGCGCCCGCCTGCAGGCAGGCCCACGCCACCGACAGGCCGAAAATGCCCGCGCCGCGCACGGTGATGTCGATGCTTGCCATTCTCCCGGGCCTTCGCCAGTTTCGCCTCCGGATCCACCTAAGGCCACGGATGATGGACGACCAGAGCGGTCTCGACTGGCGGGAGGGCGGCGTGCCGGTGTCGCGCCGCTTCGACGATCCCTACTACTCGCTCGAGAACGGGCTGGCCGAGACGCGGCACGTCTTTCTTGCGGGCAACGACCTGCCCGGACGGTTCCGCGACGGCTTCCACGTGGCCGAACTGGGCTTCGGTACCGGGCTGAACCTGCTCGCCGCGCTCGATGCCTGGCGCCGGGCGGGAGTGCCGGGGCGGCTCCGCTTCACCACGTTCGAGGCGTTCCCGCTGCCCCCTGCCGACATGGTGCGCGCCCATGCATCCTTTCCGGAACTCGCCGCGGTCGCGGCCGACCTCGCGCCGCACTGGGGCCGGGAGCGCGTCGAACTGCCCGATCTCGACTTCACCCTCGTGCCCGGCGATGCCCGCGCGACCCTGCCCGCCTGGACGGGTGCCGCCGATGCCTGGTTCCTCGACGGCTTCTCGCCGGCGAAGAACCCCGAGCTCTGGGATGCGGACCTGATGGCCGAGGTGGCGCGGCACACGGTCCCGGGCGGCACGATCGCCACCTATTCCGCCGCCGGGCACGTGCGGCGCTCGCTCGCGGCGACGGGCCTTGTGGCGTCGCGCGTGCCGGGATACGGCCGCAAGCGTCACATGACCGTCGCCCGGAAATCCCCATGACCCGCAACGACACGCGCCTCGGCATCTGGCTGATGGTGGCCACAACGTTCGTTTTCGCCGCGCAGGACGGCCTGTCGCGCCACCTGGCCGAGACGTACAACGTCTGGATGGTGGTGATGATCCGCTACTGGTTCTTCGCGGCCTTCGTCATCGCCATCGCGCGCCGGCAGGCGGGCAGCATCCGGGCCGCCGCGGCGACAGAGCAGCCGTTCCTGCAGGCGTTCCGCGGCGCGCTGCTGGCGCTCGAGATCATGGTGATGGTGCTGGGCTTCGTGTTCCTCGGCCTGGTCGAGAGCCACGCGGTCTTTGCCTGCTACCCGCTGCTAATCGGGGCGCTGTCGGGCCCCGTCCTCGGCGAGCGCATGGGCTGGCGGCGCTGGACGGCGACCGCGGTGGGCTTCCTGGGCGTGCTGATCGTGCTCCGGCCCTCGGGCGGCGTCTTCTCGCCCTATGCGGCGATCCCGCTCCTCGCGGCGTTCATGTTCGCGCTCTACGGGCTGCTCAACCGCTACGTCGCCCGTCGCGACACCGCCGCCACGTCGTTCTTCTGGACCGGCACTGTCGGCGCGGTGGTGTCGACCGCAATCGGGATCTGGTTCTGGGAGCCGATGAGCGGCCCCGACTGGGCGCTGATGGCGACGCTCTGCGTGACCGGGGCCAGCGGGCACTGGCTGCTCATCAAGGTCTACGAGGTGGCCGAGGCGGGCGCGGTCCAGCCCTTCGCCTACCTCCAGCTGGTCTTCGCGTCCGCCCTGGGGCTCGTGGTGTTCGGAGAGACGCTGCGCCCCAACGTCGTGATCGGCGCGGCCATCATCGTCGCGGCCGGCCTCTTCACCTTCTGGCGCGAGCGGCGGACCGCGCGGCGGCCCGCCTGACCGCCTATTCGCCGAGCGGCAGCAGGGTCGAGCCCACCAGTTCCTCGCTGAACGGGACGGGGTGGGGGTCGAGGCCCAGCCGCGCGCGGTAGACGGGCAGGCTCTCGGCCACGCGCATCACGTAGTTCTGCGTCTCGCGGAACGGGATGAACTCGATGAAATCGACCACGTCGATCTCGCCCTGCCGCGGATCGCCGAACCGTTCCATCCACTGGATCGGGCGGCCGGGTCCCGCGTTGTAGCCCGCCGACATCATCACCACGTTGCCGTCGAAGCGGCGCGCCAGATGTTCGAGGTAGGCCGCGCCGAGTCGCAGGTTGTAGGCCGGGTCCGAGGTCAGCCGCGACAGCGCGTAGCTCTCGCCGATCCACCCCGACACGTCCTGCGCGGTGCCCGGCATGACCTGCATGAGGCCGCGCGCGCCCACCGGCGAGATCACGCCCGGGTCGAACTCGGATTCGCGCCGGGCGATGGCCAGCACCAGTTCGGTCGGCACCGGGTGACCGCCTGCCGCGAAGCCCGGCAGCGCGTAATAGGGGCGGTGCACCTCGAGCCCCGCCTGCGCGGCGCGCTTGCCCAGCATCACCTGGATGTGCGGCTTGTCCATTTCCTCGAGCATCGCGCCGAGCTGGCCGATCGCGGTCGCGTCGAGCGATTCGGACAGATGCGTCAGGAAGCGTTCGGCGAGGTCCGCCTCGCCCGCCGCCATGAGCAGGATGCCCGCCTTGAAGACCGAGCTCTCGGTGAATGCCGCGTCCTGCCAGGGCGGATAGGTCTCGTCGCCCGCGAGCGCGGGATCGGGTGCCAGACCGGCCTTCTCCGCGGCGAGGAGGCCGTAGAACGTGGTCTGGAAGCGGCCGCCCTCGGCGTAGGCGGCGCGGGCCGCCTCGGCGTTGCCCATCGCCTCCTCGGCGCGGCCGATCCAGTAGCCCGCCCGCCCGAGCGAGATCGGCGTCGCCACCGCCGCCTGCATGCGGCGGAAATGCTCCACGGCCCGGCCGGGAGCGTTCTGGAAGCGCAGCGCGAGGTAGCCCGCCAGCCATTCGAGGTCGGCATAGGCGTATTCGCCGTTCGGCGCCATGTGATGCGTCGCCGCGATCCGGTAGGCGGTGTCGATGTCGCCGGCGCGCATGCGTTCGCGGGCGAGCGTGCGCCGCCGCTCGGCCCAGGCCCACGGCTCGCCCAGGCTCGCGGCGCCGCTCGAACGGTCGAGGAGGAGTGCGATCGCGTCGGCGTCGCGACCCTTGCGCACCCGCCATTCGAAGCGGTCGCGGGCGAGGCCCGGATCGTCCGCAAGCCCCTCGGGCACCGCGGCGATCTTGACGTCGACGCCCGGCGACATGTCCTGGAGCGCGATGCGCGCCTCGGCCAGCCGGCGGTGACCCTCGTCGACGAGCGACAGCATCCGCTGCGCATTGGCAGTCCAGCCCTTCCAGAGCGCCATGTCGAGCCGGGCCACGTGGTGATCCGCGAGCAGGTCGCCGTGCTGCGACAGGAAGGACGACACCTCCTCCGAGGACAGCGCGAGCGTGCGCCACGCCAGCACCACGGTCGCCTCGGCGGCACCGATCTCGCCCGCGTTCTCGAGCGCGCGGGCATAGGACAGGACGCCCGTCCCGGTCTGCGGCGGCGTCGTGTCGAAGAAGGCGCGCACGTCCGCGTGGCTCGCCTCGACGATGGCCTCCTCGCTCTTCTCGCGCAGGTAATCCATGCCGGGCCAGTCGGCGTTGCGCGCGACGAAGTCCTGCACCTGCCGCGCGTCGCCCAGGCCTTCGCGCAGGTAGAGCCACAGGATGACGTCGAGCGCGGGCTGCCCGTCTCCCCGCGCCTCGATCATCGCCGCGGACCAGTTGCCGCTGCGCACGGCGTCCATGGCGCGCGCGAGTGGCCTCCCTTCCTGCGCAAAGGAGAGGGCGGGGGCGAACATGAGCACGAGCGCCGTGAGCCAGGCCGTGAGACGCGACATCAGCTTGCAATTTCCACTGCGAGAAGGGATAGACACGCGGCGGAGAATACCGGCCATGTCGGCGGCCACAACTCACTTCTGTGACAGGCGGGATTTACCCGCGGGACGTGAACGTGGCTGCCCGGTCGCACCGCGCAGACGGTCAAAAGAGGAGCGTGTCATGTTCAAGGGGTCGATGCCTGCCCTGGTGACGCCGTTCAAGGACGGCGCGGTGGATTTCGAGACGCTCAAACGGCTCGTGGACTGGCATGTGGAACAGGGCAGCCACGGTCTGGTGCCGGTCGGCACCACCGGCGAGAGCCCGACGCTCAGCCACGAGGAACACGAGGCGGTGGTCGAGACCGTCGTGCGGCAGGCCGACGGGCGCATTCCCGTCATCGCCGGCGCGGGGTCGAACAACACCACCGAGGCGATGCGTTTCCTCATGCATGCCGAGCGCGTGGGCGCGAGCGGCGCGCTGGTCGTGACGCCCTACTACAACAAGCCGACGCAGGCGGGGCTCTACGCGCATTTCAAGATGCTGCATGACAGCTGCACGCTGCCCATCATCATCTACAACATCCCGGGCCGGTCCGCCGTGGACATGACGCCGGTGACCATGGGCGAGCTTGCCAAGCTGCCGCGCATCGTCGGCGTGAAGGACGCGACCGGCGACCTCGCGCGGGTCTGCGCGCAGCGCATCACCTGCGGGCCGGACTTCGTGCAGATTTCGGGCGAGGACGCGACCGCGCACGGGTTCAACGCACAGGGCGGCGTCGGCTGCATCTCGGTGACGGCGAATGCCGCGCCGCGGCTCTGCGCCCAGCTGCAGGAGGCCTGCCTTGCCGGGAACTACGGCCGGGCGCTCGAGATCCAGGACCGGCTGATGCCGCTCCACCACGCGATCTTCACCGAGCCGGGCCTCTGCGGCGCGAAATACGCGATGGCGCGGCTCGGCCTCTGCGCCGAGGACGTGCGCCCGCCGCTGCTGCCGCTGACCGACGAGACGCGCGCCAAGGTGGATCTCGGGCTGCGGCACGCGGGGCTCCTGAACTGAGCCCCGGGCACGGGCGCCCGACAGGCGCCCTTGCCACGCCCGGCTTGCCCTTCCCCGGCGCGGGCACTAAGCCTAGGGCGATATGCCACGGGGACGGGGAAAGCGATGTCCGACGACGATCCCAGGACGCTGGTGTCGACCGGCTGGCTTGCCGAACATCTGAAGGACCCGGACCTGCGCGTCCTCGATGCGAGCTGGTACCTGCCCGATGCGGGGAGGGACGCACGGGCGGAATACGCGGCCGCCCACATTCCCGGCGCCCGCTTCGTCGATATCGACGAACTGAGCGACCAGCGCTCGGACCTGCCGCACATGGCGCCGCCGGTCGAGAAATTCATGTCGCGCATGCGCGCCATGGGCGTGGGCGACGGCCATCAGGTCGTGGTCTACGATGGTGCGGGGCTCTTCTCGGCCGCGCGCATCTGGTGGCTCTTCCGGCTCATGGGCCACACCGACGTGGCCGTGCTCGACGGCGGGTTCCCGAAATGGCAGGCCGAGGGGCGTCCGATCGAGGATCTGCCGCCCGTGGTCCGCGACCGTCACATGACAGTGCGCCGCCAGGCGCATCTGGTGCGCGACGTCACGCAGGTGGCCGCCGCATCGAAGCTCGCCGACATCGAGATCGTGGACGCCCGTTCGCCCGAACGCTTCCGCGGCGAGGCGCCCGAGCCGCGGCCGGGCATGCGCGCGGGCCACATCCCGGGCTCGAAGAACGTGCACTATGCCACGCTTCTCAATGCCGACGGCACCATGAAGGCGCCCGAGGACCTGCGCGCGGCGTTCGAGGCCGCAGGCGTCGACCTCGCGCGCCCGGTCATCACCAGCTGCGGGTCCGGCGTCACCGCCGCGATCCTGAGCCTTGCCATGGAACGCTTCGGCAAGGTGGACCATTCGCTTTACGACGGGTCCTGGTCGGAATGGGGAGCCTTCCCGACCCTGCCTGTCGCCACCGGAGATTGAATACATGTTCGACACGCTCAAGGCCCAGCCGGCCGACAAGATCCTCGCGCTCATGCAGGCCTTCAAGGACGATCCGCGCGAGGACAAGATCGACCTCGGCGTCGGCGTCTACAAGGACGCGCATGGCAACACGCCGATCATGCGGGCCGTGAAGGCGGCCGAGAAGCGCCTGTGGGAGGAAGAGACCACCAAGGCCTATACCGGGCTCGCGGGTGACCCGCTGTTCTCGGAGCGCATGATCTCGCTTGTCCTCGGCGACGCGGTGTCGCGCGAGACGGTGTCCGCGGTGGCGACGCCGGGCGGAACGGGCGCGGTGCGGCAGGGCTTCGACCTCGTGAAGATGGCCAATCCCGACGCGGTCGTGCACGTGTCGGACCCGACCTGGCCGAACCACCTGTCGATCCTCAAGCACATGGGCCTGCCGGTCGTGCCCTACCGCTACTTCGACAGCGAGACGGGCGGCGTGGACTTCACCGGCATGATCGCCGACATCGCGCAGTCGAAGCCCGGGGACATCGTGCTCCTGCACGGCTGCTGCCACAACCCGACCGGCGCGAACCTGACGCAGGGCCAGTGGACCCAGGTGATCGAGACGATCAATTCCGTGGGCGCCGTGCCGATGATCGACCTGGCCTACCAGGGCTTCGGCGACGGGCTCGAGGCCGATGCGGGCCCGACGCGGCAGGTGGCGAAATCCTGCCCCGAGACGATCATCGCCGCCTCGTGCTCCAAGAACTTCGGCATCTACCGCGAGCGCACGGGCATCCTCATGACCGTCGCGCAGGATTCAGGCACCCGCACGGTGACGCAGGGCACGCTCGCCTACCTGAACCGGCAGAACTATTCCTTCCCGCCCGACCATGGCGCGCGGCTGGTGCTGATGGTCCTCGGCGACGAGGGCCTGCGCGCGGACTGGGAAGCGGAGCTCGAGGAGGTCCGCACCGGCATGCTGGAGCTGCGCCAGATGCTCGCGGACGAGCTGCGGACGCTTTCGGGATCGGATCGCTTCGCCTTCCTTGGCCAGCATCGCGGCATGTTCTCGCGCCTCGGCTGCTCGCCCGAGAAGGTCGAGAAGCTCCGGGCCGAGCACGGCATCTACATGGTGGGCGACAGCCGCATGAACATCGCCGGGCTCAACCGCGACACTGTCCCGCGGCTCGCCAAGGCGATCATCGACGTCGGCATCTGACGGTCCCGGATGCCCCCGCAGGGTCCTGCGGGGGCATCTGCGTGGCCGTCGGGCCTGCTCGGCGGGCAAGCGGAAACGGTCGCTGCCGCGCCGTCTCGGCGGTGCCCCAGGGTGCGCCGCCCGGTCGACCGGTCATCCGGGCAGCCCGTTGATCCTGTCGACGGAGGCGAGGTCATCGTACCAGTCGGCGCGACTGGAAAAGCAGATATGCGCGGTGGGCCGTATGCCGGTCGGGCCATTCAGCGATCCGGCCGGCACGACAAGCACACCATCGCTCGCTTGGGAGAATGGCAGCGCCGAACCGCAGTCCGTGCAAAAGCACTTCACGTGCCGGGACCCGGAAAGCCGAAACTCCCTGATAGTTTCCTCGCCCGACACCCAGGTGATCGTCGCGGTGGACGAAAAGATGTTGGCCGAATGGGCTGACCCGCTGTCCTTGCGGCAGCGACTGCAATGACACAGGAAAAAGCCCTCGAATGTTCCTGATATGCGGAACCTCACGGTTCCACACAGGCACTGTCCGGTCGTGAGATCGTGCATTCCAAGTCTCTCAAGATGCGACCATCCGGCCGATCGCCGGGCACAGGCTGCTCGGTTCGTGTCCCTTGTGCAAGGTCAAGGCAGGGCCCGAAGCGGAGGCCCTTCCTCTCCATGATCCGGTCTCGAGTCACGGCCGTCTCCAGCGATCCCGTTCCGCGGCCCGGGAATGGACCCTGCGCCCTTCCCGTGCGTTGGTCACGTGGAAGGGCGGACGGCACCGCCCCGGCGGACATCCCGCCCAGAACGGCCATCGCCGGCCTGTCGTCCGTCCCGGACCGCAAGCAAGCGAGGACACGTCATGTTCAGGCACATCATGGTTCCGGTCGACCTGGCCAACACCGACCGGCTTGCGCGCGCGCTCGAGGTCACCGCGGACGCGGCGCGCCACTACCACGCCCGGGTCACCTACGTCTCGGCATCGAACACGGCCCCGACCGAGGTGGCCGACGCGCCGGACGAGTTCCGCCGGAAGCTTGGCACCTTCGCGGCGGGGCAGGCGCAGGAGCACGGGATCGAGGCGGAGGGCCACGCGCTGATCCTGCCCGACGCGCGGTCCGATCTCGACGGCGCACTGGTCGAGACGGCGCGCGAGGTGGGCGCGGATCTGGTCATCATGGCCTCGCACGATCCCGGGATCGTCGACCATTTCTGGTCGTCTAACGGCGGGGCGGTGGCGCGGCACTCCGACGCCTCCGTCATGCTGGTGCGCGGTGACTGAACCGCGTCGGGGGCCGGGGCGCGGGTCATGCCGCGCCCCGGCCGCGTGTCAGTAGAGGAAATCGTCGCTGTCGAGGTCCCTCCGCAACGTGTCCTCGACGATCAGCACGCCGCTCGCGAAGGTGAAGACGATGTCGTCTCCGACCTGCCGGGCCGCGGCGAAGACCTGGCCGAACCCGTTGATGCCGGGCACCCCGGACAGGTCGATCTGGTCGTCGCCCGGCTCGAAGTCGCGGATCACATCGCGCCCGCTCGTGAAGACGAAGCGGTCCGCGCCTTCGCCGCCGGTCATGGTGTCGTCGCCGGCGCCGCCATGCAGCGTGTCGTTGCCCTCGCCGCCCGACAGGAGATCGCGCCCGTTGCCGGCGATCATGCGGTCGTCGCCTTCGCCGCCGGTCATGCGGTCGTTGCCGGCACCGCCGGTCATCATGTCGTTGCCCTCGCCGCCGTCGATGACGTCGTTGCCCGAGCCGCCGTCCACCGTGTCGTTGCCGCTGCCGGCGATGACGGTGTCGTTGCCCGTGCCCGCCACCACGCGGTCGTCGTTTTCGCCCACGTTGACGAAATCGTGGCCGTCGCCGGCATTCACGAATTCCGCGCCGCTCTCGTCGGTGATGGTGTCGTTGCCGCCGCCGCCGAGGATCGTGTCCTCGCCCTTGCCGCCACGCAGGATGTCGGCGCCGTTGCCGCCGTCGAGCGTGTCGTCGTCGTCGCCGCCCTCGAGCCGGTCGTTCCCGTCGCGGCCGCGCAGAAGGTCTTCGCCATCGAAGCCGCGGATCACGTCGCCGAAGGCCGTGCCGTTGAGGATGTCTGCTTCGTCGGTTCCAAGGATGTTCGCCATGTCACGTCTCCCGGGGCCCTCCTGGAACCGGATCGCCGTGGCCCCGCCGGACGACCCGACAGGACTACGGAGCAGGTGCGGACTTATTCCGGGCGCACGTTCAGGCGCGGTGATAGGGCGCTCCGGCCAGGATGGATGCCGCGCGGTAGAGCTGTTCGGACAGCATCACCCGGACCAGCATGTGCGGCCAGACCATGGGACCGAGGCTGAGCGACAGGTCCGCCTCGTCGCGGAGCGCCGGATCGATGCCGTCGGCGCCGCCGATCACGAAGGCCGCGTCCTGCGCGCCGTCGTCGCGCCAGCGGGCGAGCGTGTCGGCCAGGTCGGGGGAACTGAGCGTGCGGCCGCGTTCGTCTAGGGTGCAGACCGGCCCGCGGGGCAGGGCGCGGCGCAGGAGGCCTGCCTCGCCCGCCATGCCGCCGCCCTTGCGGTCCTCGACCTCGGTCACCGTCACCGGACCGAGGCCGAGTGTCCGCCCGGTGCGGTCGAACCGGGCGAGATAGTCATCCACCAGCGCGCGCTCGGGGCCGGCGCGCAGCCGGCCGACCGCGCAGAGGTGAAGCCGCATCTACTGCCGCTGCACGTGCCGTGCAGGCGCGACGGGCATCCACATCTTCTCGATCTGGTAGAACTCGCGCACTTCGGGCCGGAAGATGTGCACGATCACGTCGCCGGTGTCGATCAGCACCCAGTCGCCGGTCTCCTTGCCCTCGGTCTTGGACAGGATGCCGTGGCGGGCCTTGAGATCCTCCACAAGCCTGTCCGAGATCGACGCGACCTGGCGCGAGGAGCGGCCGGAACAGACCACCATCCAGTCGCCGATCGACGTCTTCCCGCGCAGGTCGATCTGCACGATGTCTTCGGCCTTGTTGTCATCGAGGATTTCGAGGATCGAGGCGAGCAGCGTATCACCGGCCGCTTCCTCGTGTGTGACGCCCGTCATGCGGGCCGTCCCTTCGGCGGCCGAAGCCGCGTCGGCATGTAGTGACAGGACATCGTCCTCCTTGTCCAGGCGCGCCGCACTCGATCACCCCGGCGCCGGGCGTAGCCGCAATATATCATCGGGCACGTGAAATCTCAATGTCACCCGGCCGGTGTTCACGCGCCGTAGGGAACCCACACGGTCTTGACCTCGGTGGCGGCTTCGAGGAAGGCGCGCCCCTCGCCCGCGGCGCCGCTCCAGTCGCGCGCCCGGCCGTCGTTGACCCATGTCCGCTTGAGGTTCCCGGCGGAGAGCCGTTCCACCTCAGCCGACAGGTCGGAGGACGAGAACGACCAGACCGCGTCCACGTCCGCATGGGCCGCGAGCGTGGGCGCGAGGTCGGCATGGGGACCGGTCAGCAGGTTCACGACACCCCCCGGCACGTCCGAGGTGTCGAGCACCTGGTAGAAGTCCGTGGCAGCGAGCGGGTAGGGTTCCGAGGCCACGAGCACCACGCGGTTGCCGAAGGCGATGGCGGGCGCCATGACCGACACGAGCCCGAGAAGCGGCGCCTCGTCCGGGCAGAGCGCGCCGATCACGCCCACCGGTTCGCGGAGCGCGAGGGCCAGTCCGCGCAGGGGCACCGCGCGGCTGTCGCCCGCGAACTTGTCGGCCCAGGCCGCCCAGGTGAAGAGGCGGTCGACCGAGGCCTCGACCTCCTTCGCGCCCGACCGACCGCCGGTCAGCCGGTCGAGCCGCGCCGCGAAGTCGTCGGCGCGCGCCGACAGGTTCTCTGCCAGGTAGTAGATCACCTGCGCGCGGCCGTGGGCGGGCATCGCGGCCCAGCCGGCGGCGGCGCGGGCCGCCTCGACGGCGTTGCGCACGTCCTTGCGGTTGGCGACGGGCGCCTGGCCCACGGGCCTTCCGGCCCGGTCGTAGACCGTGCGGGAATGGCCGCCATCGGGCCGCGCCTGCCGGCCGCCCACGTAGAGCTTGGCGGTGCGGTCCACCGGGTCGGGTTCGGCGGCAGCGCCGCCGCTGCCGAACGCCGCGACGCGCTTCAGCGGTTTGCCGGGCGCCTCGGTGCGCAGGTAGGCCGACAGGCCCTCCCAGCCGCCCTCGCGTCCGAAGCCCGATTCGCGCACGCCGCCGAAGGGGGCCGCCGCGTCGAACATGTTGGTTCCGTTGACCCAGACGACACCCGAGGCGAGGCGCGGCGCGATGTCGAGCGCGGTCGACACGCTTTCCGACCAGACCGACGCCGCGAGGCCGTAGCGGCTGTCATTGGCGAGCGCGACCGCCTCGGCCGGCGTGCGGAACGTGGTCGACACGAGGACGGGCCCGAAGATCTCCTCCTGCATCAGGGGCGCCGCAGGCGAGAGCCCCGTGATCAGCGTCGGCGGGTAGAAGCAGCCGTCGGGCAGGCCCGCGTCGGCGCTGTACACTTCGCCGGCGTGGTTTGCGTCGACCAGGGCGCGGATGCGCGCGAGGTGCTCGGGATGCACGATGGCGCCCACGTCGATGCACTTGTCGAGTGGGTCGCCGACGCGGAGCCGGTCCATCCGCGCGCGGAGCCGCGCGTGGAAGTCCGGCGCGATCCCCTCCTGCACCAGGAGCCGCGAGCCCGCGCAGCAGACCTGCCCGCCGTTGAACCAGATGGCGTCGACGAGCCCCTCGACGGCCGCGTCGAGATCCGCGTCCTCGAAGACGATGTAGGGCGACTTGCCGCCGAGCTCGAGCGTCAGCGCGATGCCGCGACCGGCCGTCGCCTCGCGGATGCGTCGCCCGACGGCGGTCGACCCGGTAAAGGCGATCTTGTCCACTTCCGCCGCGACCAGCATCTCGCCCACCGCGCCGTCGCCGGTCACGATGTTCACGACGCCTTTCGGCACGCCCGCCTCGCCGCAGATGCGGGCGAAGAGGAGCGCGGTGAGCGGGGTCCACTCGGCGGGCTTCAGCACCACGCTGTTGCCGGCGGCGAGTGCCGGCGCGACCTTCCAGGCGAGCATCAGGAGCGGGAAGTTCCACGGCACGATCTGGCCGCAGACGCCCATCGCCCGCGCGCCCGGCCGCTCTGCGTCGAGGATCTGCGCGAGGCCTGCGTGGTAGTAGAAGTGCCGCGCCGCGAGCGGGATGTCGATGTCGCGGCTTTCGCGGATGGGCTTGCCGGTGTCGAGCGTCTCGAGCACGGCGAAAAGGCGGGAATGTTTCTGCAGGGCGCGGGCGAGCGCGTAGAGCACCCGTGCCCGGCCCTTGCCACCGAGGCGTTCCCAGCCGGGCTGCGCCTTGCGCGCGGCCGCGACCGCCGCGGTCACGTCGTCCTGCGCGGCCTGCGTGACCTGCGCAAGCTCCGCGCCGGTCGCGGGGTTCTCCGTCGCGAAGGTCGCGCCGGGCCCGGTGAAGGCGCCGCCGATGAAATGCCCGAACGCGCCGCCCTCGCGTGCGATCCAGTCCAGCGCCTCGGTCGAGGCCTCGGGGGCGGTGCCGTAGTCCATGGTCTCGAAGATCTCGCGCACCGTCATGTCGCTTTCCTCAGGCTTGTTCTCTTCGATTCAGTGCGGCCCTGGCGCGCGCCTCAGCTCGAGGCGTGGCGCCACGAGGCCGAGTATGCGCCGGTCGCGAAATGCTCCACCTGCCGCTCGATGTCTCCAAGCAGCGACGAGGCTCCGAAGCGGAAGAGGTCGGGGCGCAGCCAGCGGTCGCCCAGCTCCTCCTTCACGAGCGCGAGGTAGGTCAGCGCGTCCTTGGCCTTGGAGATGCCGCCCGCGGGCTTGTAGCCGACGCGGACCCCGGTGGCGGCGTGGTAGTCGCGGATCGCGCGCATCATCACGAGGCTCACGGGCAGGGTGGCGTTCACCGCCTCCTTGCCGGTCGAGGTCTTGATGAAGTCGGCGCCGGCCATCATGCAGACGAGGCTCGCGCGCGCCACGTTCGTGAGCGTGCCGAGCTCGCCGGTGGCGAGGATCGCCTTCACGTGCGCCTCGCGGCAGGCCTCGCGGAACGCGCGCATCTCGTCGTAGAGCGCCTGCCAGTCGCCGGTCAGCACGTGCCGGCGAGAGATCACGATGTCGATCTCGGCCGCGCCGGCCGCGACGCTCTCGCCGATCTCGGCGACCCGCAGACGGAACGGCGACAGGCCCGCGGGAAATCCGGTCGAGACCGCGGCCACCGGGATGCCGCTGCCGGCGAGCGCGTCGACGGCGGGGGCGATCATGTCGTGGTAGACGCAGACCGCGCCCACCGTCAGGTCGGGCAGTCCCAGCGTCTCGAGGAGGTCCGCGCGCATCGGTGTCCGCGCCTTCGCGCAGAGCCGCGCGACACGGCCGGGCGTGTCGTCGCCCGAGAGCGTCGTGAGGTCGATGCAGGACACCGCGCGGGCGAGCCATGCCGCCTGGTGGGACTTCTTGACCGAGCGCCGGCCGGGCAGGGTCGCGGCGCGCCGTTCCGCGGCCGAGCGGTTCACGCGTGTCCGCGCCACCCAGTCGAGATCGAGCGCCGTGCCGGGATTGCGCGGGGACACTTCCTGCGAAAGGCCGTGGGCGGGACTGTGATGCATGGGGGACTCTCCTGCTGCGGAAAGCGTGTCACGGGGGCCCGGCGCTGGCAAGCCATGCCGCTGCGTGCGGCCGCGCTCAGCGCACCCGGTTCGACAGCCAGCGCAGGACCGGGTTGCGCTGCGGGCGCAGGAGCTCGAGGTGCAGGATCCGCGTCCGCGGCTGTTCCGACCAGATCAGCTCGGACGCCTCGAAGAGGCGCTTGTTGTATTGCGGGGGCAGTACGTGGAAGCGCAGGTCGGGCGAGTCCCACAGCACCTCGCGGAAGCTCGGCTGGTCGATCCCGTAGGGCCCTTCGGCGTAGAGCAGCGCCCAGCGGTTCAGGAGGTCGAGCACCGGGGGGCTGCGCCGGTAAAGCAGGACGCCGGTGTTGATCTCGGGAAACGCGTCAGGCAGGTCGAGCTGGATCGGCTTCTGGTGCCGCTCGCGGTGCCACAGCTGCACCTGCGCCCCGGCCATGTCGTAGCCCTCGAGCAGGCGGAAGAGGCTGCCGAGCGCCGAGCGCACCAGCGTGTCGTTGTCGAGGAACAGCGTCTCGTCGAAGGGCGTCTGGCCGAGCAGGTTCACCTTGGGGCGCCGCAGCCCCTCGGGGATCGTGAACGCCATGTCGAAGCCCGAGGTGTCGTCGCCCGCCCGGCACCAGAGCGCGGTGGAGAGGTCGGGGTTGTGGCGCTTCACGCTGTCGGCGGAGCGTCGGGCCACCGCCACGTGCTCGCGGCCCCAGGCCACGTAGACCACCCCGCGCCGGGATGTCCTGCCGTCGTCGTCGTGGTGGTGCATGCGCCTCTCCGTGCGGGGCCCTGCGGGCATCGCGGCCTCTCTAGCGCAGGGTCGGGGCGGGGGGAATGCGCGCCGGCCGCGTGACGGCGGGTCGCAGGACGCGCGGGGGGACTCAAAACCGGAACAAAAATGGAACACACTGCGACTCGTCCCGTCCGCCATCCATCCCGCCCGAGCCCGTCGACCCATGACCGTCGAACTGAGCATCACCTCGAACTTCACCTTCCTCACCGGGGCTTCGCATCCCGAGGAGTACGTGGAACGTGCGGCGCTCCTCGGGATCGGGGCCATCGCGATCGCAGACGAGAACTCGGTTGCGGGAATCGTGCGCGCCCATGCCCGCATCCGCGAGATCGCCCGCCAGATCGCCGAGCGCGACGAGATCGAGGCGCGGGACGGCCCCGTCGGCCCCCCGGCGCCGCCGGGGCTCGGGGCGCCGCCCGGGCTGCCCGTGCGCAACGTTCCGCGGCTCATCCCGGCGGCGCGGCTCGTCTTCGCCGAGGGCGCCGAGATCACCGCGCTCGCCGCCACCCGGGCGGGCTGGGCGCGGCTCTGCCGGCTCATCACGCTCGGGCGGCGCCGGGCGGCGAAGGGGGCGTGCGACCTGCGGCTCGGCGACCTTCTGGAGGGGGCCGAGGGGCTCGAACTGGTCCTGCACGGCCCCGAGGGCGGCGCCGGCCGCGCGCCGCTCGACGAGGCGGCCTGGCGGGCGCAGGCGCGGCGCCTCGCCCGGCGCTTTCCGGGGCAGGTGCACCTCGCGCTCGCGCCGCTCTACGACGGGTCGGACACCGTGCGGCTCGACCGGCTGGCGGCGCGGGCGGCGGAGCTCGACCTGCCCACCGTGGCGACCGCGCGGCCGATCATGCATCACGGGCGGCGGCGGCGGCTCGCGGACGTGCTGACGGCGATCCGGCTCGGCTGCCGGGTGGACGCGCTCGGCCGCGCGGCGCTCGCCAACGGCGAGCAGCGCCTGCGCAGCCCCGCCGAGATGCGCCGCCTGCTCGGCCGGCATGCGGGCGCGCTCGACCGGGCCGAGGCACTCGCGGCGCGCTGCGGCTTCGACCTCGGGACGCTGCGCTACGAGTACCCCTCGGAGATCGCCGACGGCGAGACGCCGCGCGGCCGGCTGGCGCGGCTCGCCCGCGAGGGGCTCGCCTGGCGCTATCCCGCGGGCGCGCCGGACAAGGTGCGCCGGATGCTCGACCACGAGCTCGAGCTGATCGGCAAGCTGTCCTACGAGCCCTATTTCCTGACCGTGCGCGACATCGTGGCCTTTGCCCGCGCGCGCGGGATCCTCTGCCAGGGGCGCGGCAGCGCCGCCAACTCGGTCGTGTGCTACTGCCTCGGCGTGACCTCGGTCAGCCCCGAGATCGGCACCATGGTGTTCGAGCGCTTCGTGTCCGAGGCGCGCGACGAGCCGCCCGACATCGACGTGGATTTCGAGCACGAGCGCCGCGAGGAGGTGATCCAGCACATCTACGACCGCTACGGGCGCCACCGCGCAGGCCTGTGCGCCACGGTGATCCACTACCGCGGCAAGCGCGCGGTGCGCGAGGTCGGCGCGGCGATGGGCCTGAGCCAGGACACGATCGGCGCGCTCAGTTCGCAGCTCTGGGGCTTCTTCTCGACCAACGGGCTCGAGGAGCACCGCATGCGCGAGATCGGTCTCGACCCCGCCGACCGCAGATTGCGCCTGACCATGGAGCTGATCTTCGAGATCATCGGCTTCCCGCGCCACCTGTCGCAGCACGTGGGCGGCTTCGTCGTCACCGAGGGGCGGCTCGACGAACTGGTGCCGGTGGAGAATGCCAGCATGGAGGACCGCACCGTCATCTGCTGGGACAAGGACGACATCGAGGCGCTGGGCATCCTCAAGGTGGACGTGCTGTCGCTCGGCATGCTGACCTGCCTCCGCAAGGCCTTCGACCTGCTCGACCAGCACCGCGGCGACCGCTTCGACCTGACCACCCTGCCGCCCGAGGACCCGCAGGTCTACGACATGCTGTGCCGCGCCGATTCGGTGGGGGTGTTCCAGGTCGAGAGCCGGGCGCAGATGAACTTCCTGCCGAGGATGCGGCCGCGGAACTTCTACGACCTCGTGATCGAGGTGGCGATCATCCGCCCGGGGCCGATCCAGGGCGACATGGTCCATCCCTACATCCGCCGCCGCAACGGCGAGGAGCAGGTCAGCTTTCCCTCGGACGCGCTGGGGCAGGTGCTGGGCAAGACGCTGGGCGTGCCGCTCTTCCAGGAGCAGGCGATGCAGATCGCCATCATCGGTGCGGGCTTCACCCCCACCGAGGCCGACCGGCTGCGCCGCTCGCTCGCCACCTTCAAGAAGCACGGCAATGTCAGCGAGTTCCGCAGCCGGTTCCTGCGCGGCATGCGCGCGAACGGCTACGAGGCGGAGTTCGCCGAGCGCTGCTTCAGCCAGATCGAGGGCTTCGGCTCCTACGGTTTTCCCGAGAGCCACGCGGCGTCCTTCGCGCTGCTGGTCTACGCGAGCGCCTGGATCAAGTGCCACCATCCCGGCATCTTCGCCTGCGCGCTCCTGAACGCGCAGCCCATGGGGTTCTACGCGCCGGCGCAGATCGTGCGCGACGCGCGCGAGCACGGGGTCGAGGTGCGGCCGATCTGCATCCACGCGAGCTACTGGGACAACACGATGGAGCCCGACGGGCGCGGCGGGCTCGCGCTGCGGCTGGGCTTCCGCCAGATCAAGGGCCTGCGCGAGGAGGACGCGCGCTGGATCGCGGCGGCGCGCGGCAACGGCTACCGCAGCGTGCGCGACGTCTGGCGCCGCGCCGGGCTCGGCGCGCCGGTGCTGGCGCGGCTCGCGGAGGCGGACGTCTTCGCCGGGCTGGGCCTGACGCGCCGGGAGGCGCTGTGGGAGGCGAAGGCGCTCGCCGCCGACCGCCCGCTGCCGCTCTTCGCCGGCGACATGGACGGCGAGGGCATCGTGGAGCCCGCGGCGGCGCTGCCCGCCATGACCGAGGGCGAGGAGATCGTCGAGGACTACGTCGCCCTGCGGCTCACGCTGCGCCGGCACCCGGTCGCGCTGCTGCGGCACCTCCTGACGCCGGGGGCGGCGTGACGCGGCCTGCCGGGCGCGGCGCCCGGCCCCGCGCGGGGATGCGAGGGCGCTGCCCTCGCGCTCCCGGGATATTTCCGCCAAGAAGAAGAGGGGACGGGGCAGTGCCGGGACGGGGGCCGGGCCGGATCGACGCGGGCGCCGCGGGGCGGTATGTGTGGCGGGCCGCCCGGAGGGGCGTTCGCGGGGAGGACGAGACATGATCGCCATCATCTTCGAGGTCATCCCGGCGGAGGGACGGCGGCAGCACTACCTCGACATCGCGGCCGAGATGCGGCCCATGGTCGAGGAGGTCGAGGGCTTCCTGTCGGTCGAACGGTTCGAGAGCCTGACCAACCCGGGCAAGCTCCTGTCCATCAGCTTCTTCGAGGACGAGGCGGCGGTCGCGCGCTGGCGGACGCTCGCGGCGCATCGCGGGGCCCAGGCGCAGGGGCGCGGCGGGGTGTTCTCGGACTACCGGCTCAAGGTCTGCCACGTGCTGCGCGACTACGGCATGTTCGACCGCGCCGAGGCGCCGGCGGACAGCCGCGCCGCGCACGAGGCCGGTCAGGAATAGGCCCAGGCGAGCAGCACGACCCCGAGGACCACGCGGTAGATCACGTAGGGCGTGAAGCTGACCGAGCGCAGGAGGCGCATCATCACCGCGAGCGCGGCCAGCGCGGAGACGAAGGCGAGGGCGGCCGCGATGGCGCCGTCGCGCGCGGCGGCGGCGTCCGCGTCGGCGGCGACCTCGAGCCCGAGCAGCACGCCCGAGGCGAGGATGGTCGGGATCGACATGAGCATCGAGAGCTTCGCCGCGCCGTGGCGGTCGTAGCCGAGCGCGCGCGCGCCGGTGATGGTGATGCCCGAGCGCGAGGTGCCGGGAACAAGGGCGACCGCCTGCCAGAGGCCCATGACGAGGGCGTGGCGCAGCGTCCATTCGCCGGCGCCGCGCACCTGCGGGCTGCGGGTGTCGAACCACCAGAGCACGATGCCGAAGACCAGCATGGCCCAGCCGATGACCGCGACCGAGCGCAGCGCCGCGTCGAGGCCGGTGACGTTGAGCACGAGGCCCGCGAGGACGACGGGCACCGTGGCCACGGCGAGGCAGAGCGCGAGGAACGCGCCCGGCGTGTCGACCCGGCCGCGCAGGAGCCTGAGCGTGCCCGCCGCCGCCACCGCCACGTCGGCGCGGAAGTAGAGCACCACGGCCGCGAGCGTGCCCACGTGAACCGCCACGTCGATGGCCTGGCCCTGGTCCTGCATGCCGGTGAGGCCCGGCAGGAGAATCAGGTGGCCGGACGAGGAGATCGGCAGGAATTCCGTGATGCCCTGGATGAGGGCGAGCAGGACGAGCTGGAGGAGCGGCATGGGGAGGATCCGGGCTGCTGTGCGAGACCCTGTATAAGTTCCTGCAATCAAAACAAAAGGACGAAAATAGGTCCGGATCGATACTTAAAAATGCGCCGGGTGATGTAAATTTTTGCTCCGGAAAGGTGGAAAACGTGACAATAGGTCAGTACGTATGACTTTTATTGCCGCGCGACCTTGGGTAAGAGCGTCGCTGCGAAACGGGACGGTAGCGGAGAACGGCCGTATGGCGAAGCAACCCATGCTCAAATTCGTGAAGGTCGGACGCGACATGCCCGAAAAACGGGATGCGACCCTGCGCGCCCGGGATTTCGGCGAGATTTACGCGGAGTTCGCGTCGCGCAAGGCGGAGGAGCAGGCCGGGCGGTGCAGCCAGTGCGGCGTGCCCTACTGCCAGTCGCATTGTCCGCTTCACAACAACATCCCCGACTGGCTGAAGCTGACCGCGGAAGGACGCCTGCAGGAGGCCTACGAGGTCAGCCAGGCGACCAACACCTTCCCGGAGATCTGCGGCCGCATCTGCCCGCAGGACCGCCTGTGCGAGGGCAACTGCGTGATCGAGCAGTCGGGCCACGGCACGGTGACGATCGGCGCGGTCGAGAAGTACATCACCGACACCGCCTGGGACGAGGGCTGGGTGCAGCCCATCGCGCCGCACCGGGAGCGCCCCGAGAGCGTCGGCATCATCGGCGCGGGGCCGGGCGGGCTGGCGGCCGCGGACGTGCTGCGCCGCGCGGGCGTGCAGGTGACGGTCTACGACCGGCACGACCGTGCCGGCGGGCTTCTGACCTACGGCATCCCGGGCTTCAAGCTGGAGAAGCCGGTGGTCATGCGCCGCAACGAGCAGCTCGAGGCGGGCGGCGTGACCTTCCGGCTGAACTGCGACATCGGCCGCGACGTGACCTTTGCCCAGCTGCAGGAGGAGCACGACGCGATCATCATCGCCACCGGCGTCTACAAGAGCCGCGACCTGGCCGGCCCGGGCTCGGGCGCGGCGGGGATCGTGCGCGCGATCGACTACCTGACGGCGTCGAACCGGGCGGTGAACTTCGGCGACAGCGTCCCCGAGTTCGAGAGCGGGGAGCTGAACGCCGAGGGCAAGCGCGTGGTGGTCATCGGCGGCGGCGACACCGCCATGGACTGCGTGCGCACCGCGATCCGGCAGGGCGCGGCGAGCGTGAAGTGCCTCTACCGCCGGGACCGCGAGAACATGCCGGGCAGCCAGCGCGAGGTCGCCAATGCCGAGGAGGAGGGCGTGACGTTCGAGTGGCTGACCGCGCCCAAGGGCTTCCTCGGCGATCCGGTGACGGGCGTCGTGGTGCACAAGATGCGCCTCGGCCAGCCCGACGCCACCGGACGCCGCAGCCCCGAGATCATCGACGGCTCGGATTACGAGGAGCCTGCCGACCTGGTCATCAAGGCACTGGGCTTCGAGCCCGAGGAGCTGCCGAAGCTCTGGGGTGTCGAGGGGCTCGAGGTCACGCGCTGGGGCACGGTCAAGGCCGAGTTCACCACCGGCGCCACGGCGCTGCCGGGCGTCTACGCGGTGGGCGACATCGTGCGGGGCGCGAGCCTCGTCGTCTGGGCGATCCGGGACGGGCGCGACTGCGCCGGTGCGGTGCTGGCGCAGCTGAACGCGGCCGGCGCGGTGGCGGCGGAATGAGCGCAGGCAGGCGGGCCGGCATGCGGATGGCATCCGTATGGCACGCGTCTGGCTCCGCCGCGAGGGGTTGCGGCGGGGCAGGTCAGCACGGGTGACGCATCCGCCGGCACGGCGGGAGATGCAGGGAGCGACGGCACGCATGGACGCGATGGCCATGTCAGGGCAGGCAGGGGAGGTGCGGACGCTGGTCGCCGATGCCGACCTCATGGTGCGGGCGCTGCCCGGCACCAATGCCCGGCTCGTGCTGTCCTTCACCGGCGTGCAGCACGGCATGGGCCAGATCCCGGCGGACGAGTTCATCGGATCGGCGGCGGGGGCGGGGCGCAACCACGTGCTGTTCGTGAGCGACCTGGCCCGCACCTGGTTCACCCGCGCGGGGCTGCAGGAGCGGATCGTCGACATCGTGACGCACTATGCCGCCGAGCACGGCATCGCCGACATGGCGGCGATCGGCAATTCCATGGGCGGCTACGGCGCGCTCCTCCTTTCCGACCGGCTGCCGCTGTCGGTGGTCGCGGCCTTCGCGCCGCAGGTCAGCATGGATGCGACCGTGGTGGCCGAGCCGCGCTGGCCCGAGTTCCGCGCGGGCTTCGGTCCCGACCTGCCGGCCTCGGTGGCGGGGCCGGTCGCGGC
Source organism: Roseivivax isoporae LMG 25204 (assembly GCF_000521865.1). Taxonomy (GTDB): domain Bacteria; phylum Pseudomonadota; class Alphaproteobacteria; order Rhodobacterales; family Rhodobacteraceae; genus Roseivivax; species Roseivivax isoporae. The sequence goes on from NZ_JAME01000003.1 coordinate 85,655, forward strand.
GGCGCGCGGCACGGTCTTCGTGACCATGGGGGCGCAGGACGCGCTCGACCGGCGGCACATGGCGCTCTTGCCCGAGGCGGCGCATGTGCACCGGTTCCTGCTGCGGGGCTGCGGCCACAACACCGCGTCGTTCCTCAAGGAGCGCGGGGTGATCCGCGAGGTCGTCGCGGCGATGCTGGCGGGCGAGGTGGACCGGGTCCGCGCGCTCTATGCCGGGGTCGGGCTGGCGGAACCGGAGGGCGCGGCATGACGCGGACGGGATCCTGCCTCTGCGGTGCGGTGCGCTTCGCCGCGGCCGAGCTCGGCAGTTTCGGCGTCTGCCACTGCTCGCAGTGCCAGAAGTGGACCGGATCGGCCCTGTTCGCCGTGACGGTTCCCGAACACGCCCTGCGCATCGAGGGCGGCGACGCGGTGCGCACGCGGCGCACGTCCGACTGGGCGAGCCGCTCGAACTGCGCCGGGTGCGGCGCGCCGCTCTGGTACCGCTACGACCGGGGCGTCGACGGCGCCGGGGACTACGAGCTGCCCGTGGGGCTGCTCGACGACGCGAACGGGCTGGTGCTCGAGCGCGAGATATTCACGGACCGCAAGCCGGACTGCTGGACCCTCTCCGGGGACCACCAGCGGCTGAGCGAAGCCGAAACCCACGCCCTGTACGGGCCGCATGTGGAAGGAGCCTGACCATGACCACCTACGACGAGACCTGGGTCCGGGCCGAGACCGCGAAACGCCGCTGGCTTGAGGAGAACGGCCTCTATGCCGAGGCGGAGGAACACGCCTCCTGCGGGGTGGGCCTCGTGGTGTCGCTCGACGGCAAGCCCTCGCGCAAGGTGGTCGACGCGGGGATCACCGCGCTCAAGGCCATCTGGCACCGGGGCGCGGTCGACGCCGACGGCAAGACCGGCGACGGCGCCGGCATCCACGTGCAGATCCCGCCCGCGTTCTTCTACGACCAGATCGACCGCACCGGCCACGCACCGCACAAGGACAAGCTGATCGCCGTGGGGCAGGTGTTCCTGCCGCGCACGGATTTCGGCGCGCAGGAGACCTGCCGGACCATCGTGGAGACCGAGGTCCTGCGCATGGGCTACTACATCTACGGCTGGCGCCACGTGCCGGTGAACGTCGACTGCCTGGGCGAGAAGGCCAACGCGACGCGTCCCGAGATCGAGCAGATCCTGATCTCGAACCAGAAGGGCGTGGACGAGGAGACCTTCGAGCGCGAGCTCTACGTCATCCGGCGGCGGATCGAGAAGGCGGCGCTGGCCGCCGGCATCGCGCAGCTCTACATCGCGTCGCTGTCCTGCCGGTCGATCATCTACAAGGGGATGATGCTGGCGCAGGACGTGGCCGAGTTCTATCCCGACCTCAAGGATCCGCGGTTCGAGAGCGCCTTCGCGATCTACCACCAGCGCTATTCCACCAACACCTTTCCGCAATGGTGGCTGGCGCAGCCCTTCCGGATGCTTGCCCACAACGGCGAGATCAACACGCTGAAGGGCAACGTCAACTGGATGAAGAGCCACGAGATCCGCATGGCGTCGAACACGTTCGGCGACTGGGCGGCGGACATCAAGCCGATCATCGCGAGCGGGGCGTCGGATTCGGCCGCGCTCGACGCGGTGTTCGAGGTGCTGGTGCGCGCGGGCCGCAACGCGCCCATGGCCAAGACCATGCTGGTGCCCGAGAGCTGGTCCAAGCAGGCGGACGAGCTGCCGCAGGCATGGCGCGACATGTATTCCTACTGCAACGCGGTGATGGAGCCGTGGGACGGCCCGGCGGCGCTGGCCATGACCGACGGGCGCTGGGTGTGCGGCGGGCTCGACCGCAACGGCCTGCGCCCGATGCGCTACGTGGTGACGGGCGACGGGCTGCTGATCGCGGGCTCCGAGGCGGGCATGGTGCCGGTCGACGAGGGCACGGTGCGCGAGAAGGGCGCGCTTGGTCCCGGGCAGATGATCGCCGTCGACATGCGCGAGGGGCGGCTCTACCACGACGTCGAGATCAAGGACAAACTGGCCGCGGCGCAGCCCTTCGGGGAATGGGTCGGCAAGATCACCGAGCTTGACGACGCGCTGGCGCGCGTGACCGAGGCCGCGATGTTCGAGGGCGGCGAGCTGCGCCGCCGGCAGGTGGCGGCGGGCTACACCGTCGAGGAACTGGAGCAGATCCTCGCGCCGATGGCCGAGGACGGCAAGGAGACGGTCGCGTCCATGGGCGACGACACGCCGTCGGCGGTCCTGTCCAAGCGCTACCGGCCGCTGTCGCACTTCTTCCGCCAGAACTTCAGCCAGGTGACGAACCCGCCGATCGACAGCCTGCGCGAATTCCGAGTGATGAGCCTCAAGACGCGGTTCGGGAACCTCAAGAACGTGCTCGACGAGAGCTCGGCGCAGACCGAGATCCTGGTGCTCGACAGCCCGTTCGTGGGCAACCGGCAGTTCGACGAGGTGATCCGCAGCTTCAACGCGGACATGGTCGAGATCGACTGCACCTTCGCCGCCGGGCAGGGGCGCGACACGCTGCGCCGCGGGCTCGAGCGGATCCGGTCCGAGGCCGAGGACGCGGTGCGTTCGGGCGCGGGGCACATCGTGCTGACCGACCACCACCAGGACGCGGACAAGGTGGCGATGCCGATGATCCTTGCCACGAGCGCGGTGCATTCGCACCTGACGCGCAAGGGGCTGCGGACCTTCTGCTCGCTCAACGTGCGGTCGGCGGAATGCATCGACCCGCATTACTTCGCGGTACTGATCGGCGCCGGGGCCACCGTGGTGAACCCCTACCTCGCCGAGGATTCGATCGCCGACCGCATCCGCCGCGGCCTGATCGAGGGATCGCTGACCGAGGCCATGGCGCGCTACCGCGAGGCGGTCGATTTCGGCCTGCTGAAGATCATGTCGAAGATGGGCATCTCGGTCATCTCGTCCTATCGCGGCGGGCTGAACTTCGAGGCGGTGGGCCTGAGCCGCGCCATGTGCGCGGAGTTCTTCCCGGGCCTCGTCAGCCGCATCTCGGGGATCGGCGTGTCCGGCATCCAGAAGAAGGCCGAGGAGATCCACGCTCTGGGCTTCCGCGGCGGGCAGGACGTGCTGCCGATCGGCGGATTCTACAAGGCGCGCAAGTCGGGCGAGAGCCACGCCTGGGGCGCGCAGAACATGCACCTGCTGCAGGCGGCGGTGGGCCGGTCGTCCTACGAGATGTGGAAGAGCTACTCGAAGGCGATGCAGGCCAACCCGCCGATCCACCTGCGCGACCTCCTCGCGATCAAGCCGCTGCGCGAGGCCGTGCCGCTCGAGGAGGTGGAGAGCATCACCTCGATCCGCAAGCGGTTCGTGACCCCGGGCATGTCGCTGGGCGCGCTGTCGCCCGAGGCGCACCGGACGCTGTCCATCGCCATGAACCGCATCGGCGCGAAGTCCGATTCGGGCGAGGGCGGGGAGGATCCGAAGGACTTCACCCCCGAGCCGAACGGCGACAACGCGAGCGCGAAGATCAAGCAGGTGGCGTCGGGCCGGTTCGGCGTGACGGCGGAATACCTGCTGCATTGCGAGGAGCTCGAGATCAAGATCGCGCAGGGCGCCAAGCCCGGCGAGGGCGGCCAGCTGCCCGGCATGAAGGTCACGAAGCTGATCGCCAAGCTGCGCCACTCGACGCCCGGCGTGACGCTGATCTCGCCGCCGCCGCACCACGACATCTACTCGATCGAGGACCTCGCGCAGCTGATCTACGACCTGAAGCAGATCAACCCGCGCGCCAAGGTGACGGTCAAGCTGGTGGCGCAGTCGGGCGTCGGCACGATCGCGGCGGGCGTCGCCAAGGCCAAGGCCGACGTGATCCTGATCTCGGGGCACAACGGCGGCACGGGCGCGAGCCCCGCGACCTCGATCAAGTACGCGGGCCTGCCGTGGGAGATGGGCCTGACCGAGGCGCACCAGGTGCTGTCTCTGAACAACCTGCGCTCGCGCGTGACGCTGCGCACGGATGGCGGCCTGCGGACCGGGCGCGACATCGTCATGGCGGCGATGCTCGGGGCCGAGGAATACGGCATCGGGACCGCGGCGCTCATCGCCATGGGCTGCATCATGGTGCGGCAGTGCCAGTCGAACACCTGCCCGGTGGGCGTCTGCACGCAGGACGACGCGCTGCGGGAGAAGTTCACCGGCAACGCCGACAAGGTGGTGAACCTCATCACCTTCTACGCGCAGGAGGTGCGGGAGATCCTCGCCTCGATCGGTGCGCGGAGCCTCGACGAGGTGATCGGCCGTGCGGACCTGCTGAGCCAGGTGAGCCGCGGGGCGGACCATCTCGACGATCTCGACCTGAACCCGCTGCTGATCCGCGTGGACGGGTCGGACGACACGGTCTACGACCGCACCGGCCCGCGCAACGAGGTGGACGACACGCTCGACGCCGAGATCGTGAAGGACGCCGCGCGCTTCCTCGAGGAGGGCGAGAAGATGCAGCTCTCCTACGCGGTGCAGAACACCCACCGCACCGTGGGCACGCGCACCTCGAGCCACATCGTGCGCAAGTTCGGCATGCGCAACACGCTGCAGCCCAACCACCTGACGGTGAAGCTGTCGGGATCGGCCGGCCAGTCGCTCGGGGCCTTCGCGGCGCCGGGGCTCAAGATCGAGGTGTCGGGCGACGCCAACGACTATGTCGGCAAGGGCCTGTCCGGCGGCATCGTCGTGGTGCGCCCGCCCATGCAGTCGCCGCTCGTGGCGGCCGAGAACACGATCATCGGCAACACCGTGCTTTACGGCGCGACCGCGGGCTACCTCTTCGCCGCCGGCCGGGCGGGCGAGCGCTTCGCGGTCCGGAACTCGGGCGCGCAGGTCGTGGTCGAGGGCTGCGGGTCGAACGGCTGCGAGTACATGACCGGCGGCGTCGCGGTGATCCTCGGGCCGATCGGTCCGAACTTCGGCGCGGGCATGACCGGCGGCATGGCCTACCTCTACGATCCCGAGGGCATGGCCGAGGGTCTCATCAACCCCGAATCGCTCGTGACCTGCCCGGTGACGACGCCGGAATGGGAGGCCGAGCTGAAGGGCCTGATCGAACGGCACGTGGCCGAGACCGGCAGCCGGCGCGCGCAGGACATCCTGCAGCACTGGGAGGAGGAGCGCGGCCGCTTCCGGCAGGTCTGCCCGAAGGAGATGCTCGACAAGATCGCGCATCCCCTGGGCATCGAGGGCGACCGCGCGGTGCCGGCCGAGTAGGGGCCCCCCGCGGGACGGGGCGGCCGGCTGTGGCCGTCCCGAGACGTTCCCCGGCTTTTCGACGCGGCACGGGCCGCCCGGTCGCACCGGGCGGCCCGACCGTGTAGGGTGGGCGCCGCATCCGGCGGGATGCGGAGCGGAAGGCGGATAGCGAGACAGGATGGCCGGAACGCGCAGGAAGGCGACCTCCGCCAGGGCGGCGGCGAAGGGCGAGGGGAGCGCACGGGCGCGGCCGCGCCCGCTGGCCTGGCTCGTGCGGACCTTCTGGCGGCTCGTCCTCGCGGCGGTGCTGCTGGCGGCGCTGGCGGTCGGGCTCTACCGCGTGGTGGACCCGCCGGTGACGCTCTACATGCTGCAGGAAAGCCGCCGGCTCGGCGGGATCGAGCGCGACTGGGTGCCGGCCGACGCCATGGCCCCGGTGATGCTGCGCGCGGCGGTCGCGGCGGAGGACGCGAATTTCTGCCGGCACTGGGGCTTCGACATGGACGCGATCCGCGACGCCATCGAGGATGGCGGGCGGCGGGGCGCCTCGACCATCAGCCAGCAGGTGGTGAAGAACGTCTATCTCTGGCACGGGCGGAACTGGGCGCGGAAGGCGCTCGAGGCGCTGCTGACGCCCGCGATCGAGGCGGTCTGGCCCAAGCGGCGCATCCTCGAGGTCTATCTCAACGTGGCGGAGTTCGATGCCGGCGTGTTCGGGGTCGAGGCGGCGGCGCGGCACTATTTCGGCGTCGCGGCCGCGGACCTGAGCGCGCTGCAGGCCGCCCGGCTCGCCGCGATCCTGCCCGATCCCAAGGGGCGATCGGCCTCGCGGCCCTCGGGCTTCGTCGAGCGGCGGGCCGCGCAGATCCGCGACGGCGCGGCCACCATCGCGCGGGACGGCCGCGCCGCCTGCTTCGAGGGCTGAGGGCGGCCGCGCTCTCGGCGCGGTTGAACTCTCCGTGCCTTGCCCTGTAGGAACGTGTCAGCCCTTTCCCCAACCGCTCCGGTCCCTTGTTCCATGGCCAAGCTCTACCACGTGCCGCTGTCGCCCTTCTGCCGCAAGGTTCGCCTGAGCCTCGCCGAGAAGAAGATCGAGGTCGAACTGATCGAGGAGCGCTACTGGGAGAAGGACCCCGATTTCCTGCGGCGCAACCCCGCGGCCAAGGTGCCGGTGCTGAAGATCGACGGGCGCATCCTGTCGGAATCCGCGGCGATCTGCGAATATCTCGAGGAGACGGTGCCCGAGCCCACGCTGATGCCGCGGAGCCCCGAGGCGCGCTACGAGGTGCGCCGCATCGTCGGCTGGTTCGACGACAAGTTCCACGCCGAGGTCACCTCGAAGCTGCTCTACGAGCGGGTGAACAAGAAGATCATGAAGACCGGATACCCGGATTCGGTGAACGTGAAGTCGGGCGCGCGGGCCATCAAGTACCACCTCGACTACATGGCGTGGTTGCTCGACCACCGCCGGTGGCTGGCCGGCGACGCCATGACGCTCGCGGATTTCGCGGCGGCCGCGCATCTCTCGGCGCTCGACTACATCTCGGACGTGGACTGGAACCGCCAGGAGGCGGTCAAGGACTGGTATGCCAAGATCAAGTCGCGCCCGGCCTTCCGGTCGATCCTGGCCGACCAGGTGCCGGGCTTCCCGCCGCCCGCGCATTATGCCGACCTCGATTTCTGATCCGGCGCGCGCGGTGCGCGCCTGCGGCGCGCGCATCCCCGCGCGGGGGCGCCGCCCCCGCACCCCCGTGCGAGGGCGCTGCCCTCGCGCTCCCGGGATATTTGCACCAAGAAGAAGGGCCGGGGGGACGTGCCCCGGCAGGGACGATGGACGCAGGGGATGAGGCGGCGCGGCTGAAGGAGCGGCTCGTCGCGCAGGCGGAGGCGGAGGGGTTCGCGCGCGCGCGCATCTGCCGGCCCTGGGACGTGCCGGAGGTGCCGGAGCGGCTGCGCGCCTTTCTCGCCGCGGGGTATCACGGGCAGATGGACTGGCTCGCCGATCGGGTGGCGTGGCGCGAGGCGCCGCAGGTCCTGTGGCCCGAGGCGCGGTCGGTGCTGATGCTGGGCGAGAGCTACACGCCCGGGCACGATCCGCGCGCGGTGCTGGCGCGGCGCGAGGCCGGAGCGGTGTCGGTCTACGCGCAGCACCGCGACTACCACGACGTGCTGAAGAAGAAGCTGAAGCGCCTCGCGCGGTGGCTCGTCGCGGAGGGCGGCGGCGCGGTCAAGGTCTTCGTCGACACCGCGCCGGTGCCGGAGAAGCCGCTCGGGCAGGCGGCGGGGCTCGGCTGGCAGGGCAAGCACACGAACCTCGTGAGCCGGCAGATGGGATCGTGGTTCTTCCTGGGCTCGGTGTTCACCACGCTGGACCTGCCGGCGGACGCGGCCGAGACCGACCATTGCGGGTCGTGCCGGGCCTGTCTCGACATCTGTCCGACCGACGCCTTCCCGGAGCCCTACCGGCTCGATGCGCGGCGCTGCATCTCGTACCTGACCATCGAGCATCGCGGGCCGGTCGACGAGGCGCTGCGCCCGGCGCTCGGCAACCGAATCTACGGCTGCGACGACTGCCTCGCGGTCTGCCCGTGGAACAAGTTCGCCGCCGAGGCGCGCGAGGCGAAGTACCACGCACGCGAGGACCTCCTGGCGCCGGATCTCGCGGAGCTCGCCCGGCTCGACGACGCGGGGTTCCGCGCGCGGTTCTCGGGATCGCCGATCAAGCGGATCGGGCGCGACCGCTTCGTGCGGAACGTGCTCTACGCGATCGGGAATTCCGGCTCGGCGCGGCTCGCCGCCGTGGCGCGGACGCTCTGCGAGGATGCCGATCCGGCGGTGCGCGACGCGGCGCGCTGGGCGGTGGCGCGGCTCGGCGCGGCCTGAGCCTTTTGTCGGCGCCCCGGGCGGGGTAGGGGAGGGCCGGGACGGCCCGGCAAGGAGAGCGGCATGCGCATCGTGTTCATGGGGACGCCCGGTTTCTCGGTGCCGGCGCTGGACGCGCTGGCCGGGGCCGGGCACGAGATCGCCTGCGTCTACACCCAGCCGCCGCGGCCCGCGGGGCGGGGCAGGAAGCCGCGGCCCGCCCCCGTGGCCGCCCGCGCCGGGGAGCTGGGGATCCCGGTCCGCCACCCGGTGTCGCTGAAGGATCCCGAGGCGCAGGCGGCGTTCGCGGCGCTCGGGGCGGACGTGGCGGTGGTGGTGGCCTACGGGCTGATCCTGCCGCAGGCCGTGCTCGACGCGCCGGCGCGGGGCTGCCTCAACATCCACGCCTCGCTCCTGCCGCGCTGGCGGGGGGCGGCGCCGATCCAGCGGGCGCTCATGGCAGGCGATGCCGAGACCGGCATCTGCATCATGGCGATGGAGGCGGGGCTCGACACCGGGCCCGTGCTGTTGCGCCGGACGCTGCCGATCGGCGCGGAGGACACCGCGGGCGCGCTGCACGACCGGCTGGCCGTGCTCGGCGCGGACGCGGTGGTCGAGGCGCTCGGGGCGCTCGACCGGCTCGAGGCCGTGCCGCAGCCCGAGGCGGGCGTGAGCTATGCCGCGAAGATCGACAAGGCGGAGGCGCGCATCGACTGGAGCCGGCCCGCGGTCGAGATCGACCGGCAGATCCGCGGGCTCGCGCCCTTTCCGGGGGCTTGGACGGCCTCGCCCGCGGGGCGGATCAAGCTCCTCGGCGCGCGGGTCGCGGCCGGGACGGGCGCGCCCGGCACGCTGCTCGACGGGTTCCGCGTGGCCTGCGGGACGGGCGCGGTCGAGGTGACGCGGGTCCAGCGCGAGGGGCGCGGGGCACAGGACGCGGACGCCTTCCTGCGCGGCGCGGGCTTCGGTCCCGGAACGGTGCTGGGCGCGGGCTAGGGCGTCCGGTCCTCCGCCGCCGCGAGGCCCAGCTCGGCGAAGCGCGGCACGTAGGCGCCGAGGCGCAGGCCCTGGTCTGGGTTCGCGGCGTTGCCGTCGAGCGCGCGCCGCTTGACCCCCTGCAGGATCGCGCCCATCCGGAAGAAGGCGAAGGCCAGGTGGAAGCCGAAATCGTCGGGCATCGCGATGCCGCGGCGGGCGCAGTACATGGCGATGAACTCGGCGTCGGAGGGCAGGCCGAGATCCGCCCGGTCGACGCCGGCGAGCCCGCGGCCGTCGGGTCCGGGCGGCAGGCGCCACTGCATGATGACCGCGGCGAGGTCGGCCATCGGGTGGCCCAGGGTCGAGAGTTCCCAGTCGAGCACGGCGCGGCATTCCGTGCCCTCGCCGGCGAAGAGCAGGTTGTCGATGCGGTAATCGCCGTGCACCAGCCGGCGCTGGCCGGTCTCGTCGGGCAGCCGCTCGCCCAGGAGCGCGATCAGGCGGTCCATGTCGGCCACGGGTTCGGTCTCGCTCGCGCGGTACTGGCGGGTCCAGCGCGAGAGCTGGCGCGCGTAATAGGCGCCGGGCGCGCCGAAATCCGCGAGGCCCAGCGCGTCGACATCGATCTCGTGGATGGCGGCGAGCACGCGGGCCATCTCGTCCATCACCTCGGCCCGTTCGCCGGGGACCGAGTTCGGCATGGTGGGCGCCTCGACGTTGCGCCCCGAGACATGTTCCATCACGTAGAACATGCTGCCGATCACCCGCTCGTCGGTGCAGAGGGCGAGGACGCGCGGCACCGGCACGGCGCTGCCGTGCAGCGCGCGCTGCACGCGGTACTCGCGGTCGACCGCGTGGGCGGAGGCCAGCAGCTTGCCGGGCGGCTTGCGGCGCAGCACGTAGGCGCCCGAGGCCGCGTTCAGCCGGTAGGTGGGGTTCGACTGGCCGGCTGCGAAGCGGGTGGCGCGCAGCGGGCCGCTGAAGCCCGGGATCGCGTAGCGCAGCCAGGCCGAGAGGCGGTCGAGTTCGGGCTGGTAGAGGCTAGCCATCGGGGCCTGCCTGCGCCCTGAGCTCGGCGCGCGCGACCTGCCGGCGGTGCACCGCGTCGGGACCGTCGGCGAAGCGCAGCGTGCGCACATGGGTCCACATCCGCGCGAGGTCGAAGTCCTGGCTGATGCCGGCGCCGCCATGCATCTGCATCGCCTCGTCGATGACGCGGGCGGCCATGCGGGGGGCCACGACCTTGACCTGGCTGATCCAGGGCTGGGCGGCGCGCACGCCGCCCGTGTCCATCATCCACGCGGCCTTGAGGCAGAGCAGGCGCGCCATCTCGATCTCCATCCGTGCCTCGGCGATGATGTCGTGGTTGGCGCCGAGCTCGGACAGCGTCCGGCCGAAGGCGCTGCGCGACACCGCGCGCCGGCACATGAGGGCCAGCGCCTTTTCCGCCTGCCCGATCGCGCGCATGCAATGGTGGATGCGTCCGGGGCCGAGCCGGCCCTGCGCCACCTCGAAGCCGCGCCCCTCGCCGAGGATCACGTTCGCGGCCGGCACGCGCACGCCGGTGAAGCGCAGGTGCATGTGGCCGTGCGGCGCGTCGTCGGCGCCGAAGACCGTCATCGGGCGCAGGATCTCGATGCCCGGGGTCGCGGCGTCGAGCACGAACATGGTGTGGCGGGCATGTTTCGGCGCCGAGGCGTCGGTGCAGGCCATCAGGATGTAGACGGCGCAGCGCGGGTCGCCGGCGCCCGAGATCCACCATTTCTCGCCGTCGAGGACATAGGTGTCGCCCTCGCGCCGGGCGGCGAAGGCCAGCTGGGCGGCGTCCGAGGAGGCGATGCCGGGTTCGGACATGACGTAGGCCGAGCGGATCTCGCCCGCGAGCAGCGGCTCGAGCCAGCGTTCCTTCATCCACGGGGCGCCGTGGCGTTCGAGCACCTCCATGTTGCCGGTGTCCGGGGCGCTGCAGTTGAACACCTCGGCAGCGAGGGGGACCTTGCCCATCTCCTCGGCGAGGTAGGCGTAGTCGACCGTCGAGAGGCCGGGGCCGCGGTCGCTGCCGGTCAGCCACAGGTTCCACAGCCCGCGCGCGCGGGCGGCGGCCTTGAGGTCGTCGAGGATCGCGCGCTGGCGGTCGGTCAGGCGGAAGCGGTCGCCCGAGGGGTGCCGTCCCACCTCGTCGTGGAAGACGCGGTCGGCCGGGGCGATCTCGGTCTCGATCATGTCGCGCACGGCGGCACGCAGCGGCGCGGCGCGGGCGCTGAGGCCCAGGTCCATGGCGTTTCCTTCGCGTCTGGCGCGGGGGTTATCCCGGGTCGGGCAGGACGTGGTCGCGGAAGCGGTCGCGCAGGGTCAGCTTCGACACCTTGCCGGTCGCCGTCAACGGCAGTTCCTCGAGAAGCACGAGATCGTCGGGCAGCTGCCAGCGCGCCACGTGGTCGCGCATCGCGTCGTGCAGGTCGGCGAGCGTCGGCGGGTTCGCGGCGTCGCGGGGCACCACGACGAGCAGCGGACGTTCGTCCCATTTCGGGTGCGGCACCGCGATCACCGCGCAGCTCGCCACCTTGGGGTGGGCCATGGCGAGGTTCTCGAGGTCGATGGAGCTGATCCATTCGCCGCCCGACTTGATCAGGTCCTTGGTGCGGTCCTGGATCGTGACGAAGCCCTGGGCGTCGATGGTGGCCACGTCGCCGGTGCCGAACCAGCCCTCGCCGTCGAAGGCGTTGGCACTGGCCTCGGCATTGGCGAAGTAGCCCGAGATCACCGTGTTGCCGCGCACGAAGAGCTCGCCAGACGCGCGGCCGTCCTCGGGCAGGCGGGTGCCGTCCTCGTCGGCGATCTTGAGCTCGACGCCGAAGATCCTGCGGCCCTGCTTGGACTTGAGGCGCATGCGCTCCTCGACCGGCAGCTCGCGCATGGGTTCGGAGAGCAGGCCGTGGGTGCCGACGGGGCTCATCTCGGTCATGCCCCAGGCATGGATGACCTCGATCCCGGCGCGCTCGAAGCCCTCGATCATGGGGCGCGGCGCGGCCGAACCGCCGATCACCACCTGGCGGAAGCCCTCGGGCACGCGGCCGCGCGCCTCGATCTCGGACCGCAGGCCCAGCCAGACGGTCGGCACGCCCCAGGCGGAGGTGACGCCCTGCGCCTCGATCAGGTCGAACAGCGAGGCACCGTCGAGCTTCGGCCCGGGCATCACCAGCGAGGCACCGACGAGCGGCGCGGCATAGGGCAGGCCCCAGGCGTTCACGTGGAAGAGCGGCACGACCGGCAGGATGCGCCCGCCCTCCTGCAGCGAGGCCGAGAGCGCGATGGCGAGGCTCATGGCGTGCAGCACCGTCGAGCGGTGCGTGTAGAGCGCGCCCTTGGGATGGCCGGTGGTCCCGGAGGTGTAGCAGAGCGCGGCGGCGCTGTCCTCGGGCAGGCGGGGCCAGTCGTAGGTGTCGGGCTGGCCCTCGAACAGGTCCTCGTAGGCGACGAGATCGAGCCGGCTGTCGGGCAGCGCCTTGCGCTCGCAGAGGGCGACGAGCGTCATGCCCCTGGGCAGGCGGTCGGCGAGCGCCTCGACCAGCGGCAGGAAGGTCGTGTCGAAGCACAGCACCCGGTCCTCGGCATGGCCGATGATGTAGAGCATCTGCTCGGCCGAGAGGCGCGGATTGATGGTATGGCAGACCGCCCCCATGCCCGAGACGGCATAGTAGAGCTCGAAATGCCGGTAGCCGTTCCAGGCGAGGGTCGCCACGCGGTCGCCCGGGGCGACGCCCAGCCGGCCGAGCCCGTGGGCCAGCCGGGCCGCGCGGACATAGGCGGTGGCGTAGGTCTCGCGGTGCATGTCGCCCTCGACCCGCGACGACACGACCTCGGCCCCGGGATGGGCACTGGCCGCGTACCGCAGGATCTCGAGGATCGACAGCGGCTCGTTCATCATCATGCCTTTCATCCGGCCCTCCCTTGCCGTCCGACGTGCGCGACTCCAGATGGAGTGTGGTGCCCGGGGGCCTCTGCTGGCAACGACAAATCCCGGTGACGCAAGGGAAAACCTCACGTTACGGAAGGAACATCCGATGTCCGACACGCTGCGCCGCATCGCGCTGGCCCGCCGCCCGAAGGGCGCACCGGTGGCCGAGGACTTCTCGTTCGAGACCGGAGCGCTGCCCGAGCCGGGGGACGGCGAGGCGCTGGTCGAGGTCACGCATTTCTCGCTCGATCCCTACATGCGCGGCCGGATGGACGACGCGAAGAGCTATGCCGAACCGGTGGCGATCGGCGCCACCATGACCGCGCAGGGCGTGGGCCGCGTGCTGGCCTCGCGCGCGGAGGGTCTGACCGAGGGCACGCTGGTGACCGGCATGACCGGCTGGGCGAGCCACGCGGTGCTGCCCGCCACCGACCTCACGCCGGTTCCCGACGGGGTGGAACCGACCGCGGTGCTGGGCGTCCTCGGCATGCCGGGCCTGACCGGCTGGTACGGGCTGCACGAGATCGGCCAGCCGCAACGGGGCGAGACGCTGGTCGTGGCGGCGGCCACGGGCCCGGTCGGCTCGATGGTCGGGCAGCTCGCCAAGGCCGCGGGCCTGCGCACGGTCGCGGTGGCGGGCGGCGCCGAGAAATGCGCCATGGCGCGCGACGTCTACGGCTTCGACGCGGCGATCGACCACCGCGCGCACGACGACGCGAAGTCCCTCCGCGGGGCGCTGGCCGAGGCGGCGCCCGACGGCGTCGACATCTATTTCGAGAACGTGGGCGGCAAGGTGCTGGAGGCGGTGCTGCCGCTCATGAACACCCACGGACGGATGCCGGTCTGCGGCATGGTCGCGTGGTACGGCGGCGCCGAGGATACCGGCGACCGGCTGCCGGCCGCGTGGCGGTCGGTTCTGGTCAAGCGGCTGAAGGTGCAGGGCTTCATCATCATGGACCACTGGGACCGCATGCCGGATTTCCTGTCCGACGTGGGCCCGCGGGTGGCCAAGGGCGAGATCGCCTGGCGCGAGGACGTGGCCGAGGGGATCGAGCGCGCGCCCGAGGCCTTCATCGCCATGCTGAAGGGCGGCAACACCGGCAAGCAGGTGGTGCGGGTCTGAGACCCGCCGCGCGCGATCAGGCGGTGACGCTGGTCGCGGCGGTGCGGATCGCGCGGATGTTCTCGCCGTAGGGGGCGGGGTCGGAGACCGAGCCGCCCTTGAACACCGCCGACCCGGCGACAAGCACGTCCGCGCCCGCCTCGACGCAGGCGCGGGCGGTTGCGGGCGCGACGCCGCCGTCGATCTCGATGTGCAGGCCGGAGCCCGCCCAGGCGCGCAGCTGGCGCACCTTGGACAGGGTGTCGGGCAGGAAGCTCTGCCCGCCGAAGCCCGGGTTCACCGTCATCACGCAGACGAGGTCAACGAGGTCCAGCACCGGGCGCACCGCCTCGACCGGGGTGCCGGGATTGAGCGCGACGCCCGGCCGGCAGCCCGCGGCGCGGATCGCCTGCAGCGTGCGGTGGATGTGCGGCCCGGCTTCGACATGCGCGGTCAGGATGTCGGCGCCGGCCTTGGCGAAGGCCTCGATGTAGGGATCGACCGGCGCGATCATCAGGTGCACGTCCATCACCGTGCGCACGTGCGGCCGGATCGCGCGGCAGGTGTCGGGGCCGAAGGTGATGTTCGGCACGAAATGGCCGTCCATCACGTCGACGTGGATCCAGTCCGCCCCCTGCGCCTCGACCGCCTCGATCTCGGCGCCGAAGGCCGCGAAGTCGGCGGCGAGGATGGAGGGGGCGATCTTGACGGAGGCGGTCATGGCGGATCCTCGGCAACGGGCTCTCGGCCGCAGGCGGTAGGCCGCGGGGGCGCGGGCGTCAATAGCCGGCGGCGCGGTCCACGAGGTGCAACAGCGGCTCGCCCGCCTCGCCGCGCCGGACGTTCTCGGCGATCACGCGGGCGGCGGTGGCGGGTCGCGTCTCGGCCGCGACATGCGGCGTGACGGTGACGCGGGGATGCGCCCAGTAGGGGTGGTCCGCGGGCAGCGGTTCGGTGCGGAAGACGTCGAGCGTCGCGTGTCCCGCGCGGCCGTCGTCGAGCGCGGCGAGCAGCGCGTCGTCGTCGATCAGCGTGCCGCGGCCGGGATTGAGGAGGCAGGCGCCGGGGGCCATGCGGTCGAGCGCCGCGGCGTCGATCACGTTCTCGGTCGCGGGCGTGCCGGGCAGGAGCAGGACGACGATCTCGGCGCCGTCGAGCGTCGGGCCGAGCCCTTCGGCGCCGTGGCGGCAGGTGATGTCGGGCAGGTCCTTGGGCGAATTGCTCCACCCCCGCACGTCGAAGCCGATGCGCGCGAGCGCCGTGGCACAGGCCGCGCCGAGCGCGCCGAGGCCCAGCACCGCGACGGTGCGGTCCTGCGCAAGCGGCGGCGGCGCGTGGTTCCAGACGCGGTCGGGATTGACGATGTGCGCGTCCATTCCGAGATGGTGGCGCAGCACGTGGCCGGTGACCCACTCGGTCATGCCGCGGGTCAGCCCTTCCTCGTCGACCATGCGGACGAGGGGCTGGGTCAGGGTGCTGTTGCCGACGATGCGCTCGACCCCGGCCCAGAGGCTGAGCACGGCCTTGGCCCGGGTGAACGGCCCGAAATCGTCCGGGCCGTCATTCGGCGAGTAGACGATGTAGTCGACCTCGTCCGGCGCCATCTCGGGGGCGAGGCGGGCGTCGATGCCGGCCTCGGCCAGCGCGCGGGTCAGGGGCTCGCGGTACGCGGCCCAGCTGTCGCCGGAGGCGGCGAAAAGGATGTTCACGGTCATGGATGCCTCATCTCGGCCTGTGGATATGCGCGCTCTGCACGAGGCCGAACGCCACCATGAGCACGAGCATCGCCGAGCCGCCGTAGCTGACGAGCGGCAGCGGCACGCCGACCACCGGCGCGAGGCCCATCACCATCGACATGTTCACGGCGAAGTAGAGAAAGAAGGTGAGCCCGATCCCGAGCGTCAGGAGCGAGGAGAACCGGTCGCGGTTCTGCAGCGCCGCCACCACGCAGAAGACGAGGATGAGCACATAGAGGATCAGCAGCGAGATGCCGCCGAGGAAGCCGAATTCCTCGGCCAGCGTGTTGAAGACGAAGTCGGTGTGCTTTTCCGGCAGGAAGTTCAGCCGCGACTGGGTGCCCTGCATGAAGCCGCGGCCGGTCCAGCCGCCCGAGCCCATGGCGATCTTGGCCTGCGTGATGTGGTAGCCGGCGCCGAGCGGGTCCGAGGACGGGTCGATGAAGGTGTCGATGCGGCGGAACTGGTAGTCCTCGAGCAGCTGCCAGTCGGTGCCGCGGCTCTTGAACACGGTGACGACGAAGCCGCACCCGGCCGCGATGACGGCGCCGAAATAGGCCCAGTGCACGCCCGCGAGGAACATCATCAGCCCGCCGCCGGTCAGCAGCAGGATCGCCGTGCCGAGGTCGGGCTGCGTCAGGACGAGCCCGGTGGGGATGAGGATCAGCACCACCGGCAGGAGCACCCAGAGCGGGCGCGAGGCCTTCTTCATGGGCAGCCAGTCGTAATAGGCGGCGAGGATCATCACGAGCGTGATCTTCATCAGCTCGGACGGCTGGAGGCGCATGAAGCCCAGGTCGATCCAGCGCTGGGCGCCCATGCCGACGGTACCGAAGAACTCGACCATCACGAGCAGGCCGACCGACACGAGATAGGCCAGCACGGACATGTTGCGCCAGAACCAGATCGGCACCATGGCCACGACGAACATCGCCGCGAGCCCGAGCGCGTAGCGCTTGATCTGCGGCTCGGCCCAGGGTTCGAAGGACCCGCCGGCGACCGAGTAGAGCATCAGGAAGCCGACGCTCGCCACCGCCGACAGGAGCAGGATCAGCGGCCAGTTGAGGTAGAGCGCCTTGCGCCAGCCGGCGGGGACGGTCTTGACCGTGTACTCGAGGTAGCTCATGCGCCGGCCCCGCTTGGATGCGCGGCGCGCGCGCCGGACGGCGCGACAGGATGGGACGGCCGGGACGTCATGCGCGGCTCGTGTCCTGGTCGGTGGCCATGCGGCGCTGCTGCTTCAGGCGTTCCTGCAGCGCCTCGATGTCGCCGCGGTCGGCGGTCGGGTAGGCGTCGAGCGGCGGGTCGCCGTTGTAGAGGGCCTGCAGGGTCACGTCGCGCGCGATGGGCGCGGCCGCGGTCGAGCCACCGCCGCCATGTTCCACCACCACCGCCACGGCGATGCGCGGCGCCTCGTAGGGCGCGAAGTTCACGAAAAGCCCGTGGTCCCGGCGGTTCCACGGCAGGTCCTCGTTCCGCACGACGCCGCGGGCGCGTTCGGCCGCGGTGATGTTGCGCACCTGGCTCGTGCCGGTCTTGCCGGCCATGCGCATGGTGTCGGCGATGATGCGCGAGCGGTAGGCGGTGCCGCGGCGGTTGTTCGAGACCTCGAACATCGCCTTTCGGATCCAGCGCAGGTGGTTCTCGTTCATGGTGATCGGACCGCCGCCGCGCGACGGCGTCTCGACCCCGTCGATCGACTTGACGAGCCGCGGCTCGACCGCGCGGCCGGTGGCGAGGCGCGCGGTCATCACCGCCAGCTGCAGCGGCGAGGTCAGCACGTCGCCCTGGCCGATCGAGCAGTTCACGGTGTCGCCGATCCGCCATTCCTGGCCCCAGCGCGCGCGTTTCCATTCCTTGTCGGGCATGATGCCCTCGCCGACGGCCGACATCGGCACGTCGTGGGCGACGCCGAGGCCGAGCCTGCGGCCCATCTCGGCGATGCGCTCGATCCCGACGCGGAGCGCGAGCTCGTAGAAGTAGACGTCGCAGGACTGCATCAGCGCCTGCTCGAGGTTCATGTGGCCGTGGCCCGCCCGTTTCCAGCAGTGGAAGCGGCGGGCGCCGACCTTGAGGTGACCCGGGCACCAGACGGTGTTCGAGGGTCCGACGATCCCCGATTCGAGCGCCGCGAGCGCGGTGATCATCTTGAAGGTCGAGCCCGGCGGGTAGAAGCCCTGCACCGTCTTCGAGACGAGCGGATGGCGCTCGTCGGCCTGCAGCGCGCCGTAATCCGCGTAGGAGATGCCGCGCACGAACTTGTTCGGATCGAAGCCCGGCGTTGAGGCGATGGCGAGAAGGTCCCCCTTCTCGAGGTCCATGACCACGACCGATGCGCTCTCGTCGCCGAGCCGGGCATGGATGTAGTCCTGCAGGCGCGTGTCCACGGTCAGCTGCAGGTCGGCGCCGGCCTCGCCCTCGCGGCGGTCGAGCTCGCGCATCACGCGGCCGGCGGCGTTCACCTCGACCCGCTTCGACCCGGCGCGGCCGCGCAGCATGTCCTCGTACTTGGTCTCGACCCCGATCTTGCCGAACTGGAAGCGCGGGATGCGCAGCACCGGGTCGGGGTCCTCGTAGCGCGCGAGGTCGCGTTCGGACACGGGCTGCACGTAGCCCACGACGTGCGCGAAAATCTGGTCGTGCGGGTAATGCCGCGACAGGCCGACCTCGGGGTTCACGCCCGGCAGGGCGGGGGCGTTCGCGGCGACGCGGCTCACCGCTTCCCAGCTCACGCGGTCGGCGACGGTCACCGGCAGGAAGGGCGCAGACCGCTTCATCTCGGCCATGGCACGCTCGATCTCGGCGGGGTCGAGTTCGACCAGCGTGGCGAGCCGCGCGATCGTCTCCTCGAGGTCGCCGGCGTCCTCGCGCACCACGGTGATGCGGTAGGCCGGTTCGTTGGCCGCGATCACCACGCCGTTGCGGTCGAAGATCTGGCCGCGCGCCGGCGGGATCAGCCGGATGTTGATGCGGTTCTCCTCGGCCAGGAGGCGGAACTCGTCGGCCTGGTCCACCTGCATGTGTCGCATGCGCAGCGCCAGCAGCCCCGCGAACGCGAGCTGGCCGCCGCCGAGGATCATCGCCCGGCGCGAGACCCTGCGGAAGCTTTCGGCGCTGTCCTTCGGTGTGCGTCTCATCTGCGAAATGCCTGTCCCTAGCCTGCCCGTCCGGTCCCGAGCCCCAGCCGGTCGCCCTCGGGCCGGCCGGTGCGGCGCAGTCCGAAGACGACGCGGGTCACCGCGGCGACCACCGGGTAGACGAGGATGGTCGCGGCGGTCTGAGACAGCAGGAGCGTCCCGTTCGCTGTCGGCACTATAAGCACCAACAGGACGATTTGATAGATGAGCGCCATCACGATGAGCGCAGCCGCGACCGAGGCCCATTCCACCGCGAAGGCGGTGTCGCGGCTCCGCCGCTCGCGCGTCTTGAACCGTTCGACGACCACGAGCGCGAGCGCCGCCCAGAGCCCCGGCGGCCGCTGGAACACGAGGTCCGCGAGCAGCATGGCGAGCGCCACCGACAGCGCGGGCACGTAATCGGGCCGCCGGACCGCCCACGCGAAGGTGAAGGCGAGGATGACGTCCGGGCCGGCCAGCGCGCGCGGCGTGAAGTCGAGCGGCAGCAGGTGGAAGAACATGACCGCGAGGCAGAGCGCGAGGTAGACCCCGCGCATCCACCACAGCCGGACCGGACCCGCCTCAGCCATCCACGGCCTCGGGCACGGGCTGGTCGGAGGGGGCGTTCTCGGGCGCGGCCTCGGCCTGCGGGGCCGAGGGCGGCTCCTCGGGCAGGATGAGCCCCGAGGGGGTCGAGACGCGGCGCGAGCCGTGGTCGCGCAGCACGCGCAGGAATTCGAGCCGCTCGTAGTCGGCGGCGAGGCGCACGCGCAGCCTGCCGCCGGGGTCCTGCGCGACCTGCCCGATCAGCAGGCCCGGCGGGAACACGTCGCCGTCGCCCGAGGTCACGATGCGGTCGCCCGGGCGGACGAGGTCGGGATTCTCGAGGAAGTCGATGGGCGGGGCCGAGGAATTGTCCCCGGTCACGAGCGCGCGCTGCCCCGAGGGCTGGATCAGCGCGGGGATGCGGCTCGTCGCGTCGGTCAGCAGGATCACCCGGCTCGTGTTGGCGCCCACGCCCGAGATGCGGCCCACGAGGCCGATCCCGTCCATGGTGGCCCAGCCGTCCACGATGCCGTCCCGCGACCCCACGTTGATCAGCACCGACTGCCGGAAGGGCGAGCCCGAATCGGCCAGCACCACCCCGGTGATGTAGGTGAGCTTGGGGTCGAGCCGCACGTTGTTGAGGTCGCGCAGGCGCGCGTTCTCCTGTTCGAGCTGCAGCGCGGCTTCCTTCCACGCGGTCATCTGGCGCAGCTCGCGGCGCAGTTCGCGGTTCTGGTCGTAGATGTTGCGGTAGCTCTCGAAGTCCCGGAAGATCCGGACCGCCGCGGTGACGGGCGCCATCGCCCAGTCCATCCGCGGCACGACCACGTCGACCACCTGCGCGCGGAAGCGTTCCACCCGCGGGCTGTCGATTCGCCAGATCAGGAAGAGGCCGGTCAGGCACACGACCAGGACCGCCAGAAGCAGTCGCTTCAGCGGGCCGGAATAGTCTTCGGCTGAACGGTCGCGTGCCACTCGTCGTCCTCGTGTCCGAGGATACCGCGTCAGCTGTCGTAGTCGATGGCGTGACGCAGCTGTTTCTCGTATTCCAGCGCCTTCCCGGTGCCGAGCGCGACGCAATTGAGCGACTCGTCGGCGATGGAGACGGCGAGACCGGTCTGCTCGCGCAGCGCGAGGTCGAGATCACCGAGCAGCGCGCCGCCGCCCGTGAGCATCACGCCGCGGTCCACGATGTCGGCGGCGAGGTCCGGGGGCGTCGCCTCGAGCGCGGTCATCACCGCCTCGCAGATGGTCTGGACCGGTTCCGACAGCGCCTCGGCCACCTGGGCCTGGCTGATCTCGGTCTCCTTCGGCACGCCGTTCAGCAGGTCGCGGCCGCGGATCTGCATGGACGAGCCGCGCCCGTCATCGGGCATGCGCGCGGTGCCGATCGAGGTCTTGATGCGCTCGGCGGTCGATTCGCCGATCAGCAGGTTCTGCTGGCGGCGCAGGTAGTTGACGATCGCCTCGTCCATGCGGTCGCCGCCGACGCGGACCGAGCGGGCATAGACGATGTCGCCGAGCGACAGGACCGCCACCTCGGTGGTGCCGCCGCCGATGTCGACGACCATGGACCCGGTCGGGTCGGTGATCGGCATGCCGGCGCCGATGGCCGCGGCGATCGGTTCGGCGATGAGCCCGGCCTTGCGGGCGCCCGCGGACAGGACCGAGGAGCGGATCGCGCGCTTTTCCACCGGCGTCGCGCCGTGCGGCACGCAGACGATGATCTTGGGCTTGTAGAAGGTCGAGCGGCGGTGAACCTTGCGGATGAAATGCTTGATCATCGCCTCGGCGGTGTCGAAATCGGCGATGACGCCCTCGCGCATCGGGCGGATCGCCTCGATGGAGCCGGGCGTGCGGCCGAGCATGAGCTTGGCGTCCTCGCCCACGGCCAGGACCTTTCTCACGCCATCCTTGACGTGGTAGGCGACCACGGACGGTTCGGACAGGATCACGCCGCGCCCCTTGACGTAGACGAGCGTGTTCGCCGTCCCGAGGTCGATGGCCATGTCTGCCGAAAACATGCCCATGAGTCTGTCCAAGCCGAACATTGCGCTTCCCCCGATGGAATAGGGCCCGCGACTCTGGACAGAGCGGCGGGCCGGTGGCCCTTATAGGCCCGGACCGCATGCGGTGAAAGGGGAGGGGGGCCGCAAATAGGCGTTATTCTGCTGTACGGCGATCACGCGTCCGCCATGCCTTGCCGCAGGCGCGCCCGGGGGCGGGTCCCGTTCGACCGGACCCGGTCAGAACAGCGACAGCGTGGCCGGCACGCTGTAGGTCGGACCGCCGTAATAGAGGTCGATGCGGCCGACGAATTCCCCGTCCACCCAGCGAAACGTCCCGGTGTGATTGTCCTCGCGGAACGCGACCGTGCCGTCGCGGACGCTGATGAAATAGCTTGGATTGCACCCTTCCGAGGGATGTTCGGACGTCGACAGGCACCCCTGGTCCCAGTCCGCGCCCGATTTTCGCAACGGGAAGGCGCGCGTCAGGATCTGTGCCTCCTGCTGCGGGGACATGTCGCCCGCATCGTCCGGCGGGCCCGCCACCCGGGCGGTGGCGCCGTTCGAGCGCATGACCTCGCAATAGGTCGCCGCGGCGATCAGGTCGTCGTCGCCGCTGCGGTAGCCGTCGCGCAGGATGGTGCCGAAGGCCGCGCCCTCGACCCGCAGCATGGTTTCGTAGGCGGCGAGGCGGCCGTACCTGTCGGTGGCCGCGTCCCCGAAGCGCGCCGCGGCCTCCTGGAACTCCGTGTCCGTCACCATGAGGGGGGCCGCGCGTTCGGGATTGCAGGCGAGCGCCGTGCCCGGCGCGAGCGCCAGGGCGAGGGCGGCGACGAGGTGCTTCATTTCTCGCTCCTGTATTCGAGGTGGAGGCGCCCGCCGCTGTTCCAGACGAGCGGCGCCGTGAGCCTGACGTCCTGCAGCCGGCAGGTGTCCGAGAGGTCGTAGGGCAGCATGCGGACCTCGCCGTCGATGCGCACCCGGCGGGTCTGCGGATCGTTCTCCACGCGGATCCCCGGCGTGTCGGAGCAGGTGGGCACGCGCGCGGGCGTGGCGGCGAACGCGGACTCCTTCGGCCGCCACTCGGTGTAGCGGACGGGCTCCGGCAAGTCCGGTGCCGGGGGCAGCGGCGGATCGGCGCGGATCGGCTGGTCCTGTCGCACAAGGCCGATGGACGGGTTCGGGAGCGCCCAGTCGAGCAGGGCCACGGCGACCGCCGCGACGGCGGCCAGCGCGGTCACGGCCGTCCAGTTCACCGGGCGCACCCGCAGCGCCGCGGCGGCGCGGATCCAAAGCCCCCGGTCGCTGCAAGCCTGTCCCGTGCGTCCATGGCAAAATCCTACCAGACGCGGTTTTCGCCGCAAAGATCGATGTGTCGCGCGGGCCGTCCGGCCGGCGCGGCGCACGGTTTCCGCCCGCGCGGAATGCAGTCCGTGACGCGATGTCGCTTTCCCGCCATGACAAGTCGGGCGGGTCGGTCTGCGCGGCGCCGCTTGCCGGTATTCGGGGCCGCAACATCCACCCCGAGCGCAGTGAGTGCCGCCCCATGAAGACCGAAGTCAAAGCCCTCGTCGTCGGCGGCGGTGCCGTCGGCACCTCCATCGCCTACCACCTCGCCAGGGCGGGTTGGCAGGACGTGATGCTGCTCGAGCGCGACGAGTTGACCTCCGGGTCGACGTGGCACGCGGCGGGTCTCCTGCCCTACTTCAACATGTCGTATGCCACGACCCACATCCACGACTACTCGATCAAGTTCTACAAGACGCTCGAGGAGGAGACGGGCCTGAACGCGGGCTTCTTCGTGGTGGGCAACCTGCGCATGGCGCAGACCGAGGCGCGGATGGACGAGTACCGCCTCTACGCCGCGACGGCCGAGACCTGCGACGTGCCCTTCGAGTGGATGACGCCCGACCAGATCAAGGCGCGCTGGCCGCTGATCCGCACCGACGACCTGAAGGGCGCGATCTTCCATCCGACCGACGGCTACATCAACCCGGCCGACGTGACGATGGCCATGGCCAAGGGCGCGCGCCAGCGCGGCGTGCTGATCGAGCGCCGCTGGCAGGTGGACGGCTACGCCTGGGCGGGCGACCACTGGGACGTGACCGTGACGAAGATGGTCGAGAAGGGCGGCAACCTCGTGCCCTCCGACGAGACCCAGGTGATCCGGGCCGAGCACGTGGTGACCGCCACCGGAAACCACTCGCAGCGCACCGCGCGGCTCCTGGGGATCAAGATGCCGGCCATCCCGGTCGAGCACCAGTACATCGTGACCGAGCCCGATCCGGCGCTCGTCGAGTGGCGCAAGACGAACGACCAGCACCCGGTCATCCGCGACGCGGACGCCAAGTGGTACGTGCGCGAGGAGCGCGGCGGCTGGATCCTCGGCCCCTACGAGCGGAACGCGCCGGCGCGCTTCGAATACAGCGTCCCCGACAGCTTCCGCGCCGACCTCTTCCCGCTCGACCTCGAGCGGATCGAGGAGGAGTACATGTCGATGATCCATCGCCTGCCCTCGTCCGAGACGGTGGGGCTGAAGGACGATTTCAACGGCCCGATCTGCTACACGCCCGACGGCAACCCTCTGATCGGCCCGGCGCCGGGCCTGCGCAACATGTGGCTGGCCGAGGGGTTCTCGTTCGGCATCACCGCTGCGGGCGGCGCGGGGCACTACCTCGCGCAGATGATGGTCGAAGGCGAGGCCGAGATCGACATGGCGTCGCTCGATCCCAAGCGCTTCGCGCAGGACTGGATGACGACCGAATATGCCGCGCGCAAGAACGAGGAAGCCTACGAGCACGTCTTCATCCTGCACCACCCGGACGAGGAGCGCCCGGCCTGCCGGCCGCTCAGGACCGCCCCCAACTACCTCAAGCAGAAGGCCATGGGCGCGCAGTTCGGCTGCGTGAACGGCTGGGAGCGCCCGAACTATTACGGGTCCAAGGACGCGCCCGAGAGCTTCGACCACGACGCGCGGTCGTTCCGACGCGGCGGCTGGTGGCAGCACGCCGTCGACGAGGCGAAGGCGATTCGCGAGGGCGTCGGCCTGATCGATGCCACGGCCTTTGCCAAGCACGCGGTGACGGGCCCCGGATCGGCCGAGTTCCTGTCGGGCTTCACCTGCAACAAGCTGCCCAATGTGGGCCGCATCAACCTGACCTACGCGCTGACCGAAAAGGGCACCGTGCGCACCGAGTACACGATCGTGCGGCGGGGCGAGCGGGACTTCTACCTAGTCTCGGCGGGCGCCTGGGCGGCCTATGACGGGGATTTCCTGCGCAAGGCGGCCGAGGATTTCATGGCCGCGGGCGGCGCCCATGTCAGCGTGCAGGACATCACCACGCAATGGGGCGTCTTCGCCATCGCGGGTCCGAAATCGCGCGCGGTGCTGAACGCGCTGGTCAAGGACGCCGATCCCGCGACCGTGCTGTCCAACAAGCGGTTCCCGTGGCTGTCCATGCGCAACATCGAGCTCGGCATGGTGCCGGTGATGGCCCTGCGCGTGGCCTATACGGGCGAGCTCGGCTGGGAACTGCACCACCCGATCGAGATGTCCTCGCATCTCTGGGACCGGCTGATGGAGGCGGGCGAGGCGCACGGGCTCCGGCTCGTGGGCGCGCGGGCGCAGAACTGGCTGCGGCTGGAGAAGTCCTACCGCGCGTTCGGACACGAGCTCGGGCGCGACGCGACCCCGCTCGAGGCCGGGCTCGACCGTTTCGTCGACTGCACCCGGCCCTATGCGGGCAAGCCCGCGATGCTCGAAACCGGCATCCGGTCGAAATGCTGCACGCTGCTGATCGACGGGCCTGCGGACTGCGACCCCTGGGGGCGCGAGGCGCTCTATGCGGAGGACGGCACGCGCGTCGGGCGGCTGACCTCGGGCGGCTACTCGGTCGCTTTCGGACGCTCCATCGGCATGGGCTACGTGCGCCCGGGCCTCGCCAAGCCCGGCACGCGGCTGAAGGTGCGGATGATGGACGCGCTGTGGGATGCCGAGGTGACCGAGGATTCGCCCTACGATCCGAAGAACGAGACCATCCGCGTCGACGGCTGAGCCAAGGCCCCGCGCGGCCGGCCCCGGACGACGGGCCGGCCGCGCGCGCGCTCCGCATCGACAGTGCCGCCCGGCGGCGGTAGGGCAGGGCCGTTCCCCAGCGGAGAGAGCCATGCCCCCCTTTGCGACCTATGCCTTCCTCTGTGTGGCCATCATGGCGGAGGTCGTCGCGACGACCGCACTCGCCCGGAGCGAGAACTTCACCCGCCTCGGGCCGACGATCATCACCGTCGTGGGCTACGCGCTGGCCTTCTACTGCCTGTCCTACCCGATCCGGGTGCTGCCCACGGGCATCGTCTACGCGATCTGGTCGGGCCTCGGGATCGTGCTGATCACCGCCGTCGCGTGGCTCTGGGCCGGGGAGAAGCTGGATGTCCCCGCGATGATCGGGCTCGCGCTGATCGTGTCGGGGGTCGTGGTGCTGAACGTCTTCTCGAAGAGCATCTCGCACTGAGCGCCACGGGCGCCCCGGCCTCTGCCGGGGCGCCCGCCCGGGTCACGTCTCGTCCTGCACGTCGCCGCCCAGTTCGGCATCGGGCGGCGCGTCCTCGGTCGGCTTCGCACCGCGCCGGCGCGCGTCCTCGGCCGGATCCTGCGCCTCGCGTTCGCGGGCCTCGGCGCGTTCCTCGTCGCGCCCCTCGTCGCGCAGGCGCAGGGTCTGCGTCCGGCCCGACTTGTCCTCGCCGAAATACAGCGTCTGGTGCGGGAACGGGATCTCGATGCCGCGGGCGTCGAAGATCTTCTTGAGGATCTCGTTGTAGGCGCGCCCGACGCCCCACTGCTTGCCCGGCAGCGTCTTGATCCGTGCCCTCAGCACCACCGCGCTGTCGCCGAGCGCGTTGACGCCGAACCATTCGAGGTCCTCGAGGATCGAGATGCCCTGCTCGCCCGCGCGCAGCTCTTCGAAGGCGTCGAGCATGGCCTCGCGCGCCTCGTCCACGTTTTCGCGGTAGGCGATGCCCATGTCGGTCACGCAGAACGAGAAGTCGCGCATGTAGTTCGACACCATGTCCACCGACGAGAAGGGGATGATGTGGAACACGCCCTGCAGGTCGCGCAGGCTGACCGAGCGGATCGTGAGCTTCTCGATCGTGCCGGTGGTGCCGCCCACGGTCACAACGTCCCCCACGTTCATCGCGTTCTCGAACTGGATGAACACGCCGGTGATGATGTCCTGCACCATCTTCTGCGCGCCGAAACCGATGGCGAGGCCCAGCACACCGGCAGAGGCGAGGAGCGGGCCGATGTTCACCCCGAGCTCGGACAGGGCGAACATCAGCGTGAGCAGGATCAGCGCGATGGTTGCGGCGTTGCGGAAGAGCGTGAGCAGCGTCGTCTCGCGCGAGGTGGGCGGCTTGCCGTGGTCGGGATCGAGCCGGTAGTCGACCCATGCGTTGAGCGCGAGCCAGATGCCGGCGGCGACGATCAGGATCAGCGACACCGACACCGCCGCGCCCGAGAACGCGAGGCCGCGCTGGGAGGCCAGCCAGTCGGCGATGCCGAACACGCCGATCACGTTCACCGAGTAGATGATGACCGCGAGCGCCACGAGGAGCCGCAGGATCAGCAGGATCTTCGGCACCACCTCGTTCACCCGCGCCTGCAGGAGCGGCAGGCGCTGGGTGATGCCGTCTGGCAGCGGCAGGCCGTCGCGCGAGGCGCGGCCGAAGAACCCGACGATCACCGAGCCGAGGAGGATCGCCAGCGCCACCTTGCCCGACGCGATGAGCGTGTCGAACACGACATCGGCGGGACGGGTCATGATGACCACGAACATCGCCGCGAGGTAGGCCAGCATGAACCAGTGCCAGAGCCGGATGAACGACCCGAGCACGCCCGTGGGCTTCTTGCGGTCGGGCACGGGCGTCGCGGGCAGCGCGCCGGAGGTGCCGTCGGGCGCGCCGTGCGTCTCGGCATCCGCATCCTCGCTGCGCTCGACCTCGGTCTCGTCGGTGAAGGCTCCGCTGGCGAGACGGCGGGCCAGCCAGTCGGCGACCGGCGCGCGGTAGCGGATCACCGCCCAGACGAGGTAGATCAGCACGAGCAGCGACAGGAGCGCCGAGACCCCGAGCCCTGCCCCGAAGGACACGTTGCGGTTGACGATGGGCACGATCAGCAGCTGGCCGTAGCCCAGCACGCTGACCACCGCGTTGCAGATGCGGTAGAGCCGCCGCGCGCCGTGGTCCGACACGTTCATGAGCCGCAGCCCGCCCGCCGCCGGGGAGACGATCATGCGGATCGCGACCTTGACCAGCTCGACGATGAGGAAGGCGTTGAGGTAGAGCGCCTGGCGGAACTCCATCTGCCCGTAATCGCCCATCACGAGCAGCGTGACCGCGTAGCCGATGGCCCAGGCGATCACCACCACGAGGATGTCGAGCACCGCCGACCCGATGTAGATCAGCACCGTGCGCAGGAGGCTCGCCTCGCTCGCGCGGCTGCCCATGCGGTGGAAGACCGGCATGAGGGCGAGCCGCAGCCCGACGAAAACCGCGACGGTGATCGCGATGATGACGAAGAGGTTGGTGAAGGCGTCGATCAGGACCGACACCTCCTCGGGACCGATGCCGCGCAGGACGCTGTCGGGGCCGGTCACCGCCGAGAAGAAGTTGGCGAACTCTGTCAGCGCGGTCTCGGCGATGGATTGCGTGAATTCCGCGACGCGGCTGCCGAGCGATTCCTCCTGCGCCGAGGCGAGGAAGCCCTCGCCCTCGGAGGACCCGGAGCCCTCGCCTTCGCCCTCTCCCTCGCCGCCGCCCGATTGTCCGGACAGGACCGATTCGAGCTGGGAGATCAGTTCCGCGCGCGCCGCGTCGTCCTGCAGGACGGTGAGGAGGCTCTGCAGGGCGCTCGTCCCCTCGGGCGTCCCGGCCGCGGCCTCGGCGGCCTCGGTCGCCGCCGCCTCCTGTTGCGCCGAGAGGGGCGCTGGGCCGGCGACAAGGGACGCCAGCAGCAGGAGCGCGATCGCCAGTGCCGTCAGGGCCGCGCGCCCGGCGCGGAACAAGGGCCGAAACATGTGCACCTCTTAAGTTGTTCTTCTGGATCTTCCGTTGGCGCGCAACCTAGCGGGGACGATCCCGAGCGCAACCATCCGCCCCGCGCGGGCCGTGCCGGAGGCGGTCCGCCGCCCCGGCGCCGGGCCGTACCTGCCCGCGCCGCCCTGTCGCAGGTGACGGGCCGATGCGGGGCTTGAGTGGAACCTTGGGGGAACATATGATGAACGCATGGTGAAGCGTACCCTTGCAGAGAAGCTCGCGATCCTGTCTGACGCGGCCAAGTACGACGCCTCCTGCGCATCGTCGGGGGGTGAGCGGCGCGATTCGCGCGACGGCAAGGGGCTCGGCTCTTCGGGCGGGTCGGGCATCTGCCACGCCTACGCGCCCGACGGGCGCTGCATCAGCCTGCTCAAGATCCTGATGACCAATTTCTGCATCTACGAGTGCGCCTACTGCATCAACCGCGCGTCGAGCCGGGTCGAGCGCGCACGCTTCTCGGTGGAGGAGGTGGTGCGGCTGACGGTGGAGTTCTACCGCAGGAACTACATCGAGGGGCTGTTCCTGTCCTCGGGCATCATCCGCTCGCCCGACGACACCATGGCGGACATGGTGCGCATCGCGCGCACCCTGCGCGAGGTCGAGGGCTTCCGCGGCTACATCCACCTCAAGACCATCCCCTCGGCGAGCCGGGAGCTGATCGACGAGGCGGGGCGCTGGGCGGACCGGCTGTCGATCAACGTGGAGATGCCGACCGAGGCCTCGCTCGCGGACTACGCGCCCGAGAAGAGCGCGCAGGGCATCCGCAAGGCCATGGCGGAGGTGCGGCTCCGGCGCGAGGCGTCTCGCGAGGGGCCGACCTTCCGCGGCAAGCGGCCGGCGCGGTTCGCGCCCGCGGGCCAGTCGACGCAGGTGATCGTGGGGGCCGACGCGGCCTGCGACCGCACGATCCTGACGCAATCCTCGACGCTCTACGCGAGCTACGGGCTGAGCCGGGTCTATTATTCCGCCTTCTCGCCGATTCCCGATCCCGCGAAGGCGCTGCCGCTGAAGCCGCCGCCGCTTATGCGCGAGCACCGGCTCTACCAGGCGGACTGGCTCCTGCGGTTCTACGGCTTCGGGGTGGAGGAGATCGGCGGCAGCTCGGGCATGCTCGACCTCGACATCGACCCGAAGACCGCCTGGGCGCTGCGGCACCGCGAGCGGTTCCCGGTCGACGTGAACCGCGGGAGCCGGGAGGAGCTGCTGCGGGTGCCGGGCTTCGGCACCAAGACGGTGGGCCGCATCCTCGCCGCCCGACGGCGCGGGGCGGTGCGCTACGAGCACCTGAAGGCCATGGGCGCGGTCCTGAAGAAGGCGCAGGCCTTCATCGTCGCGGGCGGCTGGAGCCCGCACGGGCTGCTCGAGGCGGAGCGGCTGCGCGCCCGCTTCGCGCCCGCCCCCGAGCAGCTCGCGCTGTTCTGACCCCGTGCGCGCGGTGGTGCTGCCCGAGGTCGAGACGGTGCCCGCCTGGCGCCGCGCGGCCCGTGCACTGGCCGCGGAGGGCGTGCCGGCGGACGCGGTCCTGTGGTCGGTGGGCGAAGCCACGGCCGACCTCTTCGCCGGCGGGGAGCAGGCCGGGGCTCCGCCCCGGACCCCGGGATATTTGGACCAAGAAGAAGGCGGAACGTCCCGTGCCGCGCGGCCGAGGCTGCCGCGGGCGGCGATCGACACGATCGAGAGCGCGCTCTGCCATTCCGATCCCGAGCGGTTCGCGCGCGCCTACCGGCTGGTGCTGCGGCTGTCCTCGGGGGCGGTGGCCTGGGGCGACCGGTCGGACCGCGACGTGCGCACCGTGCTCGCCCACGCGAAGGCGGTGGGGCGCGACATCCACAAGATGCATGCCTTCGTGCGGTTCCGCGAGGTGCCGGGCGGGGGGACGCGGCGCGCCTTCGCCGCATGGTTCGAGCCCGAGCACCCCTGCGTCGAGCGCGCGACGCCGTTCTTCGCCCGCCGCTTCGGCGACATGGACTGGGTCATCGCGACGCCGCGGGTGACCGCGCGGTTCGAGGCCGGAGCGCTGCGCTTCGAGGCGACGCGCGCGGGCATGCGGCCGCCCGAGGACGCGACCGAGGAGCTGTGGCGCACCTATTACGCGTCGATCTTCAACCCCGCGCGGGTGATGGTGAAGGCGATGTGCGCCGAGATGCCCCGGAAGTACTGGAAGAACCTGCCCGAGGCGGCGCTGATCCCGGAACTCGTGCGCGGGGCCGAGACGCGGGTGCGGGCCATGGCCGCGGCGGCGCCCGCGCCGGTCGCCCCGCCCCGGGCCGAGAAGCTGCGCGCGGCGGCGCGCGCGCTTCTTGCCGAGGCCGAGCCCGTCGACGCGGCCGGCCGGCTCGCCCGCGAGATCGGCGCCTGCGCGCGCTGCGGTCTCTGCGGGCCCGCCACCCAGGCGGTGCCGGGCGAGGGGCCGGCCCATGCGGCGCTCATGGTGGTGGGCGAGCAGCCGGGCGACCGGGAGGACCTGGCCGGGCGGCCCTTCGTCGGGCCCGCGGGGCAGGTCCTGCGCGCCGAGGCCGCGCAGGCGGGGCTCGACCTCGGGGCGGCCTGGCTCACCAACGCGGTCAAGCATTTCAAGTTCGCCCCGCGCGGCAAGCGGCGCATCCACCAGCGCCCCGACGCGGGCGAGGTCGAGGCCTGCCGCTGGTGGCTCGACCTCGAGCGCGCGCTCGTGCGCCCGCGGCTGGCGGTGGCGCTCGGGGCGACGGCCGCGGGGGCGCTGACGGGGCGGGGCGGCGACCTCCTGCGGAGGCGCGGCGGGATCGAGGCGGCGCCGGACGGCACGCCTGTCCTCGTCACGGTGCACCCGTCTCGGCTCCTGCGGCTGCCCGACCGGGCGCGGGCCGAGGAGGAGCGCGCGCGGTTCCGCGAGGACCTCGCGCGGGCGGCGCGCGCCGTGGCGTGACCTTGCCCTGCGGCGCGATCCGTGGCAGCCCCCGGCGCATCACGGCCATCCCGCCCGGAGGAGAGATGCCATGCCGGACCTGACGATCCGCAAGAACGCGCCGTTCGAGCTCGAGACGCTGTCGGAGCTCCTGACCGACGCGGACGACCTCGCGCTGGTGAACCCGAACGCCAAGCACCCGTTCGACCCGCAGGAATGGGTCGAGAAGTGGCTGAACGAACCCGACGACGCCTCGTTCTACATCCTCGACGCGGACGGGCGCGCGGTGGGCTTCTTCGCGCTGAGGGTCGGCGTGGGGCCGGAGGTGCGTCACCTGACCTATGTCTACGTGGCCGAGGCGGCGCGCGGCGGGGCGGGCGCGCAGATGGCGGCGCTGGTCGAGGCGGCGGCGCGGGACCTGGGCGCGCTGACGATCACGCTGAAGGTCGAGACCGACAACGAGCCCGCGTTCAACGCCTACGTCTCGGCGGGCTACGAGGAGCTGTCGCGCCGGGGCGGCATGGCGACCATGCGGCTCGACTTGGGCTGAGGCAGGCGCGCCGCAAGGGCCGGGCCCGGGCTGCGGGAACGGGTCCCGGCGGCACGGCGTGCCGTGATCCCGCGAAACGGGCGCAGGACCGCGCGGGCGGGCCGGGTCCACGGGGATGTTCGGGGGGTATTGGTGGAGCCTAGGGGGATCGAACCCCTGACCTCCTGCATGCCATGCAGGCGCTCTCCCAGCTGAGCTAAGGCCCCGGAACCGGCGCGTCGCGGCGCCGTGCGGGCGATGTAGTGAAAGCCGCGGGCGGGATCAAGCGGAAAATCCCGCCGCGGCGTCCCGTGTCAGTCGTCGCCTTCGTCGGACACGTCCGCGATCTCGTCGAGCGAGACGTTGCCGTCGTCGTCCTCGTCCTCGAGGACGTCATCGTCGTCGAGTTCGACCTCGACATCGTCGTCCTCGATCACCTCGACGTCGTCGTCGTTGCTGGTGCTCTTGCTCGACGACTTCGACTTGCGCGAGGCGCCGTCGGCGGCGTCCGCGGCGATCATGCTGCGCTTGCCGGTCTCGATCTCGACGACCTCGCCGGTATAGGGGCTGATGACCGGCGACTGGTTGAGGTCGTAGAAGCGTTTGCCGGTGGTCGGGCACACGCGCTTGACGCCCCATTCTTCCTTGGGCATGGGAGTCCCTTTCACTAGGTCTCGGGTCTTGCGGACAATCCCGGCCCCCTGCCATAACGCGCGGGGGCCGTCAACGGCAGAGCGCGCGCGGGCGGCCGCCCGCTCCGGGCGGCCCTGGAGGTAGGGCAGAGATGGGACGCATCGCGCTTCACGGCAACCCCCCGATCGACGTCGACCTGCGCCGCTCTTCGCGGGCGCGGCGCATCAGCCTGCGCCTGTCGGGGCTCGACGGGCGGGTGACGCTGACGCTGCCCCGCCGCGTGCCCGAGGCCGAGGGCCTGGCCTTCCTGCGGGAGAAGGAGGCGTGGCTGCGCCGGCACCTCGCCGACCGGGCGCCCGAGGTGCGGGTGGGGCTTGGCGCGACGCTGCCGGTGGAAGGGCGCGCGCACCGGATCGAGACGGGACCCGGGCGGTCGGTGCGGCAGGGCGACGGCGTGCTTCTCGTGCCGGGGGCGGAGCGCCAGGTGCCCGCGCGGCTTTCCGCGTGGCTCAAGGCGCGCGCCCGCGACCGGCTCGCCGCAGCGTCGGACCGGCACGCGGCGGCGCTCGGGCGCCGCTACGGCCAGCTCGCGCTGCGCGACACGCGCTCGCGCTGGGGGTCCTGCTCGTCCGAGGGGCGGCTCATGTATTCCTGGCGGCTGATCCTCGCGCCGCCCGAGGTCCTGGACTACGTCGCCGCGCACGAGGTGGCCCACCTTGTGGAGATGAACCATTCGCGTGCCTTCTGGGCGCTGGTCGACCGGCTCTGCGGCGACTGGCAGGACCAGCGCGACTGGCTCAGGCGCGAGGGTGGGCGGCTCCACGCCTACCGGTTCGAGGCCGCGCCCGCCGAGGACGATTGACGCCGCCGCGTTTCGTGATCACAAGACGGGGCCATGCTGTCCTCGTCCCGATCCTCGCCCATCTTCGGCCCCCGCGCGGCGGAAACCGCGCCCTCGGCGCACGACCGGGTCTACCGGGGCCTGCGCTCGCGCATCATGTTCGGCCAGATGGCCCCGGGCGTTCCGCTGACGCTGCGCGGCATCGGGCGCGACTTCGACGTGTCGATGACGCCGGCGCGCGAGGCGGTGCAGCGGCTGGTGGCCGAGGGGGCGCTGTCCATGTCGGCCTCGGGACGGGTGTCGACGCCCGAGCTGACCAACGAGCGGATCGAGGAGCTTGCCGCGCTGCGTGCGCTGCTCGAGGTGGAGCTGGCGAGCCGGGCGCTGCCGCGGGCGCACATGGCGCTGATCGAGCGGCTGCAGACGATCAACGGCAGCATCTCGGACGTGGTGTCGAACCGCGACGCCGTGGGCTACATCCGTGCGAATCTCGAGTTCCACCGCACGCTCTACCTGCGCGCGCAGGCCCCCGCGATGCTCGCCATGGCCGAGACCGTGTGGCTGCAGCTCGGGCCGACCATGCGGGCGCTCTACGCGCGGCTCAGGCGGTCGGAATCGCCGCATTTCCACCGGCTGATCATCGCCGCGCTGCGCGCGGGCGACGAACCGGGGCTGCGGCTTGCGGTGCGCTCGGACGTGACACAGGGCCTGAAGATGCTGGTCGGCTGAGGCCGCGGCCGGATCAGGCGGCGAGCCCCTTCGAGCCCATGGACAGGAACTTGCGCCGGCGCGCGGCGAGAAGCTCGGCCCGCGGCAGGTCCTCGAGCTGGCCGAGCATCGCCGCGATCGTGCCCGCGACGCTCGCCATGGTGCTGTCGACGTCGCGATGCGCGCCGCCCAGCGGTTCGGGGATGATGCGGTCGATCACGCCGAGCTTCAGGAGGTCCTGGGCGGTCAGGCGCAGCGCCTCGGCGGCCTCGCGCATCTTCTCGGAATCCTTCCACAGGATCGACGCGCAGCCCTCGGGCGAGATGACGGAATAGACGGAATGCTCGAGCATCGCCACGCGGTTGGCGGTGGCGAAGGCGACGGCGCCGCCCGATCCGCCCTCGCCGATGATGACCGACACGAGCGGCACGCGGATCTGCAGGCAGGTCTCGGTGCAGCGCGCGATCGCCTCGGACTGGCCGCGCTCCTCGGCGCCCTTGCCGGGATAGGCGCCGGGCGTGTCGACGAGCGTGACCACCGGCAGGCGGAACCGGTCGGCCATCTCCATCAGTCGGATCGCCTTGCGGTAGCCCTCGGGCCGGGCCATGCCGAAATTGTGGGTGAGCCGCGACTGGGTGTCGTTGCCCTTCTCGTGGCCGATCACCATCACCGGGCGGTCGTTGAAGCGCGCGAGCCCGCCCATCACGGCGTGGTCGTCGGCAAAGCCGCGATCGCCGGCGAGGGGCATGTATTCGGTGAACAGGGCAGCGATGTAGTCGCGGCAATGTGGCCGCTCGGGGTGGCGCGCGACCTGGCATTTCCGCCAGGGCGTGAGCTTGGTGTAGAGGTCGGTCAGCATCGCCTGCGCCTTGCGGTCGAGCGCGCGGGCCTCGTCCTCCACGTCCATCTCGGGGTTGGCGGAGGCCATGGCGCGCAGCTCCTCGGCCTTGCCCTCGATCTCGGCGAGCGGTTTTTCGAAGTCGAGATAATGCATCTTGCGCGTGCCCCTTGGGTCGTGCGGTCCGATATGGCGCGGGGCGGACGCGGATGCAACCGTCGCCCGCCCCGGGGACGGGCCTCAGGAGGGCAGCAGCACCGGCACGAGCGAGGCGACGAGCAGTGCCGCCATGGCCCAGTTGAAGGCCCTCAGCACCCGGGGCCCGCGCAGCAGCCGGCGGATCGCCGTGCCGAGCACGGTCCACGAGGTGGTCGAGACCATGGAGCAGGCGACATAGGTGCCCGCGACCCAGAACACCGCGCCCACGTCGCGGCCGGGTGCGTAGAGCGTGATCGCGGAGAGGGCCATCGACCAGGCCTTGGGATTGACCCACTGGAACGCGGCGGCCTGCAGGAAGGTCAGGGGCGCGGCGCCCGTGCGCGCGGTCTCCGGGGCGGCGGCATTCGCGATCTTCCACGCGAGGTAGAGCATGTAGAGGACCGACAGCACCCTGAGGACGACGTAGGCGGGCGGCCAGAGGTCGAAGACCCGCATGACGCCGAGCCCCACGAGGAACACCATCGCCGGGAAGCCGAGCGCGATCCCGGCCATGTGCGGGACCGACCGGCTCAGCCCGAAATTCGCGCCCGAGGCCATCAGCATGAAGTTGTTCGGCCCAGGCGTCACGACGGTGACGAAGGCGAAGGCGAGAAGTGCCGTGAAGAGGTCAGGTGTCATGCCGCGCAGGAAAGTGCAGCGGGCGCGGCATTTGGTTGCGAAATCTTGTCGGTATCCGCATTATTCGCAACAAATGACCGAGATCGACGATACGGACCGCAGGATATTGCGTGCGCTCGAGGTGGACGGGCGGCAGAGCAACCTTGCGCTCGCCGAACGGGTGGGGCTGTCGCCCTCCGCCTGCCTGCGGCGCGTCGCGGCGCTCGAGAAGGCGGGCGTGATCCGGGGCTACCGCGCCGTCCTGTCGCCAGAACGGCTGGGGATCGGCTTCGTGGCCTATGTCACCGTGGGGCTGAACACCCACACCAAGACCGCGCAGGAGGCGTTCGAGCGCGCGCTGGCGCGGGCCCCCGAGGTGCGGGAATGCCACAACGTCACCGGGGCGGTCGAGTACCTGCTGCGGGTCGAGGCCGCGGACCTTGCGGCCTACAAGGTGTTCCACACCGATGTCCTCGGCACGCTGCCGCAGGTCAACGCGATCACGACCTACGTGGTCATGGGCTCGCCCAAGGACGCGCGCGCCTGACGGGGCCTTGCCGGCGGGGGGCGGGCGTTGCTATCCGCTGGGGCAGGATTTCTGACCGGAAGGGACGGCCATGCAGGCGGATTACGGCGAGCTGGCAAAGGTCATCGCGGCGCTGACCGAGGGCGAGACCGACAGCGTGGCGCTGATGGCGACCGTCGCCTGCGAGCTGCACCACGCCGACAGCCGCTTCGACTGGACCGGGTTCTACCGCGTCACGGCGCCGGGTCTCCTCAAGATCGGTCCCTATCAGGGCGGTCATGGCTGCCTCGTGATCCCGTTCGACCGGGGCGTCTGCGGTGCCGCGGCGCGCACCGGCACGGTGCAGATCGTCGACGACGTGGACGCCTTTCCGGGGCACATCGCCTGTTCGTCCAGCACGCGGTCCGAGATCGTGCTGCCGGTCTTCACGGGCGACGGCACGCTGCTCGGCGTCCTCGACATCGACAGCGACCGCCCGGCCGCCTTCGGACCCTCGGACGAGGCGGGTCTCGCCGCCATCCTCGCGGACACGTTCCGGACCGCGCGGTGAGCCTCGGCGGCTGGGCCGTCTTCGCGCTGGTCTGGACGATCTTCGTCGTCTCGCCGGGTCCGAACGCGGTCAACTGCATCCGCAACGGCATGAATTTCGGCTTCCTGCGCGCGCTCTGGGGCGTGGCGGGGATCCTCACGCAGGCGGCGCTGTTCCTGACGCTGTCGGCGGTGGGCATCACGGCGCTGATCGCGGCGTCGCCGACCGGGTTCCTCGCGGCGAAGATCGCCGGCACGCTGGTGCTGGTCTGGCTCGGCGTCCGGGCCTGGCGCGCCGCCGACCGCCCGCTGCCGGCCGAGGCCGCGCGGCCAGGGTCGATCTGGCTGCGCGCCTTCATGGTCGCCACGATCAATCCCAAGAGCGTCGCGGGCTACCTCGCCGTGTTCTCGCAGTTCGTCGAGCCGGACGTGCCGATCGGCGCGCAGATGTGGGCGATCGTGCCCACCGCGCTCGCCATCACCGCGATGAGCTATTCCGGCTACACCGCGCTTGGCGCGCTGCTCGGGCGCGCGGCGCTTGGGGCGGTGGGCAACCGCCTCGTGCGGCGCGGGCTCGCGGCCTGCTTCATCCTCTACGGCGTGGCGCTCGGCGCCACCGCGGTGCCGGGATGGGACTGAGCGCGCTCCTGCCCGAGGGCGCGGCGCTCCTGTCGTTACTGGGCACCGCGCTGGCGCTGAACCTCGCGCCCGGGGCCGACGTGACCTTCGCCATCGCCTCGGGCCTGCGCGGCGGGCCGCGGGCGGGGCTTGCCGCCGCGGCGGGAGTGAGCGCGGGATGCCTCGTGCACGTGGCGCTGACGGCGATGGGCGTCGCGGCGGCGCTGTCCGCGGCGCCAACCGCGCTGACGGCGTTGCGCTGGGCCGGGGCAGCCTATCTCGCCGTCCTCGCGGTGCGGGCCTGGCGCGAGGCGGGCGCGGCGGGGCCGGCGGGCGAGGGCGCGGCCAGCTTTGCGGGAGCGTTCCGCCGCGGCGCGCTCACCAATGTCCTCAACCCCAAGGTTGCGCTGTTCGTCCTGGCTTTCCTGCCGCAATTCGCCGATCCGGCGCGCGGGCCGGTCTGGGCGCAGCTTCTCGCCCTCGGGGGCGTCTTCGCGTTCACGGGTTTCGTCGTGACGGGGGCCTACGGCGTCGCGGCGGGCGCGGCGCGGGCGCGGCTCGCCGCCCATGGGCGCCTTCTCGGACGGCTCTCGGCGCTCGTGTTCGCGGGACTCGCGGCGCGGCTTGCCGTCGGCTGAGACGCGGCGCACCCTTGCGGCGCGCGGCGGCGGCTGGCAGGGAACGGCGCCATGAGCGACGTCTACGCCCCGCCGCAAGGCGACATACCGATCCTGCACGCCGACCACGAGATCCTCGCGGTCGAAAAGCCCGCGGGGCTCCTGTCCGTGCCGGGCAAGGGGCCGGACCTGGCCGATTGCCTGATCGCGCGGCTTGCCGAGGCGTTCCCGCAGGTCCTGCTGGTGCACCGGCTCGACCGCGACACGTCGGGGGTGATGATCTTTGCGCTGACGCCGCACGCGCAGCGCCATCTCGGGCTGCAGTTCGAGAAACGGCAGGCCAAGAAGACCTACCTGGCGCGGGTGGCGGGGCGGCTCGAGCCGAAGACCGGGCAGGTGGATCTGCCGCTGGCCGTCGACTGGCCGAACAGGCCCCTGCAGAAGGTCGACCGCGCCGAGGGCCGGCCGGCGCTGACCGACTGGCGGGTGCTGCGGGCCGCGGAGGACGAGAGCCGGGTGCGGCTCATGCCGCGGACGGGGCGCAGCCACCAGCTGCGTGTGCACATGCTGGCGCTCGGGCACCCGATCCTCGGCGATCCGCTCTACGCCCCCGAGACGGCGACGGCGTTCCCGCGCATGATGCTGCACGCCGAGGAGCTGCGCCTGCGCCATCCCGACGGCGGCGCGGGCGTGCGGTTCCGCGCGCCGCCGCCCTTCTGAGGCGACGGCGCGACGGGTCCTACTCGGCCGCCCAGCCCGAGACGGCCTTGATCTCGGTGAAGTCCTCGATGCCGAAATGGCCGCCCTCGCGCCCGTTGCCGGACTGCTTCATGCCGCCGAAGGGTGAGCCTGCGGAACGGTCCTGGCCGTTCATCTCGACCATGCCCGAGCGCAGCTGCCGCGCGAGCCGGTTGCGGCGCGCGCCGTCCTGCGTCTGCACGTAGTTCGTGAGCCCGTAGACGGTGTCGTTGGCGATCTCGACCGCCTGCGCCTCGTCCTCGAACCGCATGATGGTCAGCACGGGGCCGAAGATCTCCTCGCGCGCGATGGTCATGTCGTTCGTCACGTCGGCAAAGACCGTGGGGCGGGCAAAGAAGCCTCGGTTCAGGCCCTCGGGCCGGCCGGGGCCGCCGGCGACCAGCCGGGCGCCCTCGTCGATGCCCTTCTGGATCAGGTCCTGCACCTTCTGCCACTGCGTCTCGTTCACGAGCGGGCCGATATGGCGGCCGTCCTCCGAGGCGGGGCCGACCTTGACCTGCTCGGCGACGCGGGCAGCCTCGTCGACCACGCGGTCATAGACCGAGGATTCGACCAGCATCCGCGACGGCGCGTTGCAGGACTGGCCGGTGTTCTGCATCATGTGCAGCACGCCCCGCTTGACCGCCTTCTCGTCGGCATCGGCGAAGATGAGGTTGGCGCCCTTGCCGCCGAGCTCGAGGTGCACGCGCTTCAGCGTGTCCGCGGCGTTCTTCGAGATCAGCCGGCCGGCGCGCGAGGAGCCGGTGAAGCTGACCATGTCGACGTCGGGATGACCCGAGAGCTGGGTGCCGACGCCCGGGCCGTCCCCGTTCACGAGGTTGAACACGCCCTTGGGGAACCCCGCCTCGTCCATGCATTCGGCAAAGATCATCGCCGACAGCGGGCTTTCCTCGGAGGGCTTCAGGATCATGGTGCAGCCCGCGACGGCGGCCGCGCCGACCTTGAGCGTGACCTGGTTCATGGGCCAGTTCCACGGCGTGATGAGCGCCGCGACGCCCACCGCCTCGCGGATGATGCGGTCGCCCGGCGCGTCGTCGCGCAGCGGCGCCTCGAACGGGAAGTCGCGCGCGGCGTCGAGGAACTCCTGGAGGTGGAAGGCGCCCGCGCCCGACTGGCTGCTGCGGGCGAGGTCCCGCGGCGCGCCCATCTCCTGGCTCATGGCCTCGGCGATGTCGTCCGCGCGGCGCTTGTACACCTCGAGCAGCCGCTCGAGGCAGGCGATGCGCTCGGCCGGGTCGGCGTGCATCCAGCCCGGCAGGGCGCGCTTGGCCGCGGCGACTGCGGCGTCGGTGTCGGCGGCACCGCCGAGCGAGATGACCGCGAAGGGCTCCTCGGTCGACGGGTCGATCACCTTGTGGTCGGTGCCTGCGACCGGGTCGGTCCAGGCGCCGTCGATGTAGAATTGCCGGCGTTCGATC
Source organism: Roseivivax isoporae LMG 25204 (assembly GCF_000521865.1). Lineage (GTDB taxonomy): Bacteria > Pseudomonadota > Alphaproteobacteria > Rhodobacterales > Rhodobacteraceae > Roseivivax > Roseivivax isoporae. The sequence goes on from NZ_JAME01000003.1 coordinate 125,970, forward strand.
ATGGGTGGTCTCCCTTCACGAGATTTCCGTAGAATTTGATCATATCGTCGCACCGCCCGCCGGCACCTGCAAGCGGCAAGCGGCACGTCGGGGGCTGCAAACGCGCATCGCCGCGCCTAGGTTGCAGGGGGAGACGCACATCATCGACACGGAGGACCCCATGTCCCTGCGCATCAACGACACCATCCCCGACCTGACGGTCGAGACCGACCAGGGCACGTTCAGCCTGCACGAGTGGATCGGCGACAGCTGGGCTATCCTGTTCTCGCATCCCAAGGACTTCACCCCCGTCTGCACGACGGAGTTCGGTGCCGTGGCGCAGCTCGCCCCGGAATGGGAGAAGCGCAAGACGAAGGTGCTGGGCATCTCCGTCGATTCGGCCGCCGACCACGTGAAGTGGAAGTCGGACATCGAGGTGGTGAGCCAAGGCGCCAAGGCGGGCTTTCCCATCGTCGCCGACACCAATCTCGAGCTGTCCAAGGCGTTCGACATGCTGCCGGCGGAGGCCTACCTGCCGGACGGCCGGACGCCCAACGACACCGCCACCGTGCGGGCGGTCTTCATCGTCGCGCCCGACAAGACGCTGAAGCTGATGATGACCTACCCGATGAACGTGGGCCGCAACTTCGCCGAGGTGCTGCGCGCCCTCGACGGCCTGCAGACCGCCGCCGCGCACGGCGTCGCGACGCCCGCGAACTGGCAGGTGGGCGACGACGTGGTGATCCCCGCGACCGTGAGCGAGGAGGACGCGGCGACCCGGTTCGGCCAGTACCAGACCGTGCTGCCCTACCTGCGCATGACCAAGGTCCCGGGCTGAGGACCTGACGCCGGCCGACCCGGGCCGGTCCTGCACAGGGATGCGGCGCGGCGGCCCCGCCGGGCCGGTCGCGCGCGGGGCGCACCTTGCCTCGCGCGCGGGCTTGCGGTCTGATCGCCAGCCGAAAGGAGCCCGCCCCTCATGACCACGCCGTTCATCCTCGGCCGGACGCGCATCGCGCCCGGTGCACGCCGCACGGTCGACCTGCCGGTATCCGTCCTGTCGGACCACACGCCCGTGACCCTGTCCGCGCACGTGGTGCACGGCCGCCGGCCGGGGCCGGTGATGTTCGTGTCCGCGGCGATCCACGGCGACGAGGTGATCGGCGTCGAGATCGTCCGCCGGCTGCTGCGCGCCGCGCCGCTCGACCGGCTGGCGGGCACGCTGATCGCGGTGCCCATCGTCAACGCCTTCGGCTTTCTCAACCAGTCACGCTACATGCCCGACCGGCGCGACCTGAACCGGTCGTTCCCGGGACACGCGCAGGGCTCGCTCGCCGGACGGCTCGCCGACCTCTTCCTGACCGAGATCGTCGCGCGCTGCGACATCGGCATCGACCTGCATTCGGCGGCGGTCGGGCGCACCAACCTGCCGCAGATCCGGCTGACGCCCGGCAACGCGCGGCTGCGGGCGCTGGGCGCGGCCTTCGGCGCGCCGGTGACGCTGATGTCGAAGGTGCGCGAGGGGTCGCTGCGCGAGGCGGCCGAGGCCGCGGGCGTGGACCTCCTGCTCTACGAGGCGGGCGAGGGGCTGCGCTTCGACGAGGTCGCGGCGCGGGCGGGCGTCGCGGGCATCCTGCGGGTGATGCAGGCGGCCGAGATGATCGGCGCGCGGGGCGTGCCGCGGGCACGGGGCGCGTCGGTGCACTGCGAACGCTCGACCTGGGTGCGGGCGCCGTCGGGCGGCCTTCTCCGGACGCTGAAGGCGAGCGGCGACTACGTTACCGAGGGCACGGTGCTGGGCCTCGTGTCCGACCCCTTCGGCGATGTCGAGGCCGAGGTGCGCGCGCCCGCGAGCGGCATCATCGTCGGGCGCACCAACCTGCCGGTGGTCAACGAGGGCGACGCGCTGTTCCACGTGGCCGAACCGGCGCGCCCGGTGCACCACGAGACCGCGCAGGTCGAGATGGCCGAACATCTCGACGCGCCGGCGCTCTTCGACGAGGACGAGATCATCTGAGGCCGCGGCGGCGTCTTGCCTCAGCGGTGGCGGAACACCCGGCTCGGGTGCAGTTCGCCGCCGCGATAGGTGCCGACCGCCACCGCGCGGCCGTCGAGCGCCGCCCAGCATTCGTCGCCGAATTCGAGGTCGGGCGCGATCACCATGCCCGGGTTGCCGTTGCGGAGCCGCGTCGCCGCCTCGGCGGTGCAGCGCGCCTCGGGCAGCTCGGCGAGCCCGGTCTCGAGCGGCAGGAGCCGCGCGTCGAGGTCGGGCGTGCGCGCCAGCCGCTCGATCTCGTCGAGCGCCATGCCGTCCTCGGCGTCGAACGGCCCTGACCAGAGGCGGCGCAGCTCGCGCACGTGGCCGAGGCAGCCCAGCGCCTCGCCCAGGTCGCGGGCGATGGAGCGCACGTAGCCGCCCTTGCCGCAGGTCATCTCGAGCGTCACGTGGTCGCTGTCGGGCCGGTCGGTCATCACCAGCTCCTCGACCCAGAGGGGGCGGGCGGCGATCTCCATCACCTCGCCGTCGCGGGCGCGGGCATAGGCGCGTTCCCCGTCGATCTTGACCGCGGAATATTGCGGCGGCACCTGCGCGATCTCGCCCACGAAGGCGTGCAGCGCCTCCTTGATCTCGGCGTCCGACGGGCGCGCGTCGGACGTGCCGATGACCCGGCCCTCGGCATCGTCGGTGTCGGTCGCCTGCCCGAGCCGCACGGTGAAGCGGTAGGCCTTGAGCGCATCGGTGACAAAGGGAACGGTCTTGGTCGCCTCGCCGAGCGCCACCGCCAGAACGCCGGTCGCGTCGGGATCGAGCGTGCCTGCGTGGCCCGCCTTCTTGGCATCGAGGGCCCAGCGGACCTTGCCCACCACGGCGGTCGAGGTGATGCCGGCGGGCTTGTCCACCACCAGCCAGCCCGAGATGTCGCGTCCCTTGCGTGTGCGTGCCATGCCGTTCCCGTTACCCTGCCGCGGATGAGGCCGGGGGCGTAGCGGGCGCCGGGCGGGCTGTCAATCGCACCGCGCGGCGCGTGCCTCAGTCGAGGATGCGCGCCTCCTCGCGCAGCATCACGGGGATGCCGTCGCGGATCGGAAAGGCGAGATTCGCGTTCCGGCTCACCAGTTCCTGCCGCTCGGCGTCGTAGTCGAGCGAGCCGTGGCTGACCGGGCAGATCAGCGCCTCGAGCATCCGGCGGTCGAAGGCGGCGCGCGGCCGCGGGGCTTCGTCGGTCATTGCATCATCTCCTCACCGCCCGGGCCGCCGCGCAGCGCGTACTCGATCAGCGTCACCAGCGTCTCGCGCCGCGTGCCGAGCGACGGCGCCTCGAGCAGCGCCTGCTTGTCCTCGGGATCGAAGTCCAGAAGCATCGACAGCGAGTTGATGAGCAGCTCGTCGTCGGCCTCCTTGAGCGTCGACCAGTCGGCCGACAGGTTCCGCCACGAGAAGTAGCGGTCGAGCAACTGCAGGAAGCGGTCGCGGGGGAAGTCGTTGTCGTTCTCGGGCCCGCCCCGGTCGGCCTCGAAGCCGTCCCAGCGGACCTCGCAGCGGCGATAGGGGGTGAAGCCCTCGACCTCGCGCTCGATGCGGAAGCGCGAGATGCCGGTCAGCGTGATCATGTACCGGCCGTCCTCGGTCTCGGACAGCTGGGTCACGCGACCGGCGCAGCCGATCGTGTGCAGGGCCTTCTTGTCGCGGCCCGGCACGGGGTTCGGCTGCACCATTCCGATCATCCGCGCGTCGGTCTTGAGGCTGTCGTCCAGCATCGCGAGGTAGCGCGGTTCGAAAAGGTGCAGCGGCAACCGGGCGCGCGGCAGCAGCAGCGCGCCGGTCAGCGGGAATACGGGGATGACCTTGGGCAGATCCGGAAGTCGCTCCATGACGCGCCAGCTAGCCCGGACCCGGGCTCAGGCAAATATCATCGAGCTGAGTTTTCGACGACCGTTCAGGACGATGGGATCGTTGGCCTTGAGCGCGTCGAAAACGGTGAAGAGCTGCGTCTTGGCGGCACCGTCGTTCCATTCCCGGTCGCGGCGGAAAAGCTCGAGCAGGTGATCCACCGCCTCCTGCGTGCGGCCCGCCGCCTGCAGCGCCTGCGCGAGGTCGAACCGCGCCTGGTGGTCCTGCGGATCGGCGGCGACCCTTGCCTCGAGATCGGCCACCGGGCCCGCGTTCTCGGCCTGCCGGGCGAGCTGGATCTGCGCGTGCGCGGCCTCGAGTTCCGGCGCGGTCGCGATCTCGGCCGGCACGCCGTTCAGCACCGCCTCGGCCTGCGCGACGTCGCCCATGGCGACCAGCGTGCGCACCACGCCCGCATAGGCCGTCGGGTTGCGTTCGTCCTCGCCGAGGATCGCCTGGAAGACCTGCAGCGCGTCCGCATAGGCGCCCTGATCGATCATCTCCTCGGCGGCGGCCAGCGCGTCGTCGAGCCCGCCCGACGGGTCGCCGCCCGCCTGGCCGACCAGCCGGTCGACGAAGGCCTTGATCTCGGACTGCGGAACCGCGCCCTGGAAGCCGTCGACCGGCTGGCCCTGCCAGAAGGCGTAGACGGTCGGGATCGACTGGATGCGCAGCTGGCTCGCGATCATCTGCGCCTGGTCGACGTTGACCTTGGCCATCTTGACCGCACCCTTGGCCGCGCGCACCGCGTCCTCGAGCATCGGGCCGAGGGTCTTGCACGGCCCGCACCACGGCGCCCAGAAGTCGACGATGACGGGAACCTCGCGCGACGCCTCGACGACGTCCTGCATGAAGCTCTGCTCGGTCACGTCCTTGATGAGGTCCGGCGCTTCCTGCGCCTTGGCTGTGCCCAGTTCGATCATGTTTCCGGTTCCCTCGGGCTCTCGCGTTCCTGTGATGCCGGTCTAGATGGAGCACGCGGCCCTGTGTTGCAAGGGGACGCGGCGCCCGCGTCAGAGGTCGAAGGTGGCGAAGACCGGGGCATGGTCGGACGGTTTTTCCCAGCCGCGGACCTCGCGCAGGATGCGGCTGCCATGCGCCGCGCCGGCGATGTCCGGCGAGGCCCAGACATGGTCCAGCCTGCGGCCCTTGTCGGCGGCGTTCCAGTCCGGCGAGCGGTAGGACCACCAGGAATAGAGTTGGCCCTCGGGGATGTCCTTGCGGGTGACGTCGACCCAGCGGCCGGCCTCCTGCGCGCGGGTCAGGTGCTCGACCTCGACCGGCGTGTGCGACACGACCTTGAGGAGCTGCTTGTGCGACCAGACGTCGTCTTCGCGCGGGGCGATGTTGAGGTCGCCCACCAGCACCGAGCGCTGCGGCATCGTGTCGGCGAAATGCGCGGTCATGTCCGAGACGTAGTCGAGCTTCTGTCCGAACTTCACGTTCTTCTCGCGGTCGGGCACGTCGCCGCCGGCGGGGACGTAGAAGTTGTGCACGAGCACGCCGTTCGGCAGCCGCGCCGCCACGTGCCGGGCATGGCCGAGCCCCGCGAAGTCGAGGCTGCCCGCGTCCTCGAGCGGCAGCTTCGACAGGATCGCGACGCCGTTGTAGCCCTTGTCGCCGCGCGCGACCACGTGCGCGTAGCCAAGCGCGCGGAACCGTTCCATCGGGATCTTGTCGACCGGGCTCTTGCATTCCTGCAGGCACAGGACGTCGGGTGCCTCCTCCGCGAGCAGCTGCGCCACGAGCGCCTCGCGCAGGCGGACGGAGTTGATGTTCCAGGTGGCGAGCGTGAAGGCCATGGGCGTGTCTCCGGGCGTCGTCTGTCGGTCGCGCGGACCATGCCCGGCCCCGTGCGCCGAAGGCAACCCGGAAGCGGCTTGACCTCAGGCGCGGGGGGCCGCGGCCCGGCGCAGGCGGTCGTTGATCGCGACGCCGAGCCCGTGCCCGGGAACGGGCGAGACCGCGATCACCCGCGGCCCGCCGGCGTCGAGGGCGTGCAGGTGGGCGAAGAGATTCGCGGCCGCCTCGCGCAGGTCGCCCGCGGCCGACAGGTTCAGGTCGCAGGCGACGGGACCGAAGCCGAGCCGCGCCTCGCCGTCGCGCCACGCGGTCGCGTCCAGCCGGAGCGCGGCAACGGGGGCGTAATGCGACGCGGTCTGGCCGGGCGCGGTGATCGCGTCGCCCGCGGGACCGCCGGGCAGGGCGGCGCCGAGCGCCGCCTCGAGCGCCTCGCGCGGCAGGCCGCCCGGGCGCAGCAGCCGCGGCGCCTCCGCGAGGCCGAGGATGGTCGATTCGACGCCCACCTCGGTCGGTCCGCCGTCGAGCACCGCGGCGATGCGCCCGTCGAGCGTTGCAAGCACGTGCGCCGCGGTCGTGGGGCTGATCCGCCCCGACCGGTTGGCCGAGGGCGCCGCCACCGGCAGACCCGCCTCGGAAAGCAGCGCGCGGGCGACCGGATGGGCGGGCATGCGCACCGCGAGCGTGTCGAGCCCCGCGGCCGCGAGCCGCGAGACCGGCGCGTCGGGCAGCATCGGCAGCACCAGCGTCAGCGGCCCCGGCCAGAACGCGGCCGCGAGCGCCTCGGCCGCGTCGGGCCAGGCGACGAGGCGGCGCGCGGCGGCGATGTCGGCCACGTGCACGATGAGCGGGTTGAAGCCCGGCCGGTCCTTGGCGGCGTAGATCCCCGCGACCGCGTCGTCCGATCGCGCGTCGGCGCCGAGGCCGTAGACCGTTTCCGTCGGAAAGGCGACGGCACGGCCCGCGCGCAGGTGCCCGGCGGCGCGCGCGATGCCCGCCGCGTCCGCTGCCAGCCGTTCGGTCTCCTGATCCGCCATCGCCCGCGTCCCCGTCCGATGCCCGCTTCCGGCGGGCGTCGCCGTCATGACCGATGCGGGCGCCGATTGGAAGCGTCGCGGGCCGTGCGCGCGTGACGCCGCGTTTCCCGCCGCGGGCGGGACGCGGCGTTCCGATGGACGCAGCGGCGGCGGCCTGCCACGGTGGCGGGCGAACCGGGTCCGCCCGGCACGGGGGTCGGCCCCCCGCGCCGCAGGCAGGGGCCCGCCCCAGACAGGCGCAAGCCGTCCCGCAAGGTGAAAGGAGGAGGCCCGTGCCCTACCGCGCTCCCGTCTCAGACTTCCTGTTCCTCTTCGACCGCGTGGTCGGGCTCGACCGCGTCGCCGCCGAGCCGCGCTTTGCCGAGGCCACGCCCGAGACCGTCGAGGCGATCCTGACCGAGGCCGGCAAGCTCTGCGAGGAAGTGGTCGCGCCCACCCGGCGCGACGGCGACCTGCATCCCGCGCGGCTCGAGAACGGCGTCGTGCGCACCTCGCCGGGCTTCGCCGAGGCGTTCCGTGCCATGGCCGAGGGCGGCTGGATCGCGGTGTCCGCCGATCCCGATTACGGCGGCATGGGCCTGCCCATGGCACTGACCACGGCGGTGAACGACATGCTGTCGGGGGCGAACCTCGCGCTGCAGCTCAATCCGCTGCTCACGCAGGGCCAGATCGAGGCGCTCGAGCACCATGCGAGCGACGCGCTGAAGCAGCTCTACCTGCCGCGGCTCGTCTCGGGGGAATGGACCGCCACCATGAACCTGACCGAGCCGCAGGCCGGGTCGGACGTGGGCGCGCTGCGCACGCGGGCGGAACCCGACGGGCAGGGCACCTACCGGATCACCGGCCAGAAGATCTACATCACGTGGGGCGACCACGATCTGACCGACAACATCTGTCACCTGGTGCTGGCGCGGCTGCCGGGCGCGCCCGAGGGTACCCGCGGCATCAGCCTCTTCATGGTACCGAAATTCCTGCCCGACGCGGACGGCACGCCGGGGCAGCGGAACGGCGTGCGCACGGTGTCTCTCGAGCACAAGCTCGGCATCCACGGCTCGCCCACCGCGGTCCTCGACTACGACGGCGCGACGGGCTGGCTCGTGGGCGCCGAGAACGGCGGCATGAAGGCCATGTTCACCATGATGAACAATGCCCGGCTGGGCGTCGGCGCGCAGGGCGTGGGCATCGCCGAGGCGGCCTACCAGGCGGCGCTCGCCTACGCGCTCGACCGCAAGCAGGGCGCGGCGCCGATCCCGGACGGCACGGGCACCATCGTCGATCATGCGGACGTGCGCCGGATGCTCGCCAGCATGAAGGCCGATATCTTCGCCGCGCGGGCCATCGCGCTGTCCTGCGCCACCGCGCTCGACATGGCGCGGGCTACGGGGCAGGCGGAATGGCAGGCGCGTGCCGCGCTCCTGACGCCCATCGCCAAGGCGTTCGGCACCGAGGTCGGCATGGCGGTCGCGGACATGGGCGTGCAGATCCACGGCGGCATGGGCTATGTCGAGGAGACGGGCGCGGCGCAGTACCTGCGCGACGTGCGGATCACCGCGATCTACGAGGGCACGAACGGCATCCAGGCGATGGACCTCGTGTCGCGCAAGATGGCGGATGGCGGCGAGGCGGCGGTCGCGCTGCTGGACGAGGTCGAGGCCTTTGCCGAACAGGCCCGCGCGCAGGTCCCTGACCTGGCCGCGCCGGTCTGGAACGCGGCCGAGACGCTGCGCGAGGCGGTCGAATGGCTGGTGGGGCAGGGCGACCTGTCGGCGCGGTTCGCGGGCTCGGCGCCGTTCCTGCGGGCCTTTGCGCGGGTGCTGGGCGCCCACCACCACCTGCAGGCCGCCATCGCCGATCCCGGCGGCGCGAGGGCGCGGCTCGCCCGGTTCTACATCACGCGGCTCCTGCCGGAACATGCGGGCCTCCTGGCCCATGCCCGCAGCGGGGCCGAGGATCTCTACGCGATCACGCCCGACGACCTCGCCGCCTGACGCCGCGCGGGGCCGCCCTTGCGGCGACCCCGCCCGCGTGACAGGACGGACGCGTTCCGGCAGTCACGACCCGAGGAGAGCGCCCCATGGACGGCACGAGCGCGCGCGGCATCCGCCATCCCTTCGCCGAGCCGCCCGAGGAGGGCGCGGCGATCGAGGTGGCCGAGGGCGTCCTGTGGATGCGCCTTCCCCTGCCGATGAAGCTCGACCACGTGAACGTCTACGCGCTTGACGACGGCGACGGCTGGACGCTGGTCGACACCGGCTTTCACTCGAAGCGCGGCGTGGCGATCTGGGAGCGGCTCCTGGACGGGCCGCTGGCCGGCCGCCCGGTGCGCCGGGTCATCGTGACCCACCATCACCCCGACCATGTCGGCATGGCAGGCTGGTTCCAGAAGGTGCACGACGCGGAACTCGTCTCGACCCGCACCGCGTGGCTCTTCGCGCGGATGCTGACGCTCGACGTGCAGGATCGCCCGACCGAGGAGACGCTTACCTTCTGGCGCCGCTGCGGCATGGACCCCGAGATCCTCGCGCAGCGCGCCCAGGAGCGGCCCTTCAACTTCGCCGACGTGGTGCACCCGATGCCGCTCGGCTTCACCCGCGTCGCCGAGGGGGACGTGGTCCGCATCGGCGGACGCGACTGGGACGTGCGGATCGGCAACGGACACGCGCCCGAACATGCCACCTTCTGGAGCCGCGACTGCCCGCTCGTGTTGGCCGGCGACCAGATCCTGCCCTCGATCAGCTCGAACATCGGCGTCTACGCGACACAGCCCGAGGCCGATCCCGTGGCCGAGTGGCTCGAGGCCTGCGAACGGCTCGAGAGCTGCGCGCGGCCCGACCATTTCGTGCTGGGCGGGCACAAGCTGCCCTTCACCGGCCTGCCGCTCCGGATGCGGCAGCTCATCGACAACCATCACGGCGCGCTCGCCCGGCTGCACGCGCACCTGTCAGAACCGCGGGCGGCGGGCGAGTGCTTCGCGCCCCTCTTCAAGCGGCGGATCGGGCCGGCGGAATACGGGCTCGCCATGGTGGAGGCCGTCGCGCACTGTCTCAACCTCTGGCACGAGGGACGCGCCGAGCGCAGTCTGCGCGACGACGGCGCGTGGCAGTTCCGCGCTCTCGGCGACACCCATGGCCCGCGTCAGAATGCCGGGGGGCCGCAGGCGTGACAGGCGCCGGAAAGTGCGCTACTGCGCTGCAAGAGACGGCTTTCAGGGAAGCGAAAGATGGCTGAGCACAAGCACGGCGAGATGGACATCACCGAACAGGAAAAGACCTTCGAGGGCTTCGTGACCTTCACGGTGCGCACGGTGATCGTGATCGCGGTCGGGGTCGTCCTGCTGGCGTTCGTCGGCGCCTGATCCCGGGACATCCACGCATGACACTGCGCGCCTGCGCTCTGGCGCTTGCGGGCGCGCTGGCACTGGCCGGCTGCGCCACGCCGAAATCCGGCCCCGACGCCCCGCCGGAGGCGGTGGCGGCAGCCGCCTACCGCCATGACGGCCCGCCCGCGCTCACGCTCTTCACCATGGTGAACAACTCGAGCGGCGGCGGCGAGCACACCTCGCTGATGATCAACGCCTCGCAGCGGGTCGTGTTCGACCCGGCGGGATCGGTGAGCCATCCTCAGCTGGTCGAACGGGGCGACGTCCTCTACGGTATCACGCCGGCACTGGCCGAGCTCTACGAGCGCGCCCATGCGCGCGAGACCTACCACGTTGTGATCCAGCGCATCGAGGTGCCGCCCGCGGTGGCCGAGCAGGCGCTGCAGCTCGCCATGCAGAACGGCACCGTCGCGCAGGCGTTCTGCACGCAGGCGACCTCGGGCATCCTGCGGCAGCTGCCAGGGTTCGAATCGATCCGGCCGACATTCTTCCCAAACGCGCTGTCGCGGCAGTTCGGTGCGCTTCCGGGTGTCACCACGCGCAGGCGCTACGAGGAGGACCCGGACGACAAGAGCCTCGCGGTCGACGCGTTCTTCGATGGGGCGGCGGGCGGCTGAGCCCGCCCCCTGCAGCGGCCTCCGACCCGGCCTCAGCCGAGCATCAGCATGCCGAGCGCCAGCACCCCCGCGCCCGACGCCATGGCGGCGATCACGTTGCGCGTGACGAAGGCCACGGCGAGCGTGACGCAGGCCGAGGCGATGCGCACGGGGTCGGTCTCGCCCTCGGTGGCGCGCGGCCACAGCACGAGCGGCGCGACGAGCGCGGGCAGCACCGCGACGGCGGTGTAGCGCAGGTGCCGCAGGAGCCAGGGCGGCAGCGGCCGGTCGCCCACCAGGCCGAGGAAAACGAAGCGCAGGCCGAACGACCCGATCCCGAGCGCCACGATCACGATCCAGAGCATCGTGCGGTCGATCATGCGTCGGCCTCCTCCTTGACGACCTTCGCGGCCTCGCGCCGTTCGGTCCAGAGTTCCACCTGTGCGCCGACCACCATGCCGGCGACGCCGCCGACGATCAGGCCGAGGTTCCAGGGCAGCCAGGCGAAGCCCACGGCCACAACCGCCGCGGCGGCAGCGGCCCACCGGTGCGCGGTGGTCCTGAGCATGCCGCCGATCATGGCGAGGAAGGCCAGCGGCACGGCGAAGTCGATGCCGGTCTCGGGCGGGATCGCCGCGCCCGCCCAGGCACCCACCACAGTTGCCCCGTACCAGGGCAGGCAGATGGGAGTCACGGTGCCGAGGAAATAGCCGAGCTTCTCGGTGAGCGAGAGCGGCTTTGCCTCGAATTCCATCTGCGAAAGCGCGTAGGTCTGGTCGACGAGGAAGTAGGCGACGAGCGCGCGCTTCCACATCGGAAGCGCGCCCAGATGCGGCGTCATCGACGCGGAATACATGGCCATGCGCAGGTTCACGGCCAGCGCCGAGGCGATCACCACCGCAAGCGGCGCGGCGTCGTTCAGCAGCTGGAGCGCGGTGAACTGGGCGGCGCCGGCAATCACGACGATCGAGAAGGCGAGCGCCTCGAAGATCGAGAGGCCGGCCTCGGTGGCGACGACGCCGAAGAGCATTCCGAAGGGCAGGATGACGGCGAGAAAGGGCAGTCCGTCGCGGAGACCCCGCATGTAACTCGAACGTGCAGCACTTGCCGCCATGGCCGCGTCTCCCCTAGATCGGTCATTGCCTAGTCCCGCGCGCCGGCAGATGCAAATGCCCGCCGGGGGCCGGTTCGGATTTCATGCGTCGGAGAGGCACAATTGAGGAGCTTCGACAGGATCGTCGTCGTGGACTGGTCGGCGCGCTCCGCCCCCTCGCCGCGCCGCGAGAGCGCGGACGCCATCTGGATCGGCATCGCGGGGCCGGACGGCGGGACCGAGTGCGCCTACATGCGTACCCGCGCGGCGGCCGAGGCGGCGCTGGCCGCGCTGTTCGACGCAGCGCTCGACCGGGGCGACAGGGTGCTGGCGGGGTTCGACTTTCCCTTCGCCTACCCGGCGGGGTTCGCAGGCGCGGTCACCGGGGCGGACGATCCGCTCCGGCTATGGGACTGGCTTGCGGCACGGGTCGAGGACGGGCCGGACAACGCCAACAACCGCTGGGACGTGGCACGCGCGCTCAATCGCATGTTCCCGGGCGTCGGGCCCTTCTGGGGGTGCCCTGCCGGAGAGGCGGGGCCGGACCTGCCGGCGCGCGGCAGCCTGCGGCACGGCCACGGCATGGCCGAACGGCGGCGGATCGAGGCGCGGCTGCCCCGCGCGCAGCCCTGCTGGAAGCTCTACACCACCGGGTCGGTCGGCTCGCAGGCGCTGCTCGGCCTGCCGGTCCTGTCCCGGCTCCGGCGCCGCTACGGTGCCGACCTGAGCGTGGCCCCCTTCGAGCCGCCCGACCGCCCGCTGGTTCTGGCGGAGGCGTTCCCGTCGCTCATCGCGTCCACCGTGGCGGCGCTGGCGGAGCCGGGCGAGGTGCGCGACCGGACGCAGGTGCGCGTCCTTGCCCGCGCCTTGTGGCGGCTCGAGGCTGGCAGGCTCGACGCGATGCTCCGCGAGGGCGACCGGGAGGAGGGATGGATCCTGGGTCACGGCCACGAGGCGGTGCTCGACGCCGCGGCGCGGGTGCCCTGAGCCTCAGTCGAAGGTGCCGGCGACGCGACCGAGCAGCATGAAGGCGCGCGAGGACCGGGTGTCGGCGAAATCCGAGATCTCGGCATCGGTCGCCGCGGGCTCGAACCGGGCGAAGCCGCGGTCGTAGAGGCGCAGGAAATGGTGCGCGGCGTCGCGGAAGATCGGGTCGGCCTTCATGCGCGCCGCCGTCAGCGCGAGCGCCGAGCGGTCGCGGATGCCGCCGAGCGCCGCGATCTCGCGCCCGCGGGCGCCCTGCGCGAACCGCCGCCAGGTCTCGGGGCGGGCCATGTCGGGCTTGAGGTCGTCCATGTAGATGCCTTCCTGCGCGAGCAGGGTCAGCACGTCCTGCGCCGCCTGGATCAGCTGCGCGGCCGGGCGGTCCTTCAGCGCGCGGCGGAGCGCGGCGAAGCCCTCGCGGTCCTCGGGCGTTTCCGGGAAGTTCAGCGCGCTCACGAAGTCGGCATTGCCGAGCGGCGGCGCGTCCGTTTCGGGCGGGGTGCCGAGGGCGAAGGTCGCCTGTTCCTCGGCGCGGGGCGTCTTAGCCTGCGGCTGGGCGGGCGCGGGGCGCGCGGCGGGCGTCGCGGCGCGCGCCGGCGGCTGGCCGCCCTGCGCGCGGGTCGAGGTGAAGGTGGCGAGCGCCGCGTCGGTCTTCTTCTGCGCGGCGGCGAGCTCGTCGAGCCGCCGGGTGATCGACGTGCCCTGCTGGTCGCTTCGCCCCGACTGCGCCTGCGCCACGTAGGCCTGCCGCAGGGCGTCGACCGATGCCTGCAGCCGCGCGCTCTCGGCACGCATCATGCGGGTGGCGCGCATGGCGGTCGTGGCGACCCAGACCATCGCCACGGGCAGGAAGATCACGAGGAGCGTCAGCAGGAGCCGCAGCGCACCCTCGTCCTCGGCCGCGCCGAAGAACACGAAGTAGCCGCCGGCCACCAGCAGCCAGAGCACCGAGAGGCCCGCAGCGACGAGCTCGCCGGGCGACGGATCGGGCCGGTCGCCTCGGTCGTACAGGCCGAGGCTTCCGGGGCGCGCGTCTTCGTGGGCCATGGTCCTTCCCCGGACGACGTCAGACGTAGCTGATCTTGAGGATCTCGTAGGACTTCTCGCCGCCGGGCGTGCGCACCTCGACGCTGTCGCCCTCCTCCTTGCCGATGAGGGCGCGGGCGATGGGCGAGCGGACGTTCAGGAGGCCCTTCTCGATGTTGGCCTCGTGCTCGCCGACGATCTGCCAGGTCTTCTCCTCGTCGGTGTCCTCGTCGACCACGGTGACGGTCGCGCCGAACTTCACCGCGCCCGACAGGGTGCGGGGGTCGATCACCTCGGCGAGCGACAGGATGCCCTCGACCTCCTTGATACGGCCCTCGATGAAGCTCTGCTTCTCGCGCGCCGAATGGTATTCGGCGTTTTCCGACAGGTCGCCGTGTTCGCGTGCCTCGGCGATCGCGCGGATGATCGCCGGCCGCTCCTCGGACTTGAGCGTCTTCAATTCGGCTTCGAGCGCGGCATGTCCCGCGCGGGTCATCGGTATCTTGTCCATGGATCGTCCAAACGTCTTTGGGCGGCCCTTGGGCCGCCCGTCGGTGTCAGCCTCGCACTTGACCGCAAAGGCGGGTCGATTTCAAGGGGCGACGGGCATCGCCGGCGCGGCGGCCCCGTGTCGCAAACGGATCGCAAGACGCCGTGTCACAATTGACCCCGGCCGCCCGCGACCTTTAGTTCACGTCGAGACATGCCGAGAGGAAGCGAGATGACCGACGTGACGCGCGAGGCGATGGAATACGACGTGGTGATCGTGGGAGCGGGGCCTGCGGGCCTGTCCGCCGCGATCCGCCTGAAGCAGCTCGACGCCGATCTGTCCGTCGTCGTCCTCGAGAAGGGATCGGAGGTCGGCGCGCACATCCTGTCGGGTGCGGTCCTCGACCCCTGCGGGCTCGACGCGCTGATCCCGGACTGGCGCGACCGGAACGCGCCGGTGACGGTGAAGGTGACGCAGGACAACTTCTACCTGCTGGGCGAAGAGGGGCAGGCGCGCATCCCGAACTGGCCGATGCCGCCGCTCATGAACAACCACGGCAACTACATCGTGTCGATGGGCAATGTCTGCCGCTGGATGGCCGAACAGGCCGAGGCGCTGGGCGTCGAGATCTTCCCGGGCATGGCGTGCTCGGAGATCGTCTGGGGCGAGGACGGCACGGTCAAGGGCGTGGTGGCGGGCGAGTTCGGCCTCAATGCCGACGGCACGCCCGGCGACGGCTATGAACCCGGCATGGAGCTGCACGGCAAGTACGTCTTCCTCGGCGAGGGCGTGCGCGGATCGCTGGCAAAGCAGGTGATCGCCCGGCACGACCTCGCCAAGGGCAAGGAGCCGCAGAAATACGGCCTCGGGATGAAGGAAATCTGGGAGATCGACCCGGCCAAGCACCGCGCCGGCACCGTCACCCACACCATGGGCTGGCCGCTCGGCAAGAACGCGGGCGGCGGGGCGTTCATCTACCACCTGGACAACAACCAGGTCTACGTGGGCTTCGTCGTCCACCTGAACTACGAGAACCCGTACCTCTACCCCTACATGGAGTTCCAGCGCTTCAAGCACCACCCGATGGTGAAGGAGCTGCTCGAGGGCGGAAAGCGCGTGGCCTACGGCGCGCGCGCGATCAGCGAGGGCGGCTACCAGTCGATGCCCAAGATGGTCGCGCCGGGCGTGGCGCTGCTCGGCTGCTCGGTCGGCATGGTCAACGTCCCGCGGATCAAGGGCAACCACAACGCGATGCTGTCGGGCAAGGCCGCGGCCGAGGCCGCGCATGCGGCGATCGCGGCCGGCCGCGCCGGTGACGAGCTCGCGGACTACGAGACCGAGGTGCGTACGGGTGCGATCGGCCAGGACCTGAAGCGCGTGCGCAACATCAAGCCGCTCTGGTCGAAATACGGCCTGACGGCGAGCCTCGCGCTCGGCGGGTTCGACATGTGGACGAACACCTTCGGCTTTTCCGCGTTCGGCACGCTCGGGCACGGCAAGTCGGACGCCGCCGCGACGGGCAAGGCGAAGAACTTCAAGCCGATCGACTATCCCAAGCCCGACGGCAAGCTGAGCTTCGACCGGCTGACCAACGTGTCCTTCGCGATGACGAACCACGAGGAAAGCCAGCCCTCGCACCTCAAGCTGAAGGAGCCCGAGGTGCAGGTGACGGTGGACTGGGCGGAGTATGCCGGCCCCTCGCAGCGCTACTGCCCGGCGGGCGTCTACGAGTTCGTGGACACCGACAGCGAGCCGCGGTTCGTCATCAACTTCCAGAACTGCGTCCACTGCAAGACCTGCGACATCAAGGACCCGGCCCAGAACATCACCTGGACGACCCCGCAGGGCGGCGACGGCCCGAACTACCCCAACATGTGATGCCGGGGCCGCGCCCGCGCGCGGCGGCGATCGCCCGCGCGGGCGGCGGTGACGAAGGCGTTATCCGCCGGGCCGGGCGGATCGGCCTCGCCCGCGTTGCATGGCATCCCCGGCGCCTGTAGGCTCGCCCAAACGGCAGCGAGTGCAGGCACAGGCGGGAGGCATCGGCATGGGCGGCATCGGGAACATGCGCAGGCAGGGATTGTGCCGGCTGGCCGCGGCAGCGGCCCTGGCGCTGGCCGCCGGGATGCCTGCGGGCGTTGCGGCACAGGGCGTGTCGGGCGATTATCTCGCGGCGCGGGCGGCCAGCATGGAGGGCGACTTCAGCGCGGCGGCCCGCTACTACGACCGCACGCTGCAGCACGACCGCGAGCGGCCCGAGCTGCTGGAGCGCGCGACGTTTTCGCACCTCGCGCTCGGCGACATCGAGCGGGCGGCGACGCTTGCCGAACGTCTCGACACGCTGAACCAGCCGAGCCAGATCGCGAACCTCGCGCTTCTCGCGCAGCGGCTCGGATCCGAGGACTACGCCGGCGCCATCGCGCAGATCGACGCGGGCGACAGCGTCGGGCGCATCGTCGACGGCCTGATCCGCGCCTGGGCGCTGCTCGGGCAGGGCGACATGTCGGATGCGCTGGTGGCCTTCGACGAGGTGGGCGAGATGCAGGGCCTCGCGCCCTTCGCCACCTACCACAAGGCGCTCGCGCTGGCCTCGGTCGGCGATTACGAGGGGGCCGAGACGATCTTTGCCTCGGGGGCGCTCGGCTCGGTGCAGATGACGCGCCGCGCGGTCATGGCGCGGGCCGAGATCCTGAGCCAGCTCGGCCGCAACGGCGAGGCGCTGGCGCTGATCGACGACGCCTTCACCGCCGGGATCGACCCGGGGCTCCGGGCGCTGCACGATGCGCTCTCGGAAGGCGAGGCTGTGCCGTTCACCCATGCGCAGCGGGCCCGCGACGGGCTGGCAGAGGTGTTCTACACGCTTGCCGGCGCGTTCTCGAACGAGATGTCCGAGGATTTCCTGCTGGTCTACGCGCGGATCGCCGTGCACCTGCGCCCCGAACACGTGGACGGGCTTCTCCTCACGGCGGAGCTGCTCGACAGTCTCGGGCAGCACGACCTCGCGGTCGAGGCCTACCGCAAGGTGCCGCGCGACCATCCCTCCTACCATGCGGCGGAACTCGGCCGGGCGAACTCTCTGCGCGTGAGCGGCCGCACGGACGCCGCGATCGAGGTGCTGGAAAGCCTGGCGCAGACCCATGGCGACCTGCCGGTGGTGATGTCGACGCTGGGCGACCTGATGCGCCAGCAGGAACGGTTCCCCGACGCCATCCGCGCCTACACCGATGCGATCGACAGCTACGACGAGCCCGACCGCACGCAGTGGTTCCTCTACTACGCCCGCGGCATCAGCCAGGAGCGGCAGGGCAACTGGCAGGAGGCCGAGGACGATTTCCGCAAGGCGCTGGAGCTCAATCCCGGCCAGCCGCAGGTGCTGAACTACCTCGGCTATTCGCTGGTCGAGCAGAAGGTGAAGCTCGACGAGGCGCTGTCGATGATCGAGGAGGCGGTCGCCGCGGAGCCCGATTCGGGCTACATCGTCGACAGCCTCGGCTGGGTGCTCTACCGCCTCGGCCGCTACGAGGAGGCCGTCGATCCGATGGAGCGCGCCGCCGAGCTGATGCCCATCGACCCGGTGGTGAACGACCACCTGGGCGACGTCTACTGGGCGGTCGGCAGGACGCGCGAGGCCGAGTTCATGTGGCGGCGCGCGCTGTCCTTCGTCGAGGCCGAGAACGTGAGCCAGGATGCCGATCCCGACCGCATCCGCCGCAAGCTCGAGGTGGGGCTCGACGCGGTTCTGGCCGAGGAAGGATCGCCCCCGCTGGACGTGGCTGCCGATGGCGGTGATTGAGGCCTTTGCCCCGGCGAAGATCAACCTGACGCTGCACGTCACCGGCCAGCGGCCCGACGGCTACCACGCGCTCGATTCGCTCGTCGTCTTCGCCGATGTGGGCGACAGCGTGCGCGTCGCGCCGGCCGACGCGTTGTCGCTCCGGGTGACCGGCCCGCGGGCCGACGGCGTGCCGGACGGCCCCGAGAACCTCGTTCAGAAGGCCGCGCGGCTCCTCGACCCGGTGCGCGGGGCCGAGATCGTGCTCGACAAGCGCCTGCCGACGGCGGCGGGGCTCGGCGGCGGGTCGTCCGATGCGGCCGCCACGCTCCGCGCTTTGTCCGAGCTCTGGGGCGTGCCGGTGCCGCGGAACGCGATGATCCTCGGCGCGGACGTGCCCATGTGCCTCGCGCCCGGCGCGCAGCGCATCTCCGGCGCGGGAGAGGGGACGATGCCGGTGGAACTGCCCGAACTGCCGGCGGTCCTGGTCAATCCGGGCATGGAGCTCTCGACGCCGGCCGTCTACGGCGCGCTCGAGACCAAGGAGAACCCGCCCATGCCCGAGGTCGTGCCGACCTTCGGCGACGCGGCGGACTGCGCGCGCTGGCTGGCCGAGCAGCGCAACGATCTGGGACCCCCGGCGCGCGGTCTCGCGCCCGTTGTGGGCGAGGTGCTCGCCGCGCTCTCGGACGCGATGCTGGCGCGGATGTCGGGGTCGGGGGCGACCTGTTTCGGGCTCTATGCCGACGCGGCGGCGGCGCGCCGCGCAGCCGACCGCATCGCCGCGGCCGAACCCGGATGGTGGGTCGCCGCGGTGACGCTGAACGGCGCGGACATGGCCGCGTCCTTCGGCGAGGATCAGTTCACGCGCGCGACCACGTAGTCGGCGAGGTCGATCAGCATCGCGCGGAAGGCGTCGTCGGGCAGGACCTGCATGGCCGCCTTCGCCTTGGCAGCCCAGCCGAGCGCGTCCTGCCGCGTCGCCTCGAGCGCGCCGTGGCGATCGAGAAGCCGCAGCGCGTGGTCGAGGTCGCCCTCCTCCTGCCGGCCCTTGCCGATGGTGCGGGCCCAGAAGGCGCGTTCCTCGGCATCCGCGGCGGCCACTGCCTTGATCACCGGCAGGGTCAGCTTGCGCTCGCGGAAATCGTCGCCGACGTTCTTGCCGGTCGCCTTGGCATCGCCCTGGTAGTCGAGGAGGTCGTCGACGATCTGGAACGCGATGCCCAGCGCGTCGCCGTATTCGTGCAGCGCGCGCACCTGCGGTTCCGGCGCGCCGGCAATGACGCCGCCGACCTCGGTCGCCGCCGAGAACAGCGCCGCGGTCTTGCCGCGCACGATCCGGAGGTAGATCCCCTCGTCCGTCGCAAGGTCCTGCGCCGCCGTGAGCTGCAGCACCTCGCCCTCGGCGATGGTGGCGGCGGCATTGGCGAGGATGTCGAGGACCCGCAGCGAGCCGGTCTCGACCATCAGCTGGAACGACCGCGCGAAGAGGTAGTCGCCCACCAGCACGCTCGACTTGTTGTCCCAGAGCAGGTTCGCCGTGGGACGCCCGCGCCGCTGGCGGCTTTCGTCCACCACGTCGTCGTGCAGGAGCGTCGCGGTATGGATGAACTCGACCGTCGCGGCGAGGTGCACGTGGAAGGGGCCGCCATAGCCCGACATGCGCGCCGCGGCGAGTGTCAGCATGGGCCGCAGCCGCTTGCCGCCGGCCTCGACGAGGTGCGCGGTGACCTCGGGGATGCGCGGCGCGTTCTCGGACGCCATGCGCGCGCGGATCAGCCGGTTCACCGCCGCAAGGTCGTCGGACAGGGCCGCGGCCAGGCGGTCGTGCGGTTTCGCCGACGGGTGATCGAGGCTCATGGAGGACCTCCTGTCGCTCTGTTCGGGACGCTCTCGACGGGGCGCGCGCCGGCGGGTTACATCTCGGGCATGGAAGAACTCTTGCGCACCAACGATATCACGCTGATCCCGCTTGCCCGCACCCTGCTCGACGAGGAGGGTATAGTGAGCTTTGAACTGGACGTAAACATGAGCGTCCTCGAGGGATCCTTGGGCATTCTGCCGCGGCGGCTGATGGTGCGCAGCGCGGACCTGCCGCGCGCGCGGCGCATCCTGTGGGAAAACGGGGTGGCGTTTGAGCGATGAGGCCTTTGCCGATGCCGACCTGACGCAGGACGCCTTCCTCGGGGGGCGGGTGCGGCTGTGGCAGCCGCGGCGGGGCTACAGGTCGGGCGTCGACCCGGTGCTTCTGGCCGCGTCGGTGGCGGCGGTGCCCGGGCAGCGGGTGCTCGACCTCGGCTGCGGCGCGGGCGCGGCGATGCTCTGCCTCGGCGCGCGGGTTCCGGGGCTCGACCTGACCGGGGTCGAGCTGCAGCCGGCCTACGCACGCCTCGCGCGGAGGAACGCGGCCGACGCGGAGTGTCCCGCCCGGGTGGTGACGGCCGACGTGGCGGCGCTGCCGCCCGACCTGCGGCAGGAGACCTTCGATCACGTCATCG
Source organism: Roseivivax isoporae LMG 25204 (assembly GCF_000521865.1). Lineage (GTDB taxonomy): Bacteria > Pseudomonadota > Alphaproteobacteria > Rhodobacterales > Rhodobacteraceae > Roseivivax > Roseivivax isoporae. The sequence continues at coordinate 146,516 of NZ_JAME01000003.1, forward strand.
CGAACCCGCCCTATTTCGAACCCGCCCGTCGGCAGGGCGCCGCCGATCCAGGGCGCGAAACGGGGCTCGCCGGCCCGACTCCCCTTGCGGACTGGGTAGCGACCGCGGCGCGGCGCACGGCACATGGCGGCAGCGTCACCTTCATCCAGCGGGTCGAGCGGCTGCCCGAGCTCCTCGCGGCCTTCGACGCGCGGCTCGGCGGGATCGAGTTCCTCCCGCTCGCGCCGCGCGTGGGGCGGCCTGCGCGGCTGATCCTTCTGCGCGGGCGCAAGGGTGGGCGTGCCGCGTTCCGCGCGCTGGCGCCGCTGATTCTGCATGCCGGCGACCGGCACGAAAGCGACGCCGAGGATTACGCCCCCGCGGTGGCAGCGATCCTGCGCGATGGCGCGCCGCTGCGCTTTTCGCCGTGATTTCGCACGATTGTTACCGAGCCGTTAGCCGCCCGTTGCCGAATGATGCATCGCGACGTGACTTTCGGGTCGTCCTGTGCTGCAATCAAGCTCCACGTTCCCTTACAGGAGGCCCCTATGAGCTTGAGTTCGCATCTGCAGGAACTGAAGAGAAAACACGCGTCGCTGAGCGAGGCGGTAGAGGCCGCGCAGCGCGCGCCGGGCATGGACCGCCTGCATGTCGCCGAGCTGAAGAAGCAGAAACTGCGTCTCAAGGAAGAGATCACGCGCCTGTCGGAAACCAGGCTGCACTGAGGGGGTTGCACCCGCCCGTGCCGGGCACCGCCCGATGCACGGTACCGGCTTAGGGATCCCGGCGCGCGCCCGCGCCGGGGTCCACCTGGAACGACCGCATGACCGCCCGTGCCGCGGCCGGGCGTCTCAGCCGCGCAGGAAGGCCGTGAGCGCCTCGACCTCCGCCGGCGCGATCTCGTGTCCCCCCGCATGCCATTCCGACGTGACCTGCGCGTCCTGTGCCGACAGGTAGGCGATCAGTGCCTCCGTCATGGGCGCAGGACAGATCGGGTCGCGCCGGCCCGCCGTCACGAGGATGCGGGTTCCCGCGAGGCCCGGCTGCGGCGCCGGGTCCCACGGGATCAGCGGGTGCAGGAGCGCGAGGTCGGTGAACACCTCGGGATGCGCCAGCGCCACCGACGCGGCGATGTTGGCGCCGTTCGAGTAGCCGAGGGCGATGGTCCGCGTGGCGCCGACCCGGTCCCTGTGCGCCGAGACGAAGCGCGCCATGGCCTCCGTCGCCCGTGCGAGGTCGTCCATGTCGTAGACGCCTTCGGCCGCGCGGCGGAAGAACCGCAGGGCGCCGCCCTCCGACACGTCGCCGCGGGGCGAGACGACATGCGCGCCGGGCAGAAGGTCCGACGCCGCGTCGTGAAATTGCCGTTCGGTCCCGCCGGTCCCGTGCAGGGTGACGACGAGGGGCGCGCCAGGGCGCCCCTGTGTCTCGGCATGGACGTAGAGGTCCGCCGCATCAGTCATGGATCGGCTCCAGGTAGCGGGTTTCCAGCGCCTCGCGCAGGTGCTCGTGCTGCTTGGGCAGCTTGAGCGCCTGGCCGAGATGCGCGCTGTCCTCGTCGCGGTCGAAGCCGGGCTCGTTGGTGGCCACTTCGAACAGCACGCCGCCGGGGGTGCGGAAGTAGATCGCCCAGAAATAGTCCCGGTCGATCACCGGCGTCACCTGGTAGCCCGTGTCGGTCAGCGCCTTGCGCACCTCGAGCTGCTTCGCGCGGTTCTCGACGGCGAAGGCCACGTGGTGCACCGATCCCGCGCCTTGGTCGGCCCGCGGCGCGTCGAGGCGCGTCAGGTCGATCACATGGGCGCCGTTGCCGTCCTCGAGCCGCATGCGGGTCGTGCCCTCGCGCGTCTCGTCCTCGACATAGCCCATGAAGCGCAGCAGCTCCGCCGTCGCGGCGGGATCGCGCAGCGCCATGTCGGTCGAGTGGAAGCCGCGGATCGCCACGTCGGCCGGCACGCCGTTGCCGGTCCACGGGGCGCGGTCGTCATCATCGACCTCGACCAGCGCAAAGACGTCGCCATCCGGCCCCTCGAACGCGAGCCGCGCCTCGCCGAAGCGGATGCCGGCATCGATCCCGGTGACGCCCGCGGCCGTCAGGCGGTCCTTCCAGTAGGGCAGGGCGCCGACGGGCACCGCGAAGGCCGTGACACCGACCTCGCCCGCGCCGCGCCGCCCGCGGCGGGCATGCGGGAAGGGAAAGTAGGTCATAACCGTGCCGGGGGTGCCCGCCTCGTCGCCGTAATAGAGGTGATAGACCTCGGGCGCGTCGAAGTTGACCGTCTTCTTGACCCGGCGCAGGCCGAGCACCTTGGTGAAGAAATCGTTGTTGGACTGTGCGCCCGACGCGAGCGAGGTCACGTGGTGCAGCCCCTTGATGTCCGTGATCATGGCCGTCTCCTCGGTTTTGTTGACGCGAAGATAGGGGCGGCGCGCTGTGCGGAAAATGCGGATCCGGGCACCTGATCAGTGCGCTCTCGCACGCATCCACCTGGACGCGCGGCACAAGAAGGGGGCGCGTCCGCACGGAACGCGCCCCCCCTGGTGCCGTGGATCGGTCGTCAGACGAAGAACTGCGCGCCGTTCGCCGAGATCGTCGAGCCGTTGATGAACTGCGAATCCTCCGAAGCGAGGAAGGTGACGCAGCGGGCGATCTCCTCGGGCTCGCCCAGACGGCCGGCGGGGATCATGCTGATGATCTTCTCGCGCACCTTCTCGGGGACGGCCATGACCATCTCGGTCGCGATGTAGCCCGGGCAGATCGCGTTGGCGGTGATCCCCTTGCCGGCGCCTTCCTGCGCGAGGCTCTTCACGATGCCGAGGTCGCCCGCCTTGGTCGCGGCGTAGTTCACCTGGCCGAACTGTCCCTTCTGGCCGTTGATCGACGAGATCACGATGATGCGGCCGAAGCCGCGGTCGCGCATGCCCGGCCAGACCGGGTGCACGGTGTTGAAGACGCCGGTGAGGTTGGTGTCGACGACCTCCTTCCACTGCTCGGGGGTCATCTTATGGAACGGCGCGTCACGGGTGATGCCGGCATTGGCCACGATCACGTCGATCGGCCCGAGATCGGCCTCGACCGCCTCGATCCCGGCCTTCGATTCCTCGTAGTCGGCGACGTTCCACTTGTAGGTCTTGATGCCGGTCTCGTCGGTGAAGGCCTTCGCCTTCTCGTCGTTGCCGGCATAGGTGGCCGCCACCTGGTAGCCTTCGGCCTTCAATGCCTTCGAGATCGCGGCGCCGATGCCGCGGCTGCCGCCGGTAACCAGTGCTGTGCGTGCCATTCCGTTCTCCTCCGTGGTGGCTGGGTAATTCCGTTCCAAATCACTGCGATAAATCGCAACAATATTACAAACGACAGATCAGGTTTCCTCTTCGGCGTCAAGCAGCCGGCGCGCGTCCGCTTCGCCCTGGTCCCAGGTCCGCCGCAGCTTGTCGGGATCGGTGAAGTCGATCTTGTCCGCGGGCGTCTCCTCGCTCGGGCAGACGTAGTGGCGGCGGGGACTGTCCGGCATGCTGCGGTAGTCCCGCGTCAGGAGGATCAGCGTCTCGCCCCGGTCGGGCGAGGGCATCGGTGCCTGGTCGGCCATGCCGCCGTCGATCACCGGCCGCCCGTCCCAGTCGGGCGGGTCGAAGACCGGCGGGATCACCGCGGCGGCGCAGACGAGGTCGGCGAGCCGGCCTTCGCGGGCGGCCTCGTTGGCGTCCACCAGCGTCGAGGTCAGGCCCATCTTCTCGGCCCATTCGAAATGCGGCGCGTTGATCAGGTGCAGCTCGGCTTCGTAGAACAGCGTCATCGCCGCGCCCGTGAGCTTGGGCCAGCGGCGGTCGGGCGGGTGCGCGACAAGGATCTGCAACTGCGGGCCGTCGGCCACGCGTTTCTCGGCCGCCGCGTCGATGACGCGCTCGACGACCTCGCAGTACAGCTGCTGGTGCGAGGTGATCCCGTGTCCGCCGCGTTCGAAGAGATGCCGCGGATCGAAGAGGTTGTGGTTTCGGTCCTGATCAGAGAAGGCCGCGCACATTTCCTCGAGGAGCCTGCGCTCGATGCCCGCGAGGAACCCCACGGCCGAAAGCGCGCCGCCCGAGACGCCCGCCACGCGGTCGGGCGTCGGCCGGCGCCGTTCGCACAGCGCCTCCATGAAGCCGCCCTGCCAGAAGCAGCGCAGGCCGCCTCCGGAAAAGACGATCTGTTCGGGTGCGCGCGGAAGCCCGGCCATCAGGTGACGGGCGGGGCCATGCCCCGCCGCCGGTCCGGTGGGATCAGGGCCGCTCGACGCAGAGGGCGACACCCATGCCGCCGCCGATGCAGAGCGTGGCGAGACCCTTCTTGGCGCCGCGGCGCTTCATCTCGAAGAGCAGCGTGTTGAGCACGCGCGCACCCGAGGCGCCGATCGGGTGGCCGATGGCGATGGCGCCGCCGTTCACGTTCACCTTCTCGGGATCCCAACCCATGTCCTTGTTGACCGCGCAGGCCTGCGCCGCAAAGGCCTCGTTCGCCTCGACGAGGTCGAGGTCCTCGGGCTTCCAGCCGGCCTTCTCGAGCGCCTTGCGGCTGGCGTGAATCGGGCCCACGCCCATGATCGCCGGGTCGAGGCCCGCGGTGGCATAGGACACGATGCGCGCGAGCGGCTCGATGCCGCGCTTCTCGGCGTTCTCGGCGCTCATCAAGAGGACGCCCGCGGCGCCGTCGTTGATGCCCGAGGCGTTGCCCGCGGTCACGCTGCCGTCCTTGGTGAAGGCGGGGCGCAGCTTCTGCATGCTGTCGATGGTCGCGCCGTGGCGGATGTACTCGTCCTTGTCGACGACCGTGTCGCCCTTGCGGCCCTTGACCGTGAACGGGATCACCTCGTCGTCGAACCGGCCGGCCTTTTGCGCCGCCTCTGCCTTGTTCTGCGAGGCGAGCGCGAACTCGTCCTGCATCTCGCGGCTGATCTGCCACTTCTCGGCGACGTTCTCGGCGGTCTGGCCCATGTGGTAGCCGTTGAACGCGTCCCAGAGGCCGTCGCGGATCATCGTGTCGATGTACTTGACGTCGCCCATCTTGTGGCCGGCGCGCAGGTGCGCGGCATGGGGGCTCAGCGACATGCTTTCCTGGCCGCCGGCACAGATGATGTCGGCGTCGCCGAGCATGATGTGCTGCGCGCCGAGCGCGACCGCGCGCAGGCCCGAGCCGCAGACCTGGTTGATGCCCCAAGCCGCCGCTTCCTGCGGCAGGCCGGCATTGATGTGCGCCTGCCGGGCGGGGTTCTGGCCCTGCGCCGCGGTCAGCACCTGCCCGAGGATGGTCTCGGAGATCTCGGACTTGTCGACGCCTGCGCGCTCGACCAGCGCCTCGAGCATCGCGGCCCCCAGATCGTGCGCCGGAACCGTGGCGAAGGCGCCGTTGAAACTGCCGACCGCGGTGCGGGCAGCGGATGCGATCACGATGTTGGTCATGCCTTGATCTCCCTCCGTGGTCAGGCGGGGATGCGCGGCTGCTCGCAGCGGCGCGTCCGTCCCCCGAGTCACTACCGGGTTTGCGGGCACGGCACAACTCGCCGCTGGCGTGCAGCACGCCGCGCGGGCGGCTCAGGCAGAAGCCCGTCCGGCGGTGTCGCGCCAGGGCGGCTGCAGTGTCGGCGCGGCGAAGTAGTACCCCTGCAGGCAGGTCACCCCGATCCCGGCGAGAAAGGCGGCGTCGGCGGCGTTTTCCACCGATTCCGCGACCGTCAGCAGGTCGAATTCCGTGGCCAGCGCCTGGAAGGCGCGCAGCAGGACCTGGTTGTCGGGATCGCCGGCCACGCCGCGCACGAACTGCCCGTCGAATTTCAGGATGTCGAAGGGCAGTTCGCGGAACCAGCGGAAGCGGGTCACGTCGCTGCCGAAATCGTCGAGGGCGAAGGCTATTCCCAGCGGCTGGCAGGCGCGCATGAAGTCGAGCGTGAGGTCGGGCAGCAGCATCGCCGAGGGTTCGGCGATCTCGAGGATCAGGCGTTCGCCGAGGGTCGGGTCGTCCCGGAGCCCGCGTTCGAGCAGCTGTCGCCAGCGCGGAAAGCCGATCGAGCGGGCCGACATGTTGACCGCGAGCCGGAGATCCGGGGTTTCGCGCAGGTGGCACAGGCCGCGGTCGAGCGCCGCGCAGTCGAGTAGGCGCCCGGCCTCGGTCTCGTCGACCTCGCGCATGAACTCGGCCGCCGGGATGATCCGGCCGGTCGGGTCGAGCACGCGCACGAAGCTTTCGTAGAAGGCGACGCGCCCCTGCGCCTGCGCCGCCACCACGGGCTGGAAGGCGAGCCGCACCTGCCCGTGGCGCACGGCCTCCGTGACCGTGGCCACCACGTCGCGGTCGCGGACCGAAAGCGCGGCATCGAGCGCGTTCCTCGGGTCGTCGGGATCCTGCGGCGGGGGCACGGCGGGTCATCTCCTGTCCTGGTGCACCGGTTATGCCGCGCGGCGACCTAACGTCGCCTTAACGGGCGGCCGTTCGGGGCCGGTTGACTCCCCACCCCAGCCGTCTATAAGCCCGCTTTCGTTGGTGTTGGTGGCCCCCGCAAGGGGATGCCTGTCACGGGCCCTCCGCCCGAGAGGACAACGCCCTTCAGCCGGGCCCGAGCGACCACCGCGAGGGCGCATCACATATTGAAGGAGATCAGACGGTGACCAAACGCACCTCTGCCAAGTACAAGCTCGACCGCCGGATGGGCGAGAACATCTGGGGTCGTCCGAAATCCCCGGTCAACCGCCGCGAATACGGCCCCGGCCAGCACGGCCAACGCCGCAAGGGCAAGATGTCCGACTTCGGCCTGCAGCTTCGCGCCAAGCAGAAGCTCAAGGGCCATTACGGCGACCTGACCGAGAAGCAGTTCCGCCGCATCTTCGCCGAGGCCGAGCGTGTCCGCGGCGACACCGGCGAGATCCTGATCGGCCTGCTCGAGCGCCGGCTCGACGCGGTCGTCTACCGCGCCAAGTTCGTGCCGACCGTCTTCGCGGCCCGCCAGTTCGTGAACCACGGCCACGTGCTCGTGAACGGCCGCCGGGTGAACATCCCTTCCTACCGCGTGAAGGAAGGCGACGTCATCGAGGTGCGCGAGAAGTCCAAGCAGCTCACCTCGGTGCTCGAGGCCGCAGGCCTGCCCGAGCGGGACGTGCCGGATTACCTCGAGGTCGACCACTCCAAGATGACCTGCACCTTCGTCCGCCAGCCGGGCCTCGCGGACGTTCCGTTCGCCGTGCAGATGGAACCGAACCTCGTCATCGAATTCTACGCGCAGAACTGATGCCGCGACCCCGCGGCGCCCTTCGGGGCGCGCCGCGGGGTCCGCATCGCTGCGCCGCACAACGAAGAACCCCCGCAGGCGATCCCTGCGGGGGTTCTTTCATGTCCCGGTGCCCGTTCGGGCGTCGTGCGCGGCTCAGACGTAGAGGACGTCGGCGAAGACGTGGCGCGCGATGTCCTCGCGGCGGATGCCGCGGCGGGCGAGTTCCGCGTCGCTCATGGCGTTCAGCGCCTGCATCCTGCGCAGGCGCGAATTGCTTTCCGCGAGCAGGATGAACGGGCGGAACAGCTTCTCGAAAAAGCCGGTGGCGGTGCCGGTCGCCGGGGCGGCGGCGTCGGTGGATGCGTAGGCCATTGTCAGAACCTCCTGAAAATCTGGCCCTCCCTTTGTCCACAGAGCTAGATGCCGCAGCGCGGCATAACCAGTCCCAAGGCTGCAAGCCCGGCACCCGGGACATGCATGGCTCGGTCCCCGGAACGAAAAAGGGACGGTCCGAAGACCGCCCCCGCGTTCTGAAAAGGATGCGTAAAATCGCTCTGGTCTGGCCGCCACCGGATGGGGACAGGCAGCGGTCGGTCACTGTCGCGGTGCCCCAGTATCAGCCGCGCATGACAGTACGACGAAATCCAGGCGAAGGTTTTCGGACGCGCCTATCCGGTCGCGGCCAGAGCGCTGACCGCGCCGCTCGACTGCACGAACCGGTCGGCCGCCTCTCCCGCCAGGTGGGCGATGCGTCCCGCGCAGATCGTGCCCTCGATCGACCGGGTCCGCGCGTTCACCAGCGTGAGGTCGGCGCGGCGGCCGTAGTCGATCACGCCGCGGTCCGGCAGGCGCAGGATCTCGGCGGGCCCGGATGAAATCAGGGCCCAGGCCTGCGGCAGGGACAGCGTGCCGGCCTCGACCAGCCCGAACGCCGCGTCGGCCAGCGCCGAATAGACCCCGTTCGAAATCAACGCGCTGCAGAGCCCGTCGCGGACGAGGTCGTGGGCGGTCCCGGACTCGTCCAGGACCTGCGCGGCCGGGACCGCGACCGGGTCGCCCACGGCGCGCGACAGGGCGGCGGCCTTGCGGCTCACGGGGCGGGCACACAGCTTGGCGCCGATCATCGCCCAGGTCTCGCGCGTCTCGCCGTCGGCGTCGTCGAGGCTGCCATAGGTCACGCCCAGCGTGTCGAAGCCCTCGGCGAGCCGGCAGAGGTGGCGCGGCACCTCGCGCCGTTCCCCGGCGGCCCGCCGCATCCGGCTGGCGAGGTCGGCGCGCGCGCCCGGCAGGGACGGCGCGGCGCCGGAGCGCACGAGCTGCGACAGCCGGTCGGTGAACAGCACGAGGTCGACACGGTGGCGGCGCACGGCGGCGAGGAGCGCGTCGCGCGTCTCGACCGTGTGGGTCTCGCAGGACAGCGAGACGCGCAGGTCGATGAGCCCGCGGGTCGCCACGAAGCCCTCGTGCGCGGCGAGGAAGGCCTGCGCGGCCTCGGGTGCGGCGGTGCCGCCCTCCCAGCTCCACCCCTGCGCGATCCAGGCGGTGGTGACGCCGTTCGCGGCGGCCTCGCGCTCGATCGCGGCGAGGAAGGTCGCCGTGTGGCGGGCACCGGCGTGCTGTGGAACCGCGTGCTGGGGGATCGGGCGTTCGGCGTGAAGGTCGACGATGCCCGGCAGGACGAGGAAGCCCGACAGGTCGACCTCGGGCAGCGGGCCCTTCGAGATGCGGCCGTCCTCGATGGCCACCGACCGCCGCTGCAACATGCCGCCACGCAGCACCGTCGCCCCGGTCAGGCGGACGCGCACGGACCGCGCACGGGGCGGCAGGACGGGACGGATCTCGGTCATCATGCAGGGTGTTCTATCGCCCCAACATGTCGCGGGAATGACAACCTTCCCCTGTGTTTGCAGGCCGTATCTCGCGCGCGGGCGGGCCCTCAGCGGCGCTTCAGCGTCTCGCCGTAGCTGATCGTCGGCGTGAGCTCGATCACCTTCTCGGCCGCGCTGGCGGGATCGGCGACGCGCGCGGCGATGATCTGCGCCGCCTTGCGTCCGATCTCGGCCCGGCAGGCGTCCATGGTGGCGAGCTTGCGCGGCAGCCCGTCGAGCAGTTCCACGCCGTTGAAGCCGGCCAGTCCGACCTGCCCGGGCACGTCCACGCCGAGGTCGAGCAGGTGCAGAAGCCCACCTGCACCGATCATGTCGTTGGAGTAGTAGAGGAAATCGAGCTCTGGCGTGCGTTCGAGGATGGTGCGCGTCATCTCGCGCCCCTTGGCCAGCGCGGAGCCGCCCGAGTAGAACTCCTGGTCGGCGACCTCGATCCCGTGCTTGGCCAGGTGTTCCGTGAAACCCTCGAAGCGTTTGCGCGCCCGGTGGTCGAGCGGCATCTTGGTCCCGAGAAAGCCGATCTGGGTGTAGCCTGCGCGGATGATGGCACGGGCCATCTCGCGTCCCGCCCGGCGGTGCGAGATGCCCACGGCGGCGTCCACGGGGGTGCCGTCGGTGTCCATGATCTCGACCACCGGGATGCCGCTGGCCTTGAGCATGGCCCGCGAGGCGTCGGAGTGTTCGAGCCCCGCGATGATGACGCCCGAGGGCCGCCACGACAGCATCTCGTAGAGGACGCGCTCCTCCTTTTCCGGCAGGTAGTCGGTCACGCCCACGACGGGCTGCAGGTCGGTCTCCTCCAGCTCCTGGCTGATGCCGGACATGACCTCGGGAAACACCATGTTGCGCAGCGACGGGATGATGACGGCGACGAGGTTCACCCGCTGGCTCGCCAGCGCGCCCGCGATCTTGTTCGGCACGTAGCCGAGCGCCTTGGCGGCCTCGAGCACACGTTCGCGGGTGGCCTGGCTCACGTCGCCGCGGTTGCGCAGCACGCGGCTCACGGTCATTTCGGACACGCCCGACGCTTCGGAGACGTCGCGCAGGGTGAGCGGGCGGTGATCGGTCGGCGCCAACGCGGGTCTCCTGTCGGGATGCTGTCGTATGCTAGCGCGAAGCCGCGTGGCCGCACAAGCGACGGGCGCGCGGCGGGGTCAGGCGACCGACGCGATGTAGCCCGCGATCATCAGGTCGAGATGCGCGCCGCCGCCGTTCTTGAAGACCGTGATGTCCCGGGGACTTGTGCGCCCCTCGGCGCCGGCGGCGAGATCGTAGAGATCGGCCCGCACGTCGGCCTCGCGGAGCGCGCCCGAGGCGAGCGGGATCATCAGCTCGCCGATGTGGTGCAGCGTGGTCTCGCGGCTGTCGACGAAGAGCCGTCCGCCCGCGATCAGCGCGTCGTCGGCCTCGCGCATGTCGGCCTTGAAGGCGCCGATCAGGTCGACATGCGTGCCGGGCCGGATCCAGTCGCCGCGGAGGATCGGCGTGCGGGTCATGGTGGCGGTCGAGACGATGTCGGCCTCGGCCGCCGCGGCGGCGAGATCCGGTGCGGGCTCGACCGGCAGGCCCTCGTCGCGGAAAGGTTCGGCGAAGGCGCGGGCCTTGTCGGCGTCGCGGGCCCAGACCGCGATGCGCTCGAGCCCCGGAAAGATCGCGCTGTAGGCGCGCACCAGAGACCGCGCCACCGTGCCTGCGCCGACGACGAGCAGCGTGCGGCTGTCGGGCCGCGCGAGCAGCTCGGCGCCCAGCACCGAATCGGCCGCGGTCTTGAACTCGGTGACGAGCCGGCTCTCGATCACCGCGGAGAGCGCTCCATCCCCGGGGGCGAAGACCAGCATCGCGCCCTGCACCGTGGGCAGGCCGCGCGCCGCGTTCCCGGCCACGACGCTCACGGACTTCACGCCGTAGCCGAGGTCGGGAATGTAGGCCGCGCGCGACAGGAGCGTCGCGTCGGAGGGCCCGAGGAAGGTGTCGCCGATCTCGGCCCGCGGGCGGCGGTGGCCCGCGAGGATCGCGTCGCAGGCGCCGCGCCAGCTCAGCCGGTGGGCGGTGGCGTCGTGGGTGATGAGCTTCATGGCATCCAGTTGGCACCGCGAATGGCGCGCGCCGTCAAGCCCTTCCGCGGGGTTGCCGGGTCAGGCCAGCGCGCCGCGCACGAGTTCCGGCAGCCGCGTGGCGGGCGGCGTGTTGCGCGACCGCGCGGTGCGCGGCAGCCCGTCGATCACCGTCATGCCGACGCCCGGAAGGTTGCCGAGCGCCACGGATTCGAGCAGGTCGCGCCCCGGCGCATGCTGGGCCTGGTCCATCAGCACGAAATCCGCCGCGCGACCGACCTCGATCATCCCGCAATCGAGCTCGCGCCGCCGCGCGGTGTTGCCCGAGCCGAAACAGAACGCGATCTCGGCCGGCACGTTGCCGAGGGCGGACAGCATCGCGATCATCCGCAGGATGCCCAGGGGCTGCACGCCCGATCCCGCCGGCCCGTCGGTGCCGAGGATGATCTGGTCGAGCTTGCCCAGTTCCCGTGCGGTGTTGAGCGTGAGCAGCGCCGCGCGCTCGTTGCCGTTGTGCACGATCTCGAGCGCGGCGGTGCAGGTCTCGCAGAGACAGGTGATCTGGTCGTCGGGCAGGGCGGAATGGCCGCCGTTGATGTGCCCCACCACGTCGGTGCCGGTCTCGAGCACCATGTCCGCGTCGATGAGGCCGGAGCCCGGGATCGACGGGCCGCCGGTGTGGATCGTCGACTGGATGCCGTGCTTGCGCGCCCACTCGACCATCTGGCGGGCGGTCTTGCCGTCCTTGACCGAGCCGAGGCCCACCTCGCCCATGAGCCGCACGCCGGCCGCCGCGAGCTCCGCGAAATCGTGCTCCTCCATCCCGTGCTCGATCACCGGGGCGCCGGCATGGACCTTGACGCCCGAGGGGCGGAAATTCTCGTACCAGCGCTGCGCGGCGATCGACATCGCCTTGAGCCCGACGATGTCCTTGGGCCGGCCCGGCATGTGCACCTCGCCGGCCGAGATCATGGTGGTGACGCCGCCGTGCAGGGTCGAATCGATCCAGTGGAGCTGCTGCTGGCGGGGCGTGTAGTCGCCCACGACCGGGTGCACGTGACTGTCGATGAGCCCCGGCGCCAGCGCCGCGCCGTGCGCGTCGATCTCGTGGGTCGCCCCCTCGATGTCGATGTCGCCCGCGCGCCCGATGGCGGTGATCCGGCCGCCCTCCGCGACCACGCAATCGGCATCGAGGATCGGCTCCTCCATCCGGCCCGACAGCATCAGGCCCACGTTGCGGATGACCAGTTTCTGCGTCGTGTCGGACATCGGACAGCTCCTGCGGCGTTGGAAAAGTTTGTTTGAACGCTAACAGCTTCGGCGCGCCGATCAAGCGCCCGGTGCGCGCGGCCTGCGCGGCGCGCGGCGCTGCCCGGGAAAGGGGCGCCGGCGGGGTGCGGACGCACCGGCCGCGCGATTGTCGTTGACAGGAGCACCCGTGGCGATTTCTTATTCGTATGCTAACAAGTTTTTCGCAGCGGGACCGGGCCGCGCAGGCGGTGCCCGGTCGAGAGTGAGGCGGCGATGCCCTATCTTGCCCCGACCCGGCTCGACGAGGCCCTGGACGCCCTGACCGAGGGCGCGGCCATCATCGCGGGCGGCACAGACTGGTATCCGGCACAGGGCACGCGGCCCTTCGCGGGCACGCTGCTCGACGTGACCCGGATCGAGGGGATGCGCGGCATCGCACGGGCCGCGGACGACAAGGGCTGGCGGATCGGCGCGGCGACCACCTGGACCGACGTGGCGCGCGCGGACATGCTGCCGCCCGCCTGCGACGGGCTGCGCGCTGCCGCACGCGCCGTGGGCGGCATCCAGATCCAGAACGCGGCCACCGTGGCGGGCAATCTCTGCAACGCCTCGCCGGCCGCCGACGGGGTGCCTCCACTCCTCGCGCTCGACGCCGAGGTGGAGCTGACGGGCCCGCGCGGCGCGCGCCGGCTGCCCCTCGCGGAGTTCGTGACCGGCGTCCGGCGCACCGCGCGCGCCCCGGACGAGCTGGTGACGGCGCTCGTGCTTCCCGACCCGCCCGAAGGAGCGCATGGCAGCTTCGTCAAGCTCGGGGCGCGCGCCTACCTCGTCATCTCGATCGTCATGGTGGCGGCCGTCGTGTCGGTGACCGCCGGCCGCGTGCGCGGTGCACGGATCGCCGTCGGCGCGGCCTCACCCGTCGCGGTGCGCCTGCCTGCGCTCGAGGCGGCGCTCGAGGACTGCGCGCTTGGCGAGGTCGACGCGGTCGTCGCCGCGCATGCCCCGTTTCCGGCACTGACGCCCGTGGACGACATCCGCGCCAGCGCCGCCTACCGGCACGAGGCGGCCGCCGAGGCGGTGCGCCGCGCGCTCGCCGCCGCCACGCGAGGAGACGCATGATGGATCGCATCGCGGCCGAGACGCTGACGGCCTTCATTCTCAACGGATCCGACGTGCAGGCGGCGCCGCGGCTCGGCGAACGTCTGTCCGAGACGCTGCGCGAACGGCTGGGCGCGCGCGACGTCAAGGTCGGCTGTAACGCGGGCGATTGTGGCGCCTGCACGGTGCTGGTCGACGGCGCGCCGGTCTGCGCCTGCCTCACGCCCGCGCAGGCAGTGGCCGGGCGGCGGGTCGAGACGCTCGCTGGGCTCGTGGCGGCGGATGCCGACGCGGCCCGGCTCGCCCGCAGCTTCGAGCGGCACCAGGCGGCGCAGTGCGGCATCTGCACGCCCGGCATGATGGTGTCGGCGGTGGCGCTGCTGCGCACGGTGCCCGAGCCCTCGGAGGCGCAGGTCGCCGACGCGGTGGGCGGCGTCCTCTGCCGCTGCACGGGCTACCGCAAGATCCTCGAGGCCGTCCGCACCGCGCACGAGGACGCCGGGCCCGCGCCCGAGGCCGGCCTCGGCGTGGCCGCGCCGCGGCTCGACGGGCGGGCCAAGGTCGCAGGCACCGAGCGGTTCGGCGACGACGTGGCGCCCGCGGGGGCGCTGGTGGCGCGCGCGGTCCGCGCCCCGCACCACCGTGCGCGGTTCGCCTTCGGCGACCTCGACGGCTGGCGCGCGGCGCATCCGGGCGTCGCCTGCGTGCTGACCGCCGCGGACGTGCCGGGGCCGAACGCCTACGGAACCATCCCGGGCTTCGAGGATCAGCCGGTCTTTGCCGAGGGCGAGACCCGGTTCAAGGGCGAGGCGGTCGCCTGCGTCGTGGGCACGGCCGAGGCGGTCGCGGCGCTGGACCTCGGGCACTTCCCCGTGACGTGGGAGCCGCTGACGCCGCTCCTGGCGCTCGACGACGCGCTGGCCGAGGGGGCGGGCGACCTGCATGCGGGCCGTGCGGGCAACGTGATGTGCGGCGGGCGCGTGGCCTGCGGCGATGCGGACGCGGCGCTGGCGGCCGCGGCCGAGGTGGCCGAGATCGAGATTGCCACCAGTTTCGTCGAACACGCCTATATCGAGCCCGAGGCGGGCTATGCCGAGATGGTGGAGGACAGGCTGCACCTTCATACCTGCACGCAGGCCCCGGGCATGTTCCGCGACGGCCTCGCGCGGCTCCTCGCGCTGCCGGCGGACCGCGTGCGCGTGGTGCCGACCGCGGTGGGCGGCGGGTTCGGATCGAAGCTCGACCTGACGCTGCAGCCCATGGTGGCGCTCGGCGCGATGCGCACGGGAAAGCCCGTGCGCATGTGCTACGAGCGCACGGAATCCATGGCGACGACCACCAAGCGGCACCCCGCGCGCATCGCCGTCCGGGTCGGCGCGGCGGCCGACGGGCGGCTGTCGGGCATGACCTTCCGCGGCGACTTCAACACCGGGGCCTATGCGAGCTGGGGGCCCACGGTGGCGAACCGGGTGCCGATCCACGCCTCGGGGCCCTATGCGTGCCGCGACTACCGCGCCGAGAGCCGCGCCATCCACACCCATTCCGCGCCCTCGGGCGCCTTCCGCGGATTCGGCGTGCCGCAATCGGCGATCGCGCAGGAAGCGGCCTTCGACATGCTCGCCGCGCGGCTCGGGATCGACGCGCTCGACTTCCGCATCCGCAACGCGCTGCGCGACGGGATGCCGACGGTCTGCGGGCAGGTCTTCGACAGCGGGGTCGGCATCGTCGCCTGCCTCGAGGCGCTGCGGCCGGCCTGGACCAAGGCGCTGCGCGACTGCGCGTCCTTCGACCCCGCCGGCGGGCCGCTCCGCCGGGGCGTGGGCGTCGCGGCGGGCTGGTACGGCTGCGGCAACACCTCGCTGCCGAACCCCTCGACCATCCGGGCGGGACTCACCGCCAGGGGCCGCGTGGTGCTCCACCAGGGCGCGGTCGACATCGGGCAGGGGTCGAACACCGTGATCCCGGTGATCTTCGCCGAGGCGCTGGGCGTGCCGGTGGCGGACATCGACATTCTCGGCGCCGACACGGACCTGACGCCCGACGCGGGCAAGACCTCTGCCTCGCGCCAGACCTTCGTCAGCGGCAACGCCGCGCGCGCCGCGGGCGCGGCGCTGCGGGCCGCGATCCTGCGCACGGCCAATGCCGGGCCCGATGCCGAGATCACGCTCGGCGACGGCCACGTGCACGTGCGCGACGGCACCCGGATCGAGGCGCTGGACCTCGCCCGGCTCGATCCCGATCCCGCGGGCTACGTCCTCGCGGCGGAAGAGACATGGGACCCGCCCATCGCGCCGCTCGACGCGGACGGGCAGGGCATTCCCTACGCGCAGTTCGGCTACGCGGCCCACCTCGCCGAGGTGGAGGTGGACGTGGCGCTCGGCACCGTGCGGCCGCTCCGGATCGTCGCCGCCCATGACGTCGGCCGCGCGATCAACCCGCTGCTCGTCGAGGGGCAGGTCGAGGGCGGCGTGGCGCAGGGCCTCGGCATGGCGCTGATGGAGGAATTCGTGCCGGGACGGACCGAGAACCTGCACGATTACCTGATCCCCACCGCGGGCGACGTCCCGCCCGTCGAGACACTGGTGCTGGAGGTCCCGGACCCGGTCGGGCCCTTCGGGGCCAAGGGGCTTGGCGAGCACGCGCTGATCCCGACCGCGCCCGCGATCCTGAACGCGATCCGGCACGCGACCGGCGTGACGGTGACACAGGTGCCTGCCACGCCCGCGCGGCTGCGCGCCGCGCTGAAGGAGGCTGGCCATGCCTGACCGGACCCGCGCCGACCAAGGGAGGCTGACATGCCCGACGACCGCGTGACGGCGCCCCCGTCCGAGAAGATCCGCTGCGACGCCTGCCCGGTGATGTGCTACATCGCCGAGGGCCGCGCGGGCGCCTGCGACCGCTACGCCAACCACGGCGGCACGCTGGTGCGGCTCGATCCCCTGACGGTGATCGAGCGCGGCGCGCCGGCGGTCGCCTTCCTCGACACCGGGGAGAACGCGCAGGATTGGGACGGCGACGTCATCCAGGGCGCGCGGTCCTTCGTGACGGCCGTGGGCGCCGGGACGACCTATCCCGACTACAAGCCCGCGCCCTTCATCGTCAGCCAGGAGGTGCAGGGCATCGACATGGTCACAGTGGTGACCGAGGGGATCTTTTCCTATTGCGGCGTGAAGGTGAAGATCGACACCGACCGCCACATCGGCGAGGAGCGCAGCCCGGTCCGCGTCGACGGCGAGATGATCGGGCACGTGATGACGGCGGAATACGGCTCGAAGATGCTGTCTCTCGGCGGGGTCGAGCACCTGACCGGCGGGTCCAAGAAGGAGGGCCGCGTCACCTGCGAGGCGCTGCTCGCGCTCTGCAACCGCGAGCCGGTCGAGATGCAGATCGACGGCGGCGCGACGCTGGTGGTGCAGGCGGGCCATCCGCCGGTCATCAACGGCGCGCCGGAGCGGCTGATGCGCGTGGGCTGCGGCTCCGCGACCATCGGCATGTTCGCGCAGCAATGGCAGGGTCACGTGGACGAGGTCGTGGTGGTCGACGACCACATCACCGGGGTGCTGACCGAGCACGAGGCGGGTCGGGGGCTCGACATGACGCCGTCGGGCATCCGCGTGGCCGGACGCCGGTCGACGCCCGGGCGCTATTTCCAGGTTGCCGCGCCGGGGACCGGCTGGGGCGGGACCGACATCGAGGACCCGCTGACCATCCTCAAGCCCGCGGACCCGAAACGCGCATGGGCGGGCCTGAGGCTCCTCATGATCTCGACCACCGGCGAGCAGGCGGCCTATTACGTGCTCGACGGCGACCTCGTGCCGCAGCCGGCCGGGATGCCCCCTGCGCTGGCCGCGGTGGCCGAGCGGATCGCCGAGAACTGCGAGCCCTCGCTCTGCTCGGTGCTGTTCATGGGCGGGGCGGGAGGGTCCCTGCGCGCCGGCGTGACCGAGAACCCGGTGCGGCTGACGCGGTCGGTGAAGGATGCGCTGACCCACGTCTCCTGCGGCGGCGCCGAGGCCTATGTCTGGCCCGGCGGCGGCATCACCTTCATGGTCGACGTGATGGACATGCCCACGAATTCCTTCGGCTCGGTGCCGACGCCCGCGCTGGTCGCGCCCATCGAGTTCACGCTGCGGCGCGAGGATTACGGCGCGCTCGGCGGCCACGTGGACCGGATCCGGCCGGTCGAGAGCGTCATCACGCCCCAGATCCGCCGCGTCCCGCCCCGCGAGGGCGAACCCGATCCGGCGGACCGCGAGAATTTCCGATGGTCGCGCGGGCGGCGCGGATGAGGCCAGCCGCGGCGCTTCTCCCGGGGGACCGGCTGCACCTCCAGCACGGGCCGATCGACCTCGTCATCGGGGCCGAGGGCGACCGGCGGGCGGCCTTTGCCGCCGCGCGGGCGCGGTTCGACACGGTGCTCGAGGAACTGGTGGCGGAGCTGCCGCAGCTGCGCCGCCCGGTGCCCTCGCCCACGCCCGAGGGAGAGACCGCGCGGCGCATGCACGCGGCCTGCCTGCCGCACGCGGACGGCATCACGACGCCCATGGCCGCGGTCGCCGGGGCGGTGGCCGAGACGGTGCTGGCGGCGATGGTCGCGGCGGCCCCCCTGAGGCGCGCCTATGTCAACAACGGCGGCGACATCGCGCTGCACATCGCGCAGGGCGCGGAATACGCGGCGGGCATCGCCGCGCCCGACGGCACGTCGCTCGGGACCGCGCGGATCGCCGCGGGGGACCCGGTGCGCGGCATCGCCACGAGCGGGCAGGGCGGGCGGAGCCTGAGCCTCGGGATCGCGGACGCGGTCACGGTGCTCGCGGCCTCGGCCGCCGCCGCCGACGTGGCGGCCACGCGCATCGCCAATGCCGTCGACCTCGCGGGCCATCCTGCGATCCGCCGCGCGCCCGCCGCGACGCTGCGGGACGACAGCGACCTCGGGCAGGTGGCGGTCGTCACCGCCGTAGGCTTGCTCGACCCCGAGGACATCGCCGCGGCGCTCGACCGCGGCGCCCGCGCCGCCGACGCGATGCGCCGCGCGGGCCTGATCGCCGCGGCCGCGCTGTTCCTGCGGGGATCGACCCGCAGCACCGGCGCGCTCGCCCCGCAACGCCTAAGGAGACCGGAACATGCCTGACGTGCAGATCCGCAAGATCGCCACGCTCATCGAGGAGGTGCGCCACGAATTCGGGCCCCCGCCCGGGACGCCGCTCCTGCGGGGCGCGATCCTCTGCGCCATCGCCAATCCCTATGCCGGCGCGTACGCGCCCGACATCGCGCCCTTCATGGAGGACCTGAAGCCGCTCGGCCTCGACATGGCGAACCGGCTGCTCGCGGCGCTGGGCGGCGACCCGGCGCGGATCGAGGGCTACGGCAAGGGGGCGATCGTGGGCGGCGCGGGCGAGCTCGAGCACGGCGCGCTCTGGCACGTGCCCGGCGGCTACGCCATGCGCGAGGCGCTGGGCGGAGCCATGGCCATCGTGCCCTCGACCAAGAAGGTGGGGGGCGTCGGCGCGCGGCTCGACGTGCCGGTGACGCATGTGAACGCCTCCTACGTGCGCTCGCATTTCGACGCGATGGAGGTCGGGCTGCCGGACGGACCCAGGGCCGACGAGATCGTCGTCGTCCTGGTCATGACCACCGGCGCGCGGGTGCATGCGCGCGTGGGCGGACTGGCGGCGGCCGACATCGAGGGAAAGGACGGACTGAGATGAGCGCGGACATCCGGAAGATCGCGGTCTGGGTCGAGGAAACCCACCGCGAGGCGGGGCGCGCCATCGCGCCCGCGACCCGCAAGGCGGTGGCGGCGGCGGTGATCGCGAACCCCTTCGCCGGGCGCTACGAGGAGGACCTCGCGCCGCTCATGGAGATCGGCGCGGAACTGGGCGGGCTTCTCGGCGCGCGCTGCGTGGCGGCGCTCGGCATCGCGCCCGGGCAGGCGGAGAGCTACGGCAAGGCGGCGATGGTGGGCGAGAACGGCGAGCTCGAGCACGCGGCGGCGATCCTGCATCCGAAGCTCGGCGCGCCGCTCCGCGCCGCGGTCGAGAAGGGCGCGGCGCTGGTGCCCTCGTCGAAGAAGATGGGCGGGCCGGGGCAGGTGCTGGACGTGCCGCTCGGGCACAAGGACGCGGCCTATGTGCGCTCGCATTTCGACGGGATCGAGATCCGGCTGAACGACGCGCCGCGGGCGGACGAGATCCTCGTGGCGGTCGCGGTCACCGATTCCGGGCGGCCCCTGCCGCGTGTGGGCGGGCTCACCGCGGCGGAGGCCAAGGGCGAGGACGGCCTGCGCTAGGCGGGCGGCGCCGGGGGCTCCGCCCCCGGACCCCCGGGATATTTCCGCCAAGAAGAAGGGGCGGGGCGGTCCCCGCCCGCCTCAGCCGAGGGCCGCGTCGCAGCGCGCGCAGACGGCGGGATGCCGGTGGGTGCCCACGTCGGGCAGGATCTTCCAGCAGCGCTCGCATTTCCCGCCATCGGCGCGTTCGAACACCACGCCGATGCCGGGGCTCTCGGCGAGGCGGAAGCCGTCGGAGGGCACCGGGTCGCCCGAGAGCGCGATGCCCGAGGTGATGCAGATGTCGTCGAAGGGCACGTCCCGCAGCGCCGCGAGGATCTCGGTGTCCTCCACATGCACCACCGGGGCCGCCTCGAGCGAGGCGCCGATCGCCTTGTCGGTGCGCTGCACTTCGAGCGCCGCGGTCACCACGCGCCGGGCCTGGCGCACGCGCGCCCACTTGGCGGCGAGCGCGTCGTCGCGCCATCCGGCCGGGGTCTCGGGCATGTCCTGCAGGTGGACGGAGCTGTCCTCGCCCGGGAACCGCTCGAGCCAGACCTCCTCCATGGTGAAGACGAGCACCGGGGCGAGCCAGGTGGTCAGCCGGTGGAACAGGAGGTCCATCACCGTGCGCGCCGCGCGCCGGCGCGCGGTGTCGCCGTCGCAGTAGAGCGCGTCCTTGCGGATGTCGAAATAGTAGGCCGAGAGGTCGATGGTGCAGAAGTCGAAGAGCGTGCGGAACACGCCCTGGAAGTCGAAGCTGCGGTAGCCCTCGCGCACCCGGACGTCGAGTTCGGCGAGCCGGTGCAGCACCCAGCGCTCGAGCTCGGGCATCTCGGCCGGCGCGACGCGGTCGGCTTCGGAGAAGTGCGACACCGCGCCCAGCAGGAAGCGCATGGTGTTCCTGAGCCGCCGGTAGCTGTCGGCGGTGCCCTTCAGGATCTCGGGGCCGATGCGCTGGTCGGCGGTGTAGTCCGCCTGCGCCACCCAGAGCCGCAGGATGTCGGCGCCGTACTGCGTGACCACCTCGTCGGGCACCACCGTGTTGCCGAGCGACTTCGACATCTTGTTGCCCTTGGCGTCGAGCGTGAAGCCGTGGGTCACCACGTTGCGGTAGGGTGCCCGGCCGATCGTGCCGCAGGCCTGCAGCATGGAGGAATGGAACCAGCCGCGGTGCTGGTCGGTCCCCTCCATGTAGACGTCGGCGATGCCGTCCTCGGTGCCGTCCGCGCGGTCGCGCAGCACGAAGGCGTGGGTCGAGCCGGAATCGAACCACACGTCGAGGATGTCGAACACCTGGTCCCACTGGGCCGGGTCGTGGTCGTCGCCGAGGAAGCGTTCCTTGGCACCGGGCTTGTACCAGGCATCCGCGCCCTCGGCCTCGAACGCCTCGAGGATGCGGGCGTTCACGGCCGGATCGCGCAGCAGGAAATCGGGGTCCGTGGGCTTGCCGCCGGCCCGGGTGAAGCAGGTGAGCGGCACGCCCCAGGCGCGCTGGCGCGACAGCACCCAGTCGGGCCGCGCCGCGATCATCGAGTGCAGGCGGTTGCGCCCGGAGCGCGGCGTCCAGGTCACGAGCTCGTCGATCGAGCGCAGCGCGCGTTCGCGGATCGTGGTGCCGTAGGTGTCCTGCCCGTCGCCCACGGGGCGGTCGATGGCGGCGAACCATTGCGGCGTGTTGCGGTAGATGACCGGCGCCTTCGAGCGCCAGGAATGCGGATAGGAATGCTTGATCTTGCCGCGCGCCAGGAGGCCGCCGACGGCGGCGAGCTTGTCGATGACGGCCTTGTTGGCGTCGCCTTCCTTGCCGTTCTCCCGGAGGATGCGCGCGCCGCCGAAGAAGGGCAGGTCGGACCGGAAGCTGCCGTCGTCCATGACGTTGTAGGTGATGACCTGCTCGAGCATGCCGAGACCGCGGTAGAGGTCGTATTCCTCCATCCCGTGCGAGGGCGCGCAATGCACGAAGCCCGTGCCCTCGTCGTCGGTCACGAAGTCGGCGGCGCGGAAGTCGCGCGGGCCGTCCCATTCGCCGCCCGAGCCCTCGGCCCCGGCGAGCGGGTGGGCGAGCGTCATGGCGCCGAGCTGCTCGGGGGTCACGTCGCGCAGGCGCCGCCACTGCCCGTCCGACAGGCGTGCCTTGGCGAAGGTCTGCGCGGCCAGCCGGTCGGCGAGGATGAAGCGGTCGCCGGGCGCGGCCCAGCATTCCTCGGGCGTCTCGGTCACCTCGTAGAGCCCGTAGGCGAAGTCGGCGCCGAACACGACGGCCTTGTTCGACGGGATGGTCCAGGGCGTGGTGGTCCAGATCACCACGTTCGCGCCGACGAAGGCCTCGCGCGCCTCGGCCTTGGCGCGCACGACCGCCTCGCGCTCGTCGTCGGTCGCCTCCTCGTCCGAGACGTCGAGCTCGGGCATCGAGAAGTCGGTGACGCGGAACTTCACCCAGATGGTGAAGCTCTCCTTGTCGTGGTACTCGACCTCGGCCTCGGCGAGCGCGGTCTTCTCGACCGGGGACCACATCACCGGCTTCGAGCCCTGGTAGAGCACGCCCGACATCAGGAACTTCTGGAAGTCCTCGGCGATGATGCGCTCGGCGCGGTAATCCATCGTCAGGTAAGGCGCGGCCCAGTTGCCGGTGATGCCGAGCCGCTTGAACTCGTCGCGCTGGATGTCGATCCAGCCCTCGGCGAACTTCCGGCATTCCTGGCGGAAATCGACGACGTCGACCTCGTCCTTGTCGAGCCCCTTGGCGCGGTACTGCTCTTCGATCTTCCACTCGATGGGCAGGCCGTGGCAGTCCCAGCCGGGGATGTAGCGCGCGTCGTGCCCCATCATCTGGTGGCTGCGCACGATCATGTCCTTGATCGTCTTGTTCAGCGCGTGACCGATATGCAGGTGGCCGTTGGCGTAGGGCGGGCCGTCATGCAGGGTGAAGGGCGGCCGCCCGGGCTTTTCCCTCAGGCGGTCGTAGACGCCGATCCGTTCCCACCTCTCGAGCCAGCCGGGCTCGCGCTTGGGCAGGCCCGCCCGCATGGGAAAGTCGGTCCGGGGAAGGTTCAGCGTGTCCTTGTAGTCGGGCACGGTACGGGTGTCGGTCGTGTCGGCGCACATGTCGGGCGTCCTCGGGCAATCTTCGGGATCGGTCGAAATGAGGGGCGGCGCGGGCGTCCAGACGCCATTGTCCCGGCGCAGCGTGCTGGTGTCACGGCGCCGGGCAGCTAATTCGGATGAGGATCTTGAAGGATGCCGTCATGGCGCGGGTTATAGGCCCGCGGCCGGGCGAGGTAAAGCCGGCGGGCGGCCTGCGGGCCCGCCGCGCGGCCCGGCGGGCGTCGGCCGGTTCCGACCGATCGGCGCGCGCATCGGCAGGGCCTTGCCGGGGCGGGCGGTGCCGCGCTGCGGCGCGGCCGGAACCGGCCGAGGCGCGGGGGCGGTTCCGGCAGGCTTCGGCCGCTTTCCGGCCGTTCCACCGTCCTCCCATGGCGAACCGGGACGTGCGGCCCAATCTCCTGGAACAGGTCCCGCCGCACGATGCAGGGTGGGGCACAGTCGCGACCTCAGAGGAGTGATCGTCATGGCTTACAGCGACCGGAACCAGTCGACCGACCCCTACGTGCAGCCGATGGGCGCGGACCCGTCCATGCGTGCCCCCGCCTCGACGGGCAGCGCGCTTGCGGGGCTCGGCGTGGTGCTCGCGCTCATCCTCGCGGTGATCTTCGGCACCAGCATGCTCGGCGGCTCGGACGATGCCGCGACCGGGGAGACGGTCCCCGCCGTCGAAAGCGGCGCGCCGGCCAGCGACGCGGCCGATGCGCCGCTCGCCCCCGCAGGCGAGGCGCCGACCGCGGGTACGGCTGCCCCGGCCGAGTGACCTTCCCCATACATGCGCCCCGGTCTCCCCGCCGGGGTGCATGGCGCGGCGGGACTGGCTCCCGCCGCGCAGGATGCTAGAAGGGGCGCATGAGCCCTGCGCCCCTCTTTCCGCCCCTCGACGACGCCGACTGGCCGGACCGGCTGGACCACCTGCGCGACAGCTTCGCCACGCGGCTCGACGTCTACCGCACCATGGCCCACCGGCCCGACCTGCTTGCCGCCTGGGCGCCGCTGCGCGATCACGTGGTGGTCAAGACGGCGCTCGGCGCGGAGCTGTCGGAGATCGCCATCCTGCGCATCGGCCACCGGGCGGGATCGCGCTACGAATGGGCGCACCACGTGGTGCGTGCCCGCGCGCTCGACATGCCGGACGCGCGCATCGCGTCGGTCGCGGGGCCGCTCGACGGCATGGCGACGGACGACGCGGTGATCGCCGGCGCGGTCGACCGCCTCTTCGATCACCAGGGCCTGCGCCCCGAGGACGCGGAGGCCGTCCGAGCGCTCGTGGGCACGGACGGCCTCTTCGACCTGATCGCGACGTTCGGTTTCTACATGACGCTCGCCGCGCTGCTGAAGACGGCCGGCACCCCGGTCGACGCGGACGTCGCCGCGGCGCTCGAGGCGCGGCCGTTCAATCCATCCGTACCGTGATGTTCAGGTCGCCCAGCACGGGTTCCGGGAAGATCACGTGCACGAGGTTGCGCTGTCCGCCCATGGCGGCGGCGGTATAGGGCATGAACCACTCGCTGACATTCGCCTCGTTGCGCAGCCGCGAGCGGTAGGCGATGGCATCCACGTCGCGCGCGTAGGCGTCGAAAGGCAGGTTGTGGTCGGTGTCGATGACCCAGGTGTCCGAATGGCTGGCCTGGGTATGCGCGACCACCAGCGGGTTCGCGGTCGCGTACGTGATGTTGTGATAGGTGTTGTTGGTGAAGGTGACCCGCCGCATCCGCGAGAAGTCGAGCGGGGCGAAGGACGTGTCGACCCGCTCGACCCGGCTGATGGCGACGCCCGAGGCGCGGAACGTGTTGCCCGAGACGTTGAACCCGTTCACCCGGTGGTCCCGGCCATACGGCTTGACCACGATGAACGAGAAGGTCGGCGCGACGTCCGAGCAGAGAAACACGTTGTCGCAGATCGACAGCCCGGCGAAGCCGAATCCGCCGGTATTGTCGGGCAGCGCCTCGCGCTCGTTCGTCCATTCGACGAAGCAGTTGTCGATGTAGTTGCCCGTGATCGTGGTGTTGCAGGCCCGGATCGGGATCACGATGCCGGCGGTGCGGATGCCGTTCGGGTTGCCGTCGCCCTGGAAGAAGTGGTTGCCGCTGATCAGCCCCTGGGCCCCCGACATGACGAGGAAGTGGCGGAACTGCGAGGCGCGGTTGTCGCGGATCTTGACGTCGTTGGCGTTGGTGTTGATCGCGACCGACTGACGGTTCTGAGCCGTCAGGTCGCCCTCGTAGCTGACGAAGTTGCAGCGTTCGATCATCAGGCCCTGGCAGCCGGTGCCGTGGCTGGTGATCGCGCGCCGGTGGGGCCGGTTGAAAGTGCAGTCGCGAATCTTGTTCACGACGCCCTGCGGCGGCAGCAGGATGCCGTTCGCGACCTCGCCCATCTGGAACTCGATGCTGTCCAGCACGAACACGTCGAGCCGTTCGAACCCCGAGAAATCCAGCATGTACTTGAAGCGGGTGAAGGTGAAGCTCTGCGTGCCCTCGGCGTCCGACAGCGATTCCGACAGCGCGACCTCCTGCGCCGCGACGTTCTTGGAGGTGACGTAGATCTCGCGCCCGACGCCCGCGCCGGTCACCAGCGCGCCGACAGGCACGTTCGCCACGTTGGTGACACCGGTCAGGCGCTTGCTGTTCGTCGCCGCGTAGGTGGCCTGGCTCGTGACCACGGTCGGCGCCCACGCGCTGCCGCCGCTGGTGCTGAACTGCCCGTTGCGGATCACCCGCCGCTGGGCAAAGCTCGTGCGGTTCGGCACCACCGCCTGCATGTCGATCGGGCCGGACAGGTCGATCCGCCGCCCGCGCATGTCGAGGCTTTCGTGGTTCGCGTTGTTCAGGAGCGCCTGGAACGCCTTCTGGAACCCCGTGCGCTCGTCCCCGAAGGCGTCGATGTAGGTCGGAAGGTCGAAGGATTTGGTGAGCGCGAGGATCGCGTCCGCCGGCATGGTCACGCGACCCTCGAACACCACGCGGTGGTCGAGCGTGACCGAGCTGGCGAGCCGGTAGGTGCCCGCCGAGACGAGGATGGTGCGCCCGTCCGCGTCGGCATCGGCGGCCTCGAACGCCGCGCTGTCGTCGGTGGTCCCGTCGCCCGCCGCGCCGTAGTCGCGCACGTCGACCACGTTCAGCATCGTGCGCAGGAAGACCGAGGTCACGTCCTCGATCTCGATGTCATCGATGCGCACGATGCCGCCCGTGGGGCCAGTCAGGTCGAGACCGAAGTGACCGTGCACCGGCGCCGTGCCCCAGGCCATGTCGACCCCCGGGCGCGTGCCGGTGCCGACGATCGCGCTGACCTCGACCACGCGGCCATAGGCGGTCAGGGCGACCGCCGGCCCGGTCTCGACCAGCCCGGTGACGTGGGCGCCGCCCGCGCGCACTGCGTGTCCGGCGATGCGCACGCTCGGCAGCGCGCCCGACACCGCCTTCACCCGCGCGGTCACGCGCAGATAGCAGCCGGGCAGGATAGGCGTCTGCCCCATGTAGCGCAGGCGCTGCGTCGCCTCGGTCTTGGCCATCTCGAGGCAGCCGCCGAAATCCTGGTCGGCCGGGACGAAGGCGGCGGTGGCGACGCCCTGGTAGGTCGCCGATCCCGGGGTTCCGTCCGTTCGCGACCAGACCCCGAGCCCGGCCGCGAACGCCGTGGGCTGGAACACCACGCCGTCGGTAATCGCCTTGTTCATCGCACTCCCTTTCCTCGCGCGGACAGGGAGAAGGGAGTAGGTCGCGAAGGTTGAGGCCGTCCTGCGCCACCGTCACGGTGGCGTTGCGCCCCCGGCCCCGGTCAGGCCGACAGGTCGGGCTGCGCGACGACGCGGACGCCACCGATGCGCCACGCCCCGCCCATGTCGCGCATGTCGTAGTCGAGCACGTGCACCGCGCCCGCCGCGTCGCGGACGATCACCCGCTGCCAGAGGATGCCGCCTTCCTCGAAGAGGTCGCCGAAGGTCACCTCGGCCGGCCGCCAGACCATCGGGTAGCCGCGTTCGACCATGAGGCCGAAGTTCTCGGGCGTCCGGAACATGTTCTGGATCATCGGCGCGGCAAAGCCGAACGCCGTCGCCACGTCGTCGTTGCGGAACGCCTCCATCTGTCCCGAGATGACCGCCTCGATATCGCCGCCGCGCGAGTCCTGCGCCGTGGCGAGGGTCGCGACGGCCAGTGCCGCCGCAAGGACCAGGGTCCGGATCATGTGCGCCTCCTCCAGCCGCGCGTCTCTCCTCCGGAGCCACGTAGCGCCGGGACACGCGGTTTCACGACTGCTTGGCATCGTGCCGGGCCCGCTTGCCGCCCGGGGCGCGCACGCCTAACGTCGGCGCCGACACACGACCCTGCCATCACGAGGTCCATCCATGGCCGACAGCATCGAACATCCGCTCAGTCCGCAGGACTGCCTCGTGGCGCTGATGATCGCGGTTTCCGCCTCCGACGAGAACATCCGCACCGCGGAGCTGCTCAAGATCCAGTCGGCGGTGTCGATCCTGCCGATCTTCCGCGACTACGACGGCGACCGCATCCAGAAGATGTCGCGCCTGATCTTCGACCTCTTCGATCAGGAGGACGGGCTCGACGCGCTCTTCGGTCTCCTGCGCGAGAACCTGCCCGAGCGGCTGAACGAGACCGCCTATGCGCTGGCCTGCGACGTGGCCGCCGCCGACGGCTCGCTCGCCGAGACCGAGCTGCGGCTGCTCGAGGAGATCCGCTACGAGCTCGACATCGACCGCCTGCACGCGGCGGCGATCGAGCGCGGGGCCCGCGCCCGCCACCTGCGCGCCTGACGCGGGCCGGGCGCCGCGCCATGCCGGACGGTGATGGGCGGGCGCACGGGTTCTGATTTGACGCCCGCCGGTGCCGGTGTAGACCGGCGGGCGTCTCCCAGGAGGTCCACGTCATGGACAGACCCGCCCCCCTCGTAACGCCCGTACTCGTCGCGGGCTGCATCATCATCCTCGTGTCGTTCGCGGTCCGCGCGAGCTTCGGCGTCTTCCAGATCCCCATCGCCGAGGAATTCGGCTGGCTCCGGTCCGAGTTCTCGCTCGCCATCGCGATCCAGAACCTCGCCTGGGGCATCGGGCAGCCGATCTTCGGGGCGGTCGCAGAACGGCTGGGCGACCGGCTCGCGATCGTCATGGGCGCGCTCGCCTACGCCGCGGGGCTCGTGCTGTCGAGCTTCGCCACAACGCCCGAGGCGCACCAGATGCTCGAGGTGCTCGTGGGCTTCGGCATCGCGGGGACCGGGTTCGGCGTCATCCTCGCCGTGGTGGGCCGCGCCAGTTCCGACGACAACCGCTCCATGTCCCTCGCCATCGCCACCGCCGCAGGCAGCGCGGGCCAGGTGTTCGGCGCGCCGCTGTCGGAATGGATGCTGGGCTTCCTGTCCTGGCAGCAGGTCTTCCTCGTCTTCGCGGCGGCCATCCTCGCGGTCCTGATGGTCCTGCCGATGATGCGCGCGCCCGAACCCGCGAGCCGCGCCGAGCTTCAGGACAGCATGGGCACGATCCTGTCGCGCGCGGTGCGCGATCCGTCCTTCGCGCTGATCTTCATCGGCTTCTTCTCGTGCGGCTATCAGCTCGGGTTCATCACGGCGCATTTCCCGGCACTGGTGACCGAGATGTGCGGCCCGATCCTGCAGGGCGGCGTCCTGCATTCCGTGGGCATCACCACGACCTCGGCGCTGGGCGCGGTGGCGATCTCGCTCATCGGGCTCGCCAACATCGCCGGCACGCTGACCGCCGGCTGGGCCGGACGGCGCTGGACCAAGAAGTACCTTCTGGCCGGCATCTACGTGGGCCGCACGATCGCGGCGGGCCTCTTCATCCTGCTGCCGATCACGCCCGGATCGGTGCTGGTCTTCAGCCTCGTGATGGGGTCGCTCTGGCTTGCCACGGTGCCGCTGACCTCGGGGCTCATCGCGCACATCTACGGGCTGCGCTACATGGGCACGCTCTACGGCATCGTGTTCTTCTCGCACCAGCTCGGCAGCTTCATCGGCGTCTGGCTCGGCGGGCGGCTCTACGACCTCAACGGCGACTACACGCTGGTCTGGTGGGTCGGTGTCGCGGTGGGAGCGCTCTCGGCCATCGTGCACCTGCCGGTGCGCGAGGCGCGCGTGCCCGTGGCCGCGTCGGCCTCCGCCTGATCCCCTAGCCGGCGGGCGCGTCGAGCTTGACGCGCAGCTCGCGCAGGACCGGCAGCGCCGCGCGCACCTTCTCGGCGCCGAGCGCTTCGGCCGTCTCGGCGATCACCGGCGCGATGGCGGCGAGGGCGGTGTCGCGGGCGTCGCGGCCCGCCGGGCTGATCGCCACGAGCTTGCGCCGCGCGTCGTCCCAGTCCGGGCGGATGTGCACGTAGCCCGCCATCTCGAGCCGCGCGAGCGTGTTGGTCATGGCCCCGCGCGTCACGTGGAAGCTGCGGGCGAGCTGCGCCGGCGTGCGTTCGTCTCCGGACCGCGCGAGCTGGTTCAGGACCGAGAAATGCGAGATCTCCATCCCCTTGGGGAGGACGCGTGTCAGGCGGCCGCGCAGCAATTGGTCCGCGGCGAGGATCTCGCTCACGAGGGCGATGGCGAGCGCGCTCGAATCCTCCATCAGGGCCCCGTGAACGCGCGGTCGTGGGTCAGCGACGGCACCTTGCGGCGCGCCTCGGCGACTGCGTCGCGATCAATCTCCACGTAGGTCACGCCGGGCGCGGTGCCCGCATCCGCCACGACCTCGCCCCAGGGCGACACGGCGAGGCTGTGTCCGTGCGTCTGCCGCGCGCGGCCCTCGCGCGCCGCGTGCGTCCCGGTCTGCGCCGGCGCCAGGACCCAGGCGCCGCACTCGATGGCGCGCGCGGTCAGCAGCGGCTGCCAGTGCCGCGGACCCGTGCCCGGCGAGAATGCCGAAGGCACCGTCAGGATCTCGGCTCCCGCCTGCGCGAGCGCGCGGTAGAGGTAGGGAAAGCGCAGGTCGTAGCAGACCGTCAGCCCGACCCGCCCGAACGGCGTGTCGGCCACCACCGCGCGGTCGCCCGGCGCATAGCCCGCGCTTTCGCGGTAGGTCTCGGTCTCGCTCACCTGCACGTCGAACATGTGCATCTTGTCGTAGCGCGCCGCAATGCCCCCATCGGGTCCGATCAGGAACGACCGGTTGGCGAAGCGCTCTTCCGGCGGGTCGGACTTGAGCGCCAGCGATCCGGCAAGGAGCCAGAGCCCGTGCCGCGCGGCGGCCTCGCGCAGCGCCGCGAGCGTCCCGTCCTCCGTCTCGGTGCGCAGGACCGCCTGTTGCCGGGCACGGCTCGCCGACACGCAGTTCGTGACCTCGGGCGTCAGCACGAAGTGCGCGCCGTCCGCGGCCGCCTCGGCGATGGCGGCGCAGGCGGCCGCGGCGTTCGCGTCGGGATCGTCCGAGGCGGTGAGCTGGATCAGCGCCGCGCGGGTCACGCCGCGATCAGCGGGTCGAGCTTGCCCGCGCGGTCGAGCGCGTAGAGTTCGTCGCAGCCGCCCACGTGGGTCTCGCCCACGAAGATCTGCGGGACGGTGCGCTTGCCGTTGGCGCGCTGGATCATCTCGGGCTTGCGGTCGGGGTTCTGCCAGACGTCGATCTCGGTGAAGCTGACGCCCTTCTGGGTCAGCAGGCGTTTCGCGGCGTGGCAGAAGCCGCACATCGGCGAAGTGTAGATTTCCACGTTCTGCATGTCTCGGGCTCCTTTCGGCGTTTCCCGCAATCTAGGTATCCCGGGCGACACGCGCCAGCGCTGCGACGCATACCGGGCCTGCGCCCGCGGCGATCAGGGCATCGGTGGCGGCGGACAGCGTGGCGCCCGTCGTCATCACGTCGTCGACGAGAAGGATGGGCCGTCCCGCGATCGCCGCGCGCCGCCGCGGCCGCACCGCGATGGCATCGCCCAGCACCGCGAACCGCTCCTCGCGCGTCCGGCCGTCGAGGCTCGGCGTCCTGACCCGGCGCACCAGCGCGTCGGGACACGCGTCGTGTCCCGTCACGCGCGCCAGCGCCTGCGCCAGCAGCGCCGACTGGTTCGACAGTCGCCGCAGGAGCCGCGTCAGGTGCAGCGGCACCGGGACGATCAGCGTGTCGGGGACGAGAAGCGGCGCGGCGGCGCGCGCCATCCAGCGCGCGGCGGGCAGGGCGATGTCGTGACGGTCGCCGTGTTTCAGCGCAAGGACCAGCGCGCGGCCGGTGCCGCGGTAGAGCAGGGCGGCGCGTCCACGCGCCCAGGGCCGGGCGATGCGCATGCACTCGTCGCACGATTCGGCCCCGGCGGTCGGATCGCCGGGCAGGGGCACGCCGCACAGGTCGCAGACCAGCCCCGAGATGAAGGCGGTTCCGCCCCAGCACGCGCCGCAGAGCGCCGCGTCGCTTTCGACGAGCCCGCCGCAGGACAGGCAGCGCGGCGGGTAGACGGCCCGGATCGCGGTTTGCAACCGTTCGCGCAGCATCCTATCTCCCCTCCATGACCGCGACGCCCACCCTGACCGACCGCACGGCGCTGGACCGCCACCGCACCCGCGCCCGGCGCGCGCCCGAGCTGTTCCTGCACGAGGCGGCGGCGGACGATCTCGAGGATCGTCTCTCGGTGGTTAACAGGACGTTCACCCGCCCCGCCGTGGTCACGCCCTATCCCGAACTGTGGGAGGGCAGGCTGCCCGGCGCCTGCGTGGTCGCGGACGATGCGGTGCTCGCCCTCGAGCCCGGGGCGCACGATCTCGTCCTGCATGCGCTGGCGCTCCACTGGGCGGACGACCCGGTGGGCCAGCTCATCCAGTGCCGCCGCGCCCTGCAGCCGGACGGGCTGTTCCTTGGGGTGGCCTTCGGCGGCCGAACCCTCACCGAACTGCGCGCGGCACTCGGACAGGCCGAGGTCGAGGTCACCGGCGGGCTCAGTCCGCGCGTGGCGCCGATGGCCGACATCCGCGATCTGGGCGCGCTCCTGCAGCGGGCGGGGCTGGCCCTGCCGGTCGCGGACGGCTTCGCCCTGACCGCCACCTACGAAAGCGCGCTGCACCTCATGCGCGACCTGCGCGCCATGGGCGAGACCAACGCGCTCGCCGCGCGGCTGCGCCACCCGACGCGGCGGTCCGTCCTGATGCGCGCGGTCGCGCTTTACGCCGAGGCGTTCGCGGGCGAGGATGGGCGCGTTCCCGCGACCTTCGACTTCGTGGCCCTGACGGGCTGGGCGCCCGACGAAAGCCAGCCGCGCCCGCTGCGCCCGGGCTCGGCCGCGCACCGGCTGGCCGATGTGCTGGGCACCGAGGAAAAACCGCTTCGGGATTGAACGATTCCGAGATTGAACCGAAGGCCGCGGTCGTTACGTATCAGGCCTGACTAGAAAGGATCAGGACGACGTGATGCTGGATGCCTCAAAGGCCGCAACCCGGCCCGCCCACGCCCCCGCCGACCACCCCAAGGTCGCCGCCGAGAAGGTCGGCATCCTGCTGGCCAATCTCGGCACGCCGGACAATTACGACTACTGGTCGATGCGGCGCTATCTCAACGAGTTCCTGTCGGACCGCCGCGTCATCGACTACAGCCCTTGGCTGTGGCAGCCGCTCCTGCAGCTCGTGATCCTGTCCAAGCGCCCGTTCTCGAGCGGCGAGGCCTACAAGTCGATCTGGAACGAGGACAAGGGCGAAAGCCCCCTCATGACGATCACCAAGGCGCAGACCGCGCGGATCGCCAAGGCCATGCAGGACCGCTACGGCGACCAGGTCGAAGTCGATTTCTGCATGCGCTACGGCAACCCGTCGACGAAGTCGAAGGTGCGCAAGCTCGTCGAGGCGGGATGCCGGCGGATCCTGTTCTTCCCGCTCTACCCGCATTACGCGGGCGCGACCTCGGCCACCGCCAACGACGCCTTCTTCCGCGCGCTGATGGACGAGAAGTGGCAGCCGACCGCGCGCACGGTCGATCCCTACTTCTCGCATCCGCTCTACATCGAGGCGCTGGCGCAGTCGATCGAGCGCGCCTATGCCGGGCTCGAGACGCGGCCCGACATCCTCGTCTGCTCCTATCACGGCGTGCCCAAGCGCTACCTGATGGAGGGTGACCCCTACCATTGCCAGTGCCAGAAGACGACGCGGCTCCTGAAGGAGCGGCTCGGCTGGGCGGATACCGAGATCACGACGACCTTCCAGTCGCGCTTCGGACCCGAGGAATGGCTCAAGCCCTACACGGTCGAGGAGGTCGCCCGCCTCGCCGAGGAGGATGGCAAGAAGCGGATCGCGGTCTGCGCCCCCGCCTTTTCGGCCGACTGTATCGAGACGCTCGAAGAGATCAACGAGGAGATCAAGGAGAGCTTCGAGGAGGCCGGCGGCGAGGAATTCACCTACATTCCCTGCCTCAACGACGACGACGCGCATATCGCGGCGCTGTCTGCCGTGATCGAGGATAACCTCGAGGGCTGGCTCGACTGAACGTGCGGTCCTGCCACGGCACGGCGGCGGATTTTCCGCGATAAGGCCGCAATCCCGCCCTCGCCTGTGCGGATTGTTGCGGCTTTCTGGCTGAACGTGCGGAGCAACCGCGCGCTGCGGGGGTGGGGTCTTCATGACTGGCTTCCCACACTCCCGCGGTGCGACGGTGATCCCGTCCCTCCTCAGAGGCGTTCGCCGCGATGACGCAACAGACCCGGACCCCCTTCGACGGCGCGCTCAGGCGCATCGGCCTTCTGCTGGCGCGGTTCCTGACCCGGGCGGACGGGCGCGGCAGCACCTACGCGCCCGCCGATTTCGCCAAGCTGTCGGCGACGCTGCGCAAGGGTGACGTGCTGCTGGTCGACGGCCAGTCGCTTGTGGGCAGTTCGGTCAAGTACCTCACCCAGTCCACCTGGTCGCACGTGGCGCTCTACGTGGGCGATGCGCTCGGTCCGGCGCCGGACGGAGGCGAGCCGCACCGGCTGGTCGAGGTCAATCTCGGCGAGGGCTGCGTGTCCTCGCCGTTGTCGAAATATGCGAGCTTTCACACCCGCATCTGCCGGCCCCGCGGGCTCAGTCCCGAGGACCGCGCCCGTGTGGTGGCGTTCATGATCGAGCGCATCGGCCTGAAATACGACCTGCGCAACATCTTCGACCTGATGCGTTTCTTCCTGCCGCGCCCGCCGGTGCCCCAGCGCTGGCGGCGGCGCATGCTGGCGCTCGGCTCCGGGGATCCCACGCGGGCGATCTGTTCTTCGCTCGTGGCGCAGGCTTTCCAGCACGTGGGCTACCCGATCCTGCCCACCGTGCGCGAGGTCAAGCTGCGCACCCGGTCGAGCGAGACGCGGCGCGAAATCCTGCACATCCGGCACCATTCGCTCTACGCGCCGCGGGATTTCGACATCTCGCCCTATTTCGAGATCGTGAAGCCGCATCTCGCCCAGGGCTTCGATCCCGCCGCACTGATCTGGGCGCACGAGGTCCCGGACGAGGTCGGCGGCGCCGAGGCCTACCAGTTCGCGGCGGAGTGATCGGAAACGGCTCTCAGACCAGTTCGCGCGGCACCACGAAATCGACGGTGCGCGCCTCGCCCCAGGCAAGGTCGGGCCAGAGCGTGCCGGGCAGGTCCGCCACCAGCGTCGCGCCGGTCGGATAGTCGCGGAAGCGCGGATGGACGGGCGGATCCTCGACGATGCGCCCGGCGAATTCGGCAAATCCCGGATTGTGCCCGATGACCAGCACCGCCTCGCCGTCGGCATGGTGCAGCGCCCGCAGGATCGTGTGCGGGTCCGCGTGATAGAGCCGGTCCTCGAACCGCACGGGCGCGTCGATGTCGAGCCGCGCCAGCGTCTCGCGCGTGCGCGTCGAGGAGGAACACAGCACCTGGTCCGGCAGGTAGTCGTGCGCGCGCATCCAGTCTCCGAGCGCCTCGGCGCTCTTGCGGCCCCGCGGGTTCAGCGGCCGGGCGTGATCGTCCTCGCCGAGCGACCAGTCCGACTTGGCGTGACGCATGAGGAAAAGCCGGGGCACGCGCGGACCGCCTCAGTCCGACGCGCTGCGGCTGGGAAGATCGGGCGACCGTATCAGCGACCCCGCGCCATGCTCGGTGAAAAGCTCGAGCAGGCAGGCATTGGGCACACGGCCGTCGAGGATCACGACCCCGCGCACGCCCTGCTCGATCGCCTTCAGCGCCGTCTCGGTCTTGGGGATCATGCCGCCCGCGATCACGCCCTCGGCGGTCAGCTTGCGCACGTCGTCGGGCGAGAGCTGCGTGACGACCTCGCCCGAGGCGTCCTTCACCCCGGCGACGTCGGTCAGGAGCAGGAGCCGGTCGGCCGCCAGCGCGCCGGCGATGGCGCCCGCGGCGGTGTCGCCGTTCACGTTGAAAGTCTCGAGCGGGTCCATGCCGGTGGCGACGGGGGCCACGACCGGGATGATCCCCGCCGAGAAGAGGTCGCGCAGCACCTGCACGTTCATCTCGATGGGCCGCCCGACGAAGCCCAGTTCGGGATCGTCGGCCTCGCACACCATGAGGTCGTCATCCTTGCCCGAAAGCCCGACCGCGCGGCCGCCTTCGTCCATGATCGCCTGCACGATGCGCTTGTTCACGAGGCCGGTCAGGACCATCTCGACGACCTCGACCGTCTTCTGGTCGGTGACACGCTTGCCGCGCACGAACCGCGACTCGATCCCGAGCCGCCCGAGCAGGTCGTTGATCATCGGCCCGCCGCCATGCACGACGATCGGGTTCATGCCGACCTGCCGCATCAGCACGATGTCGCGGGCAAATCGGGCCATTTCCGTCGCATCGCCCATGGCGTTGCCGCCGAACTTCACGACGACGACCGCGCCGGAATAGCGCTGCATGTAGGGAAGCGCCTCGGAAAGCGTGCGTGCGGTGGCGTGCCAGTCTCGGTTCATGTCCTGCGGTTTCATCTCTCGCCGGTCCGGAATGCGGGCCCGCCGGTTATCGGGCGAGACGCGGCCGGGCGCAAGGGCCCGGCGTTCAGGGCAGCGTGGCGATGATGCCGCGCAGGACGTCGATGCCGTCGCCCGTCTCGGAGGAGGTCAGCACGATCTCGGGAAACGCGGCCGGATGGGGCCCGAGCGCCCCGCGCACCTGGTCGAGAACGCGGTCGAGGTCGCGCGCCTTGACCTTGTCGGCCTTGGTCAGCACCGCCTGGAAGGTCACCGCGCTGCGGTCGAGCAGCGTCAGGATCTCCTCGTCCACCTTCTTGACCCCGTGGCGCGCGTCGATCAGCACGAAGGCCCGGCGCAGGCCGGCGCGGCCAGACAGGTAGCGCTTGAGCAGGCGCTGCCAGCGCTCGACCACGGCCACCGGCGCGTTCGCGAAACCGTAGCCCGGCAGGTCGACGAGGTAGTGCGTCTCGCCCAGCGTGAAGTAGTTGATCTCCTGCGTGCGGCCGGGCGTGTTCGATGCCCGCGCAAGCCCGCGCCGGCCGGTCAGCGCGTTGATCAGCGACGATTTTCCCACGTTCGACCGCCCGGCAAAGCAGACCTCGACGCGGTCGTCCGCGGGCAGCCCCTCCATGGCAACGACGCCCTTGAGGAAATCGGCGCCGGGCGCGAACAGCCGGTGCGCGGCGGCGGCGGCCTCTGCCTCGGGGGCGGGGGCAAGGGGGAAGGGCAGGGAGGTCACAGGAGCCGCACCGTGTCGCCGGTGGTCACGCGGCCGCCGCGCACCACTTCGGCCATGACCGAGAAATCCGTGTGGCCCCAGCTGCCGAGGGTCGCCAGCATGTCCGTGTCGCGTTGCCCGGTGTCGGGATTGGCCTCGGTCGCGCGGCAGCGCCCGGTGCGCTCGCGCACCTTGAACACCGCGCCGCCCACCTGCACCTCGCGGCCGATCCAGTCGAATTCCTCCCACGGGGCGAGACCGTCCAGCCACACATTGCCGCGCCAGCGGTGGATCGACAGCGGGCGGCCAATCCGCTGCTCGACCGCGCGGTGCGACGACATGTTGCAGAGCGTGAGTGACGCAAAGTCGCTGTCGGTCATGCCGCGCGCCTGCGCGCGCACGATCCGCGCGGGCTGCCACGTGCTGTCCCCGTGCAGCGGGCGGACCCAGTCGAGGAAGGCGGCGCCGTCACGGTCGGGCGAAAGCGTGATGTCGGGCCGGTCGGGGTGCGACAGCGTGACCGTCTCCGCCGCCTCGTCGAGCCGGACCGAGATCGCCATCAGCGCCGGGACGTTGGCGCCTCGGGTGAAGTTGCGGCAGGGCAGCCATTCGGAGCCGTCCGCGTCCGAGCGCTGGTGCGCCACGGCCCAGACCCGGTCCCACGGCATCGTGCGGCCGGCGGTCAGGTCGACCGCCTCCACCGCCTCGCGGCCGTGCGCCTTGATCGGAAAGCGCCAGAGCCCGGTGACCCGTGCGCTCATTTCCTTCCCGACTTGGTACCGGCGTCCTTGGCCTCGCGCGGGCCGCGCGAGAAGCTCGACTTGATGTTGCCGAACACGTCCGGCTTGTAGCCCTGGCTCCGCATGATCGAGTACTGCTGGATGAACGTGATCGTGTTGTTCGCGATCCAGTAGACCACCAGGCCACTGGCGAAGCCGCCCAGCATGAACATGAACACCCACGGCATCCAGGCGAAGATCATCGCCTGCGTCGGGTCGGGCGGCGCCGGGTTCAGTTTCTGCTGCAGCCACATCGAGATGCCGAGCAGCAGCGGCAGGATGCCGATGAAGATCAGCGCCACGATCGACCCCGGTTCCGGCGCGGCCCAGGGCAGGAGCCCGAAGAGGTTGAAGAACGACGTCGGGTCGGGCGCGGACAGGTCCTGGAACGGTCCGAAGAACGGCGCGTGCCGCAGCTCGAGCGTGACGAAGATCACCTTGTAGAGCGAGAAGAAGATCGGGATCTGCAGCAGGATCGGCAGGCAGCCCGAGGCCGGGTTCACCTTTTCCTTCTTGTAGAGCTCCATCATCTCCTGCTGGAGCTTCTGGCGGTCGTCGCCGGCACGCTCCTTGATCTTCTCCATCTCGGGCTGGAGTTCCTTCATCTTCGCCATCGAGACGTAGGACTTGTAGGCCAGCGGGAAGAGGATCGCCTTGATGATCAGGGTGAGGCCGATGATCGACCAGCCCATGTTGCCGATCAGCTTGTTCAGCTCGTGCAGGCCGACGAAGATCGGCTTGGTCAGGAAGAAGAACCAGCCCCAGTCGATCGAGTCGACGAAGCGGTCGATCTCGGGCGCGTTCGGGTCGCGCTCGACGCCGATCATGCGCGAGATCCATCCCGGCTGGTTCTGGTAGTCGCGGATCGCCTCCCATTCCTTGGCGCCGGCGAAGAGGCGCGTGGTCACCTCGGCGCTCTGGCCGGCGGCGACGGACATGGTCGGCAGGACCTGCTCGGTCTGGTAGATGTCGCGGCGCTCGTCGTACTTGGCGACCGCCTTGAAGCCCTGGCCCTGCGGCGGGATCATCGTCGACATCCAGTAATGGTCGGTGAAGCCGATCCAGCCGTCCTCGGCCACCTGGAAGACCTCGGCACGGGCGCCCTCGGCGGCATTCTGGTCGAGCTCGGTAAGGTTGTCCCACGAGGTCTCGGTCAGCTCGCCATCGGACATGACGATGGCGCCTTCGTGCAGGATGAAGAAGTTCTTGGCGTTCACGGGTTCGCCGTGGCGCGCGAGGATTCCGTAGGGCGCGAGCGCGGCCGTGGCCTCGGTCGGGTTCTCGATGCGCTGGGTGACGGTGAACATGTAGTTGTCGTCGACCGCGATGGTGCGGTCGAAGATCAGCCCGTTCGGGCTTTCCCAGCGCAGCGTGACCGGGGCGCCGGGCGCCAGCGTCCCGCCGTCCGCCACCGTCCACTCGGTGTTGGGCCCGGGCACGTCCTCGGGCGCGACGCCCTGGCCGGGGGCCCAGCCGTAGAGCGCGTAATAGGCGTCCTGGCCGCCGACCGGGTTGAACAGGTGGACGATCTCGGAATCGTCCTCGATCGTCTCGGTGTAGTCCTTGAGCTGCAGGTCGTCGATGCGACCGCCGAGCAGCGAGATGGAGCCCGCGAGCCGCGGGGTGTCGATCTCGACGCGCGGCACGTCGGCGCCCGCGCTCTGCGGCTCGGTCTCGTTGCTGTCGGTGGTGGCGGCGTCGGGCGCGGCGCTCGGCGTGACGGCGGTGCCGTCGGCCGATTGCGTGTCCGACACGGTCGTGCCCTCGTCGGTGATCTCCGGCTCGGGGGGCGGGAACAGCAGGAACCACACGAGGATCACGAGGAAGCTGAGCGCCGTCGCAATGATGAGGTTCTTGTTCTGATTGTCCATAAGGTGTGGATCCCCGTCCTGGGCTGGGTCTGCGGCGGTTCAACAGACCGCGTGGGCCGAGGTCAAGGGGAATCGCGGTCACATCCGGGCAAGGTGACCGCCCGTCGCGGGACCGTTCGCGGCGCTCAGCGGGCCTTGCGCCGCGTGCCCGGCAGGGGATCGAGCGTGCCCAGCGTCGCCGCGTGGCGGCGGGCCCAGTCGGCGAACTGCGTCGCGGGCATGGGCCGCGCGATTCCGAAGCCCTGCACGTGGTCGCAGCCCAGCTGAGCGAGGAGCGCATGTTCGCCCGCGCTCTCGACCCCCTCGGCGAGCGTGGCGATCCCCAGCTGGTCGGCGAGGCTCAGGAGCGCGCAGACCATGCGCCGCTGCGCGGGGTCGCGGTCGATCCGGGCGACGAAGCTGCGGTCGATCTTGATGCGGTCCGCGGGCAGGCGCTGCAGCGACAGGATCGACTGGTTGCCGGTCCCGAAATCGTCGAGGTCGATGCCGCACCCGAGCGCCTTGAGCTGCGCCGCGACACGCGCGACCTCGCATTCGCCGGAGACGGCGAGCACGGTCTCGAGCACCTCGACCACCAGCCGCTTGCCGTCGAGCCCGTAGCGGTCGAGGTCCCATTTCAGCTTTTCCGGAAAGGTCGGGTCGCGCAGTTCCCGCGCCGAGAGGTTGATGCCCACCCGCGGAATGTCGAGGCCCTGCGCGTCCCAGTCCCGCAGCGCGGCGAGGGCGGCCCGGCGGATGACGTCCCCGAGCCGCGGCATGTGGCCGCCACGTTCCGCCGCGTCGAGGAACTGCGCGGGCGAGATCACGCCGTAATCGGGATGCACCCAGCGCGCCAACGCCTCCACCCCGCTGATGCGGCCGGTCGAGGTGCAGATCTGCGGCTGGAACCAGGGCTGAATCTCGCCGTTCTCGAGCGCCTGCGGCAGGCCCGAGCGCACCGCGTCGCGCATGGCCTGCGACACGCACAGGCCGGAGGACCAGACGCGGATGGCGGAGCGGCCCTGGCGCGACGCCTCTGACAGTGCCGACAGCGCAGCGTCGAGCAGCGACTCGCCGCTCGCGCCGGGGCCGAGCCGGTCGGAGCCGCAGATGCCGAGCGATGCGGTCAGGTAGCGCTTGCCGCGATCGAGGCGCAGCGGCTCCTCCAGCGCGGCCTGGAGCCGGCAGCCGAGATCGGTCAGCGATTCCGTGTCGAGGCGGGCGCCCGGGGCGAGAAGGGCGAGAAAGCGCTGGTCGCCCACGGCGAACACCGCGTCCTCCGCCCGCAGCGCGCCGCGCAGCCGGGCAAGGCAGGTGTCGCGCGCCTGCGACGCGGCGCGTTCGCCGTCCTCCGCCCCGATGGCGGCGATGCCCTCCACGTCCATCGCCACGCAGCCGGTGGCGAGGCAGGCGGCGTCCGCGTCGCGCAGCAGGCGGCCCGCCAGGGCCTCCGCCCGCGGGATGTCGAGCCGGTCGACCCGCACGGGCAGGGCCGCGACCGCCGGCGGCCGCGTCGCCGTCGCCGTCGCCAGGATGACCGCCGTGCAGAGCGATGCGGCGAGCAGGAGCGGCTCGCCGCCGATCCACCAGGCGCCCAGCACCGCGGCGGCCACGACGGCCACCGCCCAAGGACCGCCGGCGAGCCGGCGCAGTGCCGTACCGGCGCGCGCGCCGGTCGTTCCGGATTTCCGGATCATGCCAAGCCCCCCAGCCGCTATGATCGGGGCCGACCCTACGTGCGAGCCCTGAGGCAAGCGTTAACGCTCGTACGGATTCCCGATCGCATTCGACGGACCGTCGGGCGTGGGCCGACGCACGCGCCCCCTTCCCGCGCGGGCGGCTTTGCTTTACTGCCGCGGCCATGCTCGATGACCTTGACGACATCCATCCCCTGTTCCACGGCGCGCCCCGCACGACGGAGTTCCGCAAGCTGCGCAAGCGCATCGTGCGGCAGGTGCGCGAGGCCGTGGACCAGTACGGGATGGCGCAGGCGCGCGACGCGCGCTGGCTCGTCTGCCTGTCGGGCGGCAAGGACAGCTACACCCTGCTCGCGGCCCTCATGGAGCTGAAGTGGCGCGGCCTCCTGCCGGTCGACATCCTGGCCTGCAACCTCGACCAGGGACAGCCGGGCTTTCCGGCGACGGTGCTGCCCGAATTCCTGCAGAAGATGGGCGTGCCGCACCGCATCGAGTACCAGGACACCTATTCGATCGTCGTCGACAAGATCCCGCAGGGGCGGACCTTCTGCGCGCTCTGCTCGCGCCTGCGCCGCGGCCATCTCTACCGCATCGCGCGCGAGGAGGGATGCAGCGCCGTGGTGCTGGGCCACCACCGCGACGACATCCTCGAGACGTTCTTCATGAACCTCTTCCATGGCGGGCGGCTCGCGACGATGCCGCCCAAGCTGGTGAACGAGGAGGGCGACCTCTTCGTCTTCCGCCCGCTGGCGCACGTGGCCGAGGAGGATTGCGACCGCTTCGCCCGGGCGATGAACTACCCGATCATTCCCTGCGACCTCTGCGGCAGCCAGGAAGGCCTGCAGCGCCAGCAGGTCAAGCAGATCCTCGACGGCTGGGAGAAGAACAGCCCCGGCCGGCGGCAGGTGATGTTCCGCGCGCTGATGAATGCGCGCCCGTCGCACCTGCTCGATCCCGGGCTCTGGGACTTCGCGGGCCTCGCGCTGAAATCCGGCCCCGCGCCGGACGAGGCGGGGCCGGATCTCTAGACAGGCGAAACGCCCTCCCCGCGCCGGCCGGCACGGGGAAGGCCCGCCTCACCGCAGGGGAAATGGCGGCAAGGGCGGCCTGCGCGCGATCCGCGCCTCGGGCGGCAGCCCCACATCGCGCCGCAGGTACGGCGTCAGCGTGTCGGCATCGACGAGGGGCGGCGGGCGCTTCGCGCGGTGGCGCAGCAGCGCGCGAAGGAGTGCGAAGCCCACCTTGCGGATGCCGTGCCGCGCGATGATGTCCTCGAGCGTGTCCTCGGTGCGGGGCGCAAAAACGGGTCTTATGACGTCGGCCATCTGATTTCCCGGACGGTCTCCGGGCCTCTGGTGAAGGTTGGGTGGAATGACCCCGTCGCGCCTTGTGCCGACGAC
The DNA here is from genome assembly GCF_000521865.1 of Roseivivax isoporae LMG 25204. GTDB lineage: Bacteria > Pseudomonadota > Alphaproteobacteria > Rhodobacterales > Rhodobacteraceae > Roseivivax > Roseivivax isoporae. The sequence goes on from NZ_JAME01000003.1 coordinate 188,667, forward strand.
GCCCCACGGCACATCCGCGGCCGCGTCACCGTTGCGGTTCAGGGTCTGAGGTCAGGAAGGATCGCGGCCGGCAGACGCATCGGCGGCGATCGGTCGTCGGGCGCGGATTATCGGAGGCCGATGCCGCGCGGCGACGCGTGGAACGCTGCGGAAAGGTATCGATCTGTCATGTGTCGACCCCTCCATCGTGTCTGCGGGTTCCACTGCGCGCCCGCATACCCCGGGTGCGTCAAAATGCCTAACATTATTTGTGCGAGGGCGGGTTTTCCCTACCCGCATCCGCGGGATGTTGCCCATCCGCCGGCGGCACGGGATCGATCCCGCTGCCGCCCCAGGGATGGCAGCGACCGATGCGGCGGAGGGTGAGCCACAGGCCGCGAGCCGCGCCGTGACGCTCCAGCGCCTCGAGCGCGTAGGCGGAACAGGTGGGGTGGTAGCGGCAGTGGAACCCCACGAAGGGCGACAGGACCAGCCGGTAGGCCCGCACCGGCAGGGCCACGAGGCGGGCGAGGGGGGTCATCCCCGGGCGTGCAGGCGGCGCACCGCGTGCGCGAGATCGTCCTTGAGCGCCTCGAACGGGCGCGCGGCCGTGGCCTCTCGCCGGCCGATCAGCACGTAATCCCAGCCCGGCCGGGCGAGGGCGGGCAGAACGAGGCGCGCCGCCTCGCGCAGCCGCCGCTTGGCGCGGTTGCGCGCGACGGCATTGCCGACCTTCTTGGAACAGGTGAAACCCACGCGCACCGACGAATCGCCGTCGCCGCGCGGCCTGGCCTGCACGAGCATCGCGCTCGTGCCGTGCTTGTCGGCACGGGCGGCCGCGAGGAAATCCGACCGACGGCGCAGCATCGCCAGCCGCACGGGCGTTCCGGGTGCGCACGACGATGCCGCCCGTGGGCCGGCATCCGTCTGGGCCGGCGCCTCGGGCGGCGTCATGCGGGTCGCGGTCGCGATGGGGCTCAGGCGCTCAGGCGCTTGCGGCCGCGGGCGCGACGGGCGTTCAGGACCTTGCGACCGCCTTTGGTCGCCATGCGCGCGCGGAAGCCGTGGCGGGCCTTACGCACGTAGTTCGAGGGCTGGTAGGTGCGCTTCGACATCTCGTTCTCTCTCCGTCCGTGTCGGGTCCGGCGCGTCCCGACGCGTCGCGTCAGGCATCGGCCTTGCCCCGGTCGCCCGCGGGCGGACATGCCGGGGCGGAATCTCTCATGAGGTCCGCGCTATAGGGAAGCATCGTCCGCATGTCAAACGCCGCCTGCGCGAACGGGCGCACCGGCGGGTCGCTGCAACAATCCGGCCGCCGCGCCGATCGCGATGTTACAGAATCCGGCGCCGCGGGGCCGGCGCGGCCCCTGCGCGTCACCCGGCATCAAGGCCCCGTGAGGCGGCTGTTGGCGCGGGACCTGAAGGCGCATGTTGGGCGGGTCGCCAACCCGGCTCCCGCCAGCGCGGACCGGCCCAGCCCGCAGAGAGCGCCATGCACATGCCAGACACCGACCGCGATCGCCGGTCCGCCCCGGGATACCTCCGCCACCTGCCGCTCCTCGCGATCCTCGCGGTGGCGGCGATCGGCTTCTTCACGCTGCGAGACCAGCTGACCTTCGAGACGCTGCGCGAGAACCGCGACGCGCTGCTGGCCTTCCGTGATTCGAACTATCTCGGCCTCGCCGCGGCGTTCCTCGGCATCTACGTCGCCATGGTGGCGTTCTCGCTGCCCGGCGCGTCGGTGGCCTCCGTCACCGGCGGCTTCCTCTTCGGGCTCTGGACGGGCACCGCCTTCAACGTGGTGGCGGCAACCCTAGGGGCCATCGCGATCTTCCTCGCGGCGCGGGCCGGGCTCGGCCGCACGCTCGCCGCCCGCATCGACGCCTCCGAAGGCGTCGTGCGCACGCTGAAGCGGCGCCTGCACGAGAACGAGGTGCCGGTCCTCTTCCTGATCCGGCTCATCCCGGTGGTCCCGTTCTTCGTGGCGAACCTGGTGCCGGCGCTCGTCGGCGTGAAGTTCCGCAATTTCGCCCTGACCACCGCCCTGGGTATCATTCCGGGGGCGTTCGTGTTCACCTCCATAGGGGTCGGCGTCGGCGAGGTCTTCGATCGGGGCGGCACGCCGGACCTGTCACTCCTGTGGGAGCCGCAGGTGATCGGTCCGATCCTCGGGCTCGCGGCGCTCGCCGCGCTGCCCCTCGTCGTCAAGGCCGTGCGCGGCCGCAAGGAGCTCTGAGCGATGCAGCGGATCAGGACGGACCTTCTCGTCATCGGCGCGGGATCGGGCGGGCTGTCGGTCGCCGCGGGCGCGGCGCAGATGGGCGCGGACGTGGTGCTGCTCGAGCGTCACAAGATGGGCGGCGATTGCCTCAACTACGGCTGCGTGCCATCGAAGGCGCTGATCCAGACCGCGCGTGTCGCCCATGCCATGCGCGGCGCCGCGCAATACGGCATCGCCGCCGTCGCGCCGCAGGTCGATTATGCCGCCGCCAAGGATCACGTCGCGGGCGTGATCGCCGAGATCGCGCCCATCGACAGCCAGGAACGGTTCGAGGGCCTGGGCGTGCGCGTGCTCCGCGAGAGCGGCCGCTTCGTGTCGCCGACCGAGGTCGCGGCGGGCGACCACCGCATCACCGCGCGGCGCGTGGTGCTGGCGACCGGGTCCTCGCCGCTGGTGCCGCCCATCGAGGGCCTCGACGAGGTGCCCTACCTGACCAACGAATCGCTCTGGGACCTGCGCGAGCTGCCCGGGCACCTGATCGTCATCGGCGGCGGGCCCATCGGCATGGAGATGGCGCAGGCGCATCGGCGGCTCGGGTCCGAGGTGACGGTGATCGAGGGTGCGAAGGCGCTCGGCAAGGACGACCCCGAACTGGCGCAGATCGCGCTCGAGGCCGTGCGCGGCGAGGGCGTCGAGATCATCGAGGGGGCGCAGGCCACCCGCGTCGGCGGCTCGGCCGGTGCCGTCACGGTCGAGACGTCGGACGGCCGCACCGTGGCGGGCACGCACCTTCTCGTCGCGGTGGGGCGCCGCGCCAACACCGCCGACCTCGATCTGGAGGCGGCCGGGATCGAGACCACCCGCACCGGCATCAAGGTGGACGCGGGCCTGCGGACCACGAACCGCCGGGTCTACGCCATCGGCGACGTCGCGGGCGGGCTGCAATTCACGCACGTGGCGAACTATCACGCCGGCCTCGTGGTGCGCTCTGCGCTCTTCGGCCTGCCGGCCCGGGCGTCGACCCGCATCCTGCCATGGGTCACCTACATCGAGCCCGAACTCGCGCATGTGGGCCTGACCGAGGCGCAGGCGAAGAAGGAGCTGGGCATGGGGGTCGAGGTGGCGCGCTTCGACTATGCCCACAACGACCGCGCACAGGCCGAGCGCCACACGCGCGGCATGATCAAGGTCGTGATCCATCGCGGCCGTCCGGTCGGCGCGTCCATCGTCGGCCACCAGGCGGGCGAGCACATCAACTTCTGGGCCTACGCGCTGGCGAGCAAGGCCAGGATGCGGGACGTCTCCAGCATGGTTTCGCCCTATCCAACCTACGGAGAACTTAACAAAAGGGTAGCCGGCGCCTATTTCTCTCCGAAACTGTTCGAAAGTTCGGCGGTCAAGCGTGTGGTGGGACTGATCCAGCGCTGGCTGCCCTGAAAGGCGCATACCGGCCCTCATGGTCAATTCGCTCTCCGGCCGATTCCTGATCCTCACCACGATCTTCGTGATGCTGGCCGAGGTCCTGATCTTCGTTCCCTCGGTCTCGCGGTTCCGCGAGAGCTTTCTCTTGGCGCGGCTCGAGCGGGCGCAGATCGCCTCGCTCGCGGCGCTGGCCACCGACGACCTCATCGACCCCGCGCTCGAGGAGGAGCTGCTGCTGAACGCGGGCGTCTACAACGTGGTGCTGCGCCGTGACGAGGCGCGCCAGCTGATGCTGTCCTCGCCGATCCCGGGCGAGATCGTCGCGACCTACGATCTGCGCGACGCCTCTGCGCTGACGCTCATCCGGGACGCGCTGCGCCGGCTCGTGGTGTCCGAATCCGAGCTGGTGCGCGTCATCGGCAGCCCGTCGCGCGATGCCGGGCTGCAGATCGAGGTCACCATGCAGACCGACGACCTGCGGCGCGCCATGATCGATTACGGCCTGCGGATCCTCGCGCTCTCGGCGGTCATCTCGGTGCTGACCGCGTGCCTCCTGTTCTTCGCGGTGCGCCGGCTGCTGGTGAAGCCGATCAAGGGCGTGGTGGCCCACATCCAGAGCTATGCCTCGGCGCCCGAGGACGCGCGGCGCATCATCCAGCCCTCCGCCGGCGTGCGCGAGCTGCGCGAGGCCGAGGAGGCGCTGAAATCGCTGCAGACCCAGCTGACCCAGGCCCTGCGCCAGAAGGAGCGGCTCGCGCAGCTCGGCGGCGCGGTGGCGCGCGTCAGCCACGACCTGCGCAACATCCTCACCTCGGCGCAGCTCTTCACCGACCGGATCGAGACATCGCAGGACCCGATCGTCACGCGCATGGCGCCGAAGCTCGTGAACTCCATCACCCGCGCGGTGTCGCTGTGCGAATCGACGCTGGCCTTCGGCCGGGCCGAGGAACCCGCGCCGGTCCTCACCCATCTCAACCTCGCCGAACTCGTCGAGGACGTGCTCGAGGCCGAGCGGCTCGCCATCGGCGACGCGCCGGTGTCGCTGTCGGCGGACATTCCCGGCCAGATGATGGTCCGCGCGGATCCCGAGCAGCTGTTCCGGGTGATCTCGAACCTCGTGCGCAACGCGCGGCAGGCGATCGTGGGCACGGGGGCCGCCGGCGAGATCTCGGTCTCCGCGCGCTCGGACGACGAGGCCTGGGTGATCGAGGTCGCCGATAGCGGGCCCGGCCTGCCGCTCAAGGCGCGCGAGCACCTCTTCCAGCCGTTCCAGGGGGGCGCGCGCAAGGGCGGCTCGGGGCTCGGGCTCGCCATAGTGCTCGAGCTCGTGCGCGGCCACGGCGGCACCCTCGACCTCGCGCGCTCCGGCCCCGAGGGCACCGCCTTCGTGATCCGCCTCCCCATGGGCACGCTCGCCTGACCGCCGTTTTTTCGCGAAGCCCCCTTGCATCCCCCCGGCACGCCCGATACATCGCCCCGCACGGACCGATAGCTCAGCTGGATAGAGTACCTGACTACGAATCAGGGGGTCGGGGGTTCGAATCCTCCTCGGTCCGCCACCTACCCCCCCCCCGTGGCGCGATGACAGGCCGGACGCTCAGGCGGTTCCGGAACCATGGCGCAGTGGGAGGATAAATGCCCTCCGCAGACATCCGCCGGCCCCATGGTCTCGCCCGCCAGGGCAATCCTTTTGTCCGCCCGTCCGATGGACCGTGCAACCGTCCCAGCGGGGGCCATCGATACCCCTTGCGGCGGTCCGAACGGACGTCTATGACCGGGTGAACTCTGGCGAGTTGGCGGAGTGGTTACGCAGCGGATTGCAAATCCGTGCACACCGGTTCGATTCCGGTACTCGCCTCCATCCTTCCCCTCCCGATCTGAAACGGCGCCGGCAGAGACCGCTTGGCGCGCGACTGCGCGCGCGCGGCGTCCGGCCGCGTGGGGACTGCAAACGCGCCGCCCGGGATGGGGCGGCGCGCGAGGGGCAGGGGGCGGGACGCTGCCCGCGGGCCCGGATCAGAACGGGCTGTCGGGGAAGTAGAACTGTTCGGCGTTCTCGGGCGTGATCATCTGGCTGCCGATGATGAAGCGGCCGGAGACCGGGGTCGCCGAGACGAGGCCGAGCGCGGTCAGCTCGATCGCGGTGGCGATCTGCGCGGGCGGGTAGGTCACGTTGACCGGCAGCATCGGGTCGCCCTCCATGATGCGGGCGATGATCTCCTTCATGCCGGCGCCGCCCACGACCCACATCTCCTCGTTGCGGCCGGCCTGGTCGATGGCCTCGAGCACGCCCACCGCCATGTCGTCGTCGGAGGCCCAGACCGCGTCGATGTCGTCGTACTTGGACAGGAAATCCTGCATTACGTTGAACGCGTCGTCGCGGTTCCAGTTGCCGTGCTGCATGTCGAGCACGTTGATGCCCGATCCCTCGATCGCCTCCTCGAAGGCCGCCACGCGCTCGTTGTCGAGCGTGGTCGGGATGCCGCGCAGCACCACGATGTTGTCGCCCTCCTCCAGGGTCTCGGCGAAGTACTCGCCCGCGACGCGCCCGAAGCCCGGGTTGTCGCCGGCCACGTAGAGGTCCTCGATCCCCGGAACCGACAGGCCGCGATCGACGACCGTGACCCAGACGCCCTGTTCCTTGACCGCCTGGACCGGCGAGGTCAGCGGCTCGGATTCGAAGGGCAGCACGACGAGCGCGTCGATGTTGCGGGTCGCGACCATGTCCTCGATGTCGTTCACCATCTTGCCGGCATCGCCGGCGGTGGCGAGCACGAAGTCGAGCTGCGGATAGGTCGCCTCGAGCCGCTCGATCGAGGCCTGGGCGTGGTAGTTCAGGCCGCCCATGAAGCCGTGCGTGGCCGAGGGGATGGCGACGCCGATGGTGTAGCTCTCGTCCTGCGCGAGCGCGGGCGTGGCGGCGAGCGCGAGGCCGAAGGCGGCCCCGGCGAAAAGGTCTCTGCGGTTCATGTGGTTTCCTCCCTTGCTTGCCGATCAGTCGGCGGACTTGCCTTCCCGTTGCAGCACAACGGCCACGATGACGATGACGCCCTGGATCGCGCCGTTGAGATACGGCGAGACGATCGAGGCGAGGTTCAGGATGTTGTCGATGAGGCTCAGGATGAGCACGCCGATCACGGTGCCCCAGACCCGGCCGAAGCCGCCCTTGAGCACGGTGCCGCCGATGATCACCGCGGCGATGGCCTCGAGCTCCCACAGGACGCCGGTCGATCCGGAGGCCGAGCCGAGGCGCGGGACGTACATGATCGTGGCGAGCCCCACGAGCGCGCCGAGCAGCGCGTAGGTCGTCATGCGCACGCGGTCGACGCGCACCGCCGAGTAGCGTGCGACCTGCTCGTTCGCGCCGAGTGCGGCGCAGTGCCGGCCGAACGGCGCCTTGCGCATGGCGAACTCGCCGAGGATGGCCACGAGCGCGAAGACGATGATGGGCCAGGCGACCCCGAAGAGCCCGTCGTAGTAGACCGGCCGGTAGAATGTGCGCGCCGCGAAGTCGAGCGACAGCGTGCCGCCGTCCGCGAGCCACGTGGTCAGCGAGCGGTAGATGCCCATGGAGCCGAGCGTGACGATGAAGGGCTCGATGCCGACCTTGGCCACGAGAAAGCCGTTGAGCGACCCGGCGAGCAGCCCCGTCACCAGCGCGACGGCCATGCCCGCGAGCACGAGCGGCACGCCGATCCCGAGCGAGGGGATGAGCGCGTTCATCGCGAGGATCATGACACCCGCCACGAAGGCGGCCATGGACCCCACGGACAGGTCGATGCCGCCCGCGGTGATGACGAAGGTCATGCCGACGGCGATGATCCCGATGAAGGCCGAGCGCGCGAGCACGTTCGTGACGTTGCCGTAGCCCAGGAAGTTCGAGTTGAGCGAGGCCCCGAGCACGATCAGCGCGACCAGCGCGAGCAGCGGCCCGATGACGTGGAAGGACAGGCGGCGGCGCGGCTTCGCCTGCGCCTCCGTGGCGGTCGTGTCGGTCATGCGACCTCTCCCGATCTTTCGCCCACGCCCATGGCGCGGCGCAATATGGCCTCCTCGGTGATCTCGGGCCCGGTCAGTTCGCCGGCGATGTGCCCGCGTCCCATGACCACCACCCGGGCCGACAGCCCGATGACCTCGGGCAGCTCGGAGGAGACGACGATCACGCTCTTGCCCTGCTTGGCGAGCGTGGCGATGAAGCCGTAGATCTGCTGCTTGGTGCCGATGTCGATGCCGCGCGTCGGCTCGTCGATGATGACGATCTGCGGCTCGGCCAGCATGGTCTTGGCCAGGAGCAGCTTCTGCTGGTTGCCGCCCGACAGGCTGCCCGCCACCATCTCGCGGTCGTTCACGCGGATGTCGAAATCGGCGATGGCCTGCGTCAGCGCACGGTCCTCGGCGTCGGCGTCGATGCTGAGGCGGCCGAAGCGGTCGAGCGCCAGCAGCGTCAGGTTGTCGGTCAGCGACTTGCCGAGGAGGAGGCCCTTCTCCTTGCGGTCCTCGGTCAGGTAGACGAGTCCGGCCTCGCGCGCCGCGCGGATCGAGCCGGGTCGCAGCGCCGCGCCGTTGACGCGGACGGTGCCCGTCGACGGGCGCAGGCCAACGACCGCCTCCATGAGCTCGGTCCGGCCGGCGCCGACCAGCCCCGCGAAGCCCAGCACCTCGCCGCGGCGCAGGCGGAACGAGGCGCCCCGCACGTGGCCCGGCACGGCCAGGTTCTCGACCTCGAGCACCACCTCCTCGCCCGGTACGGGCTTCGGCGGAAAGAGGTCCGACAGCTCTCGCCCGACCATCGCCTCGGCCATCGCGTGCTCCGAGAACCCGGTCGCGGGCCGCGTCGTGATGTGCGTGCCGTCGCGCAGGACCGTCACCCGGTCGGCGATGCGCGCGATCTCGTCGAGCTTGTGGCTCGTGTAAAGGATCGCGGTGCCCTGGGCCTTCAGCCGCTCGATCTGGCGCAGCAGGATGTCGGTCTCGCGCCCGGTCAGGACGGCGGTCGGCTCGTCCATGATGAGGACGCGCGCGTTGCGCCCGAGCGCGCGGGCGACCTCGACCATCTGGCGGTTCGGCACCGACAGGTCGCGCACGCGCGTCGCGGGATCGACCGGGCAGTTCAGCCGGTCGAGCAGGGCGCGCGCCTCGCGCCGCATGGCCCGGATGTCGAGCAGGAGGCCGCGCCGCTTCTCGCGCCCGAGAAAGATGTTCTCCTCGACGGTGAGCTGCAGGGCGAGGTTGAACTCCTGGTGGATCATCAGGATGCCGGCAGCCTCGGCGTCGCGCTGGTCGGCGAAGCGCACGGGCGCGCCGTCGACCAGGAGCTCTCCGCGCGTCGGCGCGAGGTAGCCCCCGAGGATCTTCATCATCGTGGACTTGCCGGCGCCGTTCTCGCCGATCAGCGCATGCACCTCGCCCGGGCGAAGCGAGAAGTCGACGCCGTGCAGGACCTCGATCGGGCCGAAGCTTCGGGTGATCCCGCGCGCGTCGAGGACGGGTGTCACAGCGACACCCAGGCCGCGTTGCGCGCCGACGACCGCACGCAGGCATCGACGAAGGTCACGCCCTCGAGGCCGTCGGCCAGGGTGGGGAACACGACGCCGTCCGGCACCGGGTCGCCGCTGCGCGCCGCGCGGATGGCATGCGCGGCCTCGCCGTAGATGTTGGCGAAGGCCTCGAGGAAGCCCTCGGGATGGCCCGGCGGGATGCGGGTCAGCCGCTGCGAGGCCGGATCGGTGGCGCCCGAGGCGCGCGTGACGATCTGCGCCGGCCCGCCGAGCGGCGTGACGACCAGCCGGTTCGGGTCCTCCTGCCGCCAGTCGAGCCCGGCCTTCGTGCCATAGACGCGCAGCGCGAGACCGTTCTCGGCGCCGGCCGCGACCTGGCTGCACCAGAGCATGCCGCGCGCGCCGCCCTCGAAGCGCAGGAGCACGTGCGCGTTGTCGTCGAGCCGGCGGCCCGGCACAAAGCTCTGCAGGTCCGCGGCAAGCTCGGTCGGGACCAGCCCGGTCACGAAGCGCGCGAGGTTCAGCGCGTGGGTGCCGATGTCACCCGTGGCGCCGCCCGCGCCGCTGCGCGCCGGGTCGGTGCGCCAGTCGGCCTGCTTGTTGTCGGGGGCGGGCGCTTCGGCCAGCCAGTCCTGCGCGTATTCCACCTGCACGAGCCGGATGTCGCCGAGGTCGCCGCGCGCCACCCGGGCACGCGCCTCGCGCACCATCGGGTAGCCCGTGTAGTTGTGCGTCAGGATGAAGAGCGCGTCGGACTTCTCCGCCGCGGCCCTGAGCTTCTTCGCGTCGGCGAGCGTGCCGGTCAGCGGCTTGTCGCAGATCACGTGGATGCCGCGCTTCAGGAATTCCCGCGCGACGGGCAGGTGCATGTGGTTCGGCGTGACGATGGCCACCGCCTCGATCCCGTCCTTGAGCCGCGCCTCGCGCTTGGCCATCTCGGTGAAGTCCGCGTAGGTGCGGTCCGCGGGCAGACCGATCTCGGCCGCCGAGGCGCGCGCACGCTCGGGGCTCGAGGACAAAGCGCCCGCGACGAGGTCGAACGCGCCGTCGAGCCGCCCCGCGATGCGGTGGACCGCGCCGATCAGCGCGCCCTGGCCGCCGCCCACCATGCCGAGCCGGATGGGGCCCGTGCGCTCCGCGAACCGGCTCATCGGTCGAGCCCCAGCATGCGGCGGTTGGCGGCGTCGTCGGTGCCGCCGGCCGCGAAATCGTCGAAGGCGTGCGGGGTCACGCGGATGATGTGGTCGCGGACGAAGGCCGCGCCCTCGCGCGCGCCGTCCTCGGGATGCTTGAGCGCGCATTCCCACTCGACGACCGCCCAGCCGTCGAAGTCCATCGCGGCGAGCTTCGAGAAGATCGCGCCGAAATCCACCTGTCCGTCCCCGGGCGACCGGAAGCGGCCCGCGCGGTTCACCCAGGACTGGAAGCCGCCGTAGACGCCCTGCCGCCCGTCGGGGCGGAACTCCGCGTCCTTCACGTGGAAGGCGCCGATGCGCTCGGCGTAGATGTCGAGATTTGCGAGGTAGTCGAGGCACTGCAGGACGTAGTGGCTCGGGTCGTAGAGCATCATCGCCCGCGGATGCCGGTCGACCCGGTCGAGGAACATCTCGAAGCTCGCCCCGTCGTGCAGGTCCTCGCCCGGATGGATCTCGTAGCAGAGGTCGACGCCGTTCTCGTCCGCGAGGTCCAGCAGCGGCCGCCAGCGTGCGGCGAGCGTGTCGAAGGCCGCGTCGACGAGGCCCGCGGGCCGCTGCGGCCAGGGATAGACATAGGGCCAGGCCAGCGCGCCCGAGAAGGTGGGCAGCGCGGTCAGCCCGAGATTGGCCGAGGCACGGATCGCCTTTTCCACCTGGTCGACGGCCCAGGCCTGCCGGGCCGCGGGGTTGCCGCGGACCGAGGGGTCGGCAAAGCCGTCGAAGGCCTCGTCATAGGCGGGGTGGACCGCGACCAGCTGTCCCTGCAGGTGGGTCGAGAGCTCGGTCACCGCGACGCCCGCCTCGGCGGCCTGTCCGGCCCAGTCCTCGCAGTAGCCGCGGCTTTCGGCGGCACGGTCGAGGTCGATCATCCGGCGGTCCCAGCTCGGGACCTGCACGCCCTCGTAGCCGCAGTCGGCCGCCCATTTGGTGATGGCGGGCCAGCTGTCGAAAGGTGCCTCGTCCCCGGCGAACTGCGCCAGGAAGAGCGCGGGGCCCTTGATGGTCTTCACGGCCGATCCTCCCTGCCGCCACGAAAGGCGGTCATCTTGTTCTGTAATCGTTTGCAGGGAAGCGTGGCAAAAGCTGAAATCGTTTACAAGAACTATTTTCCGGGCCATATACCGGTTGGTCAGCAGGGGTGCGCATGGACCGGAAAGTCGCCACTATTCAGGACGTTGCGCGCATCGCGGGCGTGTCGACCGCCACCGTCAGCCGCACGTTGTCGAAACCCTCGGTGGTCGCGCGCTCGACGCGCGAGGCGGTGCTCGACGCGATCGAGACCACGGGGTACCGCATCAACGCGACGGCCTCGAACCTGCGCCGTCAGCGGACCGGCACGGTCATCGTTCTGCTGCCGGACATCGCCAACCCGTTCTTCTCGCAGATCCTCGCGGGGCTCGCCTCGGTGCTGACACCGGCGCAGTACGGCATGCTCATCGCCGACACGCAGTCCGGCCCCGATCCCGACGAGCAGCTCGCGCATTACCTGACCTCCGGGCAGGCGGACGGCGTGATCCTGCTCGACGGCACGCTGTCGCCGCGGGCGCTCGACATCCCGGGCCGCCCGCCGGTGGTCATGGCCTGCGAATGGATGGACACCACGACCCCGTCCGTCCGGGTCGAGAACGCGCGCGGCGCGGCGCTCGCGGTCGGGCATCTCGCGCGGCTCGGGCACCGCCACATCGGGCACGTCACCGGGCCGACCGGCAACGTTCTGTCCGAGACGCGGCTCGAGGGGTTCCGCGACGCGCTGTCGGCGCTCGGGCTGCCGCTGCGGGACGAGTGGGTGATCGAGGGCGATTTCAGCATGGATTCGGGTGCAGCCGCCGCGCGGGCCTGGCTCGCGCTCGACAGTCGGCCGACAGGGCTCTTCCTCTCCTCCGACCAGATGGCGGTGGGCTTCATGGGCGAATTGCAGCGCCGCGGGCTCACGGTGCCGTCGGACGTGTCCGTCGTGGGCTTCGACAACATCGAGATCGCGCGCCATCTGAGCCCCGGGCTGACCACCGTGCGCCAGCCGCGCACCCGGATCGGGGTCCGCGCAGCAGAGATGCTCCTGTCGCTCATCGACACCGGACTTCTCGAGGGGCCGACCGAGATGATCGAGGTCGAGTTCATGGCGCGGGAAAGCTCCGCCGCGCCGCCGCGCTGACCCGCTCGGGGGCCGCCTCGCGCAACCCGTTGGACTTGCAATGCTTCGCGATCCGCTGGCAATCTGTTGCCGGGGCACGGGCAGGAATCTGCCCGGAATCTCGGGGCCTCGGGCGGGCGATCTTTGAACTTCGGCCGCGCGTGGCCTTTCCTGCGCCCGATCGCCCACGGGGATCTTCGTTTCGAGGGAGGAAATCATGAAGCGTTTCACGGCCGCGCTCGGCGGCACCGTTCTTGCGTCCGCCATGGCCTTTGCGGCGACCGGCGCACAGGCCCAGAACTTCGTCAACGTGCTGACCGGCGGGACGTCCGGCGTCTACTACCCGCTGGGCGTCGGCCTGTCGAACATCTACGGCGAGAACATCGACCAGGTGCGCACGCAGGTGCAGTCCACCAAGGCATCGGTCGAGAACCTGAACCTGCTGCAGGACGGCCGCGGCGAGATCGCCTTCGCGCTCGGCGACAGCGTGGCGGCGGCGTGGGAAGGCGACGCCGACGCGGGCTTCCCCGAGCCGCTCGACAAGCTGCGCGGGATCGCGGCGATCTACCCCAACTACATCCAGCTCGTGGCGCTCGAGGACAGCGGCGCGACCACGCTCGCCGACCTCTCCGGCATGGGCGTGTCGGTCGGCGCGCCGGCCTCGGGGACCGAACTCAATGCGCGCGCCATCCTCGGCGCGGCAGGCATGTCCTATGACGACCTCGGCAAGACCGAGTACCTGCCGTTCGCGGAATCGGTCGAGCTGATGAAGAACCGCCAGCTCGACGCCACGCTGCAATCGGCGGGCCTCGGCGTCGCGTCGATCCGCGACCTGTCCACCTCCGTGCCGATCACCGTGCTCGAGATTCCGGCCGAGATCGCCGAGACGCTTGGCGCGCCCTACCAGGCGGCCACCATCCCCGCCGGCACCTATGACGGGCAGGACGCCGACGTGCCGACCGTCGCCATCTCGAACTACCTCGTCACCCATTCGGACGTGACCGAGGAGATGGCCTACCAGATGACCAAGCTGCTCTTCGAGAACATCGAGACGCTGACCTCGTCGCACCAGGCAGCGGCGCAGATCGCCCTCGAGAACGCGCTCGACGGCATGCCGGTGCCGCTGCACCCGGGTGCCGAGCGGTACTACCGCGAACAGGGCCTCGTCGAGTGATCCTCGGCTGAACCCGGCGCACCGCGCGGGCCTGCCCCGCGCGGTGCCGTCCTCCACACGTTCCCGGAGACCCACATGACCGACGCAGCCGCCCCGCCGGAGCCGGCGGAGACCCACGGCGTGAGCTTTCCCGAGAGCCGCGTGGGGATCGTCCTCTTCTGGATCGCGGTGATCTTCTCGCTGTTCCAGATCGCCACCGCCGCGCACCTCGTCGACATGCCGAGCCAGATCGTCCGGGCGCTGCATGTGGGCTTCCTGATGGTGCTGACCTTCCCGCTCATCGCCTATGCGCGCGGGGCAGGGGCCGCCATGCGCTCCCTCGCCTGGGCCCTCGCCGCCGTGGGCGTCGCGGTCGCCGCCTACCAATGGGTCGAGTACCGCGACCTGATCCTGCGGGCGGGCCGTCCCACCGGCGCGGACATCGCGGTGGGCGTCATGGCGCTGGCGACCGTGTTCGCCGCGGGCTACGCCATCATGGGGATCGCGCTGCCGATCATCTCGGGCCTGTTCCTGGCATACTGCCTCTTCGGGGAATACCTGCCGTTCCCGCTCAATCACCGCGGCTACGCGTTCGAGCAGGTGATCGACCACATGGCCTTCGGCACCGAGGGCATCTACGGCATCCCGATCTACGTCTCCTCGACCTACATCTTCCTCTTCATCCTGTTCGGCTCGTTCCTCGAGCGCGCGGGCATGATCCAGCTCTTCACCGATGTCTCCATGGGCCTCTTCGGCCATCGGCAGGGCGGGGCCGCCAAGGTGTCGGTGGTCTCCTCGGGCCTCATGGGCACGATCTCGGGCTCGGGGGTGGCGAACGTGGTCACCACCGGGCAGTTCACCATCCCGCTGATGAAGCGCTTCGGCTACCGCGCGGCCTTTGCGGGGGGCGTCGAGTCGACCGCGTCCATGGGCGGGCAGATCATGCCGCCGGTCATGGGGGCCGTCGCCTTCATCATGGCCGAGACGCTCGACGTGCCGTATGTCGAGGTGGTCAAGGCGGCCATCGTGCCGGCGCTCCTCTACTTCGCCTCGGCGTTCTGGATCGTGCACCTCGAGGCCGGCAAGCACGCGCTGCGCGGACTGCCCCGGTCCGAGCTGCCCTCGCCGCTCCGGGCGATCCGCGAGCGCTGGATGCTGCTCGTGCCGCTCGCCGTGCTCGTCTACCTTCTGTTCGGAGGCTACACGCCGCTCTTCGCGGGCACGGTGGGGCTCGGGCTCACGGTCCTGCTGATCCTCGGCGGCTCGATCGTCCTGGGCCTGCCGTCGACGATCCTGCGCACGGTGTTCTGGATCGGGCTCGGTCTCGTGACGGCCGCCTTCCTGCAATACGGCACCAACGTCCTCTTCGCGGCGATCGCGGTGCTGCTCCTGTGGTGCGCGGCCAGCCGCGGCGGACGCGGGACGCTGGGCCTCATCCGCGACAGCCTCGCCGAGGGCGCGCGCACCGCGCTGCCGGTGGGCGTCGCCTGCGCGCTCGTGGGCGTCATCATCGGCACCATGACCCTGACCGGCGCAGCCAACACCTTTGGCCAGTTCATCGTGTCGATCGGGCAGCAGAGCCTGTTCCTGTCGCTCGTCCTGACCATGGTGACCTGCATCTTCCTCGGCATGGGGATTCCGACGATCCCCAACTACATCATCACCTCGTCCATCGCGGGACCCGCGCTGCTCGATCTCGGCGTGCCGCTCATCGTCAGCCACATGTTCGTCTTCTACTTCGGCATCCTTGCGGACCTGACCCCGCCGGTGGCGCTCGCCTGCTTCGCCGCCGCGCCCATCGCCAAGGCGAACGGGCTGCGAATCTCGTTCGAGGCGATCAAGGTGGCGGCCGCGGGCTTCGTCATTCCGTTCATGGCCGTCTACACGCCCGTCCTGATGCTGCAGCCGGGCGGCCCGCTCGCCGACGCGATCGGGTTCTGGCCGGCAGTGGCCTACGTGATCGCCAAGACGGCCCTGTCGATCGCCCTCTGGGGCATCGCGGTGATCGGCTGGCTCGGCCGCCCTCTCGGCTGGCCGGTCCGCGCGCTCGCCATGGTCGCGGCGTTCACGCTCGTGGCGTCCCTGCCCGTCACCGACGAGATCGGCTTTGCGCTGGCCGCCCTGACCGGCGGGCTGATCTGGGTCGGCAGCCGCCGCGCCGCCCGGGCATGACCGCCTGCCTCCTGGCCGGCGCGGCGATGCTCGTGCTCGCCGCGCCGGAGGTCACGCTGTCCTGGACCCACTCGGTCGAACGCGTGACCTGGGTCGAGACCTGGCAGGTCGAGGAGGACGCACTGCGCCTCACGCGAGTTGCGGTAAGGGGCTCGGGCGCGGGGATGGAACCCGGCCCCGACGCGGTGCTCGAGGACGGCTGGTGGGTCTCGCCCGGCGGCACGCGCGTGCCCGAACTGGTGCTCGCAGCCTCGGGCGCGACGGGGGCGGGCTGGCGGCTCTGCGCGGACGGGACGCGCCGGGACCTCGGCGCCGAGGCCGGCGCGCCGGTGCGGCTCGCCCCCTGTTCCGCGCCGTCCCGCCCCGTGGCAAGATAGCGCCATGACCTCGCTCAGCCGCCGGGCCGTCTGGCCGTCCCTCGTGTTCTGCGCCGCGCTCGCCGCCGCGGCGGCCGGGCTCGTCGCGTGGCACGTGGCGACCGCGGCGCTGGGCGAACGGCTCGACCGCTCGCTGCTCCTGACCTCCCGCACCATCGAGGCAGAGATCGCGCGCTTCCGCTACCTGCCGGCGCTCGCCCTCGAGGACCCGCGCATCGTCGCGGCGGTGCGCGCCCCCGGGGACGCCGCGCGCACCGCCACCGCCAGCCGGGCGCTGGCCGTCGCGGCGCGGGAATCGGGCGCGGACGAGCTGTTCCTGCTCGACGCCGGCGGCACCACGCTGGCCTCGAGCAACTGGCAGGATCCGGGGAGCTTCGTCGGGCAGAACTACGCGTTCCGCCCGTACTTCAAGGACGCGGTGGCGCGCGGGGCAGGGCGGTTCTACGGCGTGGGCGTCACGACCGGGCAGCCCGGCTACTTCGTGTCCTCCCGCGCCGAGATCGCGGGCCGCACCGCCGTCATGGTGGTCAAGATCGACCTGCGCCCCCTGCAGGCGACGTGGAGCGACGCCGGCGGCACCCTCGCCGTGGCCGAAAGGTTCGGGGTGGTGATCCTGTCGGGCGACCCCGGCCTCCTTTACCGGCCGCTCGTGCCCTTCGACGCGGACCGGCTTGCCGCCATGGCCGCAACCCGCGCCTTCGCGACGGTGCCGGTCGCGGACCGCCCGGCCGTCCTCGACGCCGCGGACCAGGACCGGCTCGAGACGCCGGAGGGGCCGCAGCTCCTGCGCCGGCAGGTTCTTCCCGCCGAGGACTGGCTGCTCGTCGGGCTCGCCCCCACCGCGCCGGCCCTGCGGGCCGCGTGGCTCAGCGCCGGCGCCGCGCTCCTGATCGCGCTGGCGGCAGGAGCGCTGGTCCAGACCTCCCTGCAGCGCCGCCGCCTGGTCGACCTGCGGCTCCGGCAGGGCGCGCTGCTCGAACGGCGCGTGGCCGACCGCACCGCCGCGCTCGCCCGCGAGATCGAGGAGCGCCGCCGCGCCGAGGCCGACCTGCGCGAGGCGCAGGACGCCCTCGTGCATTCCGAGAAGATGGCGGCGCTCGGGCGCATGTCGGCGGCCATCGCGCACGAGATCAGCCAGCCGCTCGCCGCGATGGAGGCGACGCTCGCCGCGGTCCTGCTGTCGGGCAAGATATCGGACCCCTACGCCACCTCGCGGGTCGAGAAGGCGCGGAGCCACATCCGCCGCATCCTGCGCACGATCCGGCACCTCAAGAGCTTTTCCCGCAAGGAGCCGGGCGCGCGCGCGCCGGTTCCGGTCGATGCCGCGATCCGCGGCGCGCTCGAGCTCGTGGCGCCGCGCGCCGCGGACGCAGGTGCCCGCATCGCCTTTTGCCCCGACGGCGCCTCGCCGGTGATCCTCGCCGGGCAGGTGCGGCTCGAACAGGTGCTGGTGAACCTCCTGACGAACGCGCTCGACGCGGTGGCCGGGGGCGCGGACGCGCAGGTCGCGGTGTCGCGGCACCGCTGCGGCGACACGGTCGAGATCGCGGTCGCAGACAACGGGCCCGGCATCCCCGCCTCGCTCCTGTCGCGGGTGATCGAGCCCTTCTTCAGCACCAAGGAGACCGGCGAGAGCCTGGGCCTCGGTCTCTCGATCTCGCGCATGATCGTCGAGGAGTTCGGCGGCCGGTTCGAACTGTCCGAGGCGCCGGGCGGCGGCACCCGCGCGGTCCTGACCTTCGCCGCGCATGCCGAGGACCGGATGGCGGCGGAATGAGCGGCGCGCGCATCTTCGTGGTGGACGACGATCCCGACCATCTCGACGGGCTCTGCGACCTGATCTCGGCGGTCGGCCACGCGACGCAGGCCTTCGCCGACGCGCGCGCCGCGCGCGACGCGGCGGTGGCGGCACCGCCCGACCTCGTGCTGACCGACCTCAGGATGCCCGGCCTCGACGGCATCGGGCTGCTCGACGCGCTCGCCGAGGCGGGCATCGACGTGCCCGTGGTCCTTCTGACCGGTCACGGCGACGTGGGCCACGCGGTGCGCGCCATGCGCCGCGGCGCCGAGGATTTCCTCGAAAAGCCCTATGACGCCGAGCACCTGATGTCCGTCATCGCCCGCGCGCTCAAGACCGGCCGCCTCAAGGCCGAGGTCGCGCGCCTGCAGTCTAGGCTCGAGGCGCAGGGCGACTTCATCGGCGACAGCCGCCTGATGGCGGCGCTGCGCCGGACCCTGGCCGAGATCGCCCCGCTCGACATCGACGTGGTGCTGACGGGCGAGACCGGCACCGGCAAGGAACTGGCCGCGCGCCTCCTGCACCGCCGCAGCCCGCGTGGCGACGGCCCCTTCGTGGTGGTGAACTGCGCCACGCTGCCCGAGGCGGGCGCCGAGCGGGTGCTCTTCGGCGACGGCGGCGCGGCGCGCCCAGGGCTCGTCGCCGCAGCGGATGGCGGCACGCTCTTCCTCGACCAGATCGACACCCTGCCGCTCGCGCTCCAGCCGAAACTCCTGAGGGTCCTGCAGACACGCCTCCTCGAGGCGGAGGACGGCCCGCGGAGCCTCGACTTCCGCGTGGTGGCCTCGACCGCGGAGCCCCTGCGCGCGGCGATCCGCACCGGCAGCTTCCGCGAGGACCTCTACTACCGCATCGCCGGCTTCGAGGTGACGCTGCCCGCCCTGCGCGAGGTCCCCGCGGACATCCCCCAGCTCTTCGACCATTTCGTGGCCGCCGCGGCCGCCCGCCACGGACGCGACGCGCCGCCGGTGACCTTCCGCGACCGCAAGGCGCTGCAGGCCCACCACTGGCCGGGCAATGCCCACGAGCTGCGCATCGTCGCGAACCGGCACGTGCTGGGGCTCGCCGCGCCGGCCGCGCGTCCGGACGCGGACGGCCTCGTCCGCGCCGCCGGCGCCGGCCAGAGCCTGCGCGATCTCGTGGCCGCCTTCGAGGCGCAGGAGATCGCCCGCGTCCTCGACCAGTGCAACGGCAACACCGAGGCCGCCGCGCGCGCACTCGGCCTGCCGCGCCGGACGCTCAACGACAAGATCGCGAGATCGCCCCTCCTCGCCCCGCGAAAACCCTGAACCCCGCCCGCGGGCCCGTTCCATCTTTCCGCCTTGCATTCCGGTACCCTGCTCAGCTAAACGCGGCGGCGGAGAGGTGGCCGAGTGGTCGAAGGCGCACGCCTGGAAAGTGTGTAGGCGGGAAACCGTCTCGAGGGTTCGAATCCCTTCCTCTCCGCCACTTGCCCTCGCGAAAGCGTTCTGCCCATCCGGCTGCGGCCGGATTTTTCCGTTGTTTTCGAGGGTTATGCGGGAAGGGCTGAGCACTGGCCTTGGCCCCGGGAGGCCCGGAAGCGGTCTCTCAGGGCCGATATTCTCTGGACCTAATGACTGTGCCGATTTGGTGAATAGATTGTAACCAACGGAAAATGCGTTGTTTTTCTGGACCGCAACTGAAACACTTCGCTGCCAGTCTCGTTCGGGAGACGGAACAGAGATCGAACCCTCGCCAGGTCACTTCATCCTCATACTCATTCCTACGCTCTCCATTTTAGCAGGGGGAGGATCTCACTGAGTCGATAGAATTCTTTCTATTTCAGCCTCCCAACTTGGTGCAGGATTGTAGGACGACACCTCATCTGGAAAGTGCATCGTGAACGCTAGCCCTTCCGGCTGCACAAAGGTGCGCGATAGAAGTTCGCGATCAAGAATACGCATCGCTGGGTCGTCCACGCGGTAAAGACGCGGTGGGAAGCCGTGCGCGTAGCGGACTCCGTAGACACCCCAACCCTGCATTTCCTCTGACCTGCTCCCTTTGGAGT